>NZ_MUIO01000116.1 GCF_002087235.1 Pseudomonas floridensis | reverse complement strand
CTGACCGATTCGCTGCTCGATGGCGCGGCGTCTTTCCTCAATCTGCTGGCGGTGCATTACGCGCTGCGCCCGGCCGATGACGATCACCGTTACGGTCACGGCAAGGCGGAAGCGCTGTCGGGCATGGCGCAGGCGCTGTTTATCGGTGTCAGTGGCGTGTTGATTGCCTTTCAGGCGGTACAGCGTATTCAAAACCCGGAGCCGCTGGGAGCGCCATTGCTGGGCATGATCGTGATGGTGGTGTCCATTGCGCTGACACTCGCGCTGCTGACTCTGCAAAGCCGAGTGATCAAGGGCACCGGCTCTGCGGCGATTCGTGCCGACTCGCTGCACTACCGCTCTGACCTGCTGCTCAACGCCAGCATCCTGGTAGCACTTACGCTGGCTTACTTCGGCTGGCAGCAACTGGATGCGTATTTCGGCCTGGGTATCGCGATCTACATTCTGTGGAGCGCCTTTCAGATCGCACGGGAAACGGTGTCGGTGCTGATGGATGAAGAACTGCCCAGCGACGTCAGCACGCACATGCTCGAACTGGCGTGCAATGTGCCTGGCGTGTTGGGCGCGCATGATCTGCGCACGCGGATTTCCGGCAACCACTGGTTCGTGCAACTGCATCTGGAATTGCCGGGCGAACTGACCCTGTCAGTCGCCCACACGCTGTGCGATCAGGCGGCCGATGCCATCCATGCGCAATACCCGAAAGCCGAAGTGCTGGTGCACGCCGACCCTCAGGAAGTGGTGAAGCAGGCGCGCGCCTGATCAGCTTTAATTGACTCTGTAACCGCGTCCGGCCAGGCAGGCCCCCATTGAACGTCGATACAGGTCGACGACTTCAGGCTGAGGCTGGGCGGTGATATTCGCCGGATCGAAACCGCTCTGTTCAGCGGCCCAGCGGTAGCATTGATAACGGTCCAGTTCGACTTGCTGCTGACTCTGACCGTTGAGGGGATAGGCCACCGGATCGTAGTCGCTGCCTTGCTGCTGAACAGGTGCCGAATACACCGTTTCGTTCTGCGGCGGATTGACCACCACGTACTCTTGGGTGTCAGGTTGATACGTGTAATACGCGCCAGCGGCCAGAAACAACAAGCTGCTGCCGATCCAGACTTCCTGGGAATACGACGGCAGGCTGCGCACGCGGGCCCCGTAAGGCGGCGTCACGACCACATAGCGTGGACCCTGCGGGCGATACCAGTAACCTTCGGAATAGAAATAATCCTGCCCGCGATACGGAATGCGTGAATAACCACCAGGCACACGGTCGATGGCGTAGCCCGGACGATAGCGCGGTCCCGGGCCCCAACCGTTGCCATGTCCGTCAGGACGACCGTCCCAGCGGTTATCCGGCCTGCCGTTGCCGGCCGACCAGTTGCGGTTGCCGCCGCGCGGAATGTCCTGATAGTAGCCCTGACGCGGCGGCTGGGTTTGCCAGGCTTCCCGCGGACCGCTCTGGATCGGCAGATTGTCCTGGCTTTGCCTCAACTGTTGCTGCTGCTGGCGCTGCTGATTCTGCTGTTGCTGAATCTGGCGCTGTTGCTCGCGCTGCTGCTGGTTGATCTGCTGTTGCTGCTGACGCTCGACATTGCGCTGCTGCAGTTCCTGCTGCTGAATCTGCTGTTGCTGCTGGCGCTCAACCTGCCGCTGCTGATTCTGCTGCTCCTGGATCTGGCGCTGCTGGTTATTCTGCTGCTGGTAGATCTGCTGCTGTTGCTCGCGCTGGATATTGCGCTGCTGGTTCTGTTGCTGCTGAATCTGGCGCTGCTGAATTTCCTGCTGCTGAAAGCGCTGTTGTTGCTGCTGCTGAAGCTGGCGTTGTTGCCCATTGTCATTGGAGCTGCCGCGCAATTCGTTTCGCGGGGAGTCGTCACGCTCGTCGGCCATCGCATGGGCGCTGATACTCAGGCACAACAGACTTAAACCCGCGAACTGCCAGATGCCAGATTTCATGCTTTCCTCACTAGAGCGCGGATGGACGATATTAAGACTGTCATAGCGATGCGCCGTTCTGCGCACTTTATCAGGACGCAAAGAAAAGGGGGCCAGATGGCCCCCTTGGGATACTTCGTCCTGGCTCGACGCTTTTGACGCCGGCTCACCTCATGCCGTCTTGTGGACAGTATGTAGCCCGGGGGCCTGGCGCACCCGGTTGGGTGGGAGGCCGCAACTGGCCTGATTCGGCGAGTCGCGCTGGACGCTGTGTCCGGGCAGTGATTCTGGTTAAAAGAATAGGCCTGCGGCGTTGGCAGAGGATTGCTAATGTTGCTCGATAAAACATCACTTGCGCAATTTTTGCCTTCAGATGAATAATCCTGCGCAATCGAACTCATAAAGGGGTACATCGTGAGCAAGCTGGACAGATACGACTTGAGCATTTTGGCCGAATTGCAACGGGACGCACGCATCTCCAACCAGGAATTGGCGGAACGCATAGGTCTGTCGCCTTCACCGTGCTCACGCAGGGTCAAGCAACTGGAAGACGACGGTTACATCGTGCAACAGGTGGCCTTGCTGGATCGCAAGAAGCTGGGCCTGAACCTGACGGCCTACGTGCTGATCGGCATGGACCGCCACACACCCGAGCGTTTCGAGAACTTCGAGCAGCAGATCCGCAACCTGCCTCAGGTACTCGAATGCAGCCTGGTAACCGGTATGGAAGCGGACTATCAGCTGAAAGTCGTGGTGCCTGACATGGACCATTACCAGAAACTGCTGCTGGGGCACCTGACCCGTATCGAAGGTGTGACCAGCGTGCGTTCGAGCTTCGTACTCAATCAGGTTCTGGCCAGCACCGAGATGCCGCTGGTCCATCTGCGCAACTGATCGGTCGGCCCTCAATGGACCCCGCGCTGTTCGAACAATGGATGCTGAGCGCGCTGATTACCCTGCTGGTCGGCTTCATGGCGTTCATCGTCTGGGATCTGGCGAAGAAATCCGGGGCGGGCCGCCATGGCACGCTCATCCTGTGCTCGGTCCTGGGCGTGGGCGTGATGGCGTTCGTGATCAAAAGCCTGATCATCGCCTGGCTCGAAACAGGCTGACGGGATGATCGGCGTCGCTACAGCCTGGCGGGCACTTCGCGATACTCACCCTGATCCAGCCCGTCGAGTGTCCAGTCACCGATTCTGACCCGCACCAGCCGCAAGGTCGGCAGCCCGACGGCGGCAGTCATGCGCCGCACCTGACGATTGCGACCTTCCTTGATCACCAGTTCCAGCCAGTGAGTCGGCACGCTTTTGCGAAAACGCACTGGCGGGTTGCGTGGCCACAGGTCTGGCTCATCGATCTGTCGGGCTTCGGCGGGCAGGGTCGGGCCATCATTGAGCTCAATGCCATCACGCAACTGCTGCAACTGCGCCTCGCTCGGTTCACCCTCGACCTGCACCCAATAGGTTTTGGCCAGTTTATGTTTCGGGTCGGCAATGCGCGCCTGTAGTTGCCCGTCGTTGGTCAGCAGCAATAGCCCTTCGCTGTCACGGTCCAGACGGCCTGCCGGATAGATGCCGGGGATCTTGATGAAATCCTTGAGCGTCGCCCTGCCCTGCTCGTCGTTGAACTGGGTCAATACGTCGAAAGGCTTGTTGAACAGCACCAGTTTCGGCTCGGCGGGCGGCGCTTTGGCGACGCGACGGGGCGCGCCTGACGGGCTGGAGGAAGGACGGCGGGAAGTAGGACGCGGTGTGCGGGGCATGAGAGTTCGGCAATCGGAAAACAGAAAGGGCCACTTTAGTGGCCCTTTCTGCAAATACCAATCGCAATCAACGGAACGGCGGTTCGTCAAAGCTGCGCAGTTTGCGCGAGTGCAGCGAATTCAGCTCGGTGCGCAGCAGGTCCAGCGCCGCGATGCCGATCTTGAGGTGTTGACTGACCGCACGCTCATAGAACGCGTTGGCCGAGCCCGGCAGCTTGATCTCACTGTGCAGCGGCTTGTCGGACACACAGAGCAGCGTGCCATACGGCACCCGCAGGCGATAACCCTGAGCAGCAATGGTGCCGCTTTCCATGTCCACCGCCACGGCGCGAGACAGATTGATCAGCGGTCGTTCCTGCGCCCAGCGCAATTCCCAGTTGCGATCGTCGTACGTGAGCACGGTGCCGGTGCGCAGGCGCTTCTTGAGCTCTTCACCGCGCTCGCCGGTGATCTGCGCGGCCGACTCCTGCAGGGCCAGTTGCACTTCGGCCAGCGCGGGGATCGGAATGTGCGGTGGCAATACGCGATCCAGAATCCCGTCGCGACGCATGTAGGCGTGGGCCAGTACGTAGTCGCCAATGGTCTGGGACTGACGCAGGCCGCCGCAATGGCCGATCATCAGCCAGCAATGCGGACGCAGCACCGCGAGGTGGTCGGTGATGTTCTTGGCGTTGGACGGGCCGACGCCGATATTGACCAGCGTCACGCCGTGACCGTCTTCGGCGATCAGGTGATAGGCCGGCATTTGATAACGGTGCCAGACCACGCTGGCGACGATGGCCTGAGCCTCGTCATAGCCCATGCTCTTGTCGACCACGACGTTGCCCGGCAGAACCATGCGCACGAAACGCGGATCGTCACGCAGTTTTTCCAGGCCATGCAGGATGAACTGATCGACATAGCGGTGATAGTTGGTCAGCAGAATCCAAGGCTGTACGTGCCGCCAGTCGCTGCCGGTGTAATGCACCAGACGCCGCAGCGAGAAGTCCACGCGTGCCGCGTCGAACAACGCCAGTGGCAGCGGATCGACATTGGCCCAGTCGTAAAGCCCATCGGCAATGCCATCGGTCGCCGCCGACAGGTCAGTGCTGGGGAATACCCGCGCCAGCGCCGCAGCGGTCACGCCGGAGCCGGCCAGTTCATCGCCCTGCTCGACGACATACGGATAAGGGATGTTCTGTTCGCTCATGCCGACTTCGACCGTCACGGTGAAGTCGTTCATCAACGGGCCGAGCTGCTCCAGCAGGTATTTGCGAAACGCCTTGGGCTGCGTGACGGTGACACTGTAGGCGCCGGGCAACTGGACCTTGGCGTAGGCGCGCGTGGTGGTCGGCACTTCGCCGTGGCACTCGTAGTTGAGGCGCAATTCGGGGTAGCGGAACTGCGCCCGCTCTTCGGCGCTGGGTTCAACGCGGTCTTTCAGGTAACGCTTGAGCGCCTGGCTCAACGCGCTGGTCGCACGTTCGTGCAGTTCAGCGAGCCGCTCAACAGCCTGCTCGGCGGTGTCTACAACAACAAAGGCTTGAGTCACGTTTCATGTCCTGTCTGAACTTGCAGACCTGCATCGTAACGGGTTCGCGTGCTCATGCCACCTGTGGCGAAGCCCTGGCCACCAATGTTTCGACATCGACGCCTCGCGGCAATGCGCCATACACGCGGCCACCGGCGGCGATCCGGCCAGCGATGAATCCGTCGCTGACCGCTGCATTACCGGCTTCGAGCAGCAGTTTCGCCTGCAAGGCAACGGCGATGTCTTCAGTTAATTGCCGGGCGCGGTACTGGATGTCACTCAGGTCAGTGAAGGCGTTTTTCAACGTGTCGATGTGCACGGCCAGACGCCGGTCGCCATGCCCGTCACCCAGCTCGTCGAACAGCGCATCGAGCACGCCGGGCTCCCTGGACAACGCTCGCAGTACGTCGAGGCACTGCACGTTGCCCGAACCTTCCCAAGTCGAATTGACCGGCGCTTCCCGGTACAGGCGCGGCAGAATACTGTCTTCGACATAACCTGCGCCGCCCAGGCATTCGGCGGCCTCGTTGATCATTGCCGGGGCACGCTTGCAGATCCAGTATTTGCCCACGGCCGTCACCAGACGCACGAAACGTGCTTCGTGCGAGTCGTCCAGACGATCCAGGGCGCGCCCCATGCGCAGGGTCAGCGCCAACGCGGCTTCGCTTTCAAGGGCCAGATCGGCGAGTACGTTCTGCATCAGCGGCTGCTCGGCCAACAGGCGACCGCTGACCGTGCGATGCGCACAGTGGTGAGTGGCCTGGGTCAACGCCTGACGCATCAAGGCGCTGGAACCGATCATGCAATCGAAGCGAGTCATGGCAACCATTTCGATGATGGTCGCCACACCGCGCCCTTCTTCGCCGATCATCCACGCTAACGCGCCGCGAAACTCCACCTCGCTGGAGGCGTTGGACCAGTTGCCCAGCTTGTTCTTCAGGCGCTGGATGTAGAACTCGTTACGCGTGTCATCAGGACGGTGGCGCGGCAGCAGAAAGCAACTCAGTCCTTTATCGGTCTGCGCCAGCGTGAGGAATGCATCGCACATCGGCGCGGAACAGAACCACTTATGCCCGACCAGTTCATACGCCTGCCCCGGCCCGCCCGCGCCGACCGGCCAGGCGCGGGTGGTATTGCTGCGCACATCCGAGCCGCCCTGTTTCTCAGTCATGGCCATGCCAATGGTGGCACCGGTCTTGTGCGCGATGCCGATGTTGCGTGAGTCGTATTGCGTGGACAGCACTTTGGGCAGCCAGACCTCAGCCAGATCCGGCTGCAGGCGCAACGCCGGTACGCTGGCGAACGTCATGGTCAGCGGGCAGCCACTGCCGGGGTCGGCCTGAGTGTGCAGGTAACTCATGGCCGCTCGCGCCACGTGAGCGCCGGGCTGCGGCTCGGTCCAGGGCAGCGACGGTATGCCGTGTTCGATAGCGGTGTTCATCAGTTGGTGATAAGCCGGGTGAAATTCGATCAGATCGATGCGATGCCCGTAGCGGTCATGGCTGGCGAACACCGGTTTGTTCTGATTGGCCAGAAAACCGGCCTCCATCAACGTCCCGCCTGCGAGCGCGCCGTAAGTGTCGATGCGCGACTCGGCCCAGCCCGCGCCATAGCGCTTGCTCCATTCCTGCAATGGCAGATCGAGACGATAAAGGTTAGCCCCGTCGAGCGGCGGAGGCTGGTTGGTGACTTCGTGGGTTTCGGCGAATTGATTCAGGTTCATGAGTCATGTTCTCCCTGCACGTTTCATAGGCAGAAGCGAATCATGCGCTCAACGCCCGGCGTTTAAAAAGTGCCGTACGCGCCGAATGACCGGCGCTTTTGCCTTGTTCTGAACGACTCAGATACCCCAGTGGGCTTTGACTTGCGGTGTCTTGCGCACCGCTCCGGGAATGGCCATCAACATCGGCAGGTTCAGCGTGAAGCAACTGCCCTGCCCCGGCTCGGAACGATGGCTCAACTCGCCGCCCTGCAGTTCGACCAGCTTGCGGCAGATTGCCAGTCCGATGCCCAGTCCGCCGTATTGCCGGGTCATCGAACCATCGATCTGGAAGAAGTGCTGATACAGATTGACCTCGTCCAGACGGCTGAAACCGATGCCGGTATCCATCACTTCAATGCGCAGACGCATGCGCTCCAGGTCTTGCGGCAGACCGCTGACCCGCACCTTGATCGCCCCTTCACGGGTGAACTTGATGGCGTTGTCCAGCAGGCACTCGACGCACTGGTACAACTTGGCGGCGTCGCCCCGAACCGCAGGCGGAAGCTTGTCGTCGATGTCGAATGTCAGGCCCAGCGCCTTGGAATGCGCTGCGCCACTGAAACGCTCATGCAACTGATTGAACAGCTCGCCGATGTTGAACGCATCGCAGTCGGCATACAGCACACCGGCCTGCAGCTCGGTGAGGGTCAGGATGCCATTGATCATGCTCATCATGTCCTGCGCGGAACTGGCGGCAGTCTGTTGATACATTTCCATCTCGTCGCCCATGTTCATGGTCTGCATCAGCTCCAGCGAACCGATCACACCGTTCATGGGCGTGCGCAATTCGTGGGTAAGCGTGGCCAGGAACTCATCCTTGAGGCGGTTGCTGGTCGCCAGTTGCTGGTTCAGGCGTTCCAGATCCTTGCCGGCGGCCAGCAGTGTCTGTGCCTGCTGCCGACGGGCATGGTTGATCCGATCGGCGAGCGCCATCGACAGCAACGCCATTTCCAGCACGGCCCCGATATGGCAGGCATACATCGTCAGGAACGTATTGGGCAGCTTGCCAAACAGCATCAGACTGAAAATCAGCCCGCCGACCAGGAAGACCGACCAGGCCACCACGAAATACCGCCCGACCCGTTCGCCTTTCAAGACGGCAACGATGCCAGCTACGTAAATGACCAGCGTTGCCGCCAGAACCAGATAGGTCGCCGAGCGCAGGGCCGGGCCGTAACCGAGAAACAGGGCAATGCCCATCACCACGGCTGCGACACCGACCATCACCAGCAGCAGCCGGTCGAGCCATGGCGCAAGACAACGGGTGCCGAGGAAGGTGCGGGAGAACTGGCAGGCGAACAGGGTCGCCATGGCCATCAGAAACGGTGTCGATGCGTTGGCCCACCAAGGGTTGTCGGGCCACAGGTACTCAATGGCCACTCCGTTGATCGACATCTGATACAGCCCGAACGACGCCACATAGAGGATGTAATAGAGGTAATCGGGATCGCGCACGCTGACCAGAATGAACAGGTTGTAGACCAGCATCCCGAGCAGTACGCCATAAATTACGCCGAACACGTAGATACGGGCGGGCTGAGCCTCCAGGTACGCATGGGTTGACCAGAGGTTGAGCGGCGCCTGAACCGATCCTTCGCTTTTGACGCGCAGGTATACCGTACGCGTCTGACCGGGTGGCATGTCCAGCTGGAACAGGTAATTGTTCTGTTTGAACTGGCGGCTGGCGAACGGCAGCATGTCGCCGGTCTGCCAGACCAGTGTCGGACGCCCCACCGCATCGGGTGCGTAGAAGTCGATGTGGTCCATGGGCGGGTACGCCAGCTCCAGCAACCAGTCAGTGTGCTGATCGGCGGTGCGGGGGCGATACAGCAGGTCCACTTTCAGCCAGAAAGCCGAACGCGAATAACCGGCATTGAAGGTGCTGGTCTGCAACGGCCGAAACTCACGCACACCCGCCTCGGAGCTCACGCTGTCGATCGTCGCGTTGCCGGTCGGGTCTTCGAACACCTGAATCGCTCGCCCCAGAGGCAGGAACCGGGTGTTCTCATCAAACTCGACAGCATGAGCCAGCATGGGCAGCCAGACAGCCAGAATGATTAGCAAATAGCGCATTAAAGCCCCAAGGTCGGTCGTCGCGGCCACTCCATCCATTGATGGCGACGCCCTGTCAATGTCTATCCTTGAAACAGGCTAATGAGTCTAAACAGGCGAAAAGGTGTGACCGATATCCGACAACCGCCCGCGGCCCCCGAAGAGTACGCCATTGAGCAGTGTCTCAGAACACTGAAGCATAGCCGCTAATAGCGTTAAGGCACTATCGCTTTAAAAATCAAGGCAATGGCTCTATTTCGGCCTTTCCAGACCAAACATGAATTTTTTTCAGATTTAATCATGAACCGGGACTGCCCGGTTCGTCAGGTGCGATGACAAGAAAAACCGGGATCGGCAGGCGGCCCCGGAAAGGTTTAGTGATAAGCTCGCGCACCATGAATATCTATAGCTCCCGCCCCGTTGTCCTCTGCCTCTCCGGCCACGACCCTAGTGGCGGTGCCGGCATGCAGGCCGATATTGAAGCCCTGCTTGCCCAAGGCTGCCATGCCGCTCCGGTCATCACGGCGCTGACGGTGCAGGACACCGTCAATGTCAGCGATTTCCGCGTGCTGGACCGTGACTGGGTTCTGGCCCAAGCCAATGCCGTGCTGAATGACTCCAGCGTAGCCGCTGTGAAGCTGGGCATGCTCGGTTCGCTCGACATGGTCGGTACCGTGGTCGAACTGTTGCAAGCCAACCCTCACCTGCCGATGGTCTGCGACCCGGTGTTGCGGGCAGGCGGTGGCGGACGGCTGGGCAAGGACGAAGTCGGCTATGCCATGCGCGAGCGGTTGTTGCCCTTGTCGACGATCGCCACGCCAAATCTGCCGGAAGCCCGGATCCTCGCCGAACTGCCTGAAGGCACAGCCGACGAATGCGCCGAGAAGCTGCTGCCCTACTGCCACTACCTGCTGATCACCGGCGGGCATGGCGACGAGCAGCAGATTCACAATCGCCTCTATGTCCGTGACGGGCAGACGCACACGTTTGTCTGCGAGCGCCTGCCGGGCAGTTATCACGGCTCTGGCTGCACGCTGGCCAGTGCTCTGGCCGGGCGACTGGCGCAAGGCGAAGAAACGGTCAGCGCGGTGAAATCCGCCCTTGATTACACGTGGAGAACGCTGCGTGACGCCGAACAGCTGGGCAAGGGACAGTTTGTCCCACGTCGCCTGCCGCTGGATTTTTGCTCGTAACGCACCGCCATGAGGCTCGATTCATGAAACTACGTGGCCTGTATGCCATTACCGACAGCCAACTGCTGACTGGCAAATTCCTGTCTTACGTCGAAGCCGCCCTCGACGGCGGCGTAACGCTGTTGCAATACCGGGACAAGACCGCCGACGAGTCGCGCCGCCTGCGCGAAGCGACCGAATTGCTGAAGCTGTGTGAGCGCTACAAGACCCGGCTGATCATCAACGATGACGCGGAACTGGCAGCTCGTCTTGGCGTTGGCGTACATCTGGGGCAGACCGACGGCTCGCTGCCGGATGCCCGGGCGCTGCTGGGCCACAAGGCGATTGTCGGCGCGACCTGCCACGGCAAGCTGGAACTGGCCGAACGGGCCAAGGCTGACGGCGCCACCTATGTGGCGTTCGGCCGATTCTTCACTTCCCAGACCAAACCGAACGCGCCTGCCGTGCCGCTGGACCTCATCGCTCAGGTGCGCGCCAATGTGCACCTGCCCATCGCGGTCATCGGCGGCATCACCCTCGAAAACGCCCCGCAACTGGTGGAACACGGCGCCGACCTTCTGGCGGTCGTGCATGGGCTGTTCGGCGCGGAAACCACTCAGGAAGTCACCCGCCGTGCACGGGCCTTCACGGCCCTGCTCCAGCCTCGCGCTGGCTGAACATCAGGCTTGCGGCTTGATTGATGCGACCGGTCGCTTGCGCAGACGCGTGACAGCCAGTCCTGAAAACCGCTGAGCCCGACTCAAGCCTGCCCCACCAGCGTGAATTCGAAATCCGGCATGCCGGTGGCGTTTTCCAGTGCCAGCAAGGCGCGCTTGCGGTCAATGCCGCCCGCGTAGCCAGTCAGGTCGCCACCTGCGCCAATCACCCGGTGGCACGGCACGATAATGCAGATCGGGTTTCTGCCGTTGGCGGTGCCCACCGCCCGGGAATGACCAGGAGTCAGCCCCATCCGCTTTGCCATCGCTGCGTAGGAAATCATTTCCCCATACGGAATGCGCGCCAGCTCGCGCCAGACCTGCTCTTGAAAAGGTGTACCGCGCATCCGCAGTGGCAGATCGAAGACCCGGCGCTCGCCGCGAAAGAACTCGGTCAGTTGCTCCCGGGCTCGCCACACCACGCTTGGGACATGCGGATCATCGGGCATCATCACCAGCTCGGGATAATGCTTTTGCCCGATGAAATAAACGCCCGTGAGCGCATCGTCCTCGACGCGCAGCGCGATATCGCCCAGCGGGCTCGACAGCAGATAGCCGGGAATCATGATGGTGTCTCCTCACGTTGATGCCAGACATGCACGGCCGCATAGGCCCGCCAGGGTGCCCATTGGCTGGCATGCTGATTGAGTTGCGCGCTGGTGGTGAAGCCCAGCCGTTTTTTCAGCACCGCATCGCCGTCGGGGAACGCATTGGGCCAGCCCAGCGCACGCATGGCAATGTATTGCACGGTCCATTCGCCGATGCCGCGAATGTGCCGCAGCGCCGCCAGCGTTTCCTGCAGTGGCACCAGCGGTTCAAGCAGGATGCGCCCGGCCGCCACCTCCTGGGCAACGGCAATGATCGCCTCGGCGCGAATGCGGATCAGGCCGGTAGCGATCAGGTCTTCGGCGCGCAGGTTGGCGATGACTTGCGCGCTCGGGAACGCGTGATGCAGCCCGTGAGGCGCGTCGTCCACCGGCGTGCCGTATCGCTCAGCGATCCGTCCCAGAATGGCGCGGGCATTGAGCACCGATATCTGCTGGCCGACCACCGCCCGCACGGCGATTTCAAATCCATCGAACGCACCAGGAACACGCATGCCCTGCAAATCACCGATCAGCGGCCCAAGGTGCGCATCCACCAGATCGGGCCGACAACCGGTGTCGAACACCCGCCGTACCCGCCCGAGCACCACCGCGACCGCCGATTGCAACGAGACGGACATCGTCACGACCAGCGCATGCCGTTGCGGTGCATCGATGACGCTGATCCAGCCGGAGGCCTGACGTCCCGCGTGCTCGACCTCGATCACCCGCGTATACACATCGTCGCCCACTTGCTCGACGCCAGCGATGCAACGATGCGCGAGGAAGGCCAATACCCCGGCCCAGGAAAAGGGTGGTCGGTATGACAGTTCGAAACGCAGCTCCACGTCATCGGCTTTGTTCACCGTTTTTCGCAAGCGTGTCGGATTCAAGCCGTAACGGTTCTGAAAAACATCATTAAAACGCCGCACGCTGCCGAAACCCGCCGCCAGAGCCACCTGGGTCATGGACAACCCCGTGTCGGTCAGCAGACGCTTGGCGATCAGCAAACGTTGCGTCTGGGCGAAGTCGATCATCGAAACGCCGAACTCGGCCTCGAAAATCCGTCGCAAGTGCCGCGAAGTAACGCCCACCCGCTCGGCCAGCGCAGCCAGGGTCTGGCCGCTCAGAAAACCTTCTTCGATCAATCTGGCAGCGGCCTGCGCCAGTCGGCTGGACATATCCAGCAAGCCTTGCCCGGGCGCCAGTTCCGGACGGCAACGCAGGCAAGGACGAAACCCTGCCTGCTCGGCCGCCGCCGCGGTCCGGTAGAAGCTGCAGTTACGGGCCTGCGGCGCGCGCACCGGACACATCGGCCGACAGTAGATACCGGTTGATGACACGCCCATGAAAAACCAGCCGTCAAAACGGCGGTCCCTGGCGATAAACGCGGCGTAGCAAATGTCTGGGTCGAGAGTGTTCATGGGGCTGACTTTATTCCAGCCTCGGGTAAAAGTCTGGCTGAATTCGGACATGTGCATCCGGCAGGCGGTCGGCATTTGTTATAGTGCCGTTTCCTGCGCTTTCTCCGGCTCAAGCCAATCCAATAAAGCATTCATTGCTCGCCTCGGCTGACCCCGGCGTAGACCGACTTCCCCGTTTCAAAGCAGAGACCCGATCATGTCCCGTTCCGAAACACTGTTCGCCAATGCCCAAAAACACATTCCCGGTGGCGTGAACTCGCCGGTTCGCGCTTTCAAGAGCGTGGGCGGTACGCCGCTGTTCTTCAAGCACGCTGTCGGCGCCTACGTGACTGACGAGGACGACAAGCGTTACGTCGATTACGTGGGATCCTGGGGACCGATGATTCTCGGTCACAGCCACCCGGAAGTGCTGGATGCCGTGCGCAGCCAGCTGGAACACGGCCTGTCTTACGGCGCGCCGACCGCGATGGAAACCGAGATGGCCGATCTGGTCTGCTCGCTGGTGCCCTCGATGGAAATGGTGCGCATGGTCAGCTCCGGCACCGAAGCCACCATGAGCGCCATTCGCCTGGCCCGTGGCTATACCGGCCGCGACAGCATCATCAAGTTCGAAGGCTGCTACCACGGCCACTCCGACAGCCTGCTGGTCAAAGCCGGCTCCGGCGCATTGACCCTGGGCGTACCGAGTTCACCGGGCGTGCCGGCGGCTTTCGCCAAACACACGCTGACGGTGCCGTTCAACGACCTGGAAGCAGTGCGTGAAATGCTGGCGCAAGTGGGTCAGGAAGTGGCCTGCATCATCGTCGAGCCTGTAGCGGGCAACATGAACTGCGTACCGCCAGCGCCGGGCTATCTGCAAGGCCTGCGCGACCTGTGCGACGAGCACGGCGTGGTGCTGATTTTCGACGAAGTCATGACCGGTTTCCGCGTGGCACTCGGCGGTGCCCAGGCGTATTACGGCGTGACGCCTGACCTGAGCACGTTCGGCAAGATCATCGGCGGCGGCATGCCGGTCGGCTGCTTCGGCGGCAAGCGCGAAATCATGTCGCACATCGCCCCGCTCGGCCCGGTCTATCAGGCGGGCACACTGTCGGGTAACCCGCTGGCGATGGCTGCCGGCCTGACAACCCTGCGCCTGATCAGCCGTCCGGGTTTTCACGATGAGCTGAGCCATTACACCCGTCGTCTGCTCGAAGGTTTGCAGCAGCTCGCCGACGCCGCAGGCATCGCGTTCGTGACGACTCAGGCGGGCGGCATGTTTGGTCTGTATTTCAGCGATGCGAAAGAGATCGTCACCTTCCAGGACGTGATGACCAGCGACGCCGAGCGCTTCAAGCGTTTCTTCCACCTGATGCTTGAAGGCGGTGTGTACCTGGCGCCAAGTGCCTTCGAAGCCGGCTTCACGTCCATCGCACACGGCGAAACCGAGTTGAAACTGACGCTGGACGCCGCCGAGAAAGCCTTCGCGGCGCTTAAATAAGCGGATCCGGGCCAGGCGTGCAGGCGAGGTTTCGCCGGCACACCTGATCTTGATGAATGAAACGGAACGTTGTCTGCCCAATTAGCTTCTACACTGCTAGGCGATTGACGTGAACACGGGAAGCGACTGTCGTGCTTCAGGGTCTTTACCTTGTAAACGAAAGGTTTTAGAGGCCGTGCAGCAGAAAATCCGTAAAGACTTTGTAAGGTTGGCTCTGCTTATTTCATAATGCGCAGCCAGCACGTTTAGCTGGTCGGGCACGCCCGCACCTTTTTCAGAGGTAAGTCGACTTCCATGAACCGCACCGGCCGCACCCTTGCATTGGGCTGCCTGTTGCTTGTCTATCCCCTGCTGGCTACTGCCGGCAGCAACTCGTTGTTAATCCCAGCGATGGGTCGTTGCACCCTCAATACTCAGCCAGAGAACCTGCCCGCTGCGCTGTCCGCCTGCCAGCAGGCCGCTCAGTCCGGGGATGCACAGGCGCAATACGAGTTGGGTGAGTTCTATTACGAAGGCAAGAATGCGCCTCGCGACCTGGCTCAGGCGCTCAGCTATTTCGAGCAGGCTTCGTTGCAGGGTCATGCGCAGGCGCAGTACCAGTTAGGGCTGATGTTCAGTCGCGGTGAAGGCGTACAGGCCAACAACATCCAGGCCTATATCGTGCTGAAGATGGCGGCGGTCAACGGTTCGGAAGACGCGCTCGACGCAGCGGACGAAGTGTCGGCAAAAATGAAACGCGACGAGCTGGAAGTCGCCACCCAGGTGCTGGGCCAGATTTTCCGCAAGTACCTGATGGAGCTGCAGACGGCCGAAGGTCGCAGCCCGTTCTCTCCACTGCCCTGAGCATCTTTCGCCAGGGCAACGGCTCCAAATCCTTTCTGGCTACTTTTCCGGCATCGGCATGGGAAACGGCATCACGTTGCTGCTGCCCCGCGCTTCGCTGATCTTCGGCGTGCCCATGCGCTCGACCTCATCGATACGCACGATGGAATGCATCGGCACGAAACTGCGCACCACGCCTTCGAACTGGGCCTTGAGCTTCTCTTCGCTCGGGTCCACTACGACGGTCGTGCGCTCGCCGAAGACGAATTCTTCCACTTCCAGAAACCCCCACAGATCACTTTGATAGATCTGCTTGGCGTACATTTCGAACACCTGGCCCTGGTTGAGAAAAATCACCTTGTAGATTGGAGCTTCGCGTTTGGTCATGGTTGGCCGGTAAACGATTCGAGGATGAAAAAAGGGCACGCACTATAGCATGCCCGTCGGATGGCCCCTAGGAACCCAAGCACTTCGCCCCTATAATGCGCGGTTCTTTGAATCAGCTGATGATCACGAATGGCCAAGAAGCTTTATATTGAAACCCACGGTTGCCAGATGAACGAGTACGACAGCTCGCGCATGGTCGACCTGCTGGGCGAACATCAGGCCCTGGAAGTCACCGCCCGCGCGGAAGACGCCGACGTGATCCTGCTCAACACCTGCTCGATTCGCGAACGCGCCCAGGATCGGGTGTACTCGCAACTGGGCCGCTGGCGTGAACTGAAACTGGCCAACCCGGAAATGGTCATCGCCGTGGGCGGTTGCGTGGCCAGCCAGGAAGGCGCGGCCATTCGCGACCGCGCGCCCTACGTGGACGTGGTCTTCGGCCCTCAGACTCTGCACCGCCTGCCGGAAATGATCGACGCCGCACGCATCACGCGCCTGCCGCAGGTCGATGTGTCGTTTCCGGAAATCGAAAAGTTCGACCACCTGCCCGAGCCGCGCGTCGATGGCCCGAGCGCTTATGTGTCGGTGATGGAAGGCTGCAGCAAGTACTGCACGTTCTGCGTGGTGCCTTATACCCGTGGCGAAGAGGTCAGCCGACCGTTCGATGATGTACTGACCGAAGTCATCCATCTGGCGGAAAACGGCGTGCGCGAAGTCACCCTGCTCGGTCAGAACGTCAACGGTTATCGCGGCGTGATGCATGACGGGCGCGTGGCCGACCTGGCCGACCTGATCCGCGTGGTGGCCGCAGTCGATGGCATCGACCGCATTCGCTACACCACGTCACACCCGCTGGAGTTCTCCGACAGTCTGATTCAGGCTCACGCCGAAGTGCCGGAACTGGTCAAACACCTGCATTTGCCGGTGCAGTCGGGCTCGGACCGTATTCTGGCGGCGATGAAGCGCAACCACACCACGCTGGAATACAAGTCCAAGCTGCGCAAGCTCAAGGCCGCCGTGCCGGGCATCTGCATCAGCTCCGACTTCATCGTCGGCTTCCCGGGCGAAACCGAGAAGGATTTCGACAACACCATGAAGCTGATCGAAGACGTCGGGTTCGATTTCTCGTTCTCGTTCGTCTACAGCCCGCGCCCCGGCACACCGGCCGCCGACCTTAAGGACGACACGCCGGAAGCACTGAAAAAGGAACGCCTGGCCGCGCTGCAACATCGCCTCAATCAGCAGGGCTTCGAAATCAGCCGACAGATGGTCGGCAGCACGCAGCGGATTCTGGTGACCGATTATTCCAAAAAGGACCCGGGCGAGCTGCAGGGCCGGACCGAGAACAACCGGATCGTCAACTTCCGTTGTGACAACCCCAAGCTGATCGGTCAGTTCGCCGATGTGCACATCGATGACGCACAGCCTCATTCCCTGCGCGGATCTCTGCTTCAATAAGCCTTGCGCCCCGTCACGGAAACGAATGGCCGAATGAATTCGTTTCCGTGCGGTCCCTACCATTGAGCACGGTGAATCCTCTACGCAGAAGGCAAAGCTTTCGCCTGACCACCGCTAGGGGTATTCTTCAATACATCTCAATTGCCGCCGGACGGCCATTAAAAGACCTTGAACGCACCCATAGAACCTCATCGCTTCACCCTCGAGCCTTTCGAGGCCCATCGTTTCGCCAACTTGTGCGGGCAACTCGACGAGCATCTGCGCTTGATCGAACAACGCCTGGATATCGAGATCCGCAATCGCGGCAATCAATTCGAGCTCATTGGCGAGTCCAGACAAACCACCTCGGCCGAAAATCTGCTGCGCCGTCTGTACCGGGAAACCAAAGGTACGGACCTGACGCCGGACATGGTCCACCTGTTCCTGCAGGAATCGGGCGTTGAAGGCCTGGACAACCACCCCGCCGCCGAAGTCGGCGTTGCGCTGCGCACCAAGAAGGGCATGATTCGCCCACGCGGTATCAATCAGCAGCGCTACGTCAAAGAAATCCTCGGCAACGACATCAATTTCGGCATTGGCCCGGCCGGCACCGGCAAGACCTATCTTGCCGTTGCCTGTGCGGTGGATGCGCTGGAACGCGAGCAGATCCGCCGCATCCTGCTGGTGCGCCCGGCCGTGGAAGCGGGTGAAAAACTCGGCTTCCTGCCTGGCGACCTGGCGCAGAAGATCGACCCGTATCTGCGCCCGCTGTACGACGCGCTGTATGAGATGCTCGGCTTCGAAGTGGTCGCCAAGCTGATCGAGAAACAAGTCATTGAAGTTGCACCGCTGGCTTACATGCGCGGCCGCACCCTTAATAACAGCTTCATCATTCTCGACGAAAGTCAGAACACCACCGTCGAGCAGATGAAGATGTTCCTGACCCGTATCGGCTTCGGCTCCACCGCCGTGATCACCGGCGACATCACCCAGGTCGACCTGCCCAAGGGCACCAAGTCGGGCCTGACGCATGTCATCGATGTGCTCAAGGACGTGCCGGGCATCAGCTTCACGCACTTCAAGCCCAAGGACGTGGTTCGCCATCCGTTGGTGCAGCGGATCGTCGAAGCGTACGAGCGCTTTGATGATCGTTTCAGCGATGGCTCGTCGAGCAGCAACAGTTACTCACGGGACAAGAACCGCGATGCTTGAGCTGGACCTGCAAGTTGCAAGCGAAACCGCCGCTCCGAGCGAAGCCCAGTTCCGCCTCTGGTGTGAAATGGGCCTGCGCCAGCGCAGTGCGGATTCCGAATTGACCATCAGACTGGTCGACGAGGCAGAAGGACGCGAGCTGAACCGCACCTGGCGGCACAAGGATTACGCCACCAACGTGTTGTCGTTCCCGGCTGACGTACCGGACGACATGCTGGACATTCCGCTGCTGGGCGATCTGGTCATCTGCGTCCCGGTGGTGAATCGCGAGGCAGGTGAACAGAATAAGGCCGTGGAAGCCCACTGGGCGCACATGGTCATTCATGGCTGCCTTCATCTGCTGGGTTACGACCACATCGACGATGAAGAAGCCGAAGAGATGGAAGCGCTGGAACGAACGTTGCTTGATGAGTTGGGCTACCCCGACCCTTATGCCGACGACGACACAGAACCTCAACATTCAGATCTACCAAGCAAGGACCACGAGTAAGGGCTATGAGCGAAGACCGATCGAGCAACGGACAAAAGTCATGGCTGGGTAAACTGACCCAGGCTTTTGTCCATGAGCCGAAAAACCGCCAGGAGCTGCTGGAGCTGCTGCGCGAAGCCCACCAGAACAAACTGCTGGACAGCGAAGCGCTGGCCATCGTCGAGGGAGCCATTCAGGTTGCCGACCTGCAAGTACGCGACATCATGGTGCCGCGCTCGCAGATGATCAGCATCAAGGCCACCCAGACACCCCGCGAATTTCTCCCTGCCGTCATCGACGCCGCGCACTCACGCTACCCGGTCATCGGCGAAAGCCACGACGACGTGCTCGGCGTGCTGTTGGCCAAGGACCTGCTGCCGCTGATCCTCAAGCCCGACGGCGACAGTGATGACGTGAAAAAACTGCTGCGCCCGGCGACCTTCGTGCCGGAGTCCAAGCGCCTGAACGTGCTGCTGCGTGAGTTTCGCGCCAACCATAACCACATGGCTATCGTCATCGACGAATACGGCGGCGTGGCGGGTCTGGTGACGATTGAAGACGTACTGGAGCAAATCGTCGGCGACATCGAAGACGAGCATGATGTCGAAGAAGACAGTTTCATCAAGCCGCTGCCCAGCGGTGACTTCCTGGTCAAGGCCCTGACACCGATCGAGAACTTCAACGAATTCTTCGACAGCGAGTTTTCCGACGAGGAATTCGACACGGTCGGCGGTCTGGTGATGAACGCGTTCGGTCACCTGCCCAAGCGCAACGAGATCACCGAAATCGGTGCCTACCGTTTCCGCATCCTGAGTGCAGACAGCCGCCGCATCCACTTGCTGCGCCTGAGCCCGATCTCACGCCCGTAACCACTCCGATGCTGTTTTAAGGAATCTACATGCGCTGGATTACGCGTCCCGGCTGGCCCGGCAACCTGCTGGCCGTGGCCGCTGGCGGACTCACGACCCTGGCATTGGCGCCGTTCGACCTCTGGCCATTGATCCTGGTGGCGGTCGCAGTGTTTTACCTGGGCCTGCGGGAACTGAGTCCGCGCCAGGCACTGGCGCGCGGCTGGTGCTATGGCTTCGGTCTGTTCGGTGCCGGCACCAGCTGGATTTACGTGAGCATTCATACCTACGGTGGCGCTTCGGTGCTGCTGGCGGGTCTGCTGATGCTGCTGTTCATTGCCGCCATTGCGCTGTTCTTCGCCCTCCCCGCCTGGGTGTGGGCACGCTGGCTGAGGCGCAACGAAGCGCCGCTGGCCGACGCCCTGGCATTCGCCGCACTCTGGCTGGGCCAGGAAGCGTTCCGTGGCTGGTTCCTTACCGGCTTTCCGTGGCTGTACTCCGGTTACAGCCAGCTTGACGGCCCACTGGCCGGCCTCGCTCCGGTGGGCGGTGTCTGGCTGATCTCCTTTGCGCTGGGTCTGACTGCCGCATTGCTGTGCAACCTGCACCGCTTGCGGGCGCGCAAGTCGTTTCTGGCCGCTGGCGTCGTGCTGTTGCTGGCACCCTGGATCGCAGGGCTGGCGCTCAAGGGCCATGCCTGGACATCGCCATCGGGCACGCCACTGAAAGTGGTCACCATGCAGGGCAACGTCGAGCAAAGCATGAAGTGGGACCCGCAGAAACTGAATGATCAGTTGGCGCTGTATCGCGACATGACGTTCAGATCGCAGCAGGCGGACCTGATCGTCTGGCCGGAAACCGCCGTGCCGGTGCTCAAGGAAAGCGCGGAAGGTTACCTGTCGATGATGGGCCGCTTTGCGTCCGACCGGGGCGCGGCGCTGATTACCGGCGTGCCGGTACGCGAACTGACCGGACGCGGCGAATACCGTTATTACAACGGCATCACCGTGACGGGCCAGGGCGATGGCACCTATTACAAGCAGAAGCTCGTGCCGTTCGGTGAATACGTGCCGTTGCAGGACGTGTTGCGTGGCCTGATCGCGTTCTTCGACCTGCCGATGTCCGACTTCGCCAGAGGCCCGGATGATCAGGCACTGTTGCAGGCCAAGGGTTACCACATCGCGCCGTTCATTTGCTACGAAGTGGTCTACCCCGAGTTCGCTGCCGGCCTGTCAGCCAAGAGCGATCTGCTGCTGACGGTCAGTAATGACACCTGGTTCGGCACCTCCATCGGCCCACTCCAGCATTTGCAGATGGCCCAGATGCGAGCACTCGAGGCCGGACGCTGGATGATCCGCGCCACCAACAACGGCGTGACCGGGCTGATCGACCCGTTCGGCAAGATCACCGTGCAGATCCCGCAATTCGAGCGCGGCGTGCTGTATGGCGACGTGGTGCCGATGCAGGGCCTGACACCTTACCTGCACTGGCGCTCATGGCCACTGGCGATTGTCTGCCTGCTGCTGTTTGGCTGGGCATTGCTGGCAGCGCGTATCGCCAAGACAGTCTGACCGGTATTCAGAGCAATCCCGCGGGCGGGATTGCTCTGATAGCGGCTCAACGATAGATCCACGGATAAACCAGCGAACCCATCGCTTCGTTCAGCAGTAGCCCGCTCTGGGTAAATGCCCGGCTCTCCGGCAGCCAGCCGCCAAAAGGCCGTGCGTTGTCCACTCCGAGGAATCCAACCGGCGCGGCCACCGCAGTGAAACCCGCCTTTTCGAAACTCCAGCGCGTCCTCGGCATATGCCAGGCCTGCGTCACCAGCACCACCCGTTTAATGCCCAAAGGCTGCAGAATCGCGGCGGTCATCGTGGCGTTTTCCCACGTGGTGCGGCTCAAGCCTTCCTGCCAGCGCACGCTGACGCCGAAGTCGTCCCGCAGCGACTGCGCCATGATCGACGCCTCACTCGGCGGTTCGTCGAAATGCAGGCCGCCAGTGGTCAGCACCGGTAAACCGGAGGCCTTCGAAAGCCGCGCCGCCAGACGCAACCGCTCAAGGCCGATGCCGGTCGGAACATCCGCGTCCCAGGTGGGCGAGTGACGTTCGCGTCCATTGCCCAGCACCACGATCGCATCGGCCTGCTGTGCGAGCGTCGCCCACTGCGCCTGCGGCAGCGGCGCGACCTGCTCCATCCGGCGCGCCGCCCACTCCACGACAACCGGCAGGCTCATCAACCACAAGCCACCCAGCCCGACCACGAACGACAGCGCAGCCAGACGCGGCCTTGAGCGCCGCAGCCACCAGGCCAGGATCAGCAACAGGAAGAGAACACCGGGAGGCAGCACAAGGGTTTTGAGCAGGTAACGCAAAGGCATAGGACATCTCCAGAGATGCCCGAAGCCTAGAATGTTTGACGCTAAGCAACAATGCTTATGAAGCAGGCCCGCAGCCTGCCGGGGTGACGCCTGAAGGTCGTATCAGTTGTTGCGGCCTGACCTGATCGATGACCTGGCTCGCTTTCTGTCTTTCAGCCAGATGATAGTGGCTGATTGTTTAGGCGCCCTGGTCGAAATGGTCTGCTCCGGAAATACCGTGAAACTGCCCTTTGAGTAACCCTTAACAGCCCCGTTTGCCGCCATCACGCCTTTTTCAAGGTAGGCCTCGATCAGCTCGAACTCGGCACTGCTCAACCCTTTGAGCTCAAGTACGGCGGGCGACTCGTTTCGGAGTCGAACCGCGGTGCTCGCCATTTCAAGAGCAAGCCCGAGACGATCAATCAAACGTTCATACAGCTCATGAGTGCTTACTGTGTGCTGCAACTCTGTCATCCGCTCACCTCATCGAAGATAGAACATACCCTCGAAATTGAGCTTAGCGCTGCTGCCGAAACCGGCGCAAAACTGCGACCAACGGCCAGAGGCGGCGGTTGGACGGGGCTCCGGCAGCCCGGCATAGCAATCAGGACTCCCTCGATAGACGGCGCTCATGTATGCTACGACGCTTCCTGCCATTCCACTTCCGCTCTCTTGAGCCTGTACGCACCGCACAGACAGTTGCAATTGTCCGGCAAGCGGCGCAGACCTGACTCGGCGAAGCAATGAAGAGGTCAAGGGTCACTAATCTTTAGTCAAAAGTAGCCATGCACGAACTCTATCAGCCCCGCGAAATCGAAGCCGCCGCCCAGACCTTCTGGGAAGAGCAAAAGTCTTTTGAAGTCAGTGAGCAGCCAGGCAAGGAAACGTACTACTGCCTGTCGATGTTCCCTTACCCCAGCGGCAAGCTGCACATGGGTCACGTGCGCAACTACACCATTGGTGACGTGATCTCCCGCTATCAGCGCATGCTGGGCAAGAACGTTCTGCAGCCACTGGGCTGGGACGCCTTCGGCATGCCTGCGGAAAACGCCGCGATCGACAACAACGTCGCACCGGCCAAGTGGACCTACGAAAACATCGATTACATGAAGACCCAGCTCAAGAGCCTGGGTCTGGCAATCGACTGGTCCCGCGAAATCACCACCTGCAAGCCCGATTACTATCGCTGGGAACAGTGGCTGTTCACCCGCCTGTTCGAAAAAGGCGTGATCTACCGCAAGAACGGCACGGTGAACTGGGACCCGATCGATCAGACCGTACTGGCCAACGAACAGGTCATCGACGGCCGTGGCTGGCGTTCGGGCGCGCTGATCGAGAAGCGCGAAATCCCGATGTACTACTTCAAGATCACCGCCTACGCGGATGAGCTGCTGGAGAGCCTCGACGAACTGCCGGGCTGGCCTGAACAGGTCAAGACCATGCAGCGCAACTGGATCGGCAAATCCCGCGGCATGGAAGTGCAGTTCCCGTACGATCAGACCAGCATCGGCGAAGCCGGCACGCTGAAAGTCTTCACCACCCGTCCTGACACCCTGATGGGCGCAACCTACGTCGCCGTGGCGGCCGAACATCCGCTGGCCACTCTGGCGGCGCAATCCGACGCTCAGTTGCAAGCCTTCATCGACGAATGCAAAGGCGGCAGCGTTGCCGAAGCCGACGTCGCGACCCAAGAAAAGAAAGGGCTGCCGACCTCGCTGTTCGTCGAACATCCGCTGACCGGCGAGAAGTTGCCGGTGTGGGTCGCCAACTACGTGCTGATGCATTACGGCGATGGCGCTGTCATGGCGGTCCCGGCGCACGACGAGCGCGATTTTGAATTCGCAACCAAATACCACCTGCCGATCAAGGCTGTGGTGCGCACCAGCGCGGGCGACGAAACGCCGGCACCGTGGCAGGAAGCGTATGGCGAGCACGGCCAGTTGATCAATTCCGGCGAGTTCGACGGCCTGGATTTCGCGGCCGCGTTCGACGCCATCGAAGCGGCGCTGGTCAAGAAGTCGCTTGGCCAGTCGCGCACCCAGTTCCGCCTGCGCGACTGGGGCATCAGCCGCCAGCGCTACTGGGGCTGTCCGATCCCGATCGTGCATTGCGATACTTGCGGCGACGTGCCGGTTCCCGAGGACCAGTTGCCGGTCGTGTTGCCGGAAGACGTCGTGCCTGACGGCGCGGGTTCACCGCTGGCGCGCATGCCCGAGTTCTACGAGTGCAGTTGCCCGAAATGCGGCGCACCGGCCAAGCGCGAAACCGACACCATGGACACCTTCGTCGAGTCGTCCTGGTACTACGCCCGTTATGCCTCTCCGCATTACGAAGGTGGCCTGGTCGAGCCGAATGCCGCCAACCACTGGTTGCCGGTGGATCAGTACATCGGCGGTATCGAACACGCGATCCTGCACTTGCTCTATGCGCGCTTCTTCCACAAGCTGATGCGCGACGAAGGGCTGGTGACATCGAACGAGCCGTTCAAGAACCTGCTGACTCAGGGCATGGTCAACGCCGAAACCTACTTCCGCATGGAAGCCAACGGCAAGAAGACCTGGATCAACCCGGCCGACGTGACCCTGGAGCGCGATGGCAAGGCCAAGGTAATCAGTGCCCGACTGACCAGCGACGGGCTGCCGGTTGAAATCGGTGGCACCGAAAAGATGTCGAAGTCGAAGAAAAATGGCATCGACCCACAGACCATGATCGATCAATACGGTGCAGACACCTGCCGTCTGTTCATGATGTTCGCCTCGCCGCCTGACATGAGCCTGGAATGGTCCGACTCCGGCGTCGAAGGCTCGAGCCGCTTCCTGCGCCGCGTATGGCGTCTGGCCCAGGCCCATGTGGCACAGGGTGCGGCAGGCAAGGCCGATCTCGCCGCGCTGAGCGACGAGCAGAAGGCCATCCGCCGCTCGATCCATCAGGCGATCAGGCAGGCAGGTCAGGATATTGGCCAGAACCAGAAATTCAACACCGCCATCGCCCAGGTGATGACGCTGATGAACGTGCTGGAGAAAGTCCCGCAGGTCACCGCACAGGACCGCGCTCTGCTTCAGGAAGGACTGGAAACCGTCACCCTGCTGCTCGCTCCGATCACGCCGCACATCAGCCACGAACTGTGGAAGGAACTGGGCCACGACACGCCAGTCATTGATGCAGGGTGGCCAACTCTGGATGAAAGCGCGCTGGTGCAGGACAGTCTGCAACTGGTGATTCAGGTCAACGGCAAACTGCGCGGTCATCTTGAAATGCCTGCCAGCGCCAGCCGCGAAGAAGTCGAAGCGGCGGCGCGGGTCAACGACAACGTGCTGCGCTTTATTGATGGCCTGACGATCCGCAAGGTCATCGTCGTGCCAGGAAAACTGGTCAATATCGTCGCAAGCTGATGAGATCGGGCGCCCGGTACTGCGGGCGCCGAACATATTTCCAAGGGACGCGAAGTCGGCCCATACGGATTCAAGGGGAGCATCAAGATGATCAAACGCAATTTGCTGGTGATGGGCCTTGCCGTTCTGCTGAGCGCCTGTGGCTTCCATTTGCGCGGCACCGGCACCACCGAACTGGCACTCAAGGAGCTGGACGTCAGCGCCCGCAACGCCTACGGCGAAACCGTCACCCAGCTCAATCGTGTGCTGACCAGCTCGGGCGTCAAGGTCTACACCGGCGCACCTTACAAGCTGGTGCTGGTCAACGAGGCCGAAACTCAACGTAACGTGAGCTTCTCGGGCTCCGGTCGTTCTTCCGAATACCAACTGACCAACACGCTCAACTATGAAATCCACGGTGAGAAGGATCGCTTCCTGCTCGGTGACAAGGTCAGTGTGGACCGCTCCTACGTTCACGACGGCAACAACCTGACAGGCTCCGATCAGGAAGCGGCTCAGGTTCGTCAGGAAATGCGCAACGAGCTGATTCAGAAGATGATGGCGCGTCTGCAGCAATTGACGCCGTCCCGTCTGGACGAACTGCAAGCCAAAGCCGACGCCGTTGCCAAGGCCGAAGCCGACGCTCTGGAGGCTGCCCAGCGTATTCGTGATCAAACGCCTCAACAGTCGCCTGTCGAAATCCCGAGCAGGTAAGTGTCCGGGGGCCGGTTTGCCGGCCCCGGCATTCTCTGACGATGAAACTCGCCCCCGCCCAACTCGCCAAACACCTGCAAGGCACACTCGCGCCGGTCTATGTGATCAGTGGCGACGACCCGCTGCTTTGCCAGGAAGCCGCCGACGCCATTCGCGCCGCTGCCCGCCAGCAAGGTTTCGACGAACGCCAGGTTTTCAGCGCCGACGCCAGCTTTGACTGGGGCACGCTGCTGCAGGCCGGTGCCAGCATGTCGCTGTTTGCCGAGCGTCGCCTGCTGGAACTGCGCCTGCCGTCCGGCAAACCCGGCGACAAGGGCGCTGCCGCGCTGATGGAATACTGCGCACGGCCGGCCGAAGACACGCTGCTGCTGATCAGCCTGCCCAAACTCGACGGCAGTGCGCAGAAAACCAAATGGGGCAAAGCCCTGGTCGAAGGCGCACAGACCCAGTTCGTACAGATCTGGCCGGTGGACATCGGCCAGTTGCCGCAATGGATTCGTCAGCGCCTGTCACAGGCAGGTCTGGCCGCCACGCAGGATGCGGTCGAATTGATCGCCGCACGCGTCGAAGGCAATCTGCTGGCAGCGGCGCAGGAAATCGAAAAGCTCAAGCTGATGGCCGAAGACGGGCAGATCACCGTCGAAACCGTGCAGGCCGCAGTGGCCGATAGCGCACGCTTCGACGTGTTCGGCCTGACTGACGCGGTGCTCAACGGCGAAGCGGCACACGCCTTGCGCATGCTGGAAGGCCTTCGAGGAGAGGGTGTGGAAACGCCGGTGATCCTCTGGGCGCTGACTCGCGAACTGCGCGCGCTGGCCAACATGTCCCTCCAGTTCAGTCAGGGTGTGCCACTGGACAAGATCTTCAGCTCGGCCCGCCCGCCGGTCTGGGACAAACGCAAACCGCTGATGAGCAAAGCCCTGCAACGCCATTCGGCAAAGCGCTGGAGCCAACTGCTCATGGACGCGCAACGCATCGATGCGCAAATCAAGGGCCAGGCCGCCGGCTCGCCATGGAGCAGCCTGAGCCGCCTCGCATTGTTGATGGCCGGACAACGCCTGCCGTTACCAGCGGAGTAAGTCCGTGTCAGACATATTCTTTCAGCTCTTTTTCGAAATCCCCATGCGCTATATCTGTTGCGCATTGAAGCTTCAGCCATACGGCTGGACAACATCTGCGGACCGTTAAGCCACCGCCAGAGAACTGCCATCCGTGGGAGCGGACTCGTCCGCGAAAAAAATCCCTGCGCCCGATGCATAGATGGCAATAAGACCTTCGCGGACAAGTCCGCTCTCACGGGCCTGCACGCAGCATCAGGGCAGCAGTCCCAAGTCTCTGCGTTACGGCTTCATAGCACACAACTATTGGACAGACGTCCTGCCCTGTCCGATGATTCTCGGCGCAACTTGTCACCCATTCAGGAGCATCCGCCATGAGCAAGTCAAAGCGGCCGAACAAGGCCAAATCCATCATTGCCCAACCATTGTTCCGCAGTCGACAGGAACAACCCGCCAAGGGCAAAGGCAGCTACCGCCGCGAAGCCTTCCAGTCTAAAAGCTGGGAGGCTTCTTCCGTTATAGCCGCCTGATATCAAGCAACATCTCCGAAGCGCTTTCTAACGCTTAGCCGTGTTATGGTCTGCACCTAACGGTAATACCCTTGGACTCAAGCATGCCTTCTTGTTTTACCCATCGCCCGCAGTTGCGCCAACTCATCGCCGCCTCCAGCCTCATCGCTTTGGTAGCTTGCGCAGAAAAACCCACTGCAGCCGATGCCACGCCTCTCCAAGCCAGCAAAGCTCAGACAGCCACCCCAGCCGTAGCGCCTACACCCGCCTTGGTTGTCGATGATTCCCTGACCATCCAGCCCGCCGTCAGCTTTCCGGAATGGCAAGCCGGTTTTCGTGCTCAGGCCCTCAAGGCCGGGATTCGCGCCGACGTCTTCGATCAGGCGTTTGCCGGCGTCACGCCAGACATGAGCGTGGTGAAAGCCGACCGCAGCCAGCCAGAGTTCAGCCGCCCGGTGTGGGAATACCTCGATGGGGCGATCTCAGCCGCTCGCGTACGCAAGGGTCAGGCGTTGTTATCACAGTACGCTGATGATCTGCAGAAGATCGAACAGCAATACGGGGTTGATCGTCAGACGCTGGTCGCGGTGTGGGGCATGGAGAGCAACTTCGGTCAGATGCAGGGATCGCAGTCAGTCATTCGCTCACTGGCCACGCTGGCGTACGAAGGCCGCCGTCCGGGCTTTGCGCAAAGCCAGTTGCTCGCGGCGCTGGAGATCCTGCAGCACGGCGATATCACATCAGACAAGATGCTCGGCTCCTGGGCAGGCGCCATGGGCCAGACCCAATTCATACCGACCACCTACAACACCCACGCCGTCGACTTCGATGGCGACGGTCGCCGCGACATCTGGAACACTCCCGCCGATGCACTCGCCTCCACCGCGCATTACCTGCAAAGCTCCGGCTGGCAACGCGGTCAGCCGTGGGGTTTCGAGGTTGTCTTGAGCACCGGTTTCGATTATGCCCTCGCCGATTCGACGACGCGCAAGAGCCTGGCCGAGTGGCAGCAACTGGGTCTGAAACAACCCGACGGTTCAGCCATTCCGGTTGCGGCCAGTCAGCAACAGGCGGCGCTGCTGCTGCCAGCTGGTTACCGTGGCCCGGCGTTCCTGGTACTGGATAACTTCCGGGCGATCCTCAAGTACAACAATTCGACCTCCTACGCGCTGGCAATCAGTCTGCTGTCGGACCGCTTCAAGGGCGCAGGCTATGTAGTGGGCAGTTGGCCACGCGGCGACCTGCCGTTAAGCCGCTCTGAGCGTATCGAACTGCAAACCCTGCTCTCGGCACGCCAATACGACGCAGGCGCGCCAGACGGGATCATCGGCGCCAATACGCGCAAAGCGATACGCAGCGCTCAGCAATCGTTTGGCTGGCCAGCAGATGGCTACCCGACCCACGAGTTGCTGAACAACCTGCGCAAGCCTTGACCCTGAGCTTCGCTTTGCGCAGACAGGATCGGACAGGCGCAGCGCAGCAATAAAGCAACGGACGTAAAAAAACGGTATCCGCTCCACGAACC
>NZ_MUIO01000115.1 GCF_002087235.1 Pseudomonas floridensis | reverse complement strand
GTGAACAGCATTACGGCATGTGCCGGGCTTTCTGTATTGCCGAGTGCTGCGCGGTGATTACAGGATCGAAATCGGGTAATCGACGATCAGGCGAAACTCGTTGACGTCGCCTTCGCCCTGGTCGGCATTGGCGCGGTGCCATGCCTGACGAATGCGGAAGGACAGGTCTTTGGCCGGGCCGGTTTGCAGGACGTATTTGGCTTCGAGGTTGGTCTCGTGATGTTCGCCGTCTGCACCGTACAGACCGGCATAACGGCTGCCAGTAGGCGTATTGGTGCCGTCGATGTCGGTGCCTTTGATGTAGCGGGTCATGAAGCTCAGACCAGGAACGCCGTACGGTGCCATGTTAAGGTCGTAGCGAGCCTGCCAGGATTTTTCGCCCGGGCCGTTGAAGTCGGAGTACTGGATCGAGTTGTTCAGGAAGATCGAGTCGCCACCACGGTTGTTGTCACCGATACCGATGTAGTCGAACGGGGTGTCACCGTTGATCTTCTGGAAAGCCAGGGTCAGGGTGTGTGCGGCCAGGAACGAGTAAGCTACCGAGCCGGAGAACGCGGTGTTACTGATCGAACCGGCTTTGGCGCTACCTTCGTCGACGGTACGATAAATGTTCGCGTCGAACGCCAGGGACTGCTCATTGCCCAGAGGCAGCGCGTAGTTCACGTTACCGTAGTATTGATCCCAGATGTCTTCGAGCTTGGCTGCATAGAATGCAACGCCCAGGCTGTCGGTGATGGCGTATTTGCCGCCCGCGAAGTCGGCGGTTTTGGCTTCAACGCCAGCGTACGTGGCGAAGATGCCGCCATCATGGCTGGTATCGTCCTGGCTGGTACCGGAGTAGAAGTGACCGGCTTCCAGATCAAGACCCGAAATCTCGCTGCTCTGCAGGCTCAGGCCGCTTGCGGTCTGAGGCAGCAGGCGCGAACCGCCAACGGCGAATACCGGGCTGGTAGGCTGCATGTCACCTACTTTCAACTCGGTCTTGGAGATGCGGAACTTGACTGCACCACCGACCTTGCCCTGAGTTTCTTCGTTTCTGTCATTGGAGTCGGTAACGAGGTTGCCGGAGCCCGAATATTTGTCAGGGCCCCAGAGCTTGAGACCGAAGTACCCGAACGCCTCAACGCCAACACCCACGGTGCCTTGAGTGTAACCGGAGCTGAAATTGGTCCACAGGCCCTGCGTCCAGTCGCGGTCGTCCTGAGCACCGTTTTTCTTGTCACGGTTGTAATAGTAATTGCGCAATTTCAGGTCAAGCGTGCTGCCTTCGACAAAACCTTTGGCTTCAGCCTGATCACTGACGAACGGTGCCGCTGTTGCCAGTTGGGCGCTGGCTGCGGTAACTGCCAGTGCGATTGCGCTCCACTTCATCACTCTCATCGTGATTGCTCCTTTGGTTTTTAGAAGGTATCCGAGCCGTCCCACCTGTTTTTTTATCTGGGCGGCTCTTTCTATTTTTATGTCGGCGGAAAATCTACATCACGCTGACGGTGCTTTCGATAGGTGCAGCCCTATCCTTTCAGAATCTTTACAGCGGTATCGCTGAGTACATCCATCCTTGTCGCAATGCCATTTTACGGATTGCGAGCTGCTTTCCCTTGGTCAGGGTGACTTCTGTTTTCCGCCAGAGACACTTTGACCATGTGGGTGATATAGCAACAAGCGTGCACAAAATTCCCTGGAATGAAAAAAATTTGTGAAAAATCAGAATCAGCGTCGACTTTACGCTGTATCTCCTTGTTTCAAAGTGAAAATTTCAAAATAAAAATTTTCCTCCCAAGCGTTCCGTGGCGCTAGAAAAGGCACGAGGCTACGGATTTGTTACCTGACCACGCTGCTATTTGGGTAAATAGCGCACTCGCAGTGTTGTTGACGCAACATCAGTGTGTGGTTTTGGTGCACTGCCCGGCCCGACCGCCTGAATATGGAGCCGCGCATAGGGATGACTCATGGTGATCGAGACCCTGTTTCATTTTCATGACCTGAATGCGCTTTTTTGAGCAGTGAGATGCCCAAGTCCGGGAAGATACGGACAGGCATTGTAATTGGTGGATTTCGAAGGGTCTTAAATCGGTGCGCTGTCAGAGGTGCTGGCTTCATGTTGGTGCGCACGCTGGCGGTGCGTTGCGGGGGGCGGTTAAAAGTGGTCTCAGAGAGGCGTGACTGGAAGGGATGATGCGCTGGCCGATCACGCGTATCCTGACCGCATTTACGAGGCGCCCTGTTACCGACAGGGCATGCCAGACATCTACCTGGCAATCAGGAGCTTTTATCGTGTTCGTTCTGGATTCACGTCTGCTGCAAGACACTCTGCCCTTGGGCGATTTCCCTCTGTGCCGGTTGCTGCTGTCCAATGATTCCAGCTACCGGTGGTTCATTCTGGTGCCGCGTCGTGCTGCGATCAGCGAAGTGTTCGAGCTCTGCGCCGAAGAGCAACTGCAGCTCTGGCAGGAAACCACCACTCTGTCGAAGATCCTCAAGGTTCTGTTCAACGCTGATAAGCTTAATGTCGCGGCGCTTGGCAATGTCGTCAGCCAGCTTCACATGCATGTGATCGTGCGCAAGCGTGACGACGCTGCCTGGCCTGCACCGGTGTGGGGCAGGCATCCAGCCGTTCCTTATACCGAGGCCGAGTATGCCGCGATTCGTGAACAGCTCAGGCCGGTATTAAGCAATGATTTCCGATTTGAGGGGGAATAATCATGAACCTTGATGAGCGAGTCATGGAACTGGAAAGTCGCCTGGCTTTTCAGGACGATACGATTCAGGCACTGAACGATGTGCTGGTCACCCAGCGACGCGAGCTTGATCACTTGCAATTGCAGATGGCCGCAATGCTCAAGCGGCAGGAAGAGTTGGGCAGTCAGTTCGAGACCTTCGAAGAGGACGCGCCTCCGCCTCACTACTGATCAGCCGTAAAAAAACCGCGGCCCCCGGTGGAGGTCGCGGTTTTTTGTTGCATTGAACAATCAGCGGCGTGGCAAGGCCGCGATCACATCTTCAGCCTGCAGGCCCTTGTCTCTGTTCATCACCGAGAACTCGACGCGCTGACCTTCGACCAGTACGCGATGGCCTTCGCCACGAATGGCGCGGAAATGCACGAAGATATCGTCGCCGGAGTCACGCGAAATGAAACCGAAGCCCTTTGAGGTGTTGAACCACTTCACCGTGCCGGTATCGCGATTACTCATGTCATGGCTTTGAGGCGCTGGCGACGGTGACGACCTGTAAAAGCTAACACCCAAATGCAGGGCGACGGCCAGGAAAGTCAGGCTCAGGCTGGCGATGAGTGCCGGCTGGCCTGCAAGGGTTTGCAGTGGAACGAGCAGCGTCAGAATTTGTACAACGACAGCGATAACCAGCAGGGCGCTGACCAGATTTTGCAGATGATGACGTGTACCTCGGTTCCAGTAAGGGATCACCGGAGCGAGAACCAGGTTAAGCAGCCCGAGGAAAGCCAGTGAAAGCGCGTCGGGCTGTTGCAGGTAGGAAGGGATGACTTCACTACGCAGACTGGGGATGAAAGAAAGCAACAGAGCTGCTGCTCCCGTTACCAGATGGACAATTTTCAACATTTTTAAAAAGCTCACAGAAGAAGGATTACAAGAAATAGCGGGTAACGCCCGGTACGCTTCTGAACAAGAGGAGGCGTGATGCACGAGCGATGGGCCAGCCTATGCGCTAAGCCAGATGACAACTCATTAGCGACACGCGGTGTATTTAACAGCAAAGCCCGATGCTACTCAAATCAGCCGCTTACGCAGCGAGCCCCCTGTTGAGGGCGCTACTGGAAAAGCCTGCCTCAATGGCTTCAAAGTGCCCGGAACAGAGCCCTCCAGCCGCTTTTCACCATTTTCTGTCCTGCCAGGCCTCTATGTGTCGATGCAGGGCCGGGCCGGCCGATCCTGTGGGGTTTTTCCGTAGGGCAGTGCAGACATTCGCCAGGGCGTCGACGGAAAGCTGCGCGGTTCGCCGTCTCTTGATAGAGTAGGCGCGGTTACTGCTTTCCAATCCTCAATTAAAGGACATGAAACATGGCAATCGATATTGGTATCAGTGAAGAAGATCGCAAATCGATCGTTGACGGTCTGTCGCATCTGCTTTCGGATACTTATGTACTTTACCTCAAGACCCACAACTTTCACTGGAACGTCAGTGGGCCGATGTTTCGTACGCTCCATCTGATGTTTGAAGAGCAATATAACGAACTGGCACTGGCGGTCGACTCCATTGCCGAACGTATTCGTGCATTGGGCTTTCCTGCGCCGGGTACGTATTCGACCTACGCACGTCTCTCGACCATCAAGGAAGAAGAAGGCGTGCCAAGTGCTGAAGATATGATCAAAAGTCTGGTTCAGGGGCAAGAGGCTGTTGTCCGTACTGCTCGTAGTATTTTTCCTTTGCTGGATAAGGTCAGTGACGAGCCGACGGCTGATCTGCTGACTCAGCGCATGCAGGTTCACGAGAAAACCGCATGGATGCTGCGCTCGATGCTCGAGTCGAAGTAATCCCCAGGGCGAGTGGCGCCTGTTGCCGCTCGCCCGCGTTGTCCTCCCGCTGTTCTTCTTCTCCGACACTCCATCTGGCGCACCCGAATCGCCACCTCATCCGAGGTGAGTGAGCGTATCTCGATATTTGCACTCATATAAATATTAAACACATGTCAGGCGAGCTTTTGAGTTATCGCCTACAGCAGTTCGATATTCCTCGGTCTTCTGTAGTCATGTCCTACGACGATCAAGTGCAGGCCCTGCTGGATATAAATTTATGGATCGGGCTTTATAGGTCAGGTGTTCACTTGTTTATAAATATTTCTCTTTCCTGTTTTAAATTTAACTTTCAGAGGGTCAAAAGAATGATTGCACGAGGTGTCGAACGTGAGGTTAAAGATTTAAATCGTCAGGCGGCGATACGGGATGATCCATTTGTCGAAGATTTCAACATGACGCTGGCGCAGCCTCATTCCAAGTCGGTCCGGCTTAACGGCCTGGCCACATGCCTGCGTCTCGAGAAGGTGTACTGGAACATACTTTCCGGCATTGCGAATTCCAATGACTGTTCGGTGAACGCGGTGCTTTCCTACATAGACAGAGAGGTTCATCTGCGTTACGGCGGTGTAAAGAATTTCAGCGGCCTGATTCGTGTGGTCTGTGTGGCTCATCTGTTGAAGACCGATCGTCTGGACATCACCCAGGCGTAGCTTGACCCCTCATTTCTGCGGCTTTGCCTGTGGCGGGGCCGCGCCTTCCCTGCGTTGCGAGTGAACCGCTCGATCGCACGGAGCAGCCACGAACTTATCCTGTCGGGATGGGTTCGTTCGGCTGCACGGCATCGATTAACTCTATATAATCCTTCGCCTTGCTAACGGGCATGACTCTGCGTGGGCGAGGGCTGGCTTGAACTGTGTGCCGGTGCCTTGCACTATTGAGCGCAAGCCAGGAGCGAAAGCCCCACCGAATTTTCGAATTACGAGAAGTGAAAACACCATCATGATGCGCAGCCATTATTGCGGCCAACTGAACGAGAGCCTGGAAGGTCAGGAAATTACCCTTTGCGGATGGGTCCACCGTCGCCGTGACCATGGAGGCGTTATCTTCCTCGATATTCGCGACCGTGAAGGCATGGCTCAGGTGGTGTTCGACCCTGATCGTGCGGACACCTTCGCTGCTGCCGACCGTGTGCGCAGCGAGTACGTGGTCAAGGTCGTCGGCAAGGTCCGTGCGCGTCCTGCCGGTGCCGTGAACGCCAACATGGCCTCTGGCGCGATCGAGGTGCTGGGCTACGAGCTGGAAGTGCTGAACGAGTCGGAAACCCCGCCGTTCCCGTTGAACGAATATTCGGATGTCGGTGAAGAAACCCGCCTGCGGTATCGTTTCATCGACCTGCGTCGTCCGGAAATGGCTGAAAAGCTGCGTCTGCGTTCGCGCATCACCACCAGCATTCGTCGCTACCTGGACGACAACGGTTTTCTGGACGTCGAGACGCCGATCCTGACCCGTGCCACTCCGGAAGGCGCTCGCGACTATCTGGTGCCAAGCCGCACACACCCGGGCAGCTTTTTTGCGCTGCCGCAGTCGCCTCAACTGTTCAAGCAGCTGCTGATGGTTGCCGGCTTCGATCGTTACTACCAGATCGCCAAATGCTTCCGTGACGAAGACCTGCGTGCCGACCGCCAGCCGGAATTCACCCAGATCGACATCGAGACCAGCTTCCTTGATGAGAAAGACATCATGGGGCTGACCGAGAAGATGGTGCGTCAGCTGTTCAAGGAAGTCCTGGACCTGGAGTTCGCCGATTTCCCGCACATGACCTTCGAAGAAGCCATGCGTCGTTACGGGTCCGACAAACCAGACCTGCGTAACCCGCTGGAACTGGTCGATGTCGCCGATCAGCTCAAGGACGTCGAGTTCAAGGTGTTCAGCGGCCCGGCCAACGATCCGAAATGCCGTATCGCCGCGCTGCGTGTTCCAGGCGGGGCAAGCATGCCGCGCAAGCAGATCGACGATTACACCAAGTTCGTCGGTATCTACGGTGCCAAGGGCCTGGCGTACATCAAGGTCAACGAGCGCGCCAATGGCGTGGACGGTCTGCAGTCGCCGATCGTCAAGAACATTCCTGAAGCCAATCTCAACGTGATCCTGGATCGTGTTGGCGCGGTGGATGGCGATATCGTGTTCTTCGGTGCAGACAAGTCCAAGATCGTCAGCGAGGCGCTGGGCGCACTGCGTATCAAGGTTGGTAACGACCTGAAGCTGCATACCTGCGAATGGGCACCGATGTGGGTCGTCGACTTCCCGATGTTCGAAGAAAACGATGATGGCAGCTTTACCGCGCTGCACCACCCGTTCACTGCGCCTAAGTGCACGCCCGAAGAGCTGGAGGCTAATCCAGCCACCGCGCTGTCGCGTGCCTACGACATGGTCCTGAACGGCACCGAGCTGGGTGGCGGTTCGATCCGTATCCATCGCAAGGAAATGCAACAGGCGGTGTTCCGTCTGCTGGGTATCGCCGAAGACGAGCAGCAGGAGAAGTTCGGCTTCCTGCTCGACGCTCTGAAGTACGGCGCGCCACCGCACGGTGGTCTGGCATTTGGTCTGGATCGTCTGGTCATGCTGATGACCGGCGCCCAGTCCATCCGTGAAGTCATTGCCTTCCCGAAAACCCAGAGCGCTGCCGATGTCATGACTCAGGCGCCTGGCGTGGTGGATGCCAAGGCCCTGCGTGAACTGCACATTCGCCTGCGCGAGCAGCCAAAGGCCGAGTGATGCCGGGCAGGGCGCATCCCGTATGCGCCCTGCATTGCCCGAATCGAGTGAAGCTTTTTGCCTGCTGCACGAGGCGAAAGGTGAAGGTGTTTCAAAAAGAATCTGGAGCGAGAGATGGCAGGTCATTCTAAGTGGGCGAACATCAAGCACCGCAAAGAGCGTCAGGATGCCAAGAAGGGCAAGATCTTCACCAAGTGGATTCGCGAGCTGACGGTTGCCGCTCGTCAGGGCGGTGGTGATCCGGGTTCAAACCCGCGTCTGCGTCTGGCGCTGGACAAGGCGCTCGGTGCCAACATGACCCGTGACACTATCGACCGTGCGGTGGCACGTGGTGTCGGCGCTTGCGACGGTGATGATGTCGAAGAGCTGGGTTACGAAGGCTACGGTCCGGGCGGTGTGGCGATCATGGTCGAGGCCATGACCGACAACCGTAACCGTACGGCGGCCGCCGTGCGTCATGCCTTCACCAAATGCGGTGGCAACCTGGGCACTGATGGCTCGGTCGCTTACCTGTTCGATCGCAAGGGTCAGATATCTTTCGCTGCCGGTGTGGACGAAGATGCCCTGATCGAGGCGGCGATGGAGGCCGATGCCGATGACGTCGTGACCAACGAAGACGGCTCCATTGACGTGTTCACGTCTTTTTCCGGCTTCTATTCGGTGCGTAATGCGCTGGAGGCCTCAGGCTTCAAGGCGTCGGATGCGGAAATCGTGATGCTGCCGACTACCAGTGCCGTGCTCGACCTGGAAACCGCCGAAAAGGTGCTCAAGCTGATCGACATGCTCGAGGACCTGGATGACGTGCAGAACGTGTATTCGAACGCGGAAATTCCGGACGAGGTCATGGAGCAACTGGGCTGATCGCCATCAGACAAGCCGTATCGGGAGCCGGGGGAGCGAAGCCGTGAGTGTCATGCGGCTATCGGCCTCCGGCTTCTGCCTTTATGCTGCGCTCATTGTGTTGCGTCACCTTCTCTAGCTGCAGGCGTTATGACTCTTATTCTTGGTATCGACCCCGGTTCGCGCATTACCGGCTATGGCGTGGTACGTGATACCGGCCGTGGCTGTGTCTATGTCGCGTCGGGCTGTATTCGCACGGGCAGTGGCGAATTGCACGAACGGTTGCAGATCGTCTATCGCGGGGTACGTGAGGTGATCAAGACTTACGGCCCGGTGACCATGGGCATCGAAAAGGTCTTCATGGCGCGCAACGCCGATTCCGCGCTCAAGCTGGGTCAGGCTAGAGGCGCTGCGATCGTCGCTGGCGCGGAGGAGGCGCTGGAAATCGCCGAGTACACCGCGACTCAGGTCAAACAGGCCGTGGCCGGAGCCGGTGGTGCCAATAAAGAACAGGTCATGATGATGGTCATGCATCTGCTCAAGCTGACCCAGAAACCGCAAATCGACGCGTCCGACGCACTGGCCATCGCCTTGTGCCATGCTCATACGCGTTCCAGCCTGATTCCTCATGGTCTGGGCACGGCGCGTAGCCGCGGCGGCAGGCTGCGGCTCTGACTGCATCATTCGTACGCATTTTTTTACTTGCAGGTCTGGCTACTCCTGTGATGATTGTCCTCAATTTTCTCGCGCAAGCGATAGGCAACACGAAAGGATCTGAAACGTGATTGGACGTTTACGCGGCTTTCTCGCCGAGAAACAGCCTCCGCACCTGGTGCTGGACGTCAATGGCGTCGGCTACGAACTGGAGGTGCCGATGACCACGCTGTATCGGCTGCCCCATGTCGGTGAGCCTGTAACCCTGCACACGCATCTTGTTGTGCGTGAAGACGCGCATCTGCTGTACGGCTTCTACGAGAAGCGCGAGCGCGAGTTGTTTCGCGAGCTGATCCGGCTCAACGGTGTCGGCCCCAAACTGGCGCTGGCGCTCATGTCGGGTCTGGAAGTCGATGAACTGGTCCGCTGTGTTCAGGCCCAAGATACCTCGGCGCTCACCCGTATACCGGGCGTGGGCAAGAAGACCGCCGAGCGCCTGCTGGTCGAACTCAAGGACCGCTTCAAGGCCTGGGAATCACTGCCGGGCACCTTTACGCTGGTTTCCAGTGGTCCGAATCAGGTGGAGCCAGTGGCTTCGGCCGAGTCCGATGCAGTCAGTGCGCTGATATCGCTGGGCTACAAACCTCAAGAGGCGAGCAAAGCCGTCTCCGCCATCAAGGAAAAAGACTTGAGCAGTGCAGATCTGATCCGGCGTGCGTTGAAGGGGATGGCGTAAGTGATTGAAGCCGACCGTTTGATAGCCGCCGTGGGTGGTCGTGATCGCGACGAACAACTCGATCGCGCGATTCGCCCCTTAAGCCTTGCCGATTACATCGGGCAGCCCACCGTTCGCGAGCAGATGGAGTTGTTCATCCAGGCTGCACGGGGCCGCAACGAGTCTCTGGACCATACTTTGATCTTCGGCCCGCCGGGGCTCGGCAAAACCACCCTGGCCAATATCATCGCTCAGGAAATGTCGGTCTCGATCAAGAGCACCTCAGGCCCGGTACTTGAACGGCCCGGAGATCTGGCGGCCATTCTCACCAACCTCGAGCCCAACGATGTGCTGTTCATCGACGAAATCCACAGGCTGTCGCCCATCGTCGAAGAAGTGCTGTATCCGGCGATGGAAGACTTTCAGCTGGACATCATGATCGGGGAAGGGCCTGCGGCCCGCTCCATCAAGCTTGATCTGCCGCCGTTCACGCTGGTGGGGGCGACCACTCGCGCAGGCATGCTGACCAATCCGCTGCGCGACCGTTTCGGTATCGTGCAGCGTCTGGAGTTCTACAGCATCGCCGACCTTTCAACCATCGTGACCCGCTCGGCTGGCATTCTGGGGCTGGTCATCGAGCCGGAAGGTGCGTTCGAGATCGCGCGTCGCGCCCGTGGCACTCCGCGTATCGCCAACCGTCTGCTGCGTCGCGTGCGTGACTTCGCTGAAGTGCGCGGCAACGGCCAGATCACCCGGCAGACTGCAGACAAGGCTCTGAACCTGCTGGATGTCGACGAGCATGGCTTCGACCATCAGGACCGGCGCCTGCTGCTGACCATGATTGAGAAGTTCGACGGCGGTCCGGTCGGCGTGGACAGCCTGGCGGCGGCGATCAGTGAAGAGCGTCACACGATCGAGGACGTACTGGAACCCTATTTGATCCAGCAAGGCTATATGATGCGCACACCTCGTGGTCGGGTAGTGACTCGTCACGCCTATCTGCACTTTGGCCTGAACATACCGTCAAGGATGGGCGAGCTGCCGACCGCCGAGGAATTTGTCGATGACGGCGCCGATTAAACGCGATGCCATGCAATTTATCTGCGGTTGCTGTGGTCACATTGCCAGTCTCGTGAGCGTTACAGCTAGCAAGCGGCAAATCGTTGAAAAACAGTTGCCTGACCCGATTGGCAACGTGAGGAGTAAGCACTAGAGTATGCGCGCGCAAAACGGGGTTCAGTCGTTCGCACATCGCTGTCGCGTTTACTACGAGGACACCGATGCTGGCGGCATCGTCTACTACGTCAATTATCTGAAATTCATGGAGCGGGCTCGTACCGAGCGGCTGCGCGAGCTGGGGTTTGTCCAGTCCGCAATGGCTCAGGACAATCTTTTATTTGTCGTGCACTCCAGCGAAGCGCGTTATCACAAGCCGGCGCGGCTGGATGACGAACTGCTCGTCAGTGCACAAGTAACCGAATTGAACCGTGTCAGCCTGCGCTTTCAACAGCAAGTCAGGCGGGCGTCGGATGCAACGCTGCTCTGTGAGGGGCAGTTCTTGGTGGCGTGCGTAAGCGCCGATAGTTTGAAACCCCGGGCCATTCCCGAAGCTCTGCGAGCGGCCTTTGCCGATCAGAGCGGCGCGGGTAAACATTCAGAGCAGGAGATAAAGCGTGGAAGCTAACGTCGTCGACCATTCCTCCATGTGGAGTTTGGTCAGCAATGCCAGCATTGTTGTTCAGTTGGTGATGCTGATTCTGGTGGCCGCCTCGGTCACTTCATGGATCGTGATTTTTCAGCGCAGCAATATGCTGCGCGCAGGTCGGCGTGCACTGGACAGCTTTGAAGAGCGCTTCTGGTCCGGTATCGATTTGTCCAAGTTGTACCGTCAGGCGGGCAGCAATCCTGATCCGGACTCCGGCGTGGAGCAGATCTTCCGTGCCGGTTTCAAGGAGTTCTCCCGCCTGCGTCAGCAGTCCGGCGTTGATCCCGATGCCGTGATGGAGGGTGTGGCCCGCGCCATGCGCGTTGCCATTTCCCGTGAGGAAGAAAAGCTGGAATCCGGCCTCTCGTTCCTCGCAACAGTAGGTTCTACCAGCCCGTACATCGGTCTGTTCGGTACCGTCTGGGGGATCATGAACTCCTTCCGGGGTCTGGCCACCGCTCAGCAGGCAACTCTTGCTACTGTGGCTCCCGGCATTGCCGAAGCCCTTATCGCGACGGCCATTGGTCTGTTCGCGGCAATTCCGGCCGTTATTGCCTACAACCGTTTCTCCGCGCGTAGCGAGACTCTGATCAGCCGTTACTACACGTTCGCTGAAGAGTTCCAGGCAATCCTGCACCGTAAAGTGCACACCAGCGAAGAGTGAGCAGGTAATTCCCCATGGCTTTAATCGCTCGAGATCGTCGCAGAAAACGCAAGCCGGTCGCCGAAATGAACGTAGTGCCCTACATCGACGTGATGTTGGTGTTGCTCGTGATTTTCATGGTGACCGCTCCCATGATCAACCAGGGCGTGAAGGTCGACTTGCCCAAGGTCTCCAGCGAGGCTTTGCCGCAGGACAATAACAATCAGGTCCTGACCATTTCGATCAAGGCTGACAAGACCTACTACTGGAACCTTGGCAGCGAAGTCGATACCGACAAGCAGATGGACAAGGCGATGACCTTGCCTCAACTGACTGCTGCCGTGACCAAGATTGTTGCTGCCGGGCGTGATGCCGGCAAGCAGACACAGGTGTTCATTCGTGGTGACAAGACCGTGGACTACGGTTCGGTCATGGGCACGATGGGCGGGCTGCAGAAGGCTGGGGTCGGGAACGTTGGCTTGATTACCGAGGCACCCTGATGCAGCCGATTCGAGAGCCGTCTGCCTCGGAAAGCTATTTCTGGCCCAGTGTCTGGGCTGTGGCGTTGCACATCCTGATTTTTGGCATGCTGTTCGTGAGCTTTGCCATGACGCCCGATCTGCCTGAAGCCAAGCCTATCGTTCAGGCAACGCTCTATCAGCTCAAGTCCAAGAGTCAGGCAACGACCCAGACCAACCAGAAAATTGCCGGCGAGGCAAAGAAGACTGCTGCGCGACAGACTGAAGTCGAGCAGTTGGAGCAGAAGAAAATCGAGCAGCAGAAACAGGAAGCTGTTAAAGCTGCGGAACAAAAGAAAGAAGAGGCCGCTCAAAAAGCGGAAGAACAGAAGGCTGCCGACGAGGCGAAGAAGGCTGAGCAAAAGGCGGAAGAAGCCAAAAAGGCTGACGATGCCAAAAAAGCCGATGAAGCCAAGAAGGTCGCCGACGCCAAAAAGGCCGAAGAGAAACAACTGGCCGACATAGCCAAGAAGAAAGCCGAAGAAGAAGCGAAGAAGAAAGCCGAAGAAGACGCCAAGAAAGCCGCTGCCGAGGAAGCCAAGAAACAGGCTGCCGACGAGGCCAAGAAAAAGGCCGCTGAGGACGCCAAGAAAAAGGCTGCCGAGGACGCGAAGAAGAAAGCCGCTGCCGACTCCGCGAAAAAGGCGCAGGAAGCTGCGCGCAAATCTGCAGAAGACAAGAAGGCGCAGGCACTGGCCGATTTGCTGTCCGACAAGACCGAACGGCAACAGGCTCTGGCAGATGAGCGTGGCGACGAAACAGCTGGCAGCTTCGACGATCTGATTCGTGTACGTGCATCCGAAGGCTGGAGTCGTCCTCCATCGGCGCGTAACAACATGTCGGTAACGTTGCAGATTGGTATGTTGCCGGACGGGACGATCGCTTCGGTGTCGATTGCCAAGTCCAGTGGCGACGGGCCGTTCGACAGTTCTGCGGTTGCTGCGGTGAAAAACATTGGGCGTTTGACAGAAATGCAGGGTCTGAAGCCCGCTGACTTCGCTCCCTATCGTTCATTCAAGATGACATTCACACCTGGAGATCTAGCCTTGTGATCAACCTTTTTCGAGGACTGCTTTTCGTTCTCTGTTGTGCAGCCGGAGTGGCGGCGGCAGAAGAAAAGAACATTCTGGTCACCAGCGGCAGTGACCGCGCCACACCGATCGCTGTCGTGCCGTTTGGCTGGCAGGGCGGCAACGTGCTGCCGGAAGACATGGCGGAGATCATTGGCAATGACCTGCGCAACTCCGGCTACTACTCGCCGATCCCGAAGCAGAACATGATCAGCTTGCCGACCCAGGCCAGCGAAGTCATTTTCCGTGACTGGAAAGCACTGGGTGCCCAGTACGTCATGGTCGGCAACATTGTTCCTGCAGGCGGTCGCCTGCAGATTCAATACGCGCTGTTCAACGTTGCTACCGAGCAACAGGTCCTGACCGGTAACGTTTCCGGCACCAATGACCAGTTGCGCGACATGGCGCACTACATTGCGGACCAGTCGTTCGAGAAGCTCGTCGGCATCAAGGGTGCGTTCTCGACGCGCATGCTTTACGTCACGGCCGAGCGCTTCTCGGAAAACAACACGCGCTACACCCTGCAGCGTTCGGATTACGACGGTGCGCGTGCAGTCACGTTGTTGCAGTCCCGCGAGCCTATCCTGTCGCCGCGTTTTGCGCCTGACGGCAAGCGCATTGCCTATGTATCGTTCGAACAGAAGCGTCCGCGCATCTTCGTTCAGCACATCGATACCGGTCGTCGCGAGCAGATTACCAACTTCGAAGGCCTGAACGGTGCACCTGCCTGGTCGCCAGATGGCACGAAGCTGGCATTCGTATTGTCCAAGGACGGCAATCCGGAAATCTACGTGATCAACCTGGCTTCGCGTCAGCTGAGTCGCGTGACCAACGATTCCTCCATCGACACCGAACCGTTCTTCGGCAAGGATGGCTCGACGATCTACTTCACGTCGGACCGTGGTGGAAAGCCGCAAATCTATAAAACCAATATCAATGGTGGTGGTGCCGAACGTGTTACGTTCGTGGGTAACTACAACGCCAATCCGAAATTGTCAGCCGATGAAAAGACGCTGGTGATGATTCACAGGCAGGAAGGCTTCACTAATTTCAAGGTCGCAGTGCAGGATTTGGCCCGCGGAAGTGTAAAAATCCTCACAGATAGCAACCTTGATGAGTCGCCTACTGTTGCGCCCAACGGCACCATGGTAATCTACGCCACCCGCCAGCAGGGCCGGGGAGTCTTGATGCTCGTGTCCATTAACGGACGCGTAAGGCTCCCGCTTCCTACCGCTCAAGGCGAAGTCAGAGAACCTTCCTGGTCCCCTTACCTGAACTGACGCGGCGCTACACGATTTGCTTAACACACTGGGGTTCATTAGGAGTTTCAAGATGGAAATGCTGAAGTTTGGTAAGTTTGCTGCGCTGGCTCTGGCCATGGCTGTAGCTGTAGGTTGCTCGTCCAAAGGCGGCGACAATGCCGGTGCTGGCGCTGTCGACCCTAACGCTGGTTACGGCGCCAACACTGGTGCTGTTGACGGCTCCCTGAGCGAAGAAGCTGCTCTGCGCGCAATCACCACCTTCTACTTCGAATACGACAGTTCGGACCTGAAGCCAGAAGCAATGCGCTCCCTGGACGTGCACGCCAAAGACCTGAAAGCTAACGGCGCTCGCGTTGTTCTGGAAGGCAACACCGACGAACGTGGTACTCGTGAGTACAACATGGCACTGGGCGAGCGTCGTGCGAAAGCCGTTCAGCGCTACCTGGTACTGCAAGGTGTTTCCCCAGCTCAGCTGGAACTGGTTTCCTACGGCGAAGAGCGTCCAGTTGCTACCGGCAACGACGAGCAGTCCTGGGCCCAGAACCGTCGCGTCGAACTGCGTAAGTAATTTGACATGCGAACGTGCCGACGTGCTCTAACCGTTTTGGCCCTCGCCCTTCCGCTTTCAGCGTTGGGTGCGGCTCCTGTGGTCGATAACAATTCTGGCTCTGGCAGCAGCAGTTATCCGCCAGCGGGTTATGGCACGTCCGGCGCCTATGCCGGGGGAGGGGTTACACCTCCTCCCTCGGCACAAGGTCAGCTGTTCATGCAGCTGCAGCAGATGCAAGACGAAATCGCGCGTTTGCGCGGTGTTGTCGAGGTCCAGCAGAACGATATCCAGCGCATGAAGCAGGAAGCTCTGGAGCGTTATCAGGAACTCGATCAACGTATAGCCAGTGGCGCTGCCGCTCCGGCTACCAATAATTCACAACCTTCTGGTGGCGCTGTTGACGCCAGTGGGACGCCTTCGGCTCCAGCAGCCCAGGCACCGGCAGCAGGCACCGAGCCTCCTGACCCGGCGAAGGAAAAGCTTTATTACGAGGCGGCCTTCGATCTGATCAAGGCGAAGGATTTCGATAAGGCCAGTCAGGCCTTCACCGCGTTCCTGCGCAAGTACCCCAACAGCTCGTATGCCGGCAATGCCCAATACTGGCTAGGCGAAGTGAATCTGGCCAAAGGCGATCTTCAAGGTGCTGGTCAGGCATTCGCCAAGGTGAGTCAGCAGTATCCGAAGCATGCCAAAGTGCCTGATTCGCTGTACAAGCTGGCGGATGTGGAGCGTCGCCTTGGTCACAACGACAAGGTCAAAGGCATTCTGCAGCAGGTCGTAGCCCAATATCCGGGCACTTCCGCTGCCCAGTTGGCGCAGCGAGACTTGCAGCGTCTTTGACGTTCTGACTCGCCGTTCAAGAAAGCCGCGCTCGTCGCGGCTTTTTTCGTTAGAATCTCGCACCCGAAATTCCGGTACACATTACGCTTCTCTGGATTCTGCGGTTGCAGGGTTTCTTGAAGTGCCTGACGGAGGCGGACGGCCTGTTTAGCTGTTACGCCCGTGGCTGATATGCAAGACACATTACGCATCACCGAAATATTTCACTCCTTGCAGGGTGAAACCCGTACGGCTGGGCTGCCCACCGTATTTGTCCGCTTGACAGGCTGTCCTCTCCGCTGTCAGTACTGCGACAGCGCCTACGCTTTCAGCGGCGGCACCATTCAGACGCTGGACGACATCATGGGTCAGGTGGCGGCTTATCGCCCTCGCTATGTCTGCGTGACTGGCGGAGAGCCACTCGCCCAGCCAAATGCGATTCCGTTGCTCAAGCGCCTGTGTGACGAAGGCTACGAAGTTTCGCTGGAAACCAGTGGTGCGCTGGATATCTCTGCAGTAGATCCCCGCGTGAGCCGCGTCGTTGACCTCAAGACCCCAGGTTCGATGGAAGTCACACGCAACCGCTACGAAAACATGGAGCTGCTCACGCCGAACGATCAGGTCAAGTTCGTGATCTGCTCCCGCGAAGACTACGACTGGGCGGTATCCAAGCTCATTCAGTACGGACTGGATCGCCGGGCTGGCGAAGTGCTGTTTTCCGCCAGTCATCATGAGTTGAAAGGGCGAGATCTGGCCGACTGGATCGTGGCGGATAACCTGCCAGTACGCTTGCAGATGCAGTTGCATAAATTTCTTTGGGACGACGAGCCGGGGCGCTGAAATGACTGAACTGACCAAGACTGAGAAAAGAGCAGTGATTCTGCTGTCCGGCGGCCTGGACTCGGCGACCGTTGTCGCCATGGCTCGCGCTGAAGGTTATGCCTGCTACACCATGAGTTTCGATTACGGCCAGCGCCATCGTGCCGAACTCGACGCAGCGGCGCAGGTTGCTCGCGATCTGGGCGCCATTGAACACAAAGTGATCGGCCTGAACTTGAATGGCATCGGCGGCTCGGCGCTCACTGACAGCTCAATTGCAGTGCCTGAGGCGCCGTCGGAAGGCATTCCGGTCACTTACGTGCCTGCGCGCAATACGGTGTTCCTGTCGCTGGCGTTGGGTTGGGCAGAAGTATTGGGTGCCCGTGACATCTTCATCGGTGTCAATGCCGTCGACTACTCCGGCTACCCTGACTGCCGTCCTGAATTCGTCGAGTCGTTCGAGCGTATGGCCAACCTGGCCACCAAAGCTGGTGTCGAAGGGCAGGGCTTCACCATTCGCGCGCCGCTGCAGAACCTGAGCAAGTCCGACATCGTCAAGGCTGGCACCACGCTGGGCGTCGATTACGCACTGACGGTCTCCTGCTACCAGGCTGACGATCAAGGCCGAGCTTGCGGTAAATGCGACAGCTGCCGCCTGCGCGCAGAAGGCTTCGCCGCCGCCGGTGTAGCAGACCCAACGCGTTATTTTTAAGTTTTTTAAAATAGGTGTTGAATTACTCATAAAAATCAGTAATATACGCGCCACACAACAGAGGGTCGTTAGCTCAGTTGGTAGAGCAGTTGGCTTTTAACCAATTGGTCGTAGGTTCGAATCCCACACGACCCACCATTTTGAAAATCCGGAAGGTCCACGAAAGTGAGAATTTCCGGATTTTTTTTTGCGTTGCAGATTGCTAAATCGGAAAGCTGCTCTGAGCTTTCGTCGTGGGGTTGACGCAACGATCTTTAAGGCGGTTGGCAAGTTTTTGGAAGCTGAAGGCAGTAGTACCGATGGAGCGTAATGCGCCCAGACAAGCAGCCGTCTGTCGCGAAACGTAACGCCGGAAACTAGTGACGTCAAATTGCGGGTCGGAGTGCCAGGTCAAAACTGCTCAAGGCCGCGCGTTTTATTCCGGCTGATGCCGAGTGTTGCTGTCATCGGCTATTGCATAGGTTTGTTGAGGCCGAATGACTGCTGAGTCGACTCGGAACGATGATGGCATTTGGCATCTTCTCAAGCCTTTGGCTCACTGAGGGGATCTGCTGACCTATGGGATCCTGTAGAAGCCCACCTCCCAGCTACTGCATCTTGTGGTCTTGATTAATGAGGCGAAGCGCGTTCTCAATGACCCCGCTCACAGTGCGGTGCAATTAGGTTCGATGCGGAAGGTCGACCGGCAGTGCTCTCTTGACCAATGTCTGTCGCTGCAGCGGGATCGTCTCGCCTTTGAACGACAGAATGACGTTGGCCACGTAGGCACCTGCAGGCCCAAATCTAAAGCCCTGGGTCAGAAAATGTTTTTCGGCATCAATCATTGCCGGGCTGTTAAGCGCATCCACAGCCCCCTGAACCCATAGAGTTGCTGATGGCGGCCGCCGACGGTTACCTGCGTGATTTTTTGAATCTGCACCAGGTTCGCGGACTTCAGCTGGCTGGCGGCTTGGAGCCGGTCATCCACGCCATTGATGCGTTGCGTGATGGCGTTGACGGTTTCCAGGTTTGCAGCTGATTCAAAACCTGTTTCAGGTGGAGAATCTGCCACTGCCGGTAGACCAGCATGCCGATCAGGACGATCAGGGCCAGGATTTGCAGTAAGGTGACGCGGGAATAGAAGGGCGCAGTGCCAGCTTCATGGAGGACCTCACTCAAGAGGTGGGGCACGTTCGCAAACAGCGTGATCAGAAGCTTTAGGAAACCGTTTTCCAGTCGAAAAAAGGTTTTCTTGGGAACGGATTTTTGAGTTTGAGTAGGATACTCCACTAGCGCATCGGCGTTTAAAACTTGCAGTCCGCATGGAACCGATCGGTCGGTAATTACCACAAACAGCTTGGTAAATTATGAATCTGGCAAAGCGGTACAGAGGGGTCTGGTCATTCAGCAATCTTTCTAAGTTCAATCGAATGGTATCTTCTTGCCACGTTGAGCAGCGTTGCCCTTATCGGAGTATAATTAGCATGAATAGAGTTTCTGGTAGCTCTTCATCTTCAGTAACTTGGCAGGCAGTCAACGATCTTGTGGAAAAAGTGAGTAATAGAACAACTTTGTCCACGACAGGTTATCAGACGGCAATGGGCCGCCTGAACAAGCCGGAAAAGTCGGATGCAGACGCATTGATGACAATGAGGAGGGCGCAACAGTACACAGACAGCGCGAAGCGAACGTACCTATCGGAAACTCTGATGAACCTTGCAAATTTGCAGCAGAGCCGTATCTATCGCACCAACAGTGGGAATTTGCGTGGTGCAATTGAGATGTCGCCTGCCCAGCTAACAGACTGCGTCCGAAAATGCCGCGAAAACGGATTCTCCAATTGCGACGTGCAGGCGCTGGAGATTGGCTTGCATCTTCGGCATAAGTTAGGGATATCAGACTTTACCATCTACAGTAATCATAAGCTAAGCCATAACTATGTAGTTATCAATCCGAGCAATGAATTTCCGAAGGGGGCTATCGTAGACTCATGGACGGGACAGGGCGTAGTTGAACTTGACTTCAAGACCAGAATGAAATTTAGGCATCGTGAGGAAAATTATACGGTGAACGCCAATATGCACGAGTGGATCGAGACGTATGGTCGAACGCATGTGATTGACTGAAGCCGATTGTAGCAACCTTCTATGGAAAAGGCCTTGACCTGTAATCAATGCTTTTCCAATCAGGATTAATTACGGGTATGTTGATTGCGAACGAAACCGTATTCCGTCGCTTCCGTTTAATATTAGCTGCGAATGAAAATAAACGGATCAAATAGAAGAGCCCGCCGCCAGCCTCCCGTCGCGCAGTTCTGTGGCTAGCGCCGGATCTAGGCTCTGTACGTAACGTGGCTGCGCTGGTGATGCTGAGTTAAAAACAGGCTCGGAAAGCTCATTTACAACATGTAGACTCCGCTTTCTGGCCTGTTTTTACCTTGCCTGACCTTCCCTCGTCGACTTTTAGTACAGATCCCAATGCGTTACTGCACAGTGCCTTGATCTCTGTGTCTGCGGGCTTGTCGACCTTCATCCATACAACACAATGACGGTGGATGTTGAGTGGAAGCCCTAGGCTCAGTAGCGGTATTGGTCGAATGCCATATAATGAAAAGTTAAATTATGGCAAGAAGGCATTAAACGTTCTGGCTTCTGCGTACGAAAGCAGGCCTCGTTCTGGAACTTTTTTCGTACTTGGCGCCACAGAATGTGGGCACCTGGAGTATGGGTTGACGTCACTGAATGACGGCCTCGAAAGATCACTTCAGGGGTAAAATCACCATTGTTCAGAGGAAAGATTCGTGACCTATGGCATCCGTGGCGCAGCTAGCACATCGGCGTATCACACCCAGACCCAGCCTTTTGCTGAGTTGAAACTTGACCAGAGACAACTTCAGGAAAAGACGGAAAAACTTAAAGAGAAAGGATATTTCACTGTTTCCATGTCGGAAACTACGAGAAGCTATCTGCACCAGCAAAGCAGTCTCAGCAACCCCGCTTGGCGAAATGAGTCCGTCGGAAGAGTTGTTGATCTGCAGACGACCGAGCACGAGCGCTCGATGACGAAAGTGGCAAAAGACATTGCTGCCTCCCTCACGGGAAGAAAACAACAATTAAGACCCCATGAGTTTCAACTGAGGCGTGTAGATAATCCGCGTTCAGAACAATGGCACCAAGACAGAGCACCGCTAAAAGTCATTTGCATATCAGCGATTGAAGGCCGCGGTACAGAGTTTGTCAAGTCAACGGAGTCAAAAGCAGTGTTTACGCACGGGCAATATGCAGAAATGACCCCTCTGGACGCCGAGGTGGTCGCACAAAAGACCAAAGTGGCCAAGTCAGACCGCTTCTATTTTTTTGCTGGCAAGGGCATTACCGAAGAAAGTATTCCTAAACTGGTACATCGGTCACCGCATGAGACCGGCAGGTCCATATTCATGGCGCGCTGGAAGTAAGGTCGATGAAGCAGGTATCTGGTAAAATCTGTCGTTTCTCCCATCAGCATTCTTTCGACGCTGGATGTGAAATGTAAACCAATTCCTGCTCCTGGCTGGCGCGCTTTTTGTCACACGCTAGCGCGCCGGTTAATCAATATATTGAAAACAGCAGTGCTCGCAGTCAACACCATTTTCGGCTCGGATTAACTGCGACTGACGGAGCCCTCTAGCTCGTATCAGTTACGAGCGTGCTTGCATTCAGCTGCGTCTGCTTGCATTACATCGCTGGCAACTAAAATTAGCTTCGAATTAAAATGAGCGGGGCCAGTCGGTAAGTCAGCCGTGGGTATTTATCTAGCAACTCAAGCGCAGGCGGATGAACACATAAGTGAGCAGCGCTTTGATCTGACTGGCCTGGTGTACCCTCTCAAAATTAACATCTCTCATGCCTACGAGGTCATCGCCTCGCGGGCGCTGTATCTTGTTCAAAATGTCTTCTCCTTTAGCGCTCCAAACGTAGCGAGTCGGCTGAGCATTTGGCAGTGCCAGAAACGTGGTGATTGAGCTTTCCAATTCGCGAACCGAGCTGAAACTACTGTCGCGCAGGTATACCGTGATGTCACGAAAGCGACGCTCAACCATGTTCATCCACGAACTTGAGGTCGGGGTGAAATGCATAGGGAAGCACTTGCGCTTTTCGAGCCAGACCTTCACTTTCGGATGTTTGTGCGTGGCGTAGTTGTCGAGGATCAGGTGCAACTGAAGGCGCTTGGGCATTTCCCGATTGATTTTCTTGAGGAAGTCCAGCCACTCCTGATGCCGGTGTTGGCGCTCGATAGAACTGATCAACTTCCCCTCACGTAATCGAGCGCAGTGAAGAGGTTTACGGCGCCGTGGCGAATATAATCGTGCGATCGCGTGCGGATATGGCCGATGCCCAAAGGCAGTCCCGGCTAAGTAGGCTCCAAGGCTTGAACCTGACTTTTTTCATCGCAGCACAGCACCAGTACCTTGTCAGGAGGATCCAGATACAAACCGATGAAGTCCCAGAATTTCTCTTCAAGGGCAGTCTCGTTACGTCAGCCGCTCAGGGCGTAACGTAATCTGAGGCCTTTGTACGAAGGATAAGTGACGAGAAACCCCTGATGTGGCGTGGCTCATCAGGGAAATTGAAAAAAGCCGATTGGCGGTAAAGGCACGTGCACGGCCTTCAATCCAGTCGGCGGACCTGAACTAGTCAGTATTCTCCGAGCTCTATGCTACCTCGGCACCTTCTTCCAGTACGGCGCCCTTGATACCGCCGATTTGAGCATTCCAGTCAGGTCCGACTACTTCTCTCCTGCAACTCCCTTCATCACTTGCACCCTGAGCACTTTGTTTGCGGCGGTGATGTAAGCCCAACGGGTTCCTTCGCTTGAACAGAACGTCAGGTTGCTGGTGTCCTTGCTGGCTATCAGCAGTTTGCCCAATGGCTTGCCTGCGGCGGTAAAAACCTGGATACCTTCCTTGCTGCTACTCCACACGTTTCCAAGCGCGTCGACTGCGATACCGTCAGGAATACCAGGCTCGATATCGGCGAAGACCTGGCCATTGATCAAACGGCCGTCGCGTACCTGATAGACCATGATGCGATGTGCCAGCTTCTTGTTGGTGAAGTCGTGGGCCATTTGTGAGTCGGCCACGTAAAGCAATTGCTCATCCGGCGAGAAGGCCAGGCCATTGGGCGAATGAACCTCGGGCGTATCGAGGCGGGTGATCTCACCGCTATCGGGCACGTAGCGATAGATGAATTCGCCACCTTGCTCAGGTGTGCCGCCGTAACCTTCGCTTTTGCTCAGCACACCGAAGGTGGGATCGGAAAACCATAGATTGCCGCTTTTGTCCGTCACCACATCGTTCGGGCTGTTCAGGCGTTTGCCTTGATAGGTGTCGACCAAGGTATGCCACTCGCCGTTGGCCTCCTGCCGTACAATCCCCCGTTTGCCGTGAGATGCCGCTACTACGCGACGCTGACCGTCAAGTGTATGCCCGTTTTGATAATCGGCCTTTTCCAGCCAGGTGGACACGCCTTCCTTTGCTCGCCAACTGCTGACCTTGTTGGCCTTGATATCGCTCCATATCAGGCGGCCATCAGGCAGGCATAGCGGGCCTTCGGCCCATTTCGCCTGATCGGTCAGTAGCTCGACGCGGGCTCCGGGAGCAACCAGTTGGCTGAATGCGGGGTCAGTGACAACGTGTTCGACAGGGCTGGCGGCGCCTGCCGGGCCTGCGGCCAGAAGTGCACCGCCCAATAGCCATGGCGCGGGATGCAGGAAGCGTCTCATGAAGGTCGGGTTCATATGTTCAGGTCCGTAGGAGTCAGTAGGCACAGTTGCCGTTGGCGCGTTTGTCAGCCGCCCCCGGCTTTAATTTGACGATCAGTTGCACATTGGGTTCATCACCCACGGTACGGGTCAGGTGCCCTGCGCGTTCGTCATCAGGACGCGGCCGAGACTTGCTGTCGGCATTGAACTGCATCTCTCCCGGGCCCTGCACCAGTACGCTGCCGTCGGTGGTTTCCACCGACCACTTGCCCTGCAAGGTAATCACCCATTGCGGCCCTGGTGCGTGATGCCAACTGCCGACATAGCCTGGAGGCAACACGGCGTAGGCGATGCTCTCTATATCATCGGGCGAGACGCCGATCCACTGCGGTGCTGCCGGTGGCGCGTAGCTCTTGAACTCCAGACCTTCGAGGCGGCAGTGGCCCACATGCGTAGCGCCTTCATCATCGGCCCACAGCGTGGCATATGAAACAGGGGGTTGAAGTTGACCATTGCTGTGGGTCGTTTCCGAAGATTCCTTTGGCACTGATGTGACGGTGGCGTTGGCGCTGCCTGCTCCGATGCAGGCGGCTGCGCATGTAAATGCCAGTGCATATACAGCTTTCATCTATCACTCCTTTGTATGGAAATTTTCAGACGCATGCCATAAGGCGTGCAGCTCAGGTTGGGCTTGGGCAGGGCGACCAGCGTTGCTGCAAATCCCGGCGTATGACTTCGATCACCCACATCCACAGCAGGTGCCCAAACGTTTCGGATGCCAGCTCCGCTGGCGGTAGCGCCCACAGCGGGGGTGCCCAGTGAAACGCCGGCAGGATTACGCCGTGAAAGCCCAGGGTCACCAACAGTCCAAAACCAAGACCCTGCCACACAGCGGCGCGTGGATACCGGAGCACAAGCAGGCAATAGAACATGGCGAAGAAAATCGAAAAGCCCTGGTGAACCAGAGCGCTGCCGTAATTCACGACATGAGCGGAATACACGTAGGTCAGGTGCTGAGTGTTGATGCCTAGCGAATCGAGCATCTCCAACGGCGGAACCGGGCGGTCCGGGGTGCGAGGCGGGAAGGGGATTTCCGTGCCCCATTTGATGAAGCTGGAAACGTTGCCTGCAATGAAACCGGCCAGTGCGGCTACGCCATAGTCACGCGTCTTCACATCAATGTCCTTCTTCGACAGACCAAGCTACGGTGCCGTCAAGTATGTGCAAGGCACATTGATATGTAACATACTATTTTCCCTACTCACTGATACCAATTGAATATCAGATGATTGATCTGAAATTGATGCGTCAATACGTGGCAGTTGCTGAAACCTTGAATTTCCGCAAGGCCGCGCAGCGCTTGAACATGTCACAGCCGCCGCTGAGCGTTGCGATCCGTCGTCTGGAAGAGTCCCTCGGCGTGCAGTTGCTGCAGCGCAATACGCGCTCCACGCAGCTGACCCCTGCGGGCGCCGTGTTTCTGGTTGAGGCCCGGCAGACGCTGTCGCAGGCTGAACGGGCCTGTGAAATGGCACGTCGCTCTGCGGCCGGTATGATCGGTACGATTCGCCTGGGGTTTGTTGACAGCGTCGTTGATGGCCTGCTGCCCGCGCTATTGCGCCGCTACCAGGCGGCAAACCCGAACGTCGATATCCAGCTGCAGGAAGCGACCCCGCCAGAGCAGATGGAAGGCTTGCGCAATGATCGCCTGGATGTGGGGATTCTGGTGGCACCGGTCATGGAACCGGGCGACATTCATATCGAGCCGCTGTTCGAAGACCGAATGGTTGCTGTCGTGCCACAGGATCATCCGTTGGCCGATCAGACGTGCATAGCGCTCGCGGCGTTGGCGGATCAACCCTGGATCCTGTTTGCTCCGCATCACGGACCGGGCATGCATTCGCGCATTCTGATGGCGTGCGCCGCTGCGGGTTTCACACCTCGGGTGGTACAAAGGCCGCGCCAGATGCAGACCACGGCTGCACTGGTAGCCGGAGGGTTGGGCGTGGCGCTCATGCCACAGCGCTATGCCCAGCGCCAGCCCGGGCGGCTGGTGTGCCGGGAATTGACAGGCGCAGGAACACCGGTTCCCTATGTCCTGGCGCTGGCCTATCGCGAGCTGTCTCCGTGCGTACAGTCATTGCGCGATGAGGTCATGCAGTTGGTTCGGTCGCCAGCATTCACGGCACATGTCATCACCTGATACTCGCCAAGAAAAACGCCTCCACGAGGGAGGCGTTCCTGAGCACTTATTACACTGAAGGCATCAAGCCAGGTCGAAGCGGTCCAGGTTCATCACCTTGGTCCAGACGGCCACGAAGTCTTTGACGAACTTCTCTTGCGCATCCGCACTGCCGTAAACCTCGGAGATCGCACGCAGTTGAGCATGCGAGCCGAAGACCAGGTCAACACGAGTACCGGTCCATTTGACGGCGCCGGTAGTGCGGTCACGTGCTTCGAAGGTGTCATTGGCACCTGAAGTCGCTCTCCACTCGACGCCCATATCCAGCAGGTTCTTGAAGAAGTCGTTGGTCAGCGTTCCCGGTTGTTCGGTGAACACACCGTGTTTGTTCTGCCCTGCGTTGATGTTCAGAACCCGCAGACCACCCAGCAATACCGTCATTTCCGGTGCGGTCAAGGTCAGCAATTGCGCCTTGTCCACCAGCAACGACTCGGCCGAGACCTTGTAATGAGCCTTCTGGTAGTTGCGGAAACCATCGGCAATCGGCTCAAGGAAGCTGAATGACTCGACGTCAGTCTGCTCTTGAGAAGCATCTGCGCGGCCCGGTGTGAATGGAACGGTGACGTGCTGGCCTGCATTTTTTGCAGCCTGTTCGACACCTGCATTACCCGCTAGGACGATCAGATCGGCAATGGATACCCGCTTGCCATTGGACTGGCTCGCGTTGAACTCCGCCTGAATTCCTTCGAGGGTTTTCAATACACCGGCCAACTGCTCCGGCTGGTTGACTGCCCAGTCCTTCTGCGGGGCGAGCCGCAGACGTCCGCCATTGGCACCGCCGCGCTTGTCCGAGCCACGGAAGGTAGAGGCTGCCGCCCATGCCGTCGACACCAACTGCGGGACAGAAAGCCCCGAGGCGAGAATCTTGCCTTTGAGAACGGCAACATCCTGCTCATCCACCAGCGCATGATCCACGTCTGGAATCGGATCTTGCCACAGCAGCTCTTCGGTCGGCGTTTCCGGACCGAGGTAGCGGGCCAGCGGACCCATGTCACGGTGAGTCAGTTTGAACCAGGCGCGGGCGAACGCGTCAGCCAGCTGATCGGGGTTGGCCAGGAAGCGGCGGGAGATTTGCTCGTAAGCCGGATCGAAGCGCAGCGCCAGGTCGGAGGTCAGCATGCTCGGTGCATGACGTTTGCTCGGGTCATGGGCATCCGGAATCTTGCCAGCGCCCGCGCCGCTCTTCGGCTTCCACTGATGCGCGCCCGCCGGGCTCTTGGTCAGTTCCCATTCGAAGCCAAAGAGGTTTTCGAGGTACTCGTTGCTCCATTGGGTCGGCGTCGAAGTCCAGGTCACTTCCAGGCCGCTGGTGATGGTGTCACCACCCTTGCCGCTGCCAAATTTGTTTCTCCAGCCAAGTCCTTGTTCTTCAAGACCGGCCGCTTCCGGCTCAGGACCGACGTTGTCGGCGGGGCCTGCGCCGTGGGTCTTGCCGAAGGCGTGACCACCGGCGATCAGCGCCACGGTCTCTTCGTCATTCATCGCCATGCGGCCGAAGGTTTCACGGATATCCTTGGCAGAAGCCACCGGATCAGGAACACCTTCAGGTCCTTCAGGGTTCACGTAGATCAGACCCATTTGCACCGCGGCGAGCGGGTTTTCCAGATTGCGTTCGCCTTTAGCGGTACGGCTTTCTTCGTTAGGGTGATTCTCCGGCTCGGCGACCAGCGTGCCGTCACCCGGCTGCTGCATTTTCTTCTGCGCGCCATAGCGCTCTTCGCCACCCAGCCAGGTGGTCTCGGAGCCCCAGTACACGTCTTCTTCCGGTTCCCAGACATCCGGGCGACCGCCGGAGAAGCCGAACGTCTTGAAGCCCATGGTTTCCAGCGCAACGTTACCGGTCAGCACGATCAGGTCGGCCCAGGAGATCTTGCGGCCGTACTTCTGCTTGATCGGCCAGATCAGGCGACGTGCCTTGTCCAGGCTGACGTTGTCCGGCCAACTGTTGAGGGGAGCAAAACGCTGCTGACCGGCACCCGCGCCGCCACGGCCGTCACCGGTACGATAAGTCCCGGCACTGTGCCAGGCCATGCGAACAAAAAGCGGGCCGTAATGGCCGAAGTCTGCCGGCCACCAGTCCTGCGAGCGGGTCATGGCATCGCGCAGGTCCTGTTTGACCGCCTCGAAATCAAGGCTCTTGAACTCTTTGGCATAGTCGAAACTCTCGCCCATCGGGTCGGAGAGGGGGGAATGCTGGTGCAGAATCTTCAGATTCAGCTGCTTGGGCCACCAGTCACGGTTGGTGGTGCCGCCGCCAGCAGCATGGTTGAAGGGGCACTTCGATTCAGTTGACATGCTTGATACACCTTTTTGTCGTTTGCATCAGGCCATCCAGTCCACTCAGGGGACTTTAGACAGTAATAGTGAAGGGGCTCAACAGCACTGGGTTCCTGTCGACCGTTCATCATCAATCAGCCCAGCGCTACCAATACGCTGTACAACGATGATCGGATTGCAGCGAGGCCAGCTCACAGCGTGCGAAATAAACCTGAGCCCAATCGTCCCCTTTATCAGGGGTAAGCCGCATGGCTTGCGCCAATGCTTTCCCAGATTAGCCTTCTTCGCGCAGATTTCTAATAGAAAGAACATTGGGTGCTGATAGGCAAACTCTGACAGCCCTGTCGCACGGGCTACGATGCAGGTCATTTACGCTGATTGCCGTCCATATTCTTGAATGCCCAGAGCCTTGTCAGGCCTGTTTCCAGCTGACAAGGCAATCAAGGTTGGCGTCTGCCAATCAAGAGGCTCGCCTCAGTACCGGCTCATGAAAATAGCCGCCCGTTTAGTCGCGATGGGCAGAGCGCTCACCTCTAGCGTTTCGTTTTCACTGTGCGCGCCTGTGCCCCATGCACCCAGCCCGTCCAGGCTGGCTTTCACATACGGGGCCACGTAAGAAATGTCGGCGCCGCCTCGGTCGGCAGACGGTGCGGATTCCAGCGCCGGGCCATCCAGATCCCGGCTCACCCGGCTATATGCCTCCAGCAGTTTGCGATTGCTTTCGCGATCTTCCATGACCGGCATGATCGCTTTGATGGTCATTTCGCTGCTGGTCTGTGGCAGAGGCCGACTGGTAATTTCTTTCAATCGGGCTTCTGCCGACTGGCGTTGTTCCTCATTGATAAAGCGCAGATCGCCGTGCACGAGTACCGACCTGGCCACCGTGGTCTTTCTACCGGATGCAGTACCTTGTCCGTTCGCGACATCTTCGTTTGCGCTGGAGCCGCCCAGAATAAGCCCCGGGTTGATGGTCAGGCCGGGTTCGTTCGAGAGTTTGGAGCGGACCTCATCCAGTACGCGGGCTGATTCATAGACTGCGCCGTAACCGGTTTTGGGTTGGAAAATGGTCGCCGAGTGATTGTCCAGACCGGAACTGGTCAGGAACCATTCGCTCAGGCCCCTGCGATCGGTTACCAGTTGGTTGGGGGACAGGGCAAACTCGAAGCCCAGGGCAACGTCGCTTTTCTTGGCTTCGTCGATCAGCACGCGCCTTGAGATATCCGTCGGTTTGGCTGCCAGCTCTTCATCGCCGACCAGAACCACCGAGATATTCATGGTGTCGAGCGAGCCATTGTTCTTCAGCGCCTGGAGTGCGTACAGCAGAGTGACCAGGCCGCCCTTGTCATCGATGACACCGGGTCCTTTGGCTTTCTTGCCACCGTCTATGTAAGAGAAGGTCTGAAAGTTACTGGTTTTCGGGAATACGGTATCCAGATGGCCGATCAACAGGATTCGTTTGGCAGACCGGTTGCCCTCGTGCAGCGCAACGAGGCTGCCAGCGTGTTTCATGTCTGCCGGCAAGTCATGCCAGCGAGTATCGAAGCCCAACGCTTCGAGTTTCTGCTTCATGATATTGCCCACCTGAACGACGCCTTCGGCGTTGTCGGTTCCGCTATTGATATTGACCAACTGTTCGAGCAAGGCCACCTGTTCGGTGCTGCGACTGTCGATATAGGAAACAATGGTTTGTTCGTCGAGCGTCGAGCCCGCCAGCGCATACCTGGAAGCGAGAAGTATCATTAACAGCGACAGGTGTTTTTTCATACTGGGTTGTCCGGATTGAGGGCGGGGCAGCATCTCTACAAGCCTGCTACTAACGGCATTCTTAAAATTCCCCATGATGCCGACTCCGCACGGCGACACAGGATTAAATATTATTAATGTTCAACTAACGTCTCTCAGGTGCCACACGCTGTAGCCTTATCTCTGACATGCATTCATTAATTGACTGGCGTGACTTAATATTTTTAACCGGCAGTTATTCATGGTCAGTGAGCGTGAATTGGCTCCACCATCACACGGCAGAAATGGCCGTGAAATCCTGATAAACGAGGCTCTGGTGTTCCCGTGAGTACCCGACTCGGCGATCTGTCCAGAGGTCGGGCGTGACGGGCAATCGAATCCGGTTTGTCACTTCAACCGGCAGAGCGGATACCGACGCGAACTTCATGAGAAATAGAAAATGTGCCCAAGCCGGTGGTTATCGCGTTGCCTCGCAAGTGCAGTGTCAGTCATCCTTTTGTGCGGATGCAGTCAAGCCGCCACAGTGCAGTTGACTGCGGACGACGATGTTCCGGACTTCTACGACTGGAAAGAGCCTGTGCCTGCGGCACCGGGACAATTGCTCGGATCCGGGGCGTTGACGCCATCCCAAAGCCTCGACAATGCGAGCAGGAACATTCGTTTTCTGTACACCTCCACCGATGGCCTTGATGGCAACAAGCGGGTCGTCGTGTCCGCCGCCTTGTTCATCCCCAAAGGAAGTCCTCCGCCAGGTGGATGGCCGCTTATGGCGTGGGCACACGGCACGGTGGGCATTGCCGACAGCTGCGCTCCTTCGCTTGCAGGACGCAGCCCGCGTGACAAGCGCTATTTGAATGAGTGGCTCGCGCAAGGCTACGCTGTGGTGGCGACCGACTATCAGGGGCTCGGCACGCCCGGCCCTCATCCGTACGGACTTAGCCGCCCGCTCGCTTTCGATATCATCGACAGCATTCGAGCGGTGATCGGTGCCAATTTCGACCTTGCGAAGCGGGTTGTCGTGTTTGGTCAGTCACAAGGCGGCAGGGCAGCGTTCGCGACGGCGGTGTACGCCAAGGCCTACGCGCCGGACTTGAACATCGTTGGCGTGGTGGCGACCGGTACTCCTTACGCCGGTGTGCGACAACGTCCGGCCGAGGCGGGCGTGGGCAAGGTCGGGGGATTTAATGCTTCGACGTTTTCCTACAACCTGTTGAGGCTGAGCACTGGCATGTTGCTCGATCCAGCCTTCGTGCCAGGTGACTATCTGCACGAGCGCGCCATGCCTGCTTTCGAACTCAGCAAACGTGCCTGCCTGCATGCGATCAATCAGCGGGTCATTTCGGACCGTCTCACCTTCGACAACAGCTTCAAGCGATCACCGCAGTCGGTACTCGACAGGATAAATCGTGCGTCTGCTTACCCGACGCTGAAGTCGGACATACCGATCTTCATCGGCACCGGCGGTCAGGATCACGATGTATCCGTCACGCAGCAGACGGCGTTGGTGACCGATGCCTGTAAAGCGGGTAGCCGCATCGAATGGCATCTGTATCCAGAGCTCGATCATTCCGCAACCGTGAACGGTTCACTGAATGACTCAACGCAATTCGTCCGTAAGGCATTTGCCGGTGAAGTGATCACCGGCAATTGCCGTTCGGTTCTACCAGGCCTTCGAGGCACGTCATCCGATGAAGATCGCTGATGCTGCTGCGTAATTATTTTGGCAGGGTTGCGGGCGACTGGACGGGCAGCCCCAAACGGACGTTGCGGGTAAACCATACGTTTGAAAGGATCACCGCAACGCAGACCATGGTAACGAGGAACGGCACCCAGAGCGTGTGCCAGGCCGAAAGGAAGAACTCGGCAGCCAGGGCGATTACCGGCACACATGGCGTCAATATGGACACGCGCCCGCCGCCCAGTCGTTGAATGGCGTACTGCAAACTGAATACCGGGATCAACACCGAGAAAACCGCCAGCCCCATCAGTTGAAAGAGCATATGCGTGTCCAGCGTCAAGACCTGCAAGAGCTTGTCGCGGCCGATCCACCCAGTCACCAGCAGCAGCAGAAAGAAACGCACGCAAAGTATGTCCATGGCGCTGTATTGCTGATTCAGGTTCAGACGTCCCGAACTGTAGATATAAATGCCTCCGGTTATTCCGGCGACAGTCGCAAGAGCGATGCCTTCGTATAAGTGTTCGACGCTCACCATCGCTGTTGCACCCAGGGCCAGGCGCACCATTACCAGCCCGAGCAGCGATACGAGGATCATCAGGGCACCCAGCCAGCGAAAGCGGCTGACGCGCGATTTTCCGGTCAATGCTTCACAGACCACTACAACCAACGGCATCCAGCCCTGATAAATCGCGGACTCTACTGACGCCTCAATCCGTTGGAGTGCCATAAACATGAACCACCAACTGAACAGCGTCAGTACATTGAGCAGTGTCACCGCACGCCATTTGTCTTTCAGCAATCGCAGCGGATCATGGCCTCGCAGGCGGTGAACCACGAAGAATACAGACCAGGCCAGCAGGAACGTGATGAACGTCAGGGTGGCGCCATTGATGCGGGTGAACGAAAACATTACCCAAACGGCTGACAGCGCCGTGGACAAGCAATAAATGGCCATGCTCAAAGCGCCAAGATAGGCCCCGTTCATAAGTGCTCCTGAAGGACGCTGGAAGTCGTCTTGAATGAAATGCTCACGTTGCAGCCGCCGTGGGCAGCTCTACCTGAGTCGGCTGGTAGTTTTGCAGGGCGTCGAAGTCAGCCCGCAAGGTCGCCGGGTCCAGGTTATAAAACGTGAGGATGCCCGCCGTATCCGCCAGGGAGCGGGAGTCCACGATCATGCCGGGAGCTACTTTCCAGTCGATTGTGTACTCACTTGAAATGGGCGGTTCATTAAGCTGTTTGATGGTGCCTTTGCGCAATGGCAGCAGCGCGGACACAACATTGTTTTTCGGGTGGGGCCGGACATTGCCAAGTTTTTCAGAGTTCGCCGTTAAAAACAGATTGGCATCGATCAGGTTGATGTCGCTGTTTCTTTCGTGGTACGGAACACCAATGCCGCCAGGCACGCGAGCCGCGATTTCCAGAAAGACCGGTTCGCCGCTGTCATGGTCAATGAACACTTCATGGTGAGTGGAGCCGTCACTGAAGTTCAAGGCGTTGATCACATCACGGTTGAAAGCCTCCAGACGAGCCTTCAAGACGGGGTCGAGCACTGGAATGACGCTCAACGGTTTTCCCTGGACGAAATCAAAGTTCGTGCATCCCAACTCAAGTACGCCGCAATACCTGACATCGCCTTTGACCACCAGAGAGTCGCACTGATACATCTGTCCGCGGATGAACTCATCCACTTCATATTCAAAGTGGTAAGGCGATTTCATCACCTCCTGGCGTGCCTTCTCAAAGCCGTGTTCGTCATGAATGATGGAAACTTCAAAGCTGCCCGCTGCGTTGACCGGCTTGATGACAAAGGGCAGGCCGAACTCACTGCGAAGCTCATCGTAATAGGTGTCGGCGTCCTGCCTGAGGCGCGCTTGATTGAGTCTTGCAAAGCGTGGGACCCGAATGCCTTTCCTGGCAACTGCTGCTTTCATTTTTATCTTGTCACGGAAATTTTCTACAATTTCCATGCGGTCGCCTTCGATGCCAAATTCCTCGCGCAATTGGGCTGCGAGTTCGACATGGCATTCTTCCTGGCAAAAGATCCTGATCAGCCCGGCGTCGCCATTGAGTTGACGAAGTTCGTTACGCAGGACGGATCTGCATTGTTCGTGGTCCAGCAGCGGACGAATGTTGCGCTGGGGGTCGCCCTCAACGCGAATGATCGTCGACATGTGCCGTTCGAGCGTGGCCGACAACGTGTCCTTGTGGTACGCAATCAATACGGTTCGGCACGTGCCGTGCAGTTCTTTCAGCGCTGCCTCGGAGGCGAAGTTCAGGTAGTGGGGTGTCAGGAATATGATTGTCTTAACCATGATGAAGTCCCTCGTTGAAGTCCACGTTCATGCGATAGAGAAGACGAGCATCACGACCGCCTTCACTTTTGGGGATAACAGGTCCCCTGTGCAGCGTTGAAAGATTGTCCCAGATCACAATGTCGCCACGTTGGTAGTGGTGCTTATACCTGGGGGCGTGAAGCAGCAGAAAATCGAACAGGGTGTCCAGCACCTGGCGGGCAAACTCGTCAGGCCATCCTGTTATTCCAAACGACGTCGCTGCGGCCGCGTATAGGGCGTGAGCACCGGTCAACGGATGTTGAATAACCAGCGGATGCAGAACCTGGGCTTCCATCGCGTCGCGCTGTGTTTTTTCCAACACTTGGGATTTGGCATCGGCGTTTCTCAAGGCGTCGCGGTTGCCAAATCGATGGCTTGCCTGCAGCGAGTCGAGGTTCAGTTCTTTGATAAAGTCCGGACACTCACCGGTTTTCATCCAGCTTCGCACGCGCTGCAGCCCCGATACGCAGTCGATGAACTCTGTTTCACCTGACGTATCGGGAACCTTCACTGAAAGCATGGAGGTCAGCACGGTATTGGCTTGCTTATAGGACATGTCCGTATGCCAATAAGCGCCTCCGTCATGTACGCCCAGTGGAGCGCCCTTTTCGTACACATTGCTGATCGTCAGCACTTCCCGGTAATGGGTCAGGCAAAAGTTTTCCAGAATATGATGTACAGGTTTTCCAAGACGCTTCATCAAATCGACATACGGTTCCAGCGCTGCATCACGGCATTTGATAACCGCCACTTTGTACTCTGCAATCGCTTGCCGAAGCTGGTGATCCGGCATGTTCACTGCCTCCCGATAGTCCAGAGTCAGCGGCACCATTTGAGTCATGCCCACGACACACGCTCCTGTACGCTATCGTTGCGCAGGGTAGTGGGGGAGGCGGGCAACATGGTGTTGACCGACGCATATCCGGAAACGGCCCCTGCCACATGCAGGCCTTCGATCGGTGTCTGGCCATTGCAATGAGCGGCGAACCCGGAATCACTGTCGATCAGTTGTGGCCACTCGGTATCCGGTAACTGAGCGGTGACTCCGGTTGCCGAGACCAGGCAGCTTTGTCTGGCCGAGCAATCGATCATCAAGCGGTAGCCGGACCCGTCATTCAAAAAGCCCAGTCGGCCTCTCCTGAGTGCTTCATTGCATGATCCCTCAAGAAGAGCGTGGCTATTGAGGCGATGAGGGAGCGTGAGCAACAGCGAATCTGCACAGGCCTGAACGTCGCTGTAAGCATGCAGCCAGACATGCGCGCGATGAGTCGTTGCCACGCCGTTTATCGGCCCTTGAGCCGACTCTGAACCGCATTTTGCGATCATTTCCAGCGTGCGCTGGCTAAGTGAGCGCAAGGCGAACCGATCGTTTGTCTCTTGTGGATAAAGGCCCAGATAAGACTTCACCAGAACCGTGATATTGCGAGCCACCGGAGCCAGTAACAGAGCGATCTGGAAGGCACTGTTTCCGCTGCCGAAGATAAAGACATCCTTGCCCGAGAACGTATCGATCTGCCCATTACTGACTTGGGTGTAGACGTCAAAGCAGCTTCTCCATGTGGCCATTTCCGCTTCGAGGGGTGCAGCTCTGGGGCGAATTCCAGTGGCAAGGATGACTTGTGAGGCTCGTAGCGTTTTTCCTGCGCTGGCGTCTCCCAGTACAAGTTCGAAGAACTCGCCGGATTTGCTCAGGGTCATGACGCGTTCTTCGAACCGGGTCAGGGGCAGCGTTTCGAAGTTGCTCCTGATGTAGTTGGAGTACTCCTCGCCTGTCGGGCTTATTGCCAGTCGATTCAAGAACTTTCTGAGCGGAATCGGCGCCCCGGAAATTTCCAGTTCATTACAGTAGGACTGCAGCGGTAGCGCGCCCATCATTCCCATGCATCCGCCAAAGACATCACTGACTACGGCGATATTCAGATCGGTGGCCTGCAGCCGTAAGCACTCACTCAAACCGGCAGGACCACCCCCAATTACAATGACATCGAATACGTCTTGAGCCATCATCACATTGCCTCCATTCGTCCACAGGCTTCATCGAGAACAGCGTTCGAAACAGAGAAGGAAAATCTGACCTGACGCGGACTGCTGCTCATATAAAAAGGCTCGGCAGTCAGCGGCATGACGCCCACCTGTTCAGCCATGTATCTGCTGAAAGTACGTGCATCGAGGTGTGGCTTTATCAGTGAATAGTCCGCCATGACGTAATGCCCGCCCTCCGGTGTCGAAAACCGGAATCCGGCGTTCGACAGGGCAGCGGTCAGACGGTCGCGTTTACGACGATAATGTTCTTGTAGCGTTTGAATCCGTGAAGCATCCAGTCCGTCAAGAATGGATGCGACAGCTCTTTGCAGGGGCGGGGGCTGGCAATAGCTCAGGTAGAGATGGTGAGCGTAGGCCTGCTCCAGAGTCTCGGGATCCCCTGCCAGCCAGCCGATACGAGCACCGGTCATGGACAGCATCTTGGATGTACTGCCCGCGATCAGAAGTCGGGCACTGAGTGTCCGAGTGGTGGATGGCTGGCGTTGTTCGTACGTGTAATATTTGTAGGCTTCGTCCACGATAGTTAAAAAATGGTAACGCTCGGACAGCGCATCGAGTTGTAACCAGTCGTCTTGGCCCATGCACCAACCCGTTGGATTGTGCGGTGTATTGATTAACAGGATCTTCACGCCTGCACGCAGTGATGTTTCAACAAGGTCCCAATCAACGCGATTCGCGTCCGCATCCGTCGTCATGGCTATCGGTGTAAATGTCAGACCGCAAAGTTTTGCCAGTCCAGGATAATAAGGATAGAAAGGCGCAAAAAAAGCGACGTGATTTCCGAACTCGACGTTGGCCGCCTGCAAGGCGATATACAGCGATTCGGTACAGCCTGAGGTCACCAGAACAGTGTTGAAGTTATCGCCTTGCGCACAATAATGAGCGGCGATACTTGAACGTAAATGCGCATCTCCTCGCGGGTCTGCATATTGCCACCCGAGGGCGGCTTCTGCGCAAAGGTACGTATTCATTTCGTCGTCGAAACGGGGTTCGGGAACGCCTTGGGACAAGTTGATCGCTTGTGTTGTGCGCGCATAGTCGCTGGCGTCTTTGAACACTGCCGCGCGCCCGACCAGTTCTGAAAGTTCCATGGCTTCCCGCCCCTGTCTTGCACGTGGACTTACGAGTGTCTTGCGATACGATCCAGTCCCTTCCAGAATTGCGTCAGCAGGTTCAGTACATCCGCTGCGCCGTCCAGAATCTCGGTACCGGTCTCGGGATTTTTAGCAGCTTCCATGACGGCCTCTGTAATCCATTCCACGTGATCGGTTTCGACCAGCATGTGCAGGTAGAAGTAGGTGAAGTCCTCATGTTTCCAGCCGTCGTAGAGCCTGAAGCCCTCGTACAGATTGGCAATCATCGGGAAGCCAAATTCTTCGATGATGTAGTGGGCGCCGATCGCTTGTTCGGTCGAGCCTTCGAGAAAGATACGTTGCAGGCCCTCCACCAACTGTCTGGCCTCGGGTATGTAATCAATGTTTTTCCAGTCATCAAGCGTTACACCGACGCCGGCAAGGACCCGCTCGAACATTATAAAGTGGGGTTCACCGACACCGTCGCCCAGTTCTGAAACCACTGTGCGAGCCAGTTTCATTCTGATCACTTCGCTCTCTGTCCGGTGAGAGGTCCCTGCCAGAATCTGCGGGAAAGTACGAATGTAATAAAAGTATTGTTGAAATACCTTTTTAAGCGTGGTTTTCGGCAGTGGCGCTTTTCGGAAGGTCTGGTAAAACTCGTTCGTATTGATTCCAGACTCGTCAATCATCGCTTTCATGGATAGGATGATTTCTTCGCCTGACAGATAATCGGTTTGTTTTGTCCGGGCCAGCATAGGAACCCCCAAATACGTTAGAGTGAGGTGATTAGCGGATAGACAAGTGTTGCGCGTCTGTTTCATATAGTAAACGCAAACGTTAAGACGACAAATTGATTTTGCTAATCGTTGTTTTGCATATCGATAGCAAAGCTCTTATGATGGCTTAATGATTTTTATAATAAAATCAATAGCTTGTAGATAATCATATCTTTTTGAGTGTGATTTTTTCGGCAAAATTATTTTTTTGGCACCGTGATCGTGCCTAAGGGTTGACCTGTTTGGTCTGCCCATTTCGAAACTGGAAATATCCTATAGTGAACAAAAATCCAATCGATATTGCATTGACAGTCAAGACGGAGCGTTCCGCTCGCGGCTGGTCCATCGGCGAGCTCAGTGCGCTTTCGGGCGTGTCCAAGGCCATGATCAGCAAGATCGAGAATTCTCAGGTCAGTCCCACTTCCAGCATTCTGGGCAAGCTATCGGGCGCGTTCGGTCTTCCTCTTTCCACGTTGTTGCATCGTGCGGAAGGCCGCTCCGGCTTGCTTTCCCGGCACGACGATCAGCCAGTCTGGATCGATCCGGAGACTGGATACAGGCGGCAGAAGGTGTCGCCCCGAGAGGGCTGGCCGCTTGAGTTGCTCAACGTGCAGTTGCCCGCGGGCGTGAGTATCAGCTACCCGGCGACGGCTTATGCCTTTCTTCATCAGCAGGTATGGGTGACCAAGGGAGAATTGAACTTCACCAAGGGCACCACCGCTTACGTACTGGTTGCCGGAGATTGTCTGCAGTTGGGGTTGCCTGAGGAGGACTGCACGTTCACCAATGCGACCGATGCGGTATGTGAATATGTCATCGCCCTGGTGTACCGCTAGTCGGTGAGTCATGTTTGCCTGTTAAATCAGCTTTTTAGCGTTAGAATCTGCCGGCCTTCGCTGGCGGATCGGGCGTGCGCCCATGTGTGCTGCGGGCTTGTCCGACGTCAGGTCGGAAGATTCCGTCAAACGAGGCTTCCGGTTTTTTAATGCCTGCTTGCAGGGTGTAAACTTGCCTTTCGCGCTCACGCGCCTTCAGGTCCCGCGAACATGACACAGATTTCCGAACGCTTTCTGGTACAGGCGCATCTCGATGCCAAGCAGCCCAAGGCGTTGAGCCCGGCAGAAGAGGTGCGCTACCGTGCCGAAATTGCCGCTGAGCTCAAGAAACAGGACGCCGTTCTGGTCGCCCATTATTACTGCGACCCGGTGATTCAGGCGCTGGCGGAAGAGACCGGCGGCTGCGTTGCCGATTCTCTGGAAATGGCGCGTTTCAGCAATAACCATTCGGCCAGTACCGTTCTGGTGGCGGGCGTGCGTTTCATGGGCGAGACGGCCAAGATCCTCAATCCGGAAAAGCGCGTGTTCATGCCGACGCTGGAAGCCACCTGTTCGCTGGATGTGGGCTGTCCGGTCGATGAGTTTTCGGCGTTCTGCGATCAGCACCCTGAGCGGACGGTCGTGGTCTACGCGAACACCTCTGCCGCCGTCAAGGCCCGGGCCGACTGGGTGGTGACCTCGGGTTGCGCGCTGGAGATCGTCGAGAGCCTGATGGACAATGGCGAGAAAATCATCTGGGCACCGGACAAGCATTTGGGGCGTTACATTCAACGCGAAACCGGTGCCGACATGCTGCTGTGGGACGGAGCCTGCATCGTCCACGAGGAGTTCAAATCCAAGCAACTGGAAGACATGAAAGCGCTGTACCCGGAAGCTGCGATTCTGGTTCACCCGGAATCACCGGAAGCGGTGATTGAACTGGCCGATGTCGTAGGCTCGACCAGCCAGATGATTGCTGCCGCGCAACGATTGCCCAACAAGACCTTCATCGTGGCCACCGATCGCGGCATCTTCTACAAAATGCAGCAGGTGTGCCCGGACAAGATCTTCATCGAGGCCCCAACCGCTGGCAATGGCGCGGCGTGCCGCAGTTGCGCACATTGCCCGTGGATGGCAATGAACACACTTGAGCGCACCTTGCAGTGTCTGCGAGAAGGTTCGAACGAGATATTCGTCGACCCGGCACTGATCCCCAATGCTTTACGTCCTTTGCAGCGCATGCTCGATTTCACCCAGGCAGCGCGTATGAGGCAGGCAGGCAACGCCTGACAGGCGCCGTTAAAACAAACGAAAAGCCCGACGCAAGTGTCGGGCTTTCCGTTTGACGAGCCTGTGAGTCGCGCGCCGTCAGTTCATCATGTCCTTGACCATGCGCTCCTGCTCGATCAGATCCTTCTGCCGCGCATCGATACGTGACGCCAGCTGGAAGTTGCTGGCGGCGCGACGCTTGGCGAAGTCCAGTTGTTGAATGGCCTGGCGGAAATCGCCCACCAGCGCGAAATACTCGGCCCTTGCCTGATGCAGGCCGACGGTGTTGCCGTTCAGGCCACGGGTTTCCGCCACCACATACCAGATGTCCGGATCGTCAGGCCGTGTCTTCAACAGCGCTTCGAGGCCCTTTTCGGCTTCGGCAGTGCGGTTCTGTTTGAGCAGCACGTCGATGCGCACATCGTTGAGCGGGTAGTTGTTCGGGTACAGCGCCAGCATGCGGTCGACCCGTTGTTGTGCGTCGGCGAGGCGGTTGTTGGTGATGTCCAGATCGATCTGCGTCAGGTTGTAGGTGATGTCGTTGGGTGCCTTTTCCAACAGGGGCTTGAGGTTTTCGCGGGCTTCGTTGAGCTGACCGCCTTTGATCTGTGCGATGGCCAGACCGTAACGCGCAGGATCGGACTTGGGATTCTCGACCAACTGAGCGCGGAAGCGTTTGGCGGCGATTCCGGGCGTTTCCTCGTAGATCAGCGCGACACGCGCCCGCATCAATTGATACAGCACGCTGTCTTCCTTGCCGCCGGGTTTGGCCTGCTCGGCGCGGTTGCGGGTGTCAGCGATCCGCGATTCGCTGACCGGGTGAGTCAGCAGAAACTCAGGCGGCCTTGCATCGAATCGGTACTGGCGCATCAGGCGTTCGAACATGGTCGGCATGTTGCGTGGGTCGTAACCGGCCTTTTCCAGGTTCAGGATGCCGATGCGATCGGCTTCCTGCTCGTTCTGTCGTGAGAAACGACGCTGTTCCTGAATCGCGGCAGCCTGCGAACCGGCAATTGCCGCGATACCCGCATCACCGGCACCGGCGGCAGCCATCACGATACCGGCCAGCATGGCGGCCATGACCGGCACCTGCATGCGTTGCTGGGCTTCGACGCCACGGGCGAAGTGGCGCTGGGACAAGTGAGCGAGTTCGTGAGCGAGCACCGAGGCATACTCGCCCTCGGTCTGGGCGTTGAGAAACAGGCCGCCGTTGACACCGATGATCCCGCCAGGGGCGGCGAAGGCGTTGAGCTGCGGGCTGTTGATCAGAATGAACTCGAGGCGGCGGTCCTGTACCTGGCTGGTTTCGGCCAGACGATAGACGGACGTCTCGACGTAATCCTTGAGCTGCGGATCCGAAAGCTGGCTG
>NZ_MUIO01000114.1 GCF_002087235.1 Pseudomonas floridensis | reverse complement strand
GCCTGGAGTTGAGCGCCGACAAGGATTCCTACCTCAAGGACATGCGCCCCAAGGGCAGCAACCTGAGCTTTGCGGGTTTCCTGCAACCCTGATCAGGGGTCGACAGCCAGCGTGAGAGTCGCCAGCGCGGCGACTTTCATCGGCTCGCTCAGGCCGGACTCCGCGCCCCCAGATCCCCCGCCGTCCCCGCCAATGCCGAGGCCACCGTGCCCCAGGCCAGGTCCACCAGCGCCAGTTGCGCGGGCCATCCCTGCAGCGTGGCCCAGTTGGTCAGATCATAGGTGCCGTATGCAACAAGCCCCAGCAAGCCGCTGTAAACGGTCGCGCGACCCAAGCGCTGTTCCTTGAGGGCCGGCAGTACGCCAAACATCACCACGCCTGCGCCATACAGCAGATAAAACACAACCGCCGGACCGATCACCGGTGTTTCCAGCATCATCGGCCCTAGCCATTGCCGATAGGTCGGCCCCATCAGCACCCCCAACCAGATTCCATCGAGTATCAGAAACGCCAATAGCGTGCCGACGTAGGCCGAAAATATCTTTTTCATGAGGCGTCCCTGGTGGTGTTCGACGGCAGAACGCCCTCGCATGAAGCTATGACCAGCGGCCGTTGAAAAATGATCCTCCAAACGGCAGGACTTTTACGGGGCTATGGGAGTCAGTGTTAATTAGCGTTATGGAGTTTGGCGAATGAACACTGGTGGTCCGTTTAAAATAGATGTCTGGAGCGACTACGTCTGTCCCTTCTGTTACCTGCAACTCTCGGTGCTTGAACAGCTTCAGCAGAGCTATGGCGAGCGGCTTGAGTTCAACTGGCACGCCTTTGAACTGCGCCCCGCCCCACTCGCCATGCTCGACCCCGATGCGGATTACCTGCGCGCCACCTGGTCACGTTCCGTTTTGCCCATGGCGGACAAGCGTCAGGTCGTCATGAAGATGCCAACCGTACAGCCCCGCAGCCGCAAAGTGCTTGAAGCCGCCGCATTCGCCCGCAATGCAGGACGCTTCGCCGACTTTCACAAGGGCGCGTTCAAGGCGTTTTTCGAGGACGGACTGGACATCGGCGAAACGCCGACCTTGCTGGAGCTGGGTCATACGCTGGGCCTGGACAGGCACGCGCTGGAACAGGCATTGATCGACAGCGAGTACGAGAAATCGGTACTGGATGATCAGGCGCTGGCGCAGCAGTTGGGGTTGCGAGCGGTGCCCGTGGTGCTGTTGCGGCGCAGCGACGAATCGCTGGAGCAGGCTAAAGTTTTCAACGGCACACTGCCGTTCAACCGCATGAAGCAGGAAATCGACAGGCTGGCAGCCTGGGCCTGAACTGCACCGCGTCTACGGTAACTTATTCAGACTCAGGCGCTGACGGCTGTCAGACCAGCTCGATACGGTCGGCGTGGATCACGATCTGACCCTGCTTGTACAACGCGCCGATGGCCTTCTTGAAATTGCCTTTGCTGACACCGAACAGACCGCTGATCACCTGCGGATCGCTCTTGTCGCTGACCGGCAGAGTGCCGTTGTTCTCACGCAGCTTGGCGAGAATCTTCGAATTCAGACTGCTGGCCGCTTCCGCGCCCACCGGTTGCAGACTCAGGCTGATATTGCCGTCTGCGCGGATCTCCTTGATAAAACCCTTTTCCTGCTTGCCGGCACGCATGAACTTGAATACTTCGTTCTTGTGAATAAGCCCCCAGTGCTTGTTGTTGATGATTGCCTTGAAGCCCATGTCGGTGGCTTCGGCCACCAGCAAGTCCACTTCCTGCCCAACGCTGTAGTTGGCCGGGGTCTTGTCCAGATAGCGATCCAGACGCGCGGTGGCGGTGATGCGACGGGTATGTTTGTCCAGATAGACATGCACCACGCAGTAATCACCGGCCTGCAACGTGCGCTTCTCTTCCGAGTACGGCAGCAACAGGTCCTTGGGCAGGCCCCAGTCCAGGAACACGCCGATGCTGTTGACTTCGACCACTTTCAAACTGGCGAACTCACCGACCTGGACCTTGGGTTTTTCAGTGGTGGCGATCAGCTTGTCTTCGCTGTCCAGATAGATGAACACGTTGAGCCAGTCTTCATCTTCGCTGGGTACATCCTTGGGGATGTAACGATTGGGCAGAAGGATTTCGCCATCCTGCGCACCGTCCAGGTACAGACCGAAGTTAGTGTGCTTGACCACTTGCAAGCTGTTGTAGCGCCCGATTAAAGCCATGTGCAGATACCCTCATTGCGTGGGGCGCATTCTACCCGAGTTTGCACCGGCATTCGCGCCGCACTGCCGGATCACTGGCCAGGAAACTGCGCGATGGAAGCGTTCAGACCTGACTTGGGGCTCCACTCGTCAGTTACTGGCACCAAACTGGCGCACGCAGGCTTTGCCGACGAACGACGTTCCTTACAGACTTCATCAGGCAAAACAGTTGCTTGGCGAGCGTGAAGCGATATCAATGCTGTTTTGACGCTCGCGCGGCGGCCGGGCGATTGCCACATTCGCCAAGCATCAGGCAAGGCTTTCCTGTACGATGGCTGGCCGTATTACGTTTATGAAGGTAAATGGCAGCCATGCGTATCAAAGCATCCCACTCGAAAGCCAAGCCCGCACCAGCCGTTGAAACGAGCGACTCGATCAACGCACAGATTGCGGCTTTCCTGAAGTCCGGCGGCGAAATCCAGCAAATCGCCAAAGGCGTGAGTGGCCAGACTTTCACCCCGTCCAAGCAGATCAACCTCGGCAAGAAGTAACACCCCCGCCTTGTCCGTCGATCTCTATGCGCCTTGACGCTCAAGGCGCTAGATTGACCATCCTTCGCTGGATATTCCTCCCGTCACGCTGCTACTCTCTTGATTGATATCATTATGACCACGAGCTGGATCACGCTCTGGTAGTTGTCTCATTGGCGGAATGCTCGAATGAAGAACTGGATGCTTTTCGGCGCACTTGTGTACCTGGGTGGCTGCACATCGCATCACTGCGAAAACGGTCCCAATGACAGTCAGCTCACCGACAGCCCTTGCCGGGCCGGGCACCTGCTGTATCAGAACGACATGTTGCAGGCCAAGCTGCTGATCAGTGAAGACAACCGCGAAAACTACGAACTGGCCGAAGCCATGCTGCGCCGAGCCGCGCTGGATGATGCCTCCGGTGAAGCCGAGTTCTATCAGGCGGTTCTGCTGATCCGCCAGCAGGCCGATCACAAACAGATCATCGATCTGTTGCAAACCGCTGCCAAACACAGGCACCCGCTGGCCATTGCCCTGCTGTCTCAGCAGTTGAGCATCAGTGATCCGCAACTGTCCCAGCGCTATCAGAAAGAGTACGCCGAGCTGGACGTCGCCAAGAGCGGTTATCCCTCGTTCGAACAGGCTCTGGTGGTGATTCGCGGGCTGATCATCCCGCCTGCGCAGGCCACCGCGGCCAACTGATGCGCTGCGGATCGACGAACGGTCTGCTCCAACGCGATTTCACCGGTATCCTTGCGAGGCTCTAGCACGCGGCTTGTGTCGGGCTCCTGAGCCGTTTTTCGATACGCCATCCCTGACCACACTCCTCGACACATTAAGGAGTGAGCCATGCTCAGCCATCGCTTACACGCGCTGACCTTCAGCGCCCTGTTCATCAGTCAGTACGTTTCCGCCCAGGTCATGGAGCGGGATCTGGGCGACTTCGATCTCAAACTGGCCACCACCCCGACGCGCAGCATGGCGCAGGGCCTGGTGACGCCCAGTGGCGGTTCGGGTTCGTTTCATGGCGGCATGGACCTGACCCATGACAGCGGCTTCTATTTCGGCCAATGGGCACCCAACATGGGGTTCACGCCAGACAGCGCACTGGAAGTCGACTCCTACATGGGTTTCAAGAAACCCTTCGATAAAACGCTGGGCTATGAGCTGGGCATGATCCGTTACAGCTACCCGGACACCAGCCAGATCGACAGCCACGAATTCTATGCCGGACTGCGAATGCTCGACAGCCGCATCGGCGCGGCCTTCAGCAACGATGTGGGCTCGCGCGACAGCACGGTGTTCGTCGATCTGGGCGCCATCGAGCGGCTCGGTATCGGCGTGCGCATGCAATACGCCAACCATCAGTTCGATACGCCGCAGATCTCTGACGATGGCGGGCAGATCAGCGGTTTCAACGACTGGTCGCTCAATCTTTCGCGTCCGTGGCTGGGCATCGACATGAACCTGATCTACAGCGGGTCGAGTCTGAGCGGCGGCGATTGCAGCGTGTACAGTGGTCACAACGCACGCTGCGACGGCACCTTCACCCTCAAGGCCGTACGCTCGTTTTTCTGACACGGCATCCCGGTTGAACCCCTGCGCGCTACACTCCTCTACTGCACAGAATCTGTGCAGGTCAGTACCCTCGAGGAGTGTTCATGCAGTCTCTGTTCAAAGCCTTCATTACGCTGTTGATGGCCGTGTCACTGCTTGCCGGGTGCAATCAGGTAGGGCTGGCGTACCGCAATCTGGATGTGATCATTCCGTGGACGCTCAGCGACTACCTGGACATGAACTCCGAACAGAAAGGCTGGCTGGATGTGCGTCTCAAACAGCATTTGAGCTGGCACTGCAGCACTCAATTGCCCGAGTACCTGACGTGGCTCGACAAGCTGGACGAGATGGTCAAAACCGATCAGGTGACGTACGAAGGCCTCGAAGCGCGCACCAATGAAGCCAAGGAAGCGATTGCCAAGATCTCCAGAGAGATCACCCCGTCGGCCGTCGAGTTGCTGGCCCGTTTCGATGACAAGCAGGTTCAGGAGATGCAGAACGCCTTTGCCAAGGACCAGCGCAAACGCGAGAACAAATACCTGGAGCAGCCCCTGGAGCGCCAGATCGCCGAGCGCGCCGACCGTATGGAGAAACGCCTGACACCGTGGATCGGCAAGCTCAATCAGGCACAGAAAGACCGGATCCAGGCATGGTCTGCCTCACTGGGTGAGCAGAACAAGGCGTGGATCGAAAACCGTACGCGCTGGCAGAACCTGTTTCTGGCAACCGTGCAGCAGCGTCAATCAAGCGACTTCCCTCAGCGCATCGCTGCGTTGTTGCAGGACCGCGAGACATTCTGGACGCCCGAGTATCGGCAGGCCTATGACAAGACCGAGAAAGCGGCCATTTCGTTGATTGTCGACATCACTGCGCAAAGCACCCCCGAGCAACGAACCCGGCTGCTGAGCCGGATCGCGGACATGCGCAAGGACTTTACCGATCTCAATTGCCTGAAATCGGCGAACGCGGCGCAGTAATAGAGGTATTGCCCTGTGGAGAAGCGCGCTGCCGGTCAGCAGCGCGTATACGGCATCGAATCAGGCGACCTGCGGCTTGGACGCCACCTCGTCAAAGGTTGCCGGGTCCAGACCATCTTCCTGCCTGTCCAGCACTTCACGCGGGTGATCGTTGCCAGGAATGCTACTGTCGATCAACGCCAAGAGGCTCGATCCACGCGGGGTAAGGATCAAACCGGAGCGGCCGTCACTCTCTTCCGCCGGGCGTGACTGAATGAATCCGCGATTGATCAACAGCTCTTTCAACTGACCCGCCTCGGCCTGAAGACTCCCAGAATCCGCCACCACTTCGCCTTCCGACGCCTTGGCGGTGGCGTACTCGTGCGAATCAAACGAACCGCCGCCACTGTTCTGCACTTCATGAAGCAGGCTTTCGATAAGGTCCCAGTTATAAGTCATTGTATTAACCCTCCGTCCAGCATGGATGAATGGCTCATGACGTCCAGTCACAAGCATAGTGTCTCGAAGTTGTGACCTGCGGGGTGCGCAGCCGTTCAGACGACAATGCCCACGTGCATGCAAGGCTCGCCAGCAACAGGCCCTGAAAAAGAGGTCTCTGTGGCAAGCACACCTCAGTGGACGCGAATCTGCTCGCGAAGGCGATGCTTCAGAGGGCGGGGATTGGGCGGTTTACGGGGTTTTTCGCGGACGAGTCCGCTCGCACGGAGTGATCTTCCTGCTCTCCCACAGTGTTATTCCTGTGGGAGCGAACTTGTTCGCGAAGGTGGTGGTTCGGACGCCCGCGCTTTAGGCAGATGTCACTCGGCAGCCGGTGCCGGGGTGCTGCGTTTTTTCAGCGGGGCCATGCCGTCTTTGCTGACCAGGTCAGACTTGGGACGGTTGGCGGTCTTGCGCTTGGTCGGGCCTTTGGCGGCGACTTTTTTCTTGTCGCCCTTGGCGTCGGTCTTTTTCTTCTTCACGCCAACGGCCTTGCCCGACGCCTTGACCTTCTTTGGTCCGCCGTAGGTGCCTTTGACTTCCTTGATGACACGGCGCTCGAAGCTCTGCTTGAGGTAGCGCTCAATGCTCGACATCAGGTTCCAGTCGCCATGGCAGATCAGCGAGATCGCCAGACCTTCACTGCCGGCACGACCGGTGCGGCCCACACGGTGCACGTAGTCATCGCCGCTGCGTGGCATGTCGAAGTTGATCACCATGTCCAGGCCGTCAACGTCCAGACCACGGGCCGCCACGTCGGTGGCGACCATGACCTTGGCGCCGCCCTGCTTCAGACGGTCGATGGCCGCCTTGCGGTCCTTCTGATCCTTATCGCCGTGCAGCACGAACGCCTTGTACTCCAGCGCCACCAGACGCCCATACAGACGGTCGGCCATCGCCTTGGTGTTGGTGAAGATAATGGCTTTCTGGTAAGTCTCGTTGGTCAGCAGCCAGTTCAGGACCTGCTCTTTATGCACGTTATGGTCAGCGGTGATGATCTGATGACGAGTGCCCGAAGCCAGCTCACTGACGTTGTTCAGTTGCAAGTGCTGCGGGTCCTTCAAGACCTTGCGGATCATTTCCCGCAGACCGGCACCGCCGGTGGTAGCGGAAAACAGCATGGTCTGTTCACGGCCAGCGCATTCGCCAGCCAGACGCTCGACGTCTTCGGAGAAGCCCATGTCCAGCATGCGGTCGGCTTCATCCAGTACCAGCACTTCGACGTGCTTGAGGTCCAGGTTGCCCGCATTGAGCTGCTCCAGCAGACGGCCCGGCGTGCCGATCAGGATGTCCGGCACCTTGCGCAGCATGGCGGCCTGAGCCTTGAAATCTTCACCGCCCGTGACCAGACCCGCCTTGACGAACGTGAACTGCGAGAAGCGCTCGACTTCTTTCAGGGTCTGCTGAGCCAGCTCGCGGGTTGGCAGCAGGATCACCGCGCGGATATCCACACGAACCTTGGCCGGGCCGATCAGGCGATTGAGGATCGGCAGCACGAAGGCAGCCGTCTTGCCGCTACCGGTTTGCGCAGTCACCCGCAGGTCGCGCCCTTGCAATGCCAGCGGAATGGCCGCTGCCTGCACGGGCGTAGGCTCGACAAATTTAAGCTCGGCCACAGCTTTAAGCAGGCGTTCGTGCAGGGCGAATTCGGAAAACACGGGTGCTACCTCGACGAAAAACAAAAATACAGCTGCATAGCCTAACGGTTTCGAGCGCCGGGGCCGAGTTTCTTTACCACCAAAGGCTGATTTTGTTTGCCCTTCAACGCCCAGACCCTCTGTGCAGAACCGAAAGAAACGCTGCCAGAACAAGGCATGCGGACGATTTCGAGGTAAACGCCGAGTATTTTTCCTAACCTTCAGATTGCGTTAAGAAACCGCTCCGATACTCCTCCTCACTTGCTGACCGGGGGAGGAACCTCACCAATGCCTGATATCGACTGGAACCTGTGCCTGCCGCTGTGCTTCGCCAGCCCCGGCGCAGCTTCGCTGACCCTCTCCCGCGCCTCCTGCGCAGATCAACAACGCAGCGCCTTTGAAAGCTTTATCCAGATGCGTTTCCAGAAAGCCCATAACGCCGATGTGCGGCAGTTCATGCCTGAACTGTTCGGGCTGAGCGATAGCAGAGGGACTGTGTGCGCAGTGGCCGGTGCGCGCCTGGCGATGTCCGGGACACTGTTTCTGGAACGCTATCTGGACGACCCCATCGAGCATCAGGTCCGCGCCGCAGCAGGGTGCCCGGTCGAGCGGCGGGCCATCGTCGAAGTCGGTAATCTGGCTGCGAACTCGCTGGGCAGCGCACGGCTGAGCATCATCACCGTGACCTGGATGCTGGCGGTGTGCGGACTGGAATGGGTGGCGTTCACTGGCAATACCGCGCTGGTCAACAGCTTCATCAGGCTTGGTCTGAGTCCGGTCACGCTGGGACCGGCCGATCCGCTACGGCTGGGTGATGAGCGGCACGCCTGGGGCAATTACTACCAGACCCGCCCCAGCGTCCATGTCGGCGACATCGCTGCCGGTTTTCGGCATTTGAGCAACACCGGGGTTTTCGAGCGTTTCGGTTTGCCGCTCACAATGAAGCAGCACAGTGAGGTGCACTGCCATGTCGCATGAACGCGAGATGTTCTGGCAGCGATTGGCAACGTTCGCCCTTGAGCGGCCCCGCCAGATTGCCTTGCAGGGTGAGGCCGATGCGGTGGATTACGCAACGCTGATCGTCGAACTCCAACAGCGCCGCCAGCGATTGCGCGACGCAGGTACGCGAGTCGTGGCGCTGATGCTCGACAACAGTCCCGACGCGCTGCTCTGGGATCTGGCTGTTCTGTTCGAAGGTATGAGCTGTGTGGCCTTGCCACCCTTTTTCAGTGGCCGCCAGCGATTGCATTGCCTGGAGCAGAGCCAGGCCGATCTGGTCATTGCCGAGCCTGCCTACGAAGCGCAGTTGCTCGAAGCGGGGTACGAGGCCGAGGCGCCAACCGGTTATCCGTTCTGGCGGCGCACCTTCAATGCAGAGGTGCGAATGCCGCCCGGCACTGCCAAGCTGACGTTCACCTCCGGCACGACCGGTACACCCAAGGGCGTTTGCCTGAGCGCGGACAGTGTGCTGAGTGTGGCCCGCGAGCTACAGGAGGCCAGCCTGTCACTGCGGCCCGAGCATCACATCGCCCTGCTGCCGCTGGCCATTTTGCTGGAAAACATCGGCTGCTATGCCGCGCTTCATGCTGGCGCACGTATCAGCCTGCTCAGCCAGCAGACCCTGGGCATTCAGGGTGCCAGCGGCGTCGACACCCAGCGCCTGTTGACCTGCCTGACCCGGCAGCGCGCCGACAGCATGATCCTGGTCCCGCAATTGCTGTTGTTGCTGGTGCGCGCCTGCGAGATGGGCGCGTTCGACGCTGCAACGCTACGTTTTGTGGCCGTCGGCGGCGCGCGTGTCAGCGGGGAGCTGCTGCTCCGTGCGCAGGTGCAAGGCATTCCGTTGTTCGAAGGCTACGGCCTTTCGGAGTGCGCCTCGGTGGTCGCCCTCAATCGTCCCGGGGCGCAGCGCATCGGGAGCGTGGGCCAGCCGTTGCTGCATCGGCAGGTACGCCTGGCGGAAGACGGCGAGATACTGATTGGCGAAGTGCCGATGCTCGGTTATCTAGGTGAAGCGCCGCCTGAAACCCAGTGGTGGCCGACCGGTGATCTGGGCGAATTCGATGCCGACGGCTATCTGTATCTCAAGGGCCGCAAGAAACACCAGTTCGTCACCAGTTTCGGACGCAACGTCAATCCGGAATGGGTCGAGGCCGAACTCACCCAGAGCGGACGTATCGCGCAGGCTTTCGTTCACGGCGAAGCAATGGCTCACAACCATGCCCTGCTCTGGCCACTGGACCCTGAGATCAGCGACCTGCAACTTGCCGAAGCCGTTGCCCAGGCCAATCAACGCTTGCCCGATTATGCCCGCGTGCGCGAATGGACTCGTCTCACGCAGCCGTTCAGTCCGGCCAACGGCCTTGCCACCGCCAATGGCCGGCCACGCCGTGACGCCATTTTTGCTCACTACCGCCCGTTGATCATTCCATCGAACCCAGTCGAAGGTACTTCACCATGAGTTTTTTTCAGACCCTGCAGGACGCCACCCAGCAGGAGCGCGAAACCCTGTTCAACCTGCCAATCATTCGTCAGGCGCTGCAAGGCCAGGTCAGTCTGGAGAGCTACCGGGCCTTTCTGTCCCAGGCCTATTACCACGTGCGCC
>NZ_MUIO01000113.1 GCF_002087235.1 Pseudomonas floridensis | reverse complement strand
TAATGCTGTTCACTTAAGCGGAGCAGCCTTACGATCTACCGGATACCGGGTTTTTGAAATCTTCACCGTCCTTGGCCTTGAAGGCCTGGGGCGGTGATCCAGAAACATCCCTCCAACACCCGCTCTTAGCTCTGCCAATCGTCTCCCTGTCGCTGAAATCGGGTTGGCCGCTGCCATCACGATCAACTGAACGGCGATGTACTGACAGGCCGGCTTGAACCGAATGTCCGACGGCGCTCGACCAAAAGCCACGGCAGCCTGGCTTGCCTCCCGACGAATCATGTTGTACGCCAGCAGCAACCCCCAGACTTCCTGGTAAACCAAGTCGGTTTTCTTGCTGCGCAAGGTGACCGCGTTCTGCTGCATCGAGCTTTTGATGTCCCTGAAACCCAGTTCGATTTCCCATCTTTCCTGATAAAGCCCGGCTACGGCCTTGGCGCTGTAAGTCCCGGCTGGGAGCGAGGTCACGACTGTTTTCAGTTTGCCCTGCACCTCATAGCTGACCTCGCGCACCTCCCAATGAGTCGGCAAGTCCGGATTTCGCTTTCTTGCCTGCTGCGACACCTTCATTCGTACCAAGCGGTCGTGCTTGCCGTACCGAACCACTTCCTCGCTGACCAGATTCTTGCGCGCCGGAGTCAGCCAGTGCCGGTTAAGCCCTTGGTCGCTCAGGCTCAGCATTAATTCAGCGCTCCAGAACCCCTTGTCGAACAGCGTCACCGAATGATCCGGGACCTGTTGCAGGAACTCGTCAGCCAAACGCATTTCACTGCGTCGATAAGGGCTCAGTTGAGCATCCAGAATCAAGTGCGAACGTACATTCATCAAAGCCACAAGGCGCAGCATGGGAAATGGGGTCTGACGCTCGGTCGAGGTGTTTCCCGAGCCGAAATGATCGCGCAACTCAGGCGTATCCGCCGTGCGCAACAGTGCGCCGTCCACGGCAAACACCTGGAGTCCTTGCCACGTATCTTCGGGGTAACGCTCGCCACCCCATTGATTGCCAGTTTTGCGAAAAAGCCATTCGACGGGGTCAGAGCCGAGTCGCTTGCGAGCTTCAGTCACACCGCTGCGGGCCAGAAGATGATCTGTCGCCAAGCCTTGGGCACAGATGTTCAGCCGTCTGGCGACCTCGTGTACGGGCTCATCTCGAAACAGCGCCATCCCTAACACCAACCAAAGCACCTGGTCTGCGGGCAAGCGACGACGCCTGACCGTGGCTTGGCTGGAGAGATCCAGAGCTGATGCTACCCATTCGATAGGGATGTTTTGAGTAAAGGTGCTCAGATCAGAAAAATTGAAAAGGTCGCCAAGGTCGAGCAGATGCTGTTGAACAGACATAAAAAATCCGATGCCAGATAGCTGGCATCGGATTTTCCTGGAAGCCCGGCGTGAGCTCAAATGCTTAAGTGAACAGCATTA
>NZ_MUIO01000112.1 GCF_002087235.1 Pseudomonas floridensis | reverse complement strand
GCTCGATGGCCTGTACGAGTGCATTCTGTGCGCCTGCTGCTCGACATCTTGCCCGTCCTTCTGGTGGAACCCGGACAAGTTCCTGGGCCCTGCTGCACTGCTGCAAGCCTACCGCTTCCTGGCTGACAGTCGTGACACCCGGACCAGTGAACGTCTGGCTTCGCTGGACGATCCGTTCAGCGTATTCCGCTGCCGTGGGATCATGAACTGCGTCAACGTTTGCCCGAAAGGCCTTAACCCAACCAAGGCTATCGGTCACGTACGCAACATGCTGCTGCAGAACGGCGTCTGATTCATCGCTCTACCCGTAACACCGTTGCACTGAAATGGCTGCGGCGCAGGCTTCAACCGGCGCCGTGGTTTTAACCTGAGCAGTAGCTCGCAAAGCTGCCGCTCTTATTTTGAAGAAATGAGACCAGCAGGGGCATCCGGGCTGGTACCCGGACTATCTGCGTGATTCCCTGGTGACTTGATACGGTCGCTGCACACGACTATTTCAGGATTGCTCTGGTGTCTTCGCCGGTGGTGTCCCCTTACCGAGGGTGACCAAGCATGCAAGAAAGCGTGATGCAGCGCATGTGGAACAGTGCCCACCTATCCGGTGGTAACGCTGCCTATGTGGAAGAGCTCTATGAGCTTTACCTGCACGACCCTAACGCTGTGCCAGAAGAATGGCGCACCTACTTTCAGAAGTTGCCAGCTGATGGCAGCTCTGCCACTGATGTATCGCATTCGACCATACGCGATCATTTCGTGTTGCTGGCCAAAAACCAGCGCCGCGCTCAACCGGTGTCCGCCGGCAGTGTGAGCAGCGAACATGAAAAGAAGCAGGTTGAAGTGCTGCGACTGATCCAGGCTTATCGTATGCGTGGCCACCAGGCTGCCCGGCTCGATCCGCTGGGTCTGTGGCAGCGTCCTGCACCCGCCGATCTGTCGATCAATCATTACGGCTTGACCAATGCCGATCTGGATACGACTTTCCGCGCCGGCGACTTGTTCATCGGCAAAGAGGAAGCGAGCCTACGCGAAATTCATGAAGCGTTGCAGCAGACATATTGTCGCACCATCGGCTCCGAGTTCACGCACATCGTGGATTCCGAGCAGCGCAACTGGTTCATGCAGCGCTTGGAAAGCGTCCGTGGTCGTCCTGTGTTTTCAGCCGACATCCAGAGCCATCTGCTTGAGCGCGTCACCGCGGCCGAAGGCCTTGAGAAGTACCTTGGCACCAAATACCCGGGCACCAAGCGCTTCGGTCTGGAAGGTGGTGAAAGCCTGATCCCGATGCTGGACGAGCTGATTCAGCGTTCCGGTTCCTACGGCACCAAGGAAGTCGTGATCGGCATGGCCCACCGTGGCCGTCTGAACGTGCTGGTCAACACCTTCGGCAAGAACCCGCGCGAGCTGTTCGACGAGTTCGAAGGCAAGAAGAAAGTGGAACTGGGTTCCGGTGACGTCAAGTATCACCAGGGCTTCTCTTCCAATGTCATGACCGCAGGCGGTGAAGTTCACTTGGCCATGGCCTTCAACCCGTCTCACCTGGAGATCGTTTCTCCGGTGGTCGAGGGCTCGGTGCGTGCGCGTCAGGATCGTCGCAACGATCCGAACGGTGACAAGGTTCTGCCTATTTCCATCCACGGCGACGCGGCCTTCGCAGGTCAGGGCGTCGTGATGGAAACCTTCCAGATGTCGCAGACCCGCGGCTTCAAGACTGGCGGCACGATCCACATCGTCATCAACAACCAGGTAGGCTTCACCATAAGCAACCCGCTGGACTCGCGTTCCACCGAGTACGCCACCGACGTTGCCAAGATGATTCAGGCGCCGATTCTCCATGTGAATGGTGATGATCCGGAAGCCGTGATGTTCGTCACTCAGTTGGCGATCGATTACCGCATGCAGTTCAAGCGTGACATCGTCATCGACCTGGTCTGCTACCGCCGTCGCGGTCACAACGAAGCTGACGAGCCAAGCGGCACCCAGCCTCTGATGTACCAGCAGATCACCAAGCAGCGCACCACTCGCGAGTTGTACGCCGAACACCTGATCAAGACCGGTATCCTCGACGACGCCCGTGTTCAGGGCAAGGTCGACGACTACCGCAATGCGCTGGACAACGGTCTGCACGTGGTGAAAAGCCTGGTCAAGGAACCGAACAAGGAATTGTTCGTGGACTGGCGTCCGTATCTGGGCCATGCCTGGACCGCGCGTCATGACACCCGTTTCGATCTCAAGACCCTGCAGGAACTGTCCGCCAAACTGATGGAGCTGCCGGAAGGCTTCGTCGTGCAGCGTCAGGTGCAGAAGATCTATGAAGATCGCCAGAAGATGCAGGCCGGTGGCTTGCCGATCAACTGGGGCTACGCCGAAACCATGGCCTACGCCACACTGGCGTTTGAAGGTCACCCGATCCGCATGACGGGTCAGGACATCGGTCGCGGTACGTTCTCGCACCGTCATGCCGTGTTGCACAACCAGAAAGATGCAGGCACCTACATTCCTCTGCAGAACCTGTATGCCGGTCAGCCTCGCTTCGACCTGTACGACTCGTTCCTGTCGGAAGAAGCCGTGCTGGCATTCGAGTACGGCTACTCGACCACCGAGCCTAATGCGCTGGTGATCTGGGAAGCCCAGTTCGGCGATTTCGCCAACGGTGCTCAAGTGGTTGTCGACCAGTTCATCACCAGTGGCGAGCACAAGTGGGGCCGTCTGTGCGGTCTGACCATGCTGCTGCCTCATGGTTATGAAGGGCAGGGGCCGGAACACTCCTCCGCACGTCTGGAGCGCTACCTGCAATTGTGTGCCGAGCACAACATTCAGGTGTGTGTGCCGACAACCCCGGCGCAGATCTACCACTTGCTGCGTCGTCAGGTGATTCGTCCGCTGCGCAAGCCGCTGATTGTCCTGACGCCCAAGTCGCTGTTGCGTCACAAGCTTGCGGTTTCGACGCTCGAAGAACTGGCCGAAGGCTCGTTCCAGACCGTCATTCCGGAAATCGACACCCTCGATCCGGCCAAGGTCACCCGCCTGATACTGTGCAGCGGCAAGGTCTACTACGACCTGCTGGAAAAGCGCCTTGCCGAAGGCCGTGAAGACATCGCCATCGTTCGTATCGAGCAGCTGTATCCGTTCCCTGAGGATGATCTGATGGAAACGATCGCGCCTTACACCAACCTGCAAAATGTCGTGTGGTGTCAGGAAGAGCCGATGAACCAGGGTGCCTGGTACAGCAGTCAGCACCATCTGCGCCGCAGCGTGGGCAACCACAAGCGCGAACTCGTTCTCGAGTATGCAGGTCGTGATGCTTCTGCCGCTCCAGCGTGTGGTTACGCTTCGATGCACGCCGAGCAGCAGGAAAAACTCCTGCAAGATGCCTTCACTGTTTAACGCCTTCGAGCATTAGAAACCGAATTAAGGAATTACAGATAATGGCTATCGAGATCAAAGCCCCCTCTTTCCCGGAATCCGTTGCCGACGGCACCATTTCCAAGTGGCACAAGCAACCGGGCGAAGCGGTAAAACGTGACGAGCTGCTGGTCGACATCGAGACTGACAAGGTTGTTCTCGAAGTGCTGGCCGAAGCTGACGGCGTGCTGGCATCGATCGTGAAAGGCGAGGGCGATACCGTTCTCTCCAATGAGCTGATTGCAACCCTGGACGCCGGTGCCACCGCATCCGCCGCGCCAGCAGCCGCTGCTGCACCGGCTGCCACTCCAGCGGCCGCTTCGGCGCCTGCTGCTGCACCTTCCGAAGCCGATGAAGACGCGATTGCCGCGCCTGCTGCACGCAAACTGGCCGAAGAAAACGCTATCAACCTGGCCAGCGTGAAGGGCACCGGTAAAGATGGCCGTATCACCAAGGAAGACGTGGTCGCTGCCGTTGAAGCGAAGAAATCCGCTCCAGCCGCTGCGCCTGCTGCCAAGCCTGCTGCCGCTGCCGCACCTGTCGTGGCTGCTGGTGATCGCACCGAGAAGCGCGTGCCGATGACCCGCGTGCGCGCAACCGTCGCCAAGCGTCTGGTTGAAGCTCAGTCCAACATGGCCATGCTGACCACTTTCAACGAAGTGGACATGACTGAAGTCATGGCGCTGCGTTCGAAGTACAAGGACCTGTTCGAGAAGTCCCACAACGGTGTGCGTCTGGGCTTCATGTCGTTCTTCGTCAAGGCGGCAACTGAAGCGCTGAAGCGTTTCCCGGCGGTCAACGCTTCGATCGACGGTTCCGACATCGTCTATCACGGCTATGCCGACGTGGGCGTTGCGGTATCCAGCGACCGTGGTCTGGTCGTACCGGTTCTGCGTAACGCCGAGCACATGAGTCTGGCTGAAATCGAAGGCGGCATCGCCACTTTCGGCAAGAAGGCGCGTGACGGCAAGCTGTCCATCGACGAGATGACTGGCGGTACCTTCACCATCACCAACGGTGGTACTTTCGGTTCGATGATGTCGACGCCGATCGTCAACCCGCCGCAGGCCGCCATCCTGGGCATGCACAACATTCTGCAGCGTCCAATGGCGATCAATGGTCAGGTGGTGATCCGTCCGATGATGTATCTGGCGCTGTCCTATGATCACCGCTTGATCGACGGTAAAGAAGCAGTAACCTTCCTCGTTACCATCAAGAACCTGCTGGAAGATCCGGCTCGTCTTCTGCTGGATATCTGATGAAGCAGCCTGAGGCTGTGTGCCGTCGCCTTGATGTTGAGGTCGATCGGCATGCAGCCCCGGGCTGGCGTGTTGCATCTATGAATTGGTCGCAAGTCAGCGACGCCGCAAGGCAGACCGGCTTGCAGCTTGCAGCTTGAAGCTCGCAGCTAAAAGGAATCTTTTTATGTCCCAGAAATTCGACGTGGTAGTGATTGGCGCAGGCCCTGGCGGTTATGTTGCCGCCATCAAGGCTGCGCAACTTGGTCTCAAGACTGCCTGCATCGAGAAGTATCAGGACAAGGAGGGCAAACTGGCCCTGGGCGGTACTTGCCTGAACGTCGGTTGCATTCCATCCAAGGCGCTGCTGGACAGCTCTTGGAAATTCTACGAAGCCAAGAACGGCTTCGGTGTTCACGGCATTTCGACGTCCGAAGTGACCATGGACGTACCGGCGATGGTCGGTCGCAAGGCCAACATCGTCAAAGGCCTGACTGGCGGCGTTGCCAGCCTGTTCAAAGCCAATGGCGTGACCACCCTGCAGGGCCACGGCAAGCTGCTGGCCGGCAAGAAAGTCGAACTGACCGGTGCTGATGGCACGGTCGAAATCATTGAAGCGGATCACGTGATCCTGGCTTCAGGCTCCCGTCCGATCGACATTCCGCCGGCTCCGGTCGACCAGAAAGTCATCGTCGACTCCACCGGTGCTCTGGAATTCCAACAGGTTCCACAGCGTCTGGGCGTGATCGGTGCGGGCGTCATCGGTCTGGAGCTGGGTTCGGTCTGGGCTCGCCTCGGCGCTCAGGTCACCGTTCTGGAAGCACTGGACAAGTTCATTCCGGCCGCTGACGAAGCGGTTTCCAAGGAAGCGCTGAAGACCTTCACCAAGCAGGGTCTGGACATCAAGCTGGGCGCTCGTGTGACCGGTTCGAAAGTCAATGGCGAAGAAGTGGTTGTCAGCTACACCGACGCCGCAGGCGAGCAGTCGATCACCTTCGACCGTCTGATCGTTGCGGTCGGTCGCCGCCCCGTGACCACCGATCTGCTGGCAGCCGATAGCGGCGTCGATCTGGACGAGCGCGGCTTCATCTACGTCGATGACTACTGCACGACCAGCGTTCCGGGCGTTTACGCGATCGGCGACGTGGTTCGTGGTCTGATGCTGGCGCACAAGGCATCGGAAGAGGGCATCATGGTTGTTGAGCGCATCAAGGGGCACAAGGCCCAGATGAACTACAATCTGATCCCGTCGGTTATCTACACTCACCCGGAAATCGCATGGGTGGGCAAGACCGAGCAGACCCTGAAGGCTGAAGGCGTTGAAGTCAACGTCGGCACCTTCCCGTTTGCAGCCAGTGGCCGCGCCATGGCTGCCAACGATACCGGTGGTTTCGTCAAGATCATTGCCGATGCCAAGACCGACCGCGTTCTGGGCGTTCACGTCATTGGCCCGAGCGCTGCCGAACTGGTTCAGCAGGGTGCTATTGCAATGGAATTCGGGAGCAGTGCAGAAGATATCGGCATGATGGTCTTCTCGCACCCGACCCTGTCCGAAGCGCTGCATGAAGCGGCACTGGCGGTGAATGGCGGTGCCATCCACATCCAGAACCGCAAGAAACGCTAAGACAACAAGAAACCACGATGCAGTGCCCGTCGTGAGTCCTGCCAGCAGGACTTACCGCGGAATCTGCGTCGGACTCGACCTCTCAGGCGGCGTCAGGAATGTCCCACGGCACTCATGACGTCAACCAGGAGTAGCGGTCACAGGTGGTGCGGCACGCTGACGTGCAGCACCGAATGCGCAGTACCTAAACGAAGACGGTAATAAGCATGAATCTTCACGAGTATCAGGGTAAGCAGCTGTTCGCTGAATACGGCCTGCCAGTATCCAAAGGCTACGCAGTAGACACCCCGGAAGCAGCAGCAGAAGCCTGCGACAAGATCGGCGGAACCGAGTGGGTCGTCAAAGCCCAGGTTCACGCAGGTGGTCGCGGTAAAGCAGGCGGCGTCAAGCTGGTTCGCAGCAAGGAAGACGCTGCAGCGTTCGCACAGCAGTGGCTGGGCAAGCGTCTGGTGACCTATCAGACTGACGCCAACGGTCAGCCAGTGACCAAGATCCTGGTCGAGTCGTGCACCGATATCGCCAAAGAGCTGTACCTGGGCGCTGTTGTCGACCGTTCCAGCCGTCGTATCGTGTTCATGGCGTCCACCGAAGGTGGCGTGGACATCGAGAAGATCGCTCACGACACTCCTGAAAAGATTCTCAAGGCCACTATCGATCCACTGGTCGGCGCTCAGCCGTTCCAGGGTCGCGATCTGGCGTTCCAGCTGGGTCTGGAAGGCAAGCAGGTCACTCAGTTCGCCAAGATCTTCACCGGTCTGGCCAAGCTGTTCCAGGACCACGATCTGGCCCTGCTGGAAGTGAACCCGCTGGTGATCAAGGCTGATGGCGATCTGCACTGCCTGGATGCCAAGATCAACATCGACGCCAACGCCATGTACCGTCAGCCAAAGCTGAAGGCTTTCCACGATCCATCCCAGGATGATCCGCGCGAAGCTCACGCTGCCAAGTTCGAACTGAACTACGTGGCGCTGGAAGGCAACATCGGCTGCATGGTCAACGGTGCCGGTCTGGCCATGGGTACCATGGACATCGTCAACCTGCATGGCGGCAAGCCTGCAAACTTCCTTGACGTTGGCGGCGGTGCCACCAAGGAACGCGTTACCGAAGCGTTCAAGATCATCCTGTCCGACACCAACGTGGCGGCAGTACTGGTCAACATCTTCGGCGGCATCGTTCGTTGCGACATGATTGCCGAAGGCATCATCGGCGCAGTGAAAGAAGTTGGCGTGAAAATCCCGGTTGTTGTTCGTCTCGAAGGCAACAACGCTGAACTGGGCGCTAAAGTACTGGCAGAAAGCGGTTTGAACATCATCGCGGCTACCAGCCTGACCGACGCTGCTCAACAAGTCGTCAAAGCTGCGGAGGGCAAATAATGAGCGTCCTGATCAATAAAGACACCAAGGTTATCTGCCAGGGTTTCACTGGTTCGCAAGGTACCTTCCACTCCGAACAAGCCATTGCCTATGGCACCAAAATGGTTGGCGGCGTGACTCCAGGTAAAGGTGGCACCACTCACCTGAACCTGCCGGTGTTCAACACTGTTGCAGAAGCTGTTGCCACTACCGGCGCCGATGCTTCGGTTATCTACGTTCCGGCTCCGTTCTGCAAAGACTCGATCCTGGAAGCTGCATTCGCCGGCATCAAGCTGATCGTCTGCATCACTGAAGGCATCCCGACCATCGACATGCTGGAAGCCAAGGTCAAGTGCGACGAGCTGGGCGTGGTCCTGATCGGTCCTAACTGCCCAGGCGTGATCACTCCGGGCGAGTGCAAGATCGGCATCATGCCAGGTCACATCCACTTGCCAGGCAAGGTCGGTATCGTGTCGCGTTCCGGCACCCTGACCTACGAAGCGGTCAAGCAGACCACTGACGCCGGTTTCGGTCAGTCCACCTGTGTCGGTATCGGTGGTGACCCGATCCCGGGCTCTAACTTCATCGACATCCTGAAGCTGTTCCAGGAAGACCCGAAGACCGAAGCCATCGTCATGATCGGTGAGATCGGCGGTTCGGCTGAAGAAGAAGCGGCTGCCTACATCAAGGCGCACGTAACCAAGCCGGTCGTTTCCTACATCGCAGGTGTGACTGCTCCTCCGGGCAAGCGCATGGGCCATGCGGGCGCGATCATCTCCGGCGGTAAAGGTACTGCAGACGAGAAATTCGCTGCACTGCAGGACGCGGGCGTCAAAACCGTTCGTTCCCTGGCAGACATCGGCAAGGCGTTGGCCGAGCTGACCGGTTGGACCACCAAGTAAGCATCGCTTACTGGCAGGCAATCGACAAAAGCCACCTTCGGGTGGCTTTTGTTTGGGCGACGGAAAAGTTGCGGCACCTTTCAGTCTTGCTGGCGGCCTGCTATTGCCCGCCATTGTTCCCGGCTCAGCTGCCAGATCTGCTCCTCGGTCCTGCCACAGACAAACTGATCTTCGCGGGTCTCGACCAGACGCATGCCCTCGCGCATCGACAGGCGGCAAGACGCCTCATTCAGTGCCGATTTGGCCACTCGAAGGGCAGGGCGCTGGAGCGTTTCGAACCAGAAATGATTGATCACTTCGCACACTTCCCACATCAGGCCCTGACCCTGGTAAGGCGGTGCCAGCCAGAAACCCCGGTTGTTGTCCGTCTCGTCCATGACGCATACGCTGCCGATCAGGCTATGGTCATCGCGCAGACGAATGGACCAGTGCCATTCCTCGCCGTCCTCCATCGCAGGCAAGGCGTCCTCTTGCAGGTAACGCAGTGCCTCGCCGTCGGGGTAGGGCCAGGGTACGTGATGAGTCAGGTAGCGCACGACTTCCCAGTGGTTGAATGAAGCCTGCAAATCGGCGGCGTCGTCCAGTTGCAACGGGCGAAGCATGAGGCGGGGTGTATGCAGGGTCGGCGTTGTGATGTGGCGTAGTGGCGTCTCGGGCGGCATTGGGCGGTCTCGATCCGGAAATGCCGATCAATCTAGCGCTTCCCCCAAGCCCGGTCTGTCAGGCTTTTCTGAAATCGAAAGGTACATACGGGTGCAAGATTGAGGTGCGTCGTCGCGTGTCTTGCCCTGCGATAGTGCATTTTTCGCCCGAGTTAGCTACCCTGTCGACCATTTTTTTGCGTAGCCCTCACGAGGGGCATTTCGCAAACCACTGCCACGTCCTACGCCGACGGGCCGCGTTTACCCCATTCATGGGTGACGCCCCCTCCCTTATCTCGATTCTGTGTGGTTGTTCGGAATGAAAGTATTGAAAGGTCAGGACATCCTGGCACTTGGTTTTATGACGTTTGCCCTGTTCGTCGGGGCCGGCAATATCATTTTCCCCCCAATCGTTGGCTTGCAGGCCGGGCCACATGTGTGGATCGCAGCGCTGGGCTTTCTGGTCACGGCTGTGGGTCTGCCGGTAGTGACGGTCATCGCGCTGGCCAAGGTCGGTGGCGCGATGGACGCGCTCAGCAGTCCTATCGGCAAGGTCGCCGGGGGTATTCTGGCTGCGAGCTGCTATCTTGCGGTCGGTCCGCTGTTCGCTACGCCGCGTACCGCCACCGTATCATTCGAAGTGGGGCTCGCGCCGCTGACCGGTGACAGCCCGATGGCGCTGGCGCTCTACAGTCTGGTCTATTTTCTGGTGGTGTTCTGGGTGTCGCTTTACCCCGGTCGTCTGCTCGATACCGTGGGGCGTTTTCTGGCGCCGCTGAAAATCATCGCGCTGGCCATTCTGGGCGTCGCCGCCTTTGCGCTGCCGGCCGGCGATATCGGTACGGCTGAGCCTGCTTATGCGGCTGCGCCGTTTTCACAAGGCTTCATCAACGGCTACCTGACCATGGATACGCTGGGGGCGCTGGTGTTCGGCATCGTCATCGTCAATGCCATTCGCTCTCGCGGGGTCGAGTCGCCGCGGCTGATCACACGCTACGCGATCATCGCCGGGTTGATTGCGGGCGTTGGCCTGGCGCTGGTCTATATCAGCCTGTTCCGGCTCGGTTCGGGCAGCCATGCAGTGGCAGCAGGCGCAAGCAATGGCGCGGCGGTTTTGCATGCCTACGTGCAACACACTTTCGGCTCGCTGGGCAGCGGTTTCCTGGCTGTGCTGATTTCGCTGGCTTGTCTGGTCACGGCCGTAGGCCTGACCTGCGCGTGTGCCGAGTATTTTGCCAAGGTGCTACCGCTGTCCTACAAGACGCTAGTAGTGATGCTGGCCGGTTTCTCGTTGCTGGTGTCCAACCTCGGCCTGACCAAGCTGATCATGTTCTCGATCCCGGTGCTGACCGCTATCTATCCGCCGTGCATCGTGCTGGTGGCGCTGAGTTTTTGCAGCAGCCTCTGGCGGAGTCAGGGGCGTGTGGTCGCACCCGTGATGCTGGTGTCTTTGATATTCGGATTGATCGATGCGATTAAAGGCGCTGGCTTTACCGACTACCTGCCTGGTGCGCTAACCAACTTGCCGCTCAGTGAACAAGGCCTGGCCTGGTTGATTCCATCGGTTATAACGCTGGCGGCTGCCGTTGTTGTCGATCGGATAATAGGCAAGCGCAGCGAAGCGTTGGCATGAGTCAAGTAATATAACTAAATGGAAAATAATAAAGCCCGCGAATGCGGGCTTTATTATGTGTAGTTCTGCAAGCCGGTTGGCTTAATTTTTCGCAGGTGCTGCCTCGGTCGCCGGGGCTGGGGCCTGGTTGGTGTTTTCGGTGGCGCGCTGTTGAGCGGCTTCTGCGTTTTTCTGCGCAGCTTCCTGGCTTTCCTTGGCAGCGTCGTTCACTTTTTCCTGAGCCTTTTCCATCGACTCCTGAGATTGTTGAGCTGCTTTGTTGGCATCTTGCTGGGTGTTTTCGGACTTTTTGTCACAGGCCGCAAGACCCAGAGTGGCAGAAAGCATCAAGGCATAGGCTAAAGATTTACGCATGGGGTGTTTCTCCTTATTGAGTATCTACGTGGCTAAGAGCACACCCTTGTAAATTAAGTTCCAACCGAGTCCGATATTGTTTCAGGCGCGTGTTTTTATGGCGTTTGACATGTATCGAACCGTCAGTAAGCCGATCGCCTGAAACGGTAATGAAGCGCGATCGATAGTCGCGTGCGCACGCAGAGTGCCCGGACTTGCGCACATTGGATAACAGGGAGATGCACCGATTGATCGAGTGCCCTTGAAATCCTCTCCCCAGCCCCCACCTTGATGACTACCCGCTGCTACACAGGCACCTGCCTCGCTGTGGCGGCTTATGCCATCCAGATCGGAGTTTGATGACCATGAGTGTGGAAACTCAAAAGGAAACCCTGGGCTTCCAGACCGAGGTAAAGCAGCTGCTGCACCTCATGATCCATTCGCTGTATTCCAACAAGGAGATTTTCCTTCGCGAGTTGATCTCGAACGCGTCCGACGCGGTCGACAAATTGCGTTTCGAGGCGCTGTCAAAGCCCGAACTGCTGGAAGGCGGTGCGGAGCTGAAGATTCGCGTGAGCTTCGACAAGGAGGCGAAGACCGTTACGCTTGAAGACAACGGCATTGGTATGAGCCGCGACGATGTGATCACCCATCTGGGCACCATCGCCAAATCCGGTACCGCCGATTTCATGAAAAACCTGTCGGGCGACCAGAAGAAGGATTCGCACCTGATCGGTCAGTTCGGCGTGGGCTTCTATTCCGCGTTCATCGTCGCCAGTCAGGTTGAAGTGTTCAGCCGCCGCGCCGGCCTTCCAGCCAGCGAAGGTGTGCACTGGTCTTCCAAAGGTGAGGGCGAGTTCGAAGTTGCCAACGTCGAAAAAGCCGAGCGTGGCACCCGCATCGTTCTGCACCTCAAGAGCGGTGAAGAAGAATTTGCCGACGGCTTCCGTCTGCGCAACATCATCAAGAAGTACTCCGACCACATCGCCTTGCCGATCGAGCTGCCGAAAGAGCAGGCTCCCGCGGCCGAAGGCGAAGAGGCTCCGGCGCTCGAGTGGGAAACCGTCAACCGCGCCAGCGCGCTGTGGACCCGTCCGCGCACTGAAGTGAAGGACGAGGAGTATCAGGAGTTCTACAAGCACGTCGCTCACGACTACGAGAATCCGCTGAGCTGGAGCCACAACAAGGTCGAAGGCAAGCTGGAGTACACGTCGCTGTTGTACGTGCCGGCTCGCGCGCCCTTCGATCTGTATCAGCGTGAAGCGCCGCGTGGCCTGAAGCTTTACGTGCAGCGCGTTTTCGTCATGGATCAGGCGGAATCTTTCCTGCCCCTGTACATGCGCTTCATCAAGGGCGTGGTCGACTCCAACGACCTGTCATTGAACGTATCTCGCGAAATCCTGCAGAAAGACCCGATCATCGATTCGATGAAGTCGGCGCTGACCAAGCGCGTGCTCGACATGCTGGAAAAACTGGCCAAGAACGAACCCGAGCAGTACAAGGGCTTCTGGAAGAATTTCGGCCAGGTCCTCAAGGAAGGTCCGGCAGAAGACTTCGCCAACAAGGAGAAGATTGCCGGTCTGCTGCGCTTCGCTGCCACTTCTGACGACACGGGCGAGCAGAGCGTATCGCTGGCCGATTACCTGGCTCGTGCCAAGGAAGGTCAGGACAAGATCTATTACCTGACGGGTGAGTCCTATGCGCAGGTCAAGAACAGTCCGCACCTTGAGGTCTTCCGCAAGAAAGGCATCGAAGTCCTGCTGCTGACCGACCGTATCGACGAGTGGCTGATGAGCTACCTGAGCGATTTCGACGGCAAAGGCTTCGTTGACGTTGCGCGCGGTGATCTGGATCTGGGCAAGCTTGACTCCGAAGAAGACAAGAAGGCTCAGGAAGAGATCGCCAAGGACAAAGAGGGCTTGATCGAGCGTCTCAAGACCGCGTTGGGCGAGTCTGTCAGTGAGGTGCGTGTGTCACATCGACTGACCGATTCTCCGGCGATCCTGGCCATCGGCGAGCAGGATCTGGGTCTGCAGATGCGGCAGATTCTGGAAGCCAGTGGCCAGAAGGTGCCTGATTCCAAGCCGATCTTCGAGTTCAACCCTTCCCATCCGCTGATCGGCAAGCTGGACAGCGAGCAGAGCGAAGAGCGTTTCGGTGACCTGTCGCACATCCTGTTTGATCAGGCTGCACTGGCTGCCGGTGACAGCCTCAAAGATCCGGCCGCTTACGTGCGCCGTCTGAACAAGCTGTTGGTAGAACTGTCGGTTTGATGACCGAATGACAGAAAACCCGCTTCGGCGGGTTTTTTGTTTGTGCTTTCGCACTGTATTTTTTCGAAACTCAAATGATCAGGAGTCAGCGATGAGCAGCAAGATTACTGTCCGTTCCGTGGTGCATCAGATTGATGGCCAGCCCTATGAAAGTCGTCTCGTGTACGACGCCAGCGCCACCTCGTCACGTCCGGGTCTGCTGATGGCGCCCAACTGGATGGGTGTCAGCGAAGGCGCCGAAGACATCGCGAAGGCCGTGGCTGAGCAGGGCTATGTGGTACTGCTGGCCGACCTTTATGGTCAGAAAATTCGCCCGGCCAATGGTGATGAAGCAGGCGCTGCGATGATGCCGCTGAAAGATGATCGTGCATTGCTGCGCAAGCGCATGCAGGCCGGTCTTGATCTGCTGCTGAGTCAGGCAGGTGTGTCGCTGGACGCCAACCGCATCGCGACGTTCGGCTTCTGCTTCGGCGGCTGCTGTTCACTGGAGCTGGCACGCAGCGGCGCAGACCTCAAGGCAGCCATTTCCTTCCATGGCACGCTGGACACGCCAAACCCTGCCGATGCCGGCAATATCAAGGGATCTGTTCTGGTCCTGAACGGCGCATCGGATCCGATGGTGCCCAAAGATCAGCAGTTGGCGTTCGAAGACGAAATGAATGCGGCGAATGTGGACTGGCAGTTGCACAACTACGGTGGCGCCTTCCATTCGTTCACCGATCCGCACGCCAATGTTCCGGGCAAGATGATGTACGACGCCAAGGTCGCTGCGCGCGCCTTCAAGTCAATGCACGATCTGTTGAACGAAGTGTTCAACGAGAAATAAGAGCATCAAGGGCCGGATCAAGGCAGCTCGATCCGGCCCGTTTCTCCCGGAACGGTCGGCCAGTCGCCCTCTGCCCATCGACGGCGTGCGCTTTCGATCAGTACGGGATCGCTGGCAACGAAATTCCAGCTCATGCGACGCGGCCCGTCCAGTGCTGCGCCGCCTATCAGAACGGCATGGCATTCGCTTTCCGCGCACAGATTGACAGTGGTTCCCGGCTCCAGCACGACCAGCGTGCAGGGCAAGACCGGCGTGCCGTCCAGTGCAGCTTCACCCTCTAAAACGTACAGCGCGCGCTCCTGATGTTCCGGCTCGATCGCCAGGGTTGTGGCGGTCTGCAGGCGCAATTCGGCGTACAGCGTGTCTGAGAGCACCGGTACGGGTGATTGCAGTCCAAAGCCGCTACCGGCCAGCATCCGTATGAAAATGCCCATATTGTCGCGTTGCGGCAGGCTGTGTGCCGGGTGATAGCTGTAATGACCTGGACCTTGTTCATGGTCGCGAGGTGATGCGAGCCAGATCTGCAGGCCATGCAGGCGCGAGCCGCTCACCCGCAAGGGGGCCGGTGTGCGTTCGATATGAGCAATGGCTGCGCCTGACGTCATCCAGCTTACATCTCCTGCCTTGACGCACTGGTCGCTGCCCAGGCTGTCCTTGTGCTGCAGTTCGCCTTCCAGCAGATACGTCAGCGTCGACAGGCCGATATGCGGGTGCTGGCGGATATCCATGCCGGTGCCTGGCGGGTAATCCGTCGCCAGCATGTGGTCGAAGAATACGAATGGCCCGATGCTGCGGCAGCGTGCGGAGGGCAGGGGACGCAGAATCGGCTGGCCTTCCACCGTTTCGGCGCGTGGTGTGAGGGTGAGCATGGTTCGGGTCTCGATGGTCGGTCAGGGAGTGTCTGGAATCATAACGCGGGCAGGGCGAGGGGAGAACGTCATGGTCGGCATGACCGATTTCCTGCAGCAAGCCGCCCCGACAAGTGTTTTCATCCAGCCTGCTGCGTACCGCAGTCCGAAAACGGAAAAGGCGCCTCGAAAGGCGCCTTTTCTATCTAGCACGGGTTCTTGCTTACGCTTGATAGCGCTGCAGAACCAGCGTGGCGTTGGTGCCGCCGAAGCCGAAGCTGTTGCTCATGACGCGATCGAGCTTTGCGTTTTCACGTGTTTCCAGCAGGATTGGCATGTCAGCGACTTTCGGGTCCAGCTCGTCGATGTTGGCGGAGCCGGCGATGAAGTTGTTTTCCATCATCAGCAGGCAGTAGATCGCTTCGTGAACGCCAGCGGCGCCCAGCGAGTGACCCGACAGGCTTTTGGTCGAACTGATGGCCGGGGCTTTGTCGCCGAAGACTGCGCGTACACCGTTCATCTCCATTTCATCGCCGACCGGAGTCGAGGTGCCATGGGTGTTCAGGTAGTCGATAGGGCCTTCAACGGTCGACAGCGCCATCTGCATGCAGCGGATGGCACCTTCGCCGCTTGGTGCGACCATGTCATAGCCATCGGAAGTCGCGCCGTAGCCGACGATTTCCGCGTAGATCTTCGCGCCGCGCGCCAGAGCATGTTCCAGCTCCTCGACCACGACCATGCCGCCGCCGCCTGCGATGACGAAACCGTCACGCTTGGCGTCGTAGGCGCGGGACGCTTTTTCCGGCGTTTCGTTGTACTGAGTGGACAGCGCACCCATCGCGTCGAACAGGAACGACTGGCTCCAGTGTTCTTCTTCGCCGCCGCCGGCAAAGACGATGTCCTGCTTGCCCAGCTGGATCTGCTCGACAGCGTTGCCGATGCAGTGGGCGCTGGTGGCGCAGGCGGACGAGATGGAGTAGTTCACACCCTTGATCTTGAATGGCGTGGCCAGGCAGGCGGAAACGGTGCTGCCCATGGTCCGGGTGACGCGATACGGACCAACGCGCTTGACGCCTTTTTCACGCAGGATGTCCAGCGCTTCCATCTGGTTCAGCGTCGACGCGCCGCCGCTACCGGCGATCAGGCCGGTGCGTACGTTGGAAACCTGCTCGTCGGTCAGGCCCGAGTCGGCGATGGCGTCTTTCATGGCCAGGTAGGCGTAGGCAGCCGCATGGCCGACGAAACGGAAAATCTTGCGGTCGATCAGTTCTTCGAGGTTGAGGTCGATGGAGCCGGCAACCTGGCTACGCAGACCCATTTCGGCATAATCCGGCTTGAAGCGGATACCAGGGTTGTTGGCACGCAGGTTTGCGGTGACGGTGTCTTTGTCATTGCCCAAGCAGGAAACAATACCCAGACCAGTGATAACGACGCGGCGCATGCGAGTACCCTTAGAAATTTTCAGTGGAAGTGAACAGGCCGACACGAAGGCCTTCGGCGCTGTAGATTTCGCGACCATCAACGCTCACGGTACCGTCGGCGATTGCCAGGACCAGTTTGCCGCGCATGGTGCGTTTGATATGGATGTTATAGGTGACTTTCTTTGCGGTCGGGAGGACCTGGCCAAAAAACTTCACTTCACCCGAACCCAGGGCGCGCCCACGGCCAGGGTTGCCTTGCCAGCCCAGGTAGAAACCGACCAGTTGCCACATTGCGTCCAGACCCAGACAGCCGGGCATCACCGGATCGCCTTCGAAGTGGCAGGCGAAGAACCACAGGTCCGGATTGATATCCAGTTCGGCGACCAACTCACCCTTGCCGAACTTGCCGCCTTCTTCGCTGATGTGCGTAATGCGATCAACCATCAGCATGTTGGGGGCGGGCAGTTGCGCATTACCTGGGCCAAACAGCTCGCCACGACTGCAGCGCAGCAGGTCTTCCCGGGTAAAGGCGTGTTGTTTGGTCATGCGAGCTCCTCAATGATCTTGTGCGGCAGGTTGGGGCGCCACTGGCCCAAACGCCAGTCCTGGCGGACTCATTTGCCAGGACTATGTCCGGCAGCCTACTCATAGACTGTTGCGTTGTAGTGAAAGTCACAGGGCGTTGGAAATCAAAGTACACCTGTGCACTGAATTTTGTCATACGACCGCAGCCAGGGGCCGATCAAAGTGTCAAGACTGCCGCAATTTAACATTTATCGCCAGTCGCGGGTGTCCGAAAGACCAGCCAGCGCCGCAAAATCTGCTGTAAATCAGCATGTTTGAAGGGCTTAGCCAGATAATCGTCCATGCCCGCCTGTAAACAGGCGTCCCGATCTCCCTGCAAGGCGTTGGCCGTCAAGGCGATGATGGGCGTGTGTTCGAGCCCGTTCAGTTGCCTGATGCGGCGTGTTGCCTCGTAACCGTCCATGACCGGCAGTCGGCAATCCATCAGAATCAGCCCGTAATGTCCGGCCCCCGCCATGATCACCGCTTCTGCACCGTCCACGGCGACATCCACCTGACAGCCCAGATTATGCAGCATGGCCTGGACCACGGTGCGATTGACCGGGTTGTCTTCGACCAGCAGCACGCTCCGCTCCTTGTCCGGGGCGTCGAGGGCGAATAAAGGTTGCCGGGTGTCGATGGGCAGTTGGCGCGACACAGGCAGTGGGAGCTGCAGGGTGAACAGGGAGCCCGTGCCTTCTTCGCTCTGGGCACGCAACGTGCCGCCCATGCGCTCGGCGAGGGTGCGCGCAATCGGCAGGCCGAGTCCGGTGCCGCCGTAGCGTCGGGAAATCGAGCTGTCGGCCTGCTGAAACGCGTCGAACATGGATTCCAGACGGTCGGCATGAATGCCGATGCCACTGTCTTCTACGGTGCAGGTGAACTGCAATTGATCACCCTCGAGCATGACCCAGCCCGCATTGACACAGACACTGCCCGCTTCGGTGAATTTCAACGCGTTGCCAATCAGGTTCACCAGAATCTGGCGTATGCGTGTCGGGTCGCCGATGACCGTGAGCGATTCCATGCCGGGCTGAATCTGCAGATTCAGCTGCAGGTTGCGCTGCTGAGCGTTGTGATTGAAGGCATGGGTCGAGGCGCTCACTAATTCAGCCAGATTGAACGCGATGCCCTCCATCTGCAGCGCGTCGCGTTCGATGCGGGAGAAATCGAGGATATCGTTGATGACCCGCAGCAAGTGTTCGGTCGACTCCGTTGCCAGCGCGGCATACTCGCTCTGTTCGTCGGTCATGCGCGTGGTTTCCATCAACTGCAGCATGCCTAACACGCCGTTCATGGGCGTGCGCAGTTCGTGGCTCATCATCGCCAGGAAATCGGACTTGGCGCGGTTGGCCTGTTCTGCCTCTTCGCGGGTCTGGATGAGCTGGGCCATGGAGCGCTGCTGTTCGAGGCTGGCCTTGTCCAGATTCGCGGCGAGATTGTTGATGTGGCGCGCCAAGGCACCCAGTTCGGCGTCGTCGCTGACGGGCAGTGGCGTTCGGTAGTCGCCTTTCTGGATGGCCTTGAGCGCGTCACCCATGCGGCTGATCGGACGCGACAGGCTGAGCGCCAGGCGTTTGGCCAGGAGGAAGGTAAAGAGCAGGGCGCACAGCGCCAGGATGCCGGCCTTCAGGAGAATTTCCTGCTGTCGACGATTGAATGCCTCACTGGACATACCTACCAGCACCCGGCCCAGATAACGTTGGGAGGCCAGACCCGGCGGCACCTCGCCGGTGCTCGCCGCGCCGTGCACCACCAGATGCTGCGCCTGAACAGGGGCCTGGAAGATCTCCATCTGCCGACTCTGGTGCTCGTTTTCTCGCGGTTGGTCGATGTAGACCAGCACGGTGTTGGAGCTGTCCTGGATCTCCACATAACGTACGCTGGGCATGGACAGCGTGGCGCGCATGAGGCCCTTGAGACTTTCGGTATCGCCGATCAGCAAGCCTGGCTCTGCGGCAGGAGCCAACTGATTGGCGATCAGCTGACCGGTGTGGTTAAGCTCCTGACGCAGGTCCTGAATACGCACGAATGTAAAGAAACCGATCAGCAGTACCGTCAGCAACAGGGCTGGGCCCAGGCTGATGATCTGCGTGCGGGTATTGATGTCCCAATTGCGCAACGTCATTGGCCGCGCCTTGTGGCTCGGGCATGCCTCTGGAATCGGTTTGATGCGTCCATGCCTGTGCGCTCTTGATCCGTTTCATCGCATCCGTGTGGTCGGCCTGGCCAGACAGTAACGCCAGCGGACACGATCATCTACAGTGTGTCCGGCTATGTTACCCGAGATGACAGCGGTTTCCCGACAACTTATTCGTCGCACGCAGGCGGCGACACCAGTTCGCTTCACGGATGAATACGGGACGAAGCCGTTTGCCGCTGGCCGATGGCGTAGCGCTCCGTATAATGCCGACATCGCCAGTCAATGGCCCAGGATGGATGGATTTATGACCACGCAGCAGCCTGTAGCGGTTCTTGGTGGCGGCAGTTTCGGCACTGCCATCGCCAATCTTCTGGCCGAAAACGGTCATCAGGTTCGGCAATGGATGCGTGACCCCGAGCAGGCAGAGGCCATTCGCGTCAAGCGTGAGAACCCGCGCTACCTCAAGGGCATCAAGGTCCGGCCGGAAGTCGAGCCGGTGACTGATCTGGCTGCAACGCTTGACGGCAGCGAGCTGATTTTCGTCGCGTTACCGTCCAGCGCTCTGCGCAGCGTGTTGTCGCCCCATGTCGAGCGCCTGACCGGCAAGATGCTGGTGAGCCTGACCAAAGGCATCGAGGCTCAGACGTTCAAGCTGATGAGCCAGATTCTCGAAGAAATCGTGCCGCAGGCGCGCATCGGCGTACTGTCCGGGCCGAATCTGGCGCGGGAGATTGCTGAGCACGCGTTGACCGCCACCGTGGTCGCGAGCGAAGACGAGGCGCTGTGCCAGCAGGTGCAGGCGGTGCTGCATGGCCGCACGTTTCGTGTCTACGCCAGTGCCGACCGCTTCGGTGTCGAGTTGGGCGGGGCATTGAAAAACGTTTACGCGATCATTGCCGGCATGGCAGTGGCGCTGGAGATGGGGGAGAACACCAAAAGCATGCTCATCACCCGCGCACTGGCCGAGATGACCCGTTTCGCGGTGGCTCAGGGCGCCAATCCGATGACCTTCCTGGGGCTGGCCGGAGTGGGCGACCTGATCGTCACCTGCTCATCGCCCAAAAGCCGTAACTATCAGGTGGGCTTTGCGCTGGGGCAGGGTTTGACCCTGGATGAAGCCGTCACGCGTCTGGGGGAGGTCGCAGAAGGCGTGAACACCCTTAAAGTGCTCAAGGTCAAAGCTCAGGAAGCGCAGGTTTACATGCCGCTGGTCGCCGGTCTGCATGCCATTCTTTTCGAAGGTCGTACGCTCAATCAGGTCATCGAGGCGCTGATGCGCGCAGAGCCCAAGACTGACGTGGACTTCATTTCCATCACGGGCTTCAACTGAAACCCACTTATACCGGGAGAAGGGTCTTGAACGAGTCAACTACTCAGAAGAACGAATCCATCCTGCTGCGCATTCTCTGGATGCTGCTGTTCGTCATCGTCTGGCAGGTCGCTGAGGTGGTGCTGGCCGGCGTGGTGCTGGTGCAACTGGGCTATCGCTTGATCTACGGGGCGCCCAGCGCCACTTTGATGAACTTTGGCGACAGCCTCAGCCAGTTCCTGGCTCAGATAGGCCGGTTTGGTACGTTCCACACCGACCAGAAGCCTTGGCCATTCGCCGACTGGCCGGCGCCACGTGCGCCGGAGGGCGAAGCGGCACACTATGTCGCACCGGCACCGCATCCGGTGCGCGACGAGGAGCCCAGACTATGAAGATCTGGGTTCTGCGCCATGGTGAAGCTCAGTCGAGGGCACGTAGCGATGCCGAGCGTGAACTGACCGCGCATGGTCGCGAAGAAGTGCTCAAAAGCGCGGTGCATCTAACTGACAAGCCGGTGCAGAAAATTCTCGCCAGCCCTTATGTGCGCGCTCGGCAGACGGCCGAGCTGGTGCACAAGTCGCTGGACTTCAGTGAACCGGTCATCACCGTGCCCTGGCTGACACCCGACAGCGACCCGCGTCAAGTGCTGAGCCAGCTTGAAACGCTGGGCGTTGATGAGGTTCTGCTGGTCAGTCACCAGCCGCTGGTCGGTGCATTGGTCGGTTTGCTGACCCATGGCAGTTATCAGCATTCCGAACCCATGAGCACCGCCAGTCTGGCCGAGCTGGAAGGCGAACAGGTGCTGGCTGGCGGCATGCACCTCAACAGTATTCGTCACGTCTGAGCGGGCCCGAATCGTTGGGCGTCCGGACTTGAGAACAACAGCGTCACCCCACCATTGAAGAAGGATCGAGTATGAGTGTATGGCGTGTCACCCCCGATATCGAAGCCCTGATGAAGGCTCAGAAAAACACCATTGGCGAAGTGCTGGATATTCGTTTCGAATCATTCACGCAAGACTCCCTGACCGCCAGCATGGTGGTCGATCAGCGTACCCATCAACCGTTCGGCCTGTTGCACGGCGGCGCCTCGGTGGTACTGGCCGAATCACTGGGCTCGATGGCCAGCTACCTGTTGGTCGATTCGGAGAAGTTTTTCTGCGTAGGTCTGGAAGTGAACGCCAATCACCTGCGCGGTGTACGTTCCGGACGGGTGACCGGGGTCGTGCGGCCGGTTCACATCGGCCGGACCACGCATGTCTGGGATATCCGAATTACCACTGACGAGGGCAAGCTGAGCTGTATCTCGCGTCTGACCGTTGCGGTCGTTCCTCACGGCCAGGAACCGCCTGCGCGTTGAGCGAGGCTTTGGCTATTAAAGGGGCGGGTATTGTTCCAGTTTGGGCGTTGTGGCGGTCAGGTGATCTGTCCTAGTGGCGGTGTGTTCCCTGAAAGGAGCATTTTTCCGAGGAGGATTAGCAATGACCGACGAACAGGGTTCCACCAAGCCTGCTTCCCCTGATCCCGCAACGTCCGAGGCTGCGGCTCTCGAGTCCGTGCCTGCCGCTTCTGAGCCTGCCGCTTCGGTGTCTGTTGCCCCCCAGCCCGTAGCGCCCGTGCCCGCGGCGTCCAGCACCGCGACACCGAAGACTGTGCCACCTAACCACCCGAGATGAATCTCGAAAAACGACTGAAGGAAGTCTATGCAGACAATGTTCTGACCAATGCAGAGTTTCTGGCGCTGCGCGATGATGCCGATAAGCTTTTCGCGCAATTGATCAAGCAGATGCCAGGAAACGGTTACATGGGGCTATTTCAGCAAATGGCAGATGTGACGGTGCAGGCCATGCAGTTGGGCATGCTGGAAATAAAGAAAGCCAAACCCGCATCGGACGTCAAGGCACTGGTCAAACAGTCCTATGGGTTTCAGATAGCCTACCTTAAAGCGTCACTGGACCGATTTGGCCAGACGCTATGAAAGATGATCTGCCCCGGTCATGGCGTTAACACGGCGCGATGGCCGGAGTGCCCCCTTCGATGGCAGTTCCAATCGTTGCCGTGGTTCTGGCGCGGTGCGCACAATCGCCACTCGTTCGGCCTTTGAGTGTATCGGCATGCCCCAGCCCGTGTTCTTCGCCCACGCCAATGGCTTTCCGTCCGCCACTTACGGCAAGTTGTTTGCAGCGCTGGCGCCCGAGTATCCGGTCGTTCATCTGGAACAGCATGCCCATGACCCGCGCTTTCCGGTGGATGACAACTGGCTGAATCTGGTCGATGAGCTGATCCATCATTTGCGTGAGCAGGCGGGGCCTGTGTGGGGCGTGGGAC
>NZ_MUIO01000111.1 GCF_002087235.1 Pseudomonas floridensis | reverse complement strand
GTCCAATCCATCATCGGCGCAACGGAGAAGCGGCGGGACAGTGCGGGCCTTGTGGGACGGGGGCTTGGGGCGATTTCTGGTTGCATTTTAGCGAGCCTGTTTGTAGCTAAATACGGTCGTTTCCAGCGGTTTTTCAGAGTGAGTGCTTCAATGTAGCAAGCGGAACCAGCGACGATTGCATTACGTAGACGCAAGGACAACTCAGTCAGTTGTATGGCTCAGATCAAGATCAACCGGGACGGCCGCACAGTTTATCAGGAAAGTCAGACCTTCAATTGCCAGCAGATTGCACAGGCCAGGATAAGCGGCGAGAAATGCAGCCGGTTCAGCCAGGTGCCATGGAGTCGACTGCAAGAGCGCGACCCTCTGTCAGACGATGACCTGTATTGGATCGTATAGAAGGCGCTGCACTTTCGCGTACTTCATCGTGCGAAAAACACTCCCGATCAAGTGGAAGCGCTCCAAAACAACCATTCTGCTCAAGACCGTCGACAGCGCATGCCGACTCAGCAGGGTGGCTTGTGATCGTGAAGAATAAGCATCGTGCGGTCAGTCTGCTATTCAGGCCCGCATGGCTGTGCAAGACTTCTCGCCTTCCACGGTCGAGAGGGCGCCCCTTTGAAAGCGCTTATTCTGTTCGTTGTTCTGTTGCTTAGCTTGCCGTCATCCGCTGCTCAACTGGAACTGCAGTTGGGCCCTAATAGCCGCACCTGGCAAACAGAAGAATTGCTTACCCACCCTCAACTGCAATTTATTACCGTTAAAAACGATGTGTCCTACAAAAAGGACATGACTTATCGCGCCGTACCTGTGGCCGCGCTGTTGACGGGAATCAAACCTGGCGATCACCTGCAGGCAGTGGCTCTGGACGGGTTTGCCGCAGAGCTGGCGGCCGCGCCATTACTCAACGAAAAAGGCGCACGGGCCTGGCTGGCGATCGAAGACCCTGCCCATCCGTGGCCGCCCCTGTCTGCAGACAAGCCCAGTGCGGGGCCTTTTTACCTGGTCTGGACGGACCCGCAGTCTGGAAATATCAGTCCGGAGCAATGGCCGTTTGAAGTCGCCAGCATCAAACGCATGGCTTCAGTTACCGAACGTTTCCCCGCCCTGCTGCCAGATCCTGCGCTCAAGGCTGACGACCCGATCAATCAGGGTTTTGCGCTTTTTCAGAAAAACTGTTTGGCATGTCATCGCCTGAACGGTGCGGGTGATGCGCAGTTTGGCCCGGATCTGAATATTCCCTATAACCCGACCGAGTATCTGGGCATGGACTTCCTCAAGCGCTACATTCGCAACCCTCAGGATTTGCGTCAGTGGCCGCAGGCGAAAATGCCGGGTTTTTCGGAAGCTGTGCTGCCGGATGCAGATCTGCAGAAGCTGATGGCGTATCTGCAGCATATGGCTGGTCACAAGGTAAAGCCCTGATCACTTGAAGTGCAGGATTGTCAGTTATGCCCAATGATGCAAAAAGCCTGTCCGCAATGCGTCCGATTGCCAGCTTTGAAAGGGCATTGATTGCTTTGATGCTATACGACAACGAGCGTCAAAACTTCAAGCACGGCTGGAAGTCAGGTACAGCACCAACGGAATAAAGATAAAACTTGCGCCAGACCTGAGAGAAAGCCGAGTGTTTATAGCCACCGTGAGCGAGGATCACTGGTAAAAGGCGCTCTTTGGATAAGCCCTGCACTCGTCGGTTCTGAAACGCCAGAGAGCCCTGCTCGTCAATATCGAAAGGGCACTCAAGTGCGATAGGTTCCCTGCAGACAGTACTAGATCAAACTATTACTTCGTATGCCATAAGGCCATCCCAGTAAAGAATGAGCTTCAGCTCTACCAGCCGCGCTTCGTTGCTGTGCGATTTTGGCCTGCAATACATCGAATTTCGATAGAGGCCTGGTCCGCTCAGGACGGCTCCGTTTAGAGAGATTCTGAGTAGCATCACGTAGTGCTGCTTCCTGTCGCAACACACTCCGTTTTTCACTAAGCATTTCCTTGGAAGACTTCACGTAACGGCGGTGATGCGTAAGCAACATTTTTTCCGAGGTCTCCAGAACATGACGCTCACGCGGCGTCTTAGCCAAAACTTTTTGAGGCAGCGCCTCTAAAGGAGGCGATTCATCGACATGAGCGATGAGTCGTTTAGGTGTTCTCCCTGATTTCACAATAGTAGAGGGTGTTCGAGTCAGGCGCGGGGCAAGGGTATCCAGACGAGGCTTATGACCAATCAGCCCAAGGAATCTGGAAGCGGCTTTTAAAACGATTCCGGAATAGATATCTCCATTCGGATCCACACGATTGACCGGATCTGCACCGCAGTAGGCGTATGCGTTCAAGCCCCCCTGATCGAACGGACTCCGGCTGTCAGGGCTGTTGAAGCGCATAAGGGTTGGATTATAGGCTCGATAGCCATTTCCTAACAGGTAATGCCCAGTCACATTATCAGGGCGCTCACCGGCGAATCGCATGAGACTTCCATCACCTGTTGATGATGCTTGATAACCGTAAGCCGTGTAGCTGAGCGCTGCAAAAAGCCGAAGATCCACTGTGCCAACCACTGAGTGTTGTCTATCGGTAAGCAGCACTACATTAGCGCCCTGACTGCTGGCAGGATCGTAGGCACGCTCCGCCAACAATATGTTTGCGTTACGAAATACCGTGCACGTCAAGGCTGAACGAACTTCGCTCGCCAGTCGATTTTCCTGATAAAACCGCTGACAAAACTCACCGGACTCCTTACGACTGCCGATTCTGTCTAACGGGTCATAGCGGTAGCTGCACAGGACTTCATCTGAACCACCCTTCTTGAATTTCATCTGTTAATGCCTACTGAAATACGAACGGTGAGTCATCATCCTCCGACTGTAAGGGTCTGCGTACTGGCAAATCTCATAGGTTTTTTATCCGGTCGACGGGGCTTGCAAATAGCGCCATACACCCGCTCTTGCTTCAACCCGCCCGCTACCCCCAAGCAGTCTTCACGTTCGTCGTAATTCTGGCCGCAACCACCTTCACGCCGCCCTCGTCGAAGATATCCACCGGCACGATCTTGTCTCCAGCCGTTTTCCATTCCACGCCCGTGCCGTCTGCGACAGCACGGACGCCGGTTTTGGCCTTTGACAGGTATTCGACCGCCATGCCTTTGGGAATCCATGAAGCCGCGTGCAGGTCGATCATTCGGGAATGACAGCCTGCGGGCGGGCGGTTCCACAACCAGCCCGAACTCATAGCATTATCGAACCTGGGTCAAGCTCTGGGTCACCACACCCAGAATGATCAGGTCGTCGTTATCGGTCACATGCAGCAGTGGGTAACCCTCATGGCTGGGCTCCAGAATCACGACATTGCCACGCATGTGCAGGCGTCGGCAGATTTGGGACTCATTGAGCGACGCAACCACGATGTCGCCATGCTCGGCATAACGACCACGGTCGACAATCAGCATGTCGTTTTTGCTGATGTGCTCACCTTTCATGCTGTCGTCCTCGATCGTCGCAATGAAGAAGTGCGGCTCACGCACTTCACACAGCTCCGCCAGAGAGACGTGCCTTTCCACCACGGGCGACTGCGAGCCAACGGTCGACAGGGAGATGAGAGGAAGCCTGACGCCCCCTGCGGACAAGGGGCCAAGGAATGTGACACTCATAATGCGAGCCTTTTTGTGATTAGCTGTATACATATACAGTTAATCGCGCATCGGCCTTGAGGTCAATCGCGAGCGTAGGATTTATCGACAGGTGGCGTCAGACGACCCCTTCAAGGCGCAGATTGAGACAACTGGGTGATCAACGCTACCGTCAGATAAAGCCGTGGGGCAATGCTCGACAGTTCGATGTATTCGTCATCCGCGTGCAGCCCTGCCCCGACAACGCCCATGGTTTCGAGCACTGCCGGTTTCGCGCTGCCCGGTACATACGCGTAGCCTGCGTCCGTTCCGAAACGCATGGCGATGGGTTCAATGTTGCGGCCGATCTTTGCGTAGAGGGTCTGTGCGGTTTTCGCCAGTTGCTCTGAGCCTGGGTTCTTCGCTAATGGCGGACGACCTTTTTCCAGGCGCACCGTGATCTCGGTGCCGTCGATGAGTTTTTTCTGCACGATGCGCTCAGCGTCAGCCAGCACACGGTCGCTTTCGCTCAGGTCGGCGTAACGCATATCGGCTTCGGCCGAGGCGCTTGACGGGATGATGTTGCGCTTCTCGCCACCCTTGATCAGCGTCCAGTTGACCGTGGTGCCCTTCGCCGGATCACCAAGATCCTTGAGTTGCAGCAACTGATGCGCCAGTTCGATGGCGGCATTACGGCCGGCTTCCGGGGCGGAGCCTGCGTGCGAGGACTTGCCCTTCACATCGAGAAGCACGCCGTTGATGCCATTGGTGGCGACGGTGACGGCGTCCTTGTCTGGCGGCTCGTACGAGAATACGTAGTCATGCTGGCGAGCGAGGTCGGCGATGATTTTCTTCGAGCCGCTGGAACCGGTCTCCTCATCCGGGTTGAACAACACCGTTAACGTACCGAAGCCCTTGAAGCCCTGGTCCTGTAGCAATTTGAGTGAGTGCAGCACCATCGCCACGCCGCCTTTGGCATCGGCAACGCCTGGACCGTAAGCGCGCTCGCCCTGCACTTTGAACGGCCGCTTTGCCGCCGTGCCCGGCCCGAAAACCGTGTCGTAATGAATCATTAGCAGGAAGGATTTGGTGCCGCTGCCCTTCAGCGTGCCGACGATGTTGTCACCCGCAGAAGGTGTGGCAGGCGTAGTGCTGACTTCAGCTCCCAACGCCTTCAAGCGCTCGACCAGCAGATCGCCAATGGTTTTCAGACCCGGCGCCTGGCCTGTACCGGTATCGACATCCACCAATTGCTTGACGGTATCAAGGTAAGCCTTTTGCTCGGCTTCGGCCTTTTTCAACAGCGGTTCAGGTGGCAGATCCGACGCAAAAGCGCCAAAGGACAAGGCCGAAAACGCGATGACACTCGCAATCGATGTGCGTCGAAGATGCATGCTGGTTCCCTCAGATCATGGCGACTAGAACCTGCATCTTTGCCCAACAGGCTCTATAACGCCACTCCTGGGCACTTGATGAGCGTTGGCACAGCGACAAATACGAATATGTATATAAATGTAACTGAGAGTAATTAGCATTTATATGTTTGTGAAGAAATTGTTAGGATCCTTCCACCAGCCTTACCGCTGACCAAACGTCCGGCGCCCGTTGTTCAAGTAGTTCGCCATTTTTCAAGTGCTCTGGCCCATCTTAGGAACCACACAATGTTTCGTCCGCTTACCTCGCTGACCGCCCTTGCGGCTCTCGGTGTATCTGCTGCTGCCCTGGCGGCTCCCGTGCAAACCGATCTGCCGAGCCCATCGCAGTCGAGCGCGCTGACTCTGGACAATGTCGACATCAACGCTCAGACGGGCGTCTCCGGAACAGCCACCACCGAGGGCAGCGGTTCCTACACCACAGGCTCCATGAGCAGCGCGACCAAACTGCCGCTGTCGATCCGCGAAACGCCACAATCGGTCAGCGTGATCACCCGTCAGCGCATCGAAGACCAAGGCATGAACGACCTCAACGACGTCGTCAAATATGCTCCGGGCATCATCCTGCGCAAGTTCGGTACGGATCGTCAGCAGTTTCTGGCTCGGGGGTTCAGTATCGACAACCTGATGTACGACGGCCTGCCGACCATCGTCAGTACCTTCACGCTGGACACTATTTCCGGTGCAGACCTGGCCATGTACGACCGCGTGGAAGTGGTGCGTGGCGCGACCGGCCTGATGACCGGCGCGGGCAGCCCGTCGGCAACCCTCAACCTGATCCGCAAGCGCCCGACTGCGACGCCCCAGGTCAGCGTCACCAGCAGCGCGGGCAGTTGGGACCGCTATCGCCTGGAAGTGGACGCCTCCAACAAGCTCAATGATGCTGGCACATTGCGCGGCCGCGTAGTGACGGCCTACGAGACCGGCAATAGTTTTCTCGACGAGCGCGACGAAGAACGCCAGACGTTTTACGGCGTGCTGGAAGCAGACCTGAACGAATCGACCACCTGGACCCTCGGCGCCTCCAGGCAGCGGGACGACGCGACATCGGACTGGGGCAGCCTGCCTTCAGGACCGAATGGCGAGTATCTCGGCCTGCCCCGCTCCACGTTCCTGAGCAACGACTGGGCCTACTGGGATCGGGACAACATCAGCGTCTTCAGCGACCTGACCCACCGGTTCGACAACGGCTGGAGCGGCAAGATCGCGGCCGCGAAGATCTGGGCCGAATCCGACATGTACTCCAACTACCTGACGGCCTCCGGAAACGGCTATGGCCAGGCTGCCGGCCAGTACGACACCACCGACGTGCAGACCAACATCGACGGATCACTGTCCGGCCCGTTCAAACTGTTCGGCCGCGAGCATGAATTGATGCTCGGTGTCAGCCGTCGCGAGGAGAAGTTCGACCAGAAAGGCGGCTTCTACGGCTCGACGCCAATTGATATCTACAACTTCAACCCGAACATCATCCCCAAGCCGGATCCGGGTGCCCGCACCCCCTACGTCAGCCAGAACACTGCAACCGAAGACGGGGTGTATGCGGCGGCGCGTTTCAACCCCATCGATCCGTTGCACATCATCGTCGGCAGCCGCGTGAGCTGGTACGACTATGAGAACCGTTCGGTCAACAACAGTGATTACAAAGTCACCCGCGAAGTCACGCCGTACGCCGGGATCGTCTACGACCTGAACGACACCTACTCGGTCTACGCCAGTTACACCGAGATCTTCAAGCCGCAGAGCCAGCAGGATCTAGGCGGCGCAGTGCTCGATCCAATGACTGGCGAAAGCTACGAGATCGGCCTCAAGGGCGAGTATTTCAACGGTGATCTGAACACGTCCGTCGCACTGTTCGATATGACCCAGGAAAACCGTGCCTACGCCATCGTCAACCCGCCCGCAACGTGCCAGCAGCAGAACCGTACCTGCTATGAAGCGGCGGGCGAAGTTCGCAGTCGCGGTATCGACGCAGAGGTCAGCGGCGCTTTGACGCCAAACTGGCAGGCTTCGGCGTCCTACACGCTGGTCCTGAGCCAATACGTCAAGGACCGGAACTTCGACAAAGGCGACGTATTCGGTCCGGAACAACCCAAGCACCTGTTCAAGGCCGCCACCACTTATCACCTGTCCGGCGACTTCAGCAAACTGCGGGTCGGTGCCGACGTTCTGGCCCAGAGTGAAACCTACAACCGGGTCGGCAACGGGCGAGCCGAGCAGGATTCATACGCTGTCGTGGGCCTGATGGCGGGTTATCGTTTCGATGAGCACTGGGACGCGCGGGTCAATTTGAACAACGTGTTCGACGAAAAGTACTGGCAAGGCATTCCATTCGCCACCGGCAGCGGCGTCTATGGCGATCCACGCAACGTGATGTTCTCGTTGAAATGGTCGTTGTGACGATCGGCTGAATGCCTGCGCAGCAAGTCCGTAGATCGGGATTACTGCGCAGGCACTGTCAGTCGGTGACGACCACCAACCCTTCATCGTCTTCGGGCGCCCTGAAGTAACTCGTGATTACCTCGAACTCCCTGTCGGTGGCCGCAAAATCGTGACCGCCCTGAGCGTTTCGCGCACGCAGACGTTCAAGACACGTCTGGTCGTCGACATCGAGAAAGTGCAGACGATGCTGCACGCCAGCCTGGTCCGCCAACCCCCGAAGCCAGGCACGATCGGCAACTGTGTTGGCAGGAAAATCCAGCACCACGTTGTTATCTGCTTTCAGCAGGCTGATGACCAATGGCTCCAGTACGCCTCGAATGCGTCGGGCGCGCTGAACATAATCGGAGACCGAGCGTATTTCGTCCGGGTACAGCGCTGCTAGCCAGCGGTCTTCGCTGATGAGGATGGCAGCCTGTTCGTCGGCAAGGGCATGCGCCCGCGTTGATTTGCCCGACGCAATTTTGCCGCACAACAAGTGAAGCGTAGTCATTGTCTGTCCTTGGTTTGATCCGAATCCTGGCCTTGAAAATGGGGCTGCCCCTTGCCTCTGAAGGGTGCCAGCGCAAGGTTATGGTTGTCCATACACACCCTCTGCTGGACATACTGTCACTCAACGCGCTGCACACGCTCACACACCTACGGTCACAAGGTCGTCATGTGTGGACGATTCGTACAGTTTCTGCCAATCGAGAGCGGACCTGCCGTCAGTGTAAAGCGGTTAAAGACAGATCCAGGGAACAAGCGGCCGGTCACAGGCTCCAAACCACTCTCGACAAGGTTTGCGCGACGATGCCGACCCTCTAAACCCGTGATGCGCGAAACCTTATGCGCCGCGGTCTTGAGTGGGCGGCAGCGCTCGGGTAATGTCATCCAACCGCACAGGACAGAGCACGCTCATGACTTCCAAGCTGGATCAACTCAAGCAATTCACTACCGTTGTCGCTGACACCGGTGATTTCGGCGCCATCAAAAGCCTCAAGCCACAGGACGCCACGACCAACCCTTCCCTGCTGCTCAAGGCCGCTTCGAGCGAGAGCAACTCGCAGCTGCTGGCAGATGCGTTCAGCAACAGTAAGGGCGATATCGGCCTGGCCTGCGACCGCTTCGCCGTGGCCATCGGCCAGGAAATTCTCAAGGTGGTGCCGGGCCGCGTTTCCACAGAGGTGGACGCACGCTTGTCCTTCGACACCAATGCCCTGATCGAACGCAGCGAGCGCATCATCGGTCTGTACGATGCCGCTGGCATCAGCCGTGATCGCGTGCTGATCAAACTGGCTTCCACCTGGGAAGGCATTCGCGCCGCCGAGAAGCTGGAAAAGGACGGCATTCAAACCAACCTGACCCTGCTGTTCTCGTTCGCCCAGGCGATCGCCTGCGCCGAAGCAGGCGTGTTCCTGATTTCGCCGTTCGTGGGCCGTATCTATGATTGGTACAAGAAGTCGTCGGGTCAGGATTATGCCGGTGCCGAAGATCCGGGCGTGCAGTCCGTCACGCGCATCTACAACTACTACAAAGCCAACGACTACAAAACTGTCGTGATGGGCGCAAGCTTCCGTAATCTGAACCAGATCGAGCAACTGGCAGGCTGCGACCGTCTGACCATCAGCCCGGACCTGCTCAAGCAACTGGCTGAAGACACCGGCACCCTGGAGCGCAAGCTCTCGCCAGGCAACCCGGGCGAAGATGGCAAAGCCGGACAGAAATTGACCGAAAGCCAGTTCCGCTGGGCTTCGAACGAAGATGCCATGGCGACCGAAAAGCTGGCCGAAGGCATTCGCCAGTTCGCTCGCGATCAGGAAAAGCTCGAAGCACTGCTTTCAGCCAAGGCCTGAAAACACTAAAGGGCGACCTCCTTGCGGGAGTCGCCCTTTTTGCTGTCCGCAATTCAGCCTGGCAGACGAAGAATACGCTTACCGCTGACCTTCGAGCGCGTTGACCAGATCATGGAACGCTTCGCGATTGGAATCGTTGAGGCCCATGAGAATCTTGTGCGCTTCCAGCACCTTGGCCTTGACCACGTCCTCGCACTGATCCTGCGACGGCAGGTCGGTCAGGCATTCCGGACGCGGTATGGGTCTATCGACGATGTTGAACACCTGATCGAAGCCCATCGACTGCAACAGCCGCGTGATGTCTTCATGAGTGGTCACCAGCGTTGGCAGCAGACCCACTTTCTGACGGGACAGGATCGACAGCTTGGCCAGCAAGCCAAGCGTCGTGCTATCGATGCTGCGAGTCTCGGTCAAATCGATGACCACGGCCGAAAAATTCAAGGCAGTGAAGATTCGCTCGATAGTCGCATCCAAGGCCGAACACAGCGTCAACCGCACTTCACCCACGAACTTGAGAACGAAGGTACCTTCCTGCTCGGCGAACTGGATTCTACCGGTACTCATTAAAGATTCCTGCTTAACACTAACAAGGCGATATCATCCGGCATCTCCCCTAGCGTTGCCAATTCAAAAACCTGACGCAAGCCATCCAGGCTGCCGCCAGCCGTCTTCACCAACTCGGGTAAAACGGCTTCTTTCTCTTTGAGTGTATCACCGGGCAGGAGATCGAGTATTCCGTCAGACAACATGGTCAGACTGAACGACGCCGGCAGGTCCACTTCATGGTCCTGATAAGTGGCTTCGTTGAACAGTCCGACGGGCAGCCCGCGGCCCTCCAGATAACGCGTCTGACCTTCGGTGTAAAGCACCGGCAGCGGCAGATGGCCGCCAACGGCATAGGTCAACTTGCCCGATTCCTCATCGATCACACCGCCAACCATGGTCACGTGCTTGCCCAGCTTGCAACTGATCAGCCCACGGTTGATATGCCCCAGTACATCCGAAGGCTTGAACTCAGGCAAGGTTCCACCGCGCTTGGACTCAAACAACAGGCGCGTGGTCATGAACTTCAGCAATACGGTGATGAAAGCCGAGGATGCACCATGCCCGGAGACGTCGGCCAGATAAAACGCGACCCGGCGTTCATCTACCCGGAAATAATCGACAAAGTCGCCGGACAGGTACAACGACGGAATGATCTGGTGGGCAAATTGAAACTCGTCAATCGACCACGGCGTGATCGGCAACATGTTCATCTGCACCTGGCGGCCCGCATCCTGATCTTCCTGAAGCAGATGGAGACTGGCTTCAAGTTCACGGTTGGCCGTTTCCAGCTTTTCGCGGTAGACCTGGTTTTCCTTGAGCAGGCGCGCACGGTCCAGCGCACGACGCACCGAATGCTCGAGCACCGCGAGGTCCTCAAGTGGCTTGATCAGATAATCGGCGGCGCCCAGGCGCAAGGCTTCGACCGCATCGCTCATGACGCCAGCGCCGGAAACGACGATGACCGGCGTCTGTGGCGCGATGGACGTCACCTGACGAATCAGCTCGAGCCCGCCCATCTGCGGCATGCGCAAGTCGCAGACGACCAGATCTGGAGTTTTCTGCTCGAATAGCTGAATCCCCTGCAGGCCGTTACTTGCCTGCAGGACGCTAAAGCCACTGTCTTCCAGATAGGCGGCAAGGCTTGCGCGCACGACTTCGTCGTCATCGATTATCAGTAGCGTGGCACTGGTTTTTGGCATGTGGGCAAACGGCGCCAGATCAGGTTTGCGTAGGCGGCCCGGTTTACCGGAACCTGCTTACTGGATTCGCTTCTAGCCTCTCTTGAACCATCCGTGCGCAACGCAACTGCGCATCGTGTTCAGAGGTGCCCTTCAAGGCGCAGACGGTACTCCCATCCGACGGGCGTTTCAAGCGTACTCCGGCCCGGACTTTACGCTCTTTACATCGCAAATCGCCGGGAGTTATAAGAACGGACACATAAGCAACCAAAACGAAGGACAGGACATGAGTCGAACCGATCGCGACTACGAGGAGAAACGAGATTACATCCGCATGCGCGTCGACGCAGACGTCAACCTGATCCATGCCGGTCAGGTCATTCCCGCCGTGTGCATTGACCTTTCCAGCTCCGGAATGCAGGTTCAGGCACCGCGTTCGTTCAGCGTCGGGGACAAGCTGAAGGTCAGTATCGACTCCGATCATCCGGCGCTCAAGGGCCTTGAGGCCGATACGGAAGTGGTATGGGTCACTGACGAAGACGGCGGCGGACAGAAACTGGGCCTGTCCATCCTGGCCATGAAGTGAGGACGGGTTCACATTCCGGAAAAACAATAAAGGCGACCCGAGGTCGCCTTTATCTTGAGTCACATCACAGAACGACGATCAAAAATCGTCTTCTACCTGACCGTCCTTGACCTTGAATTCACGGTTCTGCAGGTAGGCGTTGCGAATGAAGGTGTAGCGGTCGCCACTGATCATGCGCTCGGCCGACAACAGGCTGGCGCGGGTATCGACCAGGTTCACGCCCAACGCCGTGTTGCGGGTCGGTACGTGATCGATATAGCGATAGGGGCTGGTGTAGGTGTCAGGGTATTTGGCGATGGCGTCACGCACCGTGCTCGGCCCCAGCAGTGGCAGCACGACAAAGGGACCGCTGCCTACGCCCCAATAGCCCAGTGTCTGCCCGAAATCTTCATCGTTGCGCTGCAGGCCCATGTGGGTGCCCACGTCGATGAACCCCAGCAGACCGAACGTGGTGTTGAAGATCAGACGCGCGGTGTCTACACCGGCGGCGGCAGGCTTGGCCTGCAACACGTCGTTGGCGAGGTTGCCCACGTCACCGATGTTGTTGAAGAAGTTGTGCACGCCATCCTCGACGAACTGCGGTGCGACGTACTGATAACCCTTTGCCAGCGGCTTGAGCGTGTACGTATCGACCACGTCGTTGAAGCGGAAAATGGCACGGTTCACGCCTTCCCACGGGTCGTCCTCGGCCGCCTGAGCGACGACTGGAACCAGCACCATACCGGCACAGAAAGACAACTGAGCCAGACGTTTGATAAAGCCTGCACCGGTCACGGGCATAGCTGACACTCCTGATCGAAATATTGACGCGGGTGCTACGCCCCCACACGCAAGGACCGGCAGTATAAAGCCTTCTGCGTCGAATAAGGCAGTTCTGTCAGCAACGCCGTGCGGATAATCGCAGTCATCACCCGGTCATCGCAATGTCACAAAAGGCCTGTAGCGTGCTCTGGTATTTGAGAGCGATCACCATGCTTGCACCGGTCCTCAATCCCCTGCCCGCCTTTCCCGCTTTGCTTTTCGGCCTCAGCGGCTGCCTGGTGGACTTCGGCGCCCAAGCCGCAAGTCCGGCGGCGGACCGCGATTGTGACCCCGCTCAGGCAACGCCAGGCGCATTGGACGCATTGCGTACGGTACGTCAACAAGGCGTGCCCTGCGCCTGGCTCGACGAATTGCCTGACACACTCAGTAATACACTCGCCCAGCCGGTCAACGACTGGATCGTCCCTGCGCCACGCGCGGTCGCCAGATGGCCAGCGCCAGATGCCTGCTGGACCGCGCTGATGGCCTTGGGCGTCAGCCAGCTAGACGGTTGCGTGTTGATCAGCGGAGAGCCTCGTCTGTTGCAGTCGGGTCTGAACGCGGGGCTCTGGACCATCGGGCTGGCGTCCTGCGGACCGTTGTGCGGATTGTCTCCGCTGCAGTGGCAGACCCTGAACGACGCCGAACGCGAACAACGACGCGCCCACGCCACGCTCAAGCTGTACGCACTGGGCGTGCATTCGGTGATCGATCACCTGGGCGAACTCGAATCCTGCCTCGCAGACATCGCCCTGCGTCGCAGCAAGGGCGAAAAGCCCTGACACATATGCAGCCTGCTCTGGAGTGGATTAGTCTTAAGGCGTCACGAACCTTTAGCCCAGCGGCGTAGTCCATGGGACAGACTTATCATTGAAGGAGCACGTCATGCCTGCCCGCGAACTGCAAGAACAACTCGACACCCTGCGCGCGCAACTCGAGCAGAATCCGCCGCTGTCGGACGCTGAGCGCGACAACCTGCAGGATCTGATTCAACAGATCAAAGGCCAGCTTGAACTGGAAAACGCCACTCACGAAGACCCGAACCTGGCGGATGGCGTCAACCTTGCGGTAGAGCGTTTCGAGCTGGAGCATCCAGCCATTGCCGGTACTTTGCGCAATATTGTGCAGACGCTGGGCAACATGGGAATCTGATGACCCTGACGACTTCTCACTGAAGACAAACGCATCTTTCGTGGAGGCGCGCCTGCTCCGGGCAACACTCGCCGAAGACGCTGGTGCGTCCGCCAGGCATCCAGCGCCTGAAACACCGCCTTAGTGACCACTCTCACTCTCACCCAGTGCCGACTTGTCAGATGCGTGCCGCGTTCGAACCGGATTACTGGCGAGCCAGCCTGCCGTTGTCCACATCAAGTGTTTCAGTGCTGCGGTACGGGTTGATGTCCAGTCCGCCGCGGCGCACGTAACGTGCGTACACCGTCAGTTTTTCCGGCTTGAGCAGGCGTTGCAGGTCGAGAAATATCCGCTCAACGCACTGTTCATGAAAATCCGAATGCTGGCGGAAGCTGACGATATAAGCCAACAGGCTGGCCGGATCCAGCGCCGCGCCGCGATACTCCACCACCACGCTGCCCCAGTCCGGCTGACTGGTGACCGGGCAGTTGGACTTGAGCAAGTGGCTGTAAACACTCTCTTCAACAACACGTGACGCATCACAGCGCAGCAGTTCAGGTTGCGGACGGTCGTAGCTGCTGACATGGATGTCCAGATCGTCGATGCACACGCCCGGCAGCGTCGCTACCCCTTCTCGTTCCACCTCGTCCAGATTGCGAATGCGCACGCCGACCGGCGTGCCGGCCGCAGCCGATAGATCTTTCTCCAGCGTCACCTGCACCTGCTCACGCGACTCGAAGGCGGTCTGGTTGAGCGAGTTGAGGTACAGCTTGAACGACTTCGACTCGATGATATTCGGCGAGTCGGCCGGAATGCTGAATTCGGCAATCGCCACCACCGGCTTGCCCGACGGCAGCAGCCAGGACAGTTCATAGCAGTTCCAGTAATCGACACCCTTGTACGGCAGCGTCTCGGCGGTCAGCCCGAGCTCGGTCCATTTTGCGGCACGCGGAATCGGAAACAGCAACGAAGGCGTATAGGTGGAGATGTACTCACTGGACTTGCCCAGCGGCGAATGTTCGGCTGCGGGATGCATGGCGATACCTGGATCATGAATTAACGCGGCGAGTTTATAGGGTTTGCGACAGGCTTTCAGCGACAATTGCTTGTTCCACGCGGCGCAGGCAGCGGATTACAGTTCGGTCAGCTTCGCCCCGGATGCCCTCGCCTGCGCTATAAAGCCTGCATTGCAATGGACATGGCTCGCTCGATGAAATTATTGATCGTTGAAGACCAGCCCAGAACCGGCCGGTTTCTGCGCCAGGGGCTGAACGAAGCCGGATTCGACACCGAGTGGGTGGCCGACGGGATAACAGGCCGGGAGCGCGCCGTCAGCGGCGATCACGCCTTGCTGATTCTTGACGTGATGCTGCCGAATTGCGACGGCTGGGAAATCCTCAGGTCGGTTCGCGCTGCCGGTCGGGATACGCCGGTGTTGTTTCTGACCGCACGCGATGCCATCGAAGATCGCGTCCACGGCCTGGAACTGGGCGCCGATGACTACCTGGTCAAACCCTTCGCATTCCCGGAATTGCTGGCCCGGGTCCGCAGCCTGCTGCGCCGGGGCGGCGTTGCAGGTGTGGACACTCATCTGCAGATCGCCGACCTGCGTCTGGACCTGATGCGTCGCGAGGTCGAGCGCAGTGGCCAGCGCATCGTTCTGACCGCCAAGGAGTTCACCTTGCTGGAAGTGTTGCTGCGCCGTCAGGGTGAAGTGCTGCCCAAATCGTTGTTGGCCTCGCAGGTCTGGGGCATGAACTTCGACAGCGACACCAACGTCATCGAAGTCGCGATTCGCCGGTTGCGGCGAAAGATCGACGATGACTTCCCGAACAAGCTGATCCACACGATGCGTGGCATGGGCTATGTGATCGATGAACGTGCGCTGTGAACATTCGCCGCCGGTTCGATCGGCTTTCGTTGCGCAATCGTCTGGCGCTGCTGTTTTCCGCGTGCGCGGCAGGGGTCTCGTTGACCGCCGGTATTCTGTTCAGCCATGCCAGCGCAACACATTTTGTCGAACTCGATCAGCAATTGCTCGATGCACGACTCGCCACGCTTCGTAGCACCTTGCAGGGCGTTGCGACGCAACAGGACTTCAACCAGCGCAAGGCACTGCTACACGCCACTCTGGGCCACCAGCCGGATCTCACACTGCGCATCAGCGGGGCGGACGGCCGGGTCTGGTTCGATACCGCGCCAGTCCCCGTTCCGCCTGCCGCCGGTCTACAGACCTTCACGACCGACCCGATTGCCTGGCGCAGTCTCACCGTACCACTGGACTCGCGCTCCGCGCAGTCACCTGACGTCACGTTGCTGCTGGATATCACTCATCACCAGCATTTCCTCGAGCGCATGCAGCGCCTGATCTGGCTGACGGTCGGTCTTTCGGCGCTGGCCACGGCGCTGCTGGGTGCCTGGGCAACACGCAGCGGGCTGCAACCGTTGCGCAAGATGAGCGCAGTAACGGCCAGCGTATCCGCCAGTTCGCTGACCACTCGACTTCCCGAGCAGGACATGCCCACCGAACTGGCCGAACTGACTCGCGCGTTCAATGCCATGCTTGATCGACTGGACGACAGCTTCCAGCGCTTGTCGGCCTTCTCTGCCGACATCGCCCACGAATTGCGCACGCCCTTATCCAATCTACTGACCCAGACACAGGTCACGCTGACTCGTCCGCGTACGCTGGAGGCCTATCGCGAAGCGCTGGCGGGCAATCTTGAAGAGCTGCAAGGCATGGCGCAGATGGTCAATGACATGCTGTTTCTCGCCAAGGCCGAGCACGGCCTGTTACGGCCGGTCCGAGCGCCGCTGCAACTGGAAGACGAGGTCGATGCGGTACTGGAGTTCTTTGCCCCGCTGGCCGATGACGCTGACATCAGGCTCTCGCGCCGGGGTCAGGCCCGGTTGCATGGCGATGCGGGCTTGCTGCGCCGGGTGCTGTCCAACCTGCTGGACAATGCCCTGCGCTTCACCCATCCGGGTGGCCACGTAACGATTGAACTGAATACATCGCCATCAGGCGTCGCGCTCAGTGTCGAAAACAACGGCACGGACATCACGCCCGACGCACTGCCGCACCTGTTCGAACGGTTTTACCGGGCGGATCCTGCCAGGCAGGAAAGCAGCGAGCATGCGGGGCTGGGTCTGGCGATCACACGCTCGATCGTCAACGCCCATGGTGGAACGATCCGCTGCGAGTCGGCCAATGGCATTACCCGCTTTACCGTCGAATTGCCCGCCTTATCGCAAAAAGCCGCTGCCGACCCCTTTGATGGTCAGCAACGGCTCACTGTCACAGGCCATTGATCATTCGTAGCGCAGGGCGTGTGCCGGCTCAATTTGCGCGGCGCGCCAGGCAGGGTAAACGGTGGCCAGGAAGCTCAGGATGAAACCGGCACTGCAAATCAGCAGCACGTCGCCAGCCTGCAATTCGGACGGCAGGTTGCTGATGAAGTACACGTCGGAGCTAAAGATGTGCTGACCGCTGACCCGCTCGACCCAGCCCACCAGACTGCTGACGTTCAACGCCGCGATGATGCCTAATACGCCGCCGATCAAGGTTCCGACAATACCGATGACCGTGCCCTGCACCATGAAGATCGCCATGATCTGCCTTGGCGTCGCACCGATGGTACGCAGGATGGCGATGTCAGCGCCCTTGTCGTTCACCACCATGATCAAGGTGGCGATGATATTAAAGGCAGCGACCGCGACGATCATCAGCAGCAACAGACCGATCATGGTCTTTTCCATCTTCATCGCGCTGAACAGGCTGCCCTGGGTGTGGGTCCAGTCATCGGCGCGATAACCGTCGCCCAGGCTGCCGGCAATGGCGGTCGACACTTGAGGGGCCATGTACAGGTCTTTCAATGCCAGTCGCACGCCCTGCACCTGATTGGGCTGCCAACGCTGCATTTGCGCAGCATCCGCAATATTGATCAGCGCCATGGAGCCATCCAGTTCGGCGCCGACCTTGAACACACCCACCACCGTCAGGCGTTGCAGACGCGGCGTGATGCCGCCCGGTGCATTGCTGACTTCAGGCACGATGAGGGTCAGCTTGTCGCCCACGCTCAAACGGAACCGACGTGCAGTCAGGTCACCCAACACCACACCGAATTCGCCAGGCTTGAGGTCTTCAATGGCGCCTCGGGTAATGTGTTGCGTGACGATCGATACTTCATGCTCGAGCGACGGATCGACGCCGCTGATCTGGATCGGTTGCATCGACCCCTTGTAAGACAGCATGCCTTCCATGTCGGTGAACGGAACGGCAGCGGTGACCTCGGGATTTTTCAGGGCAGCGGCGGCCAGCGGCTTCCAGTCATCCACCGGCGTGGTGCCTGCGATCACCGCATGGGGCACCATGCCAAGGATCCGTGAACTCATTTCACGCTGGAAACCGTTCATCACCGACAGCACCACGATCATCGCCAGCACGCCCAGTGCCAGACCGATCATCGATGTCATCGAAATGAACGAGATAAAGCTTTTGCGGCGCTTTGCGCGGGTGTAGCGCATGCCGATGAAGATGGGTAACGGTCTGAACATTCGCGGAGCACCGTAGAGAAAATGTAGAACCCGGCGCGATGACTTGCGCCGGGTCGGGTGAATCAAGCCTCGACGAGGCGACCGTCTTCCAGACGCAGCACGCGGTCCATTTGCCGGGCCAGACTCATGTCGTGCGTCACCACTAGAAATGCCGTGCGCGACGACGTGCTCAGCTCACGCATCAGGTCCTGAATGCCTTGTGCGGTATGGTGATCAAGGTTGCCGGTCGGCTCATCCAGCATCACCAGCCCCGGCTGATTGACCAACGCACGAGCGATCGCCACGCGTTGACGTTCACCACCGGACAGTTCGGATGGTTTGTGCGCCAGACGGTGCCCCAGACCAACACGCTCCAGAAGTGCCGTTGCACGCTGACGTGCCTCGGGGATTGCCGTGCGACCAATCAGCAGCGGCATGCAGACGTTTTCCAGCGCGGTGAATTCGGGTAGCAGGTGGTGGAACTGGTACACGAAGCCCAGCGCGCGGTTGCGCAACAGACCACGGGCCTTTTCGCCCAGCGCCGACAACTCTTCGCCCGCCAGCCAGACACTGCCTTGCGACGGCGTATCCAGGCCTCCCAGCAAGTTCAGCAAGGTACTTTTGCCCGAGCCCGAACTGCCGACGATGGCGACGCGCTCACCAGGATGCAATTCCAGTTGCAGGCCGGACAACACAACTACGGACTCCGGGCCTTCCTCATAGGATTTACCCAGGTTGCGGCAACTCAATACTGCTTTATCAGACATGCCCGACTCACTCATAACGTAACGCCTCCGCCGGCTGGGTGCGCGCAGCACGCCAGGCGGGATACAGGGTGGCGAGGAAACTCAGGACCAACGCCGCACCGCAGACCTGGAACACGTCCTGGGCCATCAGTTGCGAAGGCAGGTAATCGATGAAGTAAACGTCGGCGTTGAGAAACTTGTGGCCGATCAGCCCTTCGAGCGCCGAAATCGCCGCGCTGACATTCAGAGCGGCGAGAATGCCCAGCGCCGCGCCGATCAAAGTGCCTACCACGCCGATCACCGTGCCCTGCACCATGAAGATCGCCATGATCTGCCGGGGTGTGGAACCCAGGGTGCGCAGGATCGCGATATCGCCTTTCTTGTCATTGACCACCATCACCAGCGTGGAAATGATATTGAACGCCGCAACGGCCACGATCAGTAACAACAGCAAACCGATCATGGCTTTTTCCATACGGATCGCCTGGTACAGGTTGCCGTGGGTACGGGTCCAGTCACGGGAGTAGAAATTGTTCTCGCCCAGCTTCTGAGCGATTTCCCAGGAAGTGCGAGGCGCTGCGAACAGGTCATCGAACTTCAGGCGCAGGCCTTGGACCTGGTTGGGTTTCCAGCGGTGCAGGCGCGCCAGATCATCGAGGTTGGTCAGGCCCAGATAGCCGTCGATCTCGCCCGCGCCGACATGAAAGATGCCGGTCACCTCAAAACGCTTCATGCGCGGAAACATGCCGGCAGGTGTCAGCGACACCTCTGGCGCGACGAAGGTCAGCTTGTCACCGACCTTGACGCCCAGTTTCGCAGCGGCCTTGTCACCGATCATGATGCCAAAGCTGCCGGGTGCCAGACTGTCCAGTTTGCCCTGCTGGATGAAGTTGTCGATGATCGAGACCTTGCGCTCCTCGGTCGGGTCGATACCGTTGAGCAGCACTTTCTGTACCTTGCCTTCATGGGTCAACAGACCCTGCATCTGCGTGAAGGGCGCGACTGCGAGCACCTGCCGGTTCTCTTGAACCCTGGCAGCCAACGCTTTCCAGTCGGTGATCGGATCGCCCGACTCGATGGTGGCGTGCGGCACCATGCCGAGCACGCGAGTGCGCATTTCGTGATCGAAACCGTTCATGACCGATAACACGACTATCATCACCACAACGCCAAGCGCCAGGCCGATCATGGAAGTCAGGGAAATGAAGGAAACAAAATGATTGCGTCGTTTTGCACGTGTGTAGCGCGTGCCTATGAATACAAAAAGAGGTCTGAACATTAGGGACTTTGTTCGCAGGAATGAGGACGTCCGTGTGGCGGGCCTTGACGTGCAGCTTTACACTCGAGACTCTCTGACCACCGCCGCTACCATGGGTTCGCCATGTCGACATTAGATGAAGCAGAACGCCGCGAATACTACCGTATCGATGCCAGCGTCGCACTGGAAATTAACCCGCTGTCTGCCGCCGAGACCGCCAGCCACGAGGCGATGAAGGAAACTTCGGCGCTGTTCGACCTGCTCAGCGAGCTGCACGTCAGCGAATTCGAATCACAGCACCTGCTGCGCCAGCTCGACGAGCGAGACCGGGTGCTCAACAGTTTTCTGAAGTCGCTGAACAAGCGCATCGACCTGCTGGGTCAGGTGGTCGCACACACGGCGCTCGGCAAGCTTGGCGCCCCGCAGCCGGTGAAACTCTCCGAAGGCGGCATGCAGTTCAATTCGTTGCAAAATTATACGGCGGGTGAAGAACTGTCGATCAAGATGGTGCTGATGCCGCAAGCCTCCGGCTTGATGCTGCATGCCAGGGTGACGCAGAGCGACCCGCTGCCCGACGGCGGCTTCGAGACCTGGGTCGAGTTCGTACAGCTTCCCGATGCCCAGCGCCAGTTGATCGCCCGCCACGTGCTGCAACGACAGGCGCAGCAACGCAGGCAGGCGCTGGAGCGCGGTCAGCCGTCAGGCGCATGACCGCGGCTCTTATCCCCATACACAGTAGTTGGTGCCTTTCAGGCCAGGAGTAAACGTGACCCTTATCTACGGCCACCGCGGCGCCAAGGGCGAAGCACCGGAAAACACCCTGACCAGTTTTCAGGAATGCCTCAAGCACGGCGTACGCCGCTGCGAACTGGACCTGCATCTGTCTCTCGACGGAGAGTTGATGGTCATTCATGACCCAACCCTGAAACGCACCACCGACCGGCGCGGCAAGGTCAATGAACACGCCGCTGCCGACCTGGTGACCTACGATGCGCGCAAGGGCGGGCCGGGCTGGGTAAACCCCTGCCCCATTCCACGTCTGGAAACACTCTTCGAGCAATGCGATTTCGAGCATTGGCAGCTGGAAGTCAAAAGCGCTTCACGCACCCGGGCCGCGAACACCGTGCTGGCGATTCGCGAGATGGCTCAGCGTCACGGCCTGCTGGACAAGGTCACCATCACCTCCAGCTCGCGAGAAGTGCTGCGCGCCGCCGTCGAACTGACACCGGACATCTCGCGTGGGCTGGTCGCCGAATACGCCTGGCTCGACCCGCTGAAGGTCGCGCAGAACTATGGCTGTGAGATTCTGGCGCTGAACTGGACGCTGTGCACACCCGAGCGCCTGCAGAAAGCGCAGCGCCAGGGCCTGCATGTGTCGGTTTGGACGGTCAACGAGCCTGCCCTGATGCGCAGGCTCGCCGACTTCGGCGTAGACAGCCTGATTACAGACTTTCCCGGTTTGGCCACCGCCACGCTCGGGAATCGCTGAAATCGGTCGCCCCGGCCGGCTCAGGCCACCGGCCGGAGTCGCTCAAAAAAGCCGGTTGAGGCCATCGTAAGCGGCTACCCGATAGGCTTCGGCCATGGTCGGGTAGTTGAACGTGGTGTTCACGAAATACTTCATGGTATTGGCGTCGCCGGGCTGATTCATGATCGCCTGGCCGATGTGCACGATCTCCGACGCCTGGTCGCCGAAGCAATGCACGCCCAGCACTTCCAGGGTTTCGCGATGGAACAGGATCTTCAGCATCCCGACCCGCTCGCCGGAAATCTGCGCACGCGCCATGCCTTTGAAGAACGCCTTGCCGACTTCATATGGCACCTTGGCCTGGGTCAGCTCGTGCTCGTTCTTGCCGATCGAGCTGATCTCGGGAATGGTGTAGATCCCGGTCGGCACGTCGTTGACGTAACGCCAGCTGCCGTTGTCGACCACACTGCCCGCCGCCGAGCGGCCCTGGTCGTATGCCGCACTGGCCAGGCTCGGCCAGCCAATCACGTCGCCTGCGCCATAAACACTGGCGACGGTCGTACGATAGTTTTCGTCGACTTCGATCTGGCCCCGGCCGTTGGCCTTGAGACCGATGTTTTCCAGGCCCAGCTTGTCGGTGTTGCCGGTCCGCCCGTTGCACCACAGCAAGGCATCGGCCTTGATCTTCTTGCCGGATTTCAGGTGCAGAATCACCCCGTTGTCCAGGCCTTCGACCTTCTCGTACTCTTCGTTATGACGAACCATCACGTTGTTGTTGCTGAAGTGATAGCTCAGCGCTTGCGAGATCTCGGTATCGAGGAAACTCAACAGCTGGTCGCGATTATCCACCAGCTCGACCAGCACGCCCAGACCACTGAAGATCGATGCGTATTCGCAGCCGATCACGCCGGCGCCATAGATGATCAGCTTGCGCGGGGTGTGGCCGAGGCTGAGGATGGTGTCGCTGTCGTAGATGCGCTTGTGACTGAAATCGATATCCGCCGGGCGATACGGGCGCGATCCTGTGGCGATGATAATCTGGTTGGCGACCAGTTTTTCCACCACGCCATTGGGGCAGACCACATTGATGCTGTTCTCGTCGGCGAAGCTGCCTGTCCCAAAGAACACATCGACCCGGTTGCGTGCGTAGTAGCTGGTGCGCGAAGCGACCTGCTTGGAGATGACCATCTCCGCGTTCTTCAACACATCCGGAAACGAAAACCAGCGCGGCTCGCCTATGGCCCGGAACATGGGGTTGGTGTTGAACTGAATGATCTGTTTGACCGAGTGACGCAGTGCCTTGGATGGAATGGTGCCCAGGTGAGTACAGTTGCCCCCCACCTGCCGACGGCTGTCGACCATGGCGACCTTGCGTCCCGCCTTGGCGGCGTTCATTGCCGCGCCTTCTCCGGCTGGGCCGGAACCCAGTACCACTACGTCGTAGTTGTAGACAGCCATGCGTACTCCTTTAGAACAGTCCGAGGCGCCACTCTGGCATCTCTGGCTAAATCACGCCGCGCAGTCTAGCGCTGCGCCGAGGCGGCGAACATTAACCCTTGGTCGCGTCGAAGGCCACTTTTGTCTGCGCAAATAAGCCAGCCAAGTACAACGCACTTACAGGGGTCCCTCCGAGGTAAGGAGATCGAACGACGCATTGGTGCGAATGATAAAGCGCTTATCGGCACGAATCACAAAAAAAGCAGCAATTTTATGTTCTTGCGAATATTTCCAGGCGCGTTCCGGGCCAAGAATCAGCAACAGCGACGAAAGGCCGTCCGCCATCAGGGCTGAAGGATGGATGACGGTGACCGACGCCAGGTCATGACTGATCGGCTTGCCAGTCAAGGCATCCAGCGTGCGCGACGCCTGATGACGGGCTCCGCCAAAGAACACCGCGTGATCACTCGCCGTGGAGACGCTGTTGTCGTGTAACGCAAAGACTTCCTGCATCGCTTGATGTTCGTTATGCGGCAGTTCCAGTGTCACTCGCCACGCAGAACCGTCCGGCTTACGGCCTCTGGTCTTCAACTCCCCGGTGACCTGCACCAGATAATCGCGCACGCCCAGCGCCTCGAGACGCTGACCTATCCGGTCCACGGCGTAACCGGCAGCGATGCTGTTGAGATCGACGCGCACAGCGGCGGTCTTGCACAACCGCTGATCGTCAACGCGTAGCCCGCGGTAATCGACCTTGGCACGCGTTTCATCCAGTTGTTTGCGCGTCGGTGGGTCTTTGGGCCAACTGTCGGGACCAAATCCCCACAACTCCATCAACGGCTCTATCGTGACGTCGAAGGCGCCACTGCTTTCGCGGGACAGGTAATCACCGAGACGAACCATGTCCAGCACCGGCGCAGGCATTTTCTGGCAACTGTTGGCAGGCAGCGTATTGAACTGCGCGATGTCCGAATCGGTGCGCCACAGGGACATCTGCTGATCGACTTCAGCCAGGATGGCATCCACTTCACGATGCAGCGCGTGACTGTCGGGCTGACCGCGCCCCTGTGTATAGACCACTGAATAGTGACTGCCCATGGTCGGCCCGCCAAAACTTTGCAGACTCCTCTCCGGATCACAGCCACTACAGAAAATCAGCCCTACATACCCTGCAACTCGTCCAAACCAACCCAAACTCTTATCCCGCAAGGTAGAAGTCATCGAAAGTAGTGCACCGGCCACCGACGAAAAAGACCCGGTGAAGCACGACCTGTGCAACAGCAATCCGTTGCATGCCGAGTCCGCCAGAGCGCAATGACGTCCGGCAACAAAATCTGGAATCCTTTCAGATGAGCGGTAAAAGTCCATTTTGCCATCCTGGCGACCTGAGAATCCGGTGAGTGGCACTTAGACTCATTCTGGTTCCGCAGTTGACGTTAAAGCCGTCCATTACTGTTACACATCGTTACGGGAATAGTGGCGGTGACTTGCGTCAAACGAAAAATTTTCTCGTGCTGCTGTTTGTCAAGCCCTGGCACGCCGCTAAACAAACGCCGAAACGGTTGTCTTTGAGCCCTGTAACACATACTGTTACAAATATGCAGCGCGAGCCGAATGCATCGGCGACGTGATGCATACGGGATAAAAACGACAACGGACTCCAAGCCGATGAGCCTGAGCGAGTAACTAAATGGCCTCCACAACCAGTAAGGGCAAGGCGATCTTTCGCGTTGTCAGCGGTAACTTCCTCGAGATGTTCGATTTCATGGTCTATGGCTTTTATGCCACGGCCATCGCCAAAGCGTTCTTTCCTTCCGACAGTGCCTTCGCATCGCTGATGCTGTCGCTGGCAACCTTCGGCGCAGGTTTTCTGATGCGTCCACTGGGTGCCATCTTCCTGGGTGCCTACATTGACCGCCACGGCCGCCGCAAAGGCCTGATCGTGACGCTGGCCATGATGGCGATGGGCACACTGTTGATCGCCTGCGTGCCGGGTTATGCCACGCTGGGTGTCGCGGCACCGTTGCTGGTCCTGCTTGGTCGCCTGCTGCAAGGCTTCTCGGCGGGCGTGGAACTGGGCGGCGTTTCGGTGTATCTGGCTGAAATTTCGACGCCCGGTCGCAAGGGTTTCTTTGTCAGCTGGCAGTCCGCAAGCCAACAGGCCGCGGTGGTTTTCGCCGGTCTGCTGGGCGTCGGCCTGAATCACTGGCTCAGCCCCGAACAAATGAGCGACTGGGGCTGGCGCGTTCCGTTCCTGGTCGGCTGCATGATCGTGCCGGCGATCTTCATCATCCGCCGTTCGCTGGAAGAGTCCCCCGAGTTCGAAGCCCGCAAGCATCGCCCGACTCTGGGTGAAGTGGTGCGCTCCATCAGCCAGAACTTCGGTCTGGTGCTGGGCGGCATGGCGCTGGTGGTCATGACCACGGTGTCGTTCTACCTGATCACCGCCTACACCCCGACCTTTGGCAAGAACGAACTGAACCTGACCGATCTGGAAAGCCTGCTGGTCACCGTCTGCGTGGGTGTGTCCAACTTCATCTGGCTGCCGATCATGGGTTCGTTTTCGGACCGGATCGGCCGCAAGCCGTTGTTGATCGCGGCCACTGTCCTGGCAATCGCCACGGCCTACCCAGCCCTGTCGTGGCTGGTTGAACACCCAAGCTTCAGCCATCTGCTGATGGTCGAGCTGTGGTTCTCGTTCCTGTATGGCTCTTACAACGGCGCGATGGTCGTGGCGCTGACCGAGATCATGCCGGTCGAAGTCCGCACCACCGGTTTCTCGCTGGCCTACAGCCTGGCGACCGCGACTTTCGGCGGCTTTACACCTGCGGCCTGTACCTACCTGATTCACGCGCTGGGCAACAAAGCCGCGCCCGGCATCTGGTTGACGGGTGCCGCTGTGCTTGGCTTGATCGCAACGCTGGTGCTGTTCCGCAAAGGCGGCCAGAAACTCGAAGCGCCTGGCGCTGCTGCCACAGCCTGATCAAGGGTCACACGATAAAAAACCCCGGCCTGACGTCGTCAGGCCGGGGTTTTTAGTACCTGAGTATGGAAATTCCGGCATGGCTACGCCGAAGCGCCGCCTGGTCACCCTTAGCGTGCGTGAATCGGCGCAACTTTAGTAGCGGGTTTGGCAGTCCAGGGGGCCGTCTTGCCACACGCCTTGTCCAACTCCTCCCAAGGATTTGAGTTTTCATGCGCGCACCAGCAGCCAGCCTGGTGAGAAAACGCCAGCCCGCGATCCGATTCTTCCTGCATGGACAGGCACACTCTGCAAGACACCACATGCCTGTTCAGCCGCCAGCGACTGTTCCACTTGATGAGATCGTCGATCATCATCCGCCCCCTTCCAATATCTCGGTCTTGTAGCTGTGAGTGACGGCGTCGCTGCAAGTTTCTGAATGTTTCAAAGTAACTGACCGACGGCCCTTTCGATCAATATTCAGCGAGAGGCAACGGCGAGGCACTGCTCGGGGTTAAAGGTATTCTGACGATAAAGGTGGTCCCATGACCCGCAACGGAATCGACTTCGATACTGCCGTGATGCGCGCTGACAATGGCTGATGCGATGTACAGCCCAAGCCCCAGACCAGCACCGGCGCCATATTCCACACCGCCATCGCGCAGATGCCGAACCATGGGACTAAACAGACTGGCCTTGGCACCCTCTTCGATGGGAGCCCCTTGGTTGTGAACCGCCAGACACGCAAATCCCTGCTCATCAGTCAACGTCACTGTCACCGTCTTGCCGGGGCTGCCGTGTTTGATCGCGTTGCCTATCAGATTGGAAATCACTTGTTCCATGCGAGAGCGATCAAAGCTTGCGACCAGCCGAGCCTGCGAACGCAGAACAATGTTGCGGTCCGGATGATAGGCGCATGCCTCCTCGACCATTGCCTCGCACGCCTGAGCGAGGTCATCCGTCTCTCTACGCACGGGGATGCCCGAGCCCAGTTGGGTGCGCGTGAAATCCAGCAGATCGCCGACGATGCTGACCGAACGCTTCACGCTGGTAAAAATACGTGACACATTCTTGAGGGATTTAGGAGGAAGATCACCTGCCCCCAAGAGCACCTCGGCGCTTAGCGAAATAGCCCCCAACGGACTGCGCAGATCATGCCCGAGAATCCCGAGAAATACGTTGCGCGCGGCGTCGACCGCCTGCGTGTAAGTCACAACCGACTCCGCGAGCGCTTGATCGATCGCCTCGTTGAAACGAATGATGTCGGAAATCTCCTCATCTCTCGTCACATCCTTGGGCGGCATCCAGAGCACCAGTACGCTGGTCCGCAAGGCCCTGTACTCGGCAATCATCTGACCGATCGTGAACCCCGACGTCTGACGCGTATCGGCATGGGTTTCAGCAGCAGTAGGCTTGAGCGAATCGGGTGCTTCGCCGTGAGATTTCGAAATTCTTGCGGTATGGCTCTGGGTCGTCCGCAGGTCAGCCGCAATCGTGAGCAGCATCTGTTCGGCATGGTCTCGCAACGCCACAGCGTCCATACCGTCCGCGGCAGGCGTCATGGTTTTAGCGAAGTCTTCCCATTGCTGCAGGATGGGCTCGATATTCTGAAGGATGAAATCAGCCAACCGCATGCTGTGTACTCCATTACAAAGTGAAAAACGATGTGCGGCTCAAGGAATAACTCGACGCGAGGCTACAGGGATCGCAGGCGGCCCGGTGAATTAGATTCGGATCGGCGATATTCGCGTTCCACAGACACTCAGACTTTGCGCGTCCAGGGCCTGAAACTCAGCCACAGCAATAACCCGGGAAGCTGCAAGGCGATCATCAGCCCCAACGACCATTGATAGGCCTGGGCCGGGTGCGCGACGCCGCTCAGGGTTGGCCAGAGGTTCAATACCGCCCCCATCAGCCACTGAAGAATGAACGCGAGCACGAACACCACAAGGTTGAACGACGAACTCACCCGCCCCGCCAGTTCCGGTCCAACCGATTGCGCGACGATTGCGTAGTTCATGGTCGTCGAAGTGCCAAAGAAGCTGAAACCCATGACGATCAGATAAGGCGAAACCGGCAGACCGCTGATCATGAGTACCTGAAAACCGATGAAGATCGCCATGCCTGTGCCGCAGATCATGATCGGTTGCACACCGAAGCGCCGCAGGTAATCGGTGACGAATCCGAAAGTCAGGGAACCCGCGACCATGGCGACTGCGCCGAACAGCAGCACGCGCGCCATGCCGGATTCGTTCAGGCCGGCCACATCATGCAGCCAGGGGCCCATCCATAACGATAACACCGCCATGTAAATGGCATGCGCGCATACCGAGTACAGCGCCAGACGCCAGAAAGTCCGTGACGAATACAGCGTGCCGACAGCGGCGAACAGGTCAGCGTAGCGCGTGGGTTTGGCGTCATAGGCTTTGGGCACGCTGATATGAATGATGACTGCGACGCAGAATGTCAGCACCGCCAGAATCAGAAACGCTTCCCGCCAGCTGAACCAGCTCAACAGCAGGTGCAAAGGCGTGGTCGACGCCATCGCGCCCAGACCGCCAATCGACAGCAGGCAGGCCGTGCTCAGCGGCAGACGCTCCACCGGCAGCCAGATCGCGCAAGCCTTGATAGCACTCATCAGCGATCCGGCGACTCCCAGACCGATCAACCCGCGACCGATCAGCAGACCCGTTTCGCTGCTCGACAGGCTGAACATGACCGAACCCGCAACCGCAAGCAGCAACATGGGTGCCTGCACGCTGCGCGGACCATACCGGTCCAGCATTACGCCGAGCGGGATCTGCGCAGCCGCGAAGGTCAGAAAGTATACGCCCGTCAGTATCCCCAGACTGCTGGCGGGCAAGCTCAGGTCGGCCTGTAGATCGACGTAGATGACCGCATTGACCGTACGAAACAGATAGGAAACAAAGTGTCCCAGACCGAAAGGAATGAAGATTGTCAGGAACAGAAAAAAGAAACTGCTTTTGAGCTGTTTTTGCGGGCCGTCCATGACCGGGCCATCGTTCATCAGCACACCAGTCCATTAGTTTTTTTGTCAGTGCAGCGCCTCTTTATACACGCAGGCTGCGGACAAACTAAAGGGCCGGACCCTGCTAGCGCAGAATCCGGCCCTTCAATGACCCACCCGGCTCACGTTGCAGCACAACGCGTGCTGCAACGTGCGCACCTTACTGCGGGAACGCTGGCGGGTTGACGTCCGCCATGTCTTCCATCACCCGCACTACCTGATGGCTGTAACCGAACTCGTTGTCGTACCAGACGTACAGCACGACACGGTTGTCGTTGACGATGGTGGCTTCGGCATCCACGACACCGGCATGACGCGAGCCCACGAAGTCGGTGGACACCACTTCCTGCGAGTTCACAAAATCGATCTGCTTGTGCAGATCCGAGTGCAGCGCCATGTAACGCAGGTACTCGTTCATTTCTTCGCGAGTGGTCTGCTTCTCAAGGTTGAGGTTGAGAATGGCCATGGACACGTTCGGCGTTGGAACGCGGATGGCGTTGCCGGTCAGTTTGCCGGCCAGTTCAGGCAGTGCCTTGGCTGCCGCAGTGGCAGCACCGGTTTCGGTGATGACCATGTTCAGCGCGGCACTGCGGCCACGACGGTCGCCCTTGTGGAAGTTATCGATCAGGTTCTGGTCGTTGGTGTACGAGTGAACCGTTTCGACGTGACCATTGACGATACCAAACTTGTCGTTGACCGCCTTGAGCACCGGCACGATGGCGTTGGTGGTGCAGGACGCGGCGGACACGATCTTGTCGTCGGCGGTGATTTCACCGTGGTTGATGCCGTGCACGATGTTCTTCAGCTTGCCTTTGCCCGGCGCGGTCAGAACCACACGGTCGATGCCAGGGCAGGACAGATGCTGACCCAGACCGTCGGCGTCACGCCACACACCGGTGTTGTCGACCAGCAGAGCGTCCTTGATCCCGTACTGGGTGTAATCCACCTCGGTCGGGTTCTTGGCGTAGATCACCTGGATCAGGTTACCGTTGGCAGTGATGGTGCTGTTGGCTTCGTCGATGGTGATGGTGCCGTCGAAAGGACCGTGCACCGAATCGCGACGCAGCAGGCTGGCACGCTTGACCAGATCGTTTTCCGCACCTTTGCGGACCACGATGGCGCGCAGACGCAGGCCGTCGCCACCACCGGTTTTCTCGATCAGGATGCGCGCCAACAGGCGGCCGATGCGACCGAAACCGTAAAGCACAACGTCCGTGCCCTTGCGCGGACTGGTGTTCTGCTGACCCACGACGCTGGCCAGTTCGTCACGCACGAACTGCTCGGGCGTACGACCATTGCCTTCGGTCTTGAACTTGACCGCCAGCTTGCCCAGGTCCACCGAAGCGGCGCCCAGTTTAAGCTCGCTCATCGCTTTGATGAGCGGGAAAGTCTCGTGTACGGACAACTCACTCGCATCGGACTGACGATGGCGCGCAAAGCGGTGGGCTTTGAGAATCGCGATGACTGATCGGTTGATCAGGCTGCGGCCATAGATCGAACTCACCACATTGTTATTGCGGTAGAGCTGACCGATAAGCGGGATCATCGCCTCGGCGAGGGCTTCACGATCGATCCATTCACCAAGACACTGGTCGGGCTTCTGAGTCACGGGAACCTTCCACATGTAGGGGCTGAAAAAAGGGGCTACATTATGACCAAGCCAGTGTTTATGAGCAATGCGCGACTGTCAGATCGTTACGCACTACATAATTTCGGCCCGTAAATACGAGGTATTACGCTGGAAAACTGACAGCCACCACCTTCCCCCGCTACAATCCCCGCCCCTGTCGCAACGCCTGGAGCCTGACCTTCCGTGCCAGTTCTGCGTCTACCGCTTCTCTCTGCCGCTGCAGGCAAACACCACTGGGGCAATCTTCCCGGTGCCGCACTGAGCCTGGCCATCGCCGAGGCTGCCAGCGCCGCCAAGCGCTTTACCCTGCTCCTGACCGCTGACAGCCAGAGTGCCGAGCGGCTGGAACAGGAACTGAAGTTCTTCGCGCCCACGCTGCCGGTTCTGCACTTCCCGGACTGGGAAACCCTGCCCTACGATCTGTTCTCGCCGCACCAGGACATCATTTCCCAACGGATTGCCAGCCTGTATCGCCTGCCGGAACTGGAGCATGGCGTTCTGGTAGTTCCGATCACCACGGCCCTACACAGGCTGGCGCCGACCAAATTCCTGCTGGGCAGCAGCCTGGTGCTGGACGTTGGCCAGAAGCTCGACGTAGAAGCCATGCGCACCCGTCTGGAAGCCAGCGGCTATCGCTATGTGGACACGGTGTACGAGCACGGCGAGTTCACCGTGCGCGGCGCGCTGATCGACCTGTTCCCGATGGGCAGCAAGGTGCCTTACCGCATTGATCTGTTCGACGACGAGATCGAAACCCTGCGCACGTTCGACCCGGACACTCAGCGCTCCATCGAGAAAGTGGAATCGGTGCGGCTGTTGCCAGCACGCGAATTCCCGCTCAAGAAAGAAGAAGTCACCCGCTTCAAGGCACGCTTCCGTGAGCGCTTCGACGTGGACTTCCGTCGCAGCCCGATCTTTCAGGACCTGAGCAGCGGGATCACACCGGCCGGTATCGAGTACTACATCCCGCTGTTCTTCGAGGAAACCTCGACGCTGTTTGATTACCTGCCGCAGGACACCCAGGTGTTTTCGCTGCCGGGCATCGAGCAGGCGGCGGAGAACTTCTGGAAAGACGTGCGCAACCGCTATGAAGAGCGGCGCGTCGATCCCTCGCGACCATTGCTGCCACCGGATGAATTGTTCCTGCCGGTCGAAGATTGTTTTGCGCGCCTGAAAAACTGGCCGCGCGTCGTCGCCAGTCAACAGGACATCGAAGCGGGCAGCGGCCGTGAGCGGTTTCCCGCCAAAGGCCTGCCTGACCTGGCAATCGAAGCCAAGGCCACGCAGCCACTGGCAGCGCTGTCGACCTTTCTCGATGAATTCCCCGGTCGCGTGCTGTTTACCGCCGAGTCGGCCGGACGCCGGGAAGTGTTGCTCGAACTGCTGGAGCGCCTGAAGCTGCGGCCGAAGACCGTCGACAACTGGCTCGACTTCGTCGATGGCAAGGAGCGGTTGGCAATCACCATCGCCCCGCTGGACGAAGGCCTGTTACTGGAAGACCCGGCCCTGGCGCTGGTCGCCGAGAGCCCGCTGTTCGGTCAGCGGGTCATGCAACGTCGTCGCCGTGAAAAGCGCACCGACGGCGGTAACAACGACGCGGTCATCAAGAACCTGACCGAGTTGCGCGAAGGCGCGCCAGTGGTGCACATCGACCACGGTGTCGGGCGCTACCTGGGCCTGGCCACGCTGGAAGTCGAAAACCAGGTCGCCGAATTCCTGATGCTGGCCTACGCCGAGGACGCCAAGCTGTACGTCCCGGTCGCCAACCTGCACCTGATTGCCCGCTACACAGGCAGCGACGACGAAATGGCGCCGCTGCACCGCCTGGGTTCGGAAACCTGGCAGAAAGCCAAGCGCAAGGCCGCCGAGCAAGTACGCGACGTGGCTGCCGAACTGCTGGACATCTACGCCCGCCGCGCGGCCCGCGAAGGCTATGCGTTTGCCGACCCGAAAGCCGATTACGCCACTTTCAGCGCAGGCTTCCCATTCGAAGAAACACCGGATCAGCAGACCACTATTGAGGCGGTACGCGCCGACATGCTGGCGCCCAAGCCAATGGATCGACTGGTCTGCGGTGACGTGGGTTTCGGCAAGACCGAAGTCGCGATGCGTGCCGCGTTCATTGCCGTGCATGGCGGTAAACAGGTCGCGATTCTGGTACCGACCACCCTGCTCGCCCAGCAGCATTACAACAGTTTCCGCGACCGCTTCGCCGACTGGCCAGTAACAGTCGAGGTCATGAGCCGCTTCAAGTCGGCCAAGGAAGTCAGCGCCGCCGTGGCCGATCTGGCCGAAGGCAAGATCGACATCGTCATCGGCACGCACAAGCTGTTGCAGGACGACGTGAAGATCAAGAACCTGGGGCTGGTCATCATCGACGAAGAACACCGCTTCGGTGTGCGTCAGAAAGAACAGCTCAAGGCCCTGCGCAGCGAAGTCGACATCCTGACCCTGACAGCGACGCCGATCCCGCGCACCTTGAACATGGCGGTGTCGGGCATGCGCGACTTGTCGATCATCGCCACGCCACCGGCCCGCAGGCTGTCGGTGCGCACTTTCGTCATGGAGCAGAACAAACCCACGATCAAGGAAGCGCTGCTGCGCGAATTGCTGCGTGGCGGTCAGGTGTATTACCTGCACAACGACGTCAAGACCATCGAGAAGTGCGCCGCCGACCTGGCCGAACTGGTGCCCGAAGCCCGTATCGGCATCGGCCACGGCCAGATGCGCGAGCGCGAACTCGAACAGGTAATGAGCGACTTCTATCACAAGCGCTTCAACGTGCTGATTGCCTCGACCATCATCGAGACCGGTATCGACGTTCCGAGCGCCAACACCATTATCATCGAGCGCGCCGACAAGTTCGGCCTGGCGCAACTGCACCAGTTGCGTGGTCGCGTCGGACGCAGTCACCACCAGGCCTATGCCTATCTGCTGACTCCGCCGCGCAAGCAGGTCACGCGGGATGCGGAAAAGCGTCTGGAAGCGATCGCCAATACCCAGGACTTGGGCGCGGGGTTCGTGCTGGCCACCAACGACCTGGAAATCCGCGGCGCGGGCGAGCTGTTGGGTGACGGCCAGAGCGGCCAGATTCAGGCTGTGGGTTTCACCCTGTACATGGAAATGCTCGAACGTGCGGTGAAGTCGATTCGCAAGGGTGAACAGCCCAATCTCGATCAGCCGCTGGGCGGCGGGCCGGAAATCAACCTGCGCGTACCGGCGCTGATTCCCGAAGCCTACCTGCCGGATGTGCATACGCGTCTGATTCTCTACAAACGCATTGCCAACGCCGCCGATGAAGACGGCCTGAAAGATCTGCAGGTCGAGATGATCGACCGTTTCGGCCTGCTGCCGGAACCGACCAAGGCGCTGGTACGCATCACTCAGCTCAAACTGCGTGCCGAACAGCTGGGCATCCGCAAGATCGACGCCGGGCCGCAAGGAGGGCGCATCGAATTCGCGGCTGAAACTCCGGTCGACCCGCTGACCCTGATCAAGCTGATCCAGAGCCAGCCCAACCGCTACAAGTTCGAAGGCGCCACGCTGTTCAAATTCATGGTGCCCATGGAACGCTCAGATGAGCGTTTCAACACGATCGAAGCGCTGCTCGAGCGCCTGACCCCGACAACTGCTTGAAGGATTCATCCATGCGTCTGTTTCGTTCATTGATCCTGCTGCTGACGCTCGTCGCCCCGACGGCGTTTGCAGACGGCACCTATCAGGTGGAGATGATTCTGTTCCGCCAGAGCGGTGAGCCGGCCGCCACGCCCCAGCTTGCACCGGAAGACTGGGACGCGGGCGCGCAGAAAATCGGTGCCGACAATGAACGCAGTCCGGCCCTTACCGATCTGGTGACCAAACTGCAAGGCAGTGGCAACTATGAAGTGCTGATGCAGCGCGCCTGGCAGCAGACCATTGGCACCGAGCCCGGTAAGATTGCCGTGACCAGCGGCAAGGAGCAGCTCGGCCACTTCCCTATCGAAGGCACGGTGAGTCTGGCGATCGATCGCTTCACCGACATTGATGCGCAGTTCTGGATCAACCAGCTGGATGCGCACGGGGTGGTCGTCAGCAGCGAACGCATGAAGCAGACTGCCAGGGTCAAGAACGGTGGGCTGACGTATCTGGACAACGGTAATCTGGCACTGCTGATCAAAGTCTCCCCGCTTTGATCGCTACGTATTCAAGGAGCACAGGCGTGCTCCCTTTCTTTTTGAGCATCGCTGCGGCGTAGGGCTTTTTTTAACTTGTCGTCCATTCTCGAAAAAGTCCTCGCCTCGGCCTGGACAGACCTGTTCACTGATCGAACGCTTGAGCGCGGGCGCGACTACGCCCAGCAGAAACGTATCGTGCTGGAAGACTCCAGCCCGCAAATCATCCGCACCGCCTGCCGAGGCTCGGGGCTGGAGATTTATACCCAGACCCTGCTGTTCAAGGACCCGGATCGCTACCGCAATTACCTGACCTGCAAGTGCACCTGCCCGGTGCGCAACGACTGCAAGCACTGCGTAGCGGCGATGTACTTTCTGCAGGATCCGAAAAACCAGCCGTTGCTGCAGGCCGCGCTGAACGCTCACGAGCGCGAAATCCAGACCCAGATCGAACAAAAGCCAAAGCTGCCCGAGCGACTGGTCGATACCCTGCGCCCCAAGCCGCGACTGATTCTGGCCAGCATCGAATTCAGCGCCTACGAGCCGCGCAACGGGCGCATGCAACGGCATGTCCAGCACCGCGCGGCGCTGGCGTTCGCTTACGGCAAGCATTACGCGACAGGCACCACCAACGTCAGCATCCTGGTGAGTTCGCTGGGCAGCGATCTGGTCAACCAGAAAAGCGACATCATTGAACACACCGAAACCGAAACCCTGCGCATCCGGCGTCAGGGCGAGCAGGAGCGTCAGCTTCGCCAGCAGTTGACCGACCTGGGTTTCAAGGTCGCCACCCGGCAAAGCAAGGCCTTGCCCGACAGCGCTGGCGACATGTATGAACTGCCCAACGACAAGGCCTGGCTGCACTTCGTCCTCGATGACCTGCCAAGGCTGCGTGAGGAAGGCTGGGAGATCGAGATTCAGGATGAGTTCGGCTTCGACGTTACGCCGGTGGAGGACTGGTACGCGGTCATCGACGAAGAGAACGAACGCGACTGGTTCGACCTGGAGCTGGGCATCATCGTCAACGGCGAACGCCTCAGCCTGTTGCCGATCCTGATCAATCTGATCCGCAGTCATCCCGAACTGATGAGCCCTTCGGCCGTTGCCAAGCGCGGCGACGAAGAGCAACTGCTGGTGCAGCTCAATCACTTCACGCAAAGCGGCGGCAGTCCGGTGCAGATCGCCCTGCCCTACGGTCGACTGAAACCGGTACTGGCAACGCTCGGCGATTTCTACTGGCGTCAGGAAGGCAACAACGCGCTGCGCATGAGCAAGGCCGACGCAGCGCGCCTGACCCAACTCGAAGACTTGCCATTGACCTGGCAGGGTGGCGACCGGCTTCGGCATTTCGCCGAACGGCTGGTCAACATCAAGGACGCGCCGGTCAGCGTGCCGGACGGCCTGAATGCGACCTTGCGCCCCTATCAGCTCGAGGGCCTGAGCTGGATGCAGTCCTTGCGCGAGCTGGAAGTCGGTGGTGTGCTGGCCGACGACATGGGCCTGGGCAAGACCCTGCAGACCCTGGCGCACCTGTTGATGGAAAAACAGGCAGGGCGTCTGGATCGCCCGGCGCTGGCCGTCATGCCCACCAGCCTGATCCCCAACTGGCTGGACGAGTCCGAGCACTTCACGCCGGACCTCAAGGTGCTGGCACTGTATGGTGCCAATCGTCATCAGGACGCAAGCAGCCTGCAGGACTACGACCTGATTCTGACCACTTACGCCCTGCTGCCCCGCGACCTTGAACTGTTGGAAAAACAGCCGTTCCACCTGCTGATTCTCGACGAAGCGCAATACATCAAAAACCCCAACAGCAAAGCCGCCCAGGCCGCGCGCCACCTCAATGCGCGGCAGCGGCTGTGTCTGAGCGGCACGCCACTGGAAAATCACTTGGGCGAATTGTGGTCGCTGTTTCACTTCCTGATGCCCGGCTGGCTGGGCAACAGCAAGGAATTCAACAGCAACTACCGCACCGCCATCGAGAAGCACGGCAATCAGGACCGCCTGCAGCACCTGAATGCGCGCATCAAGCCGTTCCTGCTGCGCCGCACCAAGGAACAGGTCGCCACCGAACTGCCGCCCAAGACCGAGATCATTCACTGGGTCGACCTTAATGACGCCCAGCGTGATGTATACGAAACCGTGCGCCTGGCAATGGACAAGAAGGTCCGCGACGAAATCACCCGCAAAGGCGTGGCACGCAGTCAGATCATCATTCTGGAAGCGCTGCTCAAGCTGCGCCAGGTCTGCTGCGACCTGCGGCTGGTCAACCCGGACATGCCGATCAACAGCAAACAGGGATCGTCGGGCAAGCTCAACAGCCTGATGGAAATGTTCGAGGAATTGCTCGCCGAGGGTCGCAAGATCCTGTTGTTCTCGCAGTTCACTTCGATGCTGACCCTGATCGAAGCCGAGCTCAAACAGCGCGACATCCCCTACGCCCTGCTGACCGGTTCGACCCGCGACCGGCGCACGCCGATCCATGATTTCCAGAGCGGCAAGCTGCCGATCTTTCTGATCAGCCTCAAGGCTGGCGGTACCGGCCTGAATCTGACAGCCGCCGACACCGTAATTCACTACGACCCGTGGTGGAACCCGGCCGCTGAAAACCAGGCCACCGACCGCGCCTACCGCATTGGTCAGGACAAGCCTGTGTTCGTTTACAAGATGATCGCCCGCGGTACGGTGGAAGAGAAAATCCAACGCCTGCAACGCGAGAAGTCAGCCTTGGCGGCCGGTGTGCTCGATGGGCGCAGCAGCGGTGACTGGAAACTGCGCGACGAAGACCTGCAGGCCTTGTTCGCGCCGTTGCCTGCGGTACCGAAGAAATCTGGCAAGTAACGAACGGGGTTATCGGAACGATAACCCCGGTTTTCAAAGCCCGCCCAGAATCTGCGCCGTCGAAAGAACGTTCGCGTACTCGCCGTGCAGGTTGGCCAGCGACATGGCGTGCACCTCCTCAGCGCTGCGAGGCGTGCCGAAAAAGTCCGCCTGATCGAAGGTAAAGCAGGCGTCATGGGCGACGATGACCTCAAAACCCAGATTACCGCCGCTGCGCGCCGTGGATTCCACCGAATTGTTGGTGACGACACCCGCGATCACTACCTGTCGAACGCCATCCGAACGCAACCACATTTCCAGAAAAGACCCGCAAAAGGCATCAGGCACCTGCTTGCTGAGCTCGCGCTCATCCGCCAGCGGCAGAAACGCAGGCTGATACTCCACGCCTGACTGCTCCGGCCAGAACACCGAAGACGGCGATGTGGAGAAATGCCGGACATGAATCACGGGGCGCCGTGCGTGCCGCCAGGCCTGCAGCAGCTCTGAGGCCCGGTCTTCGGCCTGCGGATTGTTGCGCCGCCCCAGCTTGGGGTGATTGATGCCCTGCTGCAGGTCAATCAGGATCAGGGTGCTGTCGGGAAGAAGGTCCATCCGGTTGATTCCTTGAACATCGGAGCAGAAACGCCGCTCGTAAGCATGACGGCATCAGACAGCGCTGGATAGCCTATCCCGGCTACGCTGTCTACGCAGAAACGCGCTACACCCCGGATCAAATCCTTCCCTTCATCCATCGCAACCCACCCGGAGAACACCATGAATCAGCATCTGAACCTTGCCGGCAAAGTCGCCTTCGTCCAGGGCGGCTCCCGTGGAATCGGCGCAGCCATCGTCAGGCGCCTGGCCAAGGAAGGCGCAGCCGTCGCCTTTACCTACGTCAGCTCTGAAGAAGCCGCGCTCGAGATGCAGGGCAGCATCACCGCCAACGGCGGCCATGCACTGGCGATCCGCGCCGACAGCGCTGATGAAAAAGCCATCCGCCAAGCCATTCAAACCGCCGCCGAAAACCTCGGCGGCCTGGACATCCTGGTCAACAACGCAGGCGTGCTGGCCATCGCACCGCTTAACGAGTTCACCATGGAGGACTTCGACAGAACCCTGGCCATCAACGTGCGCAGCGTGTTTATCGCCAGCCAGGAAGCCGCCCGCCATATGAGCGAAGGTGGTCGCATCATCAACATCGGCAGCACCAACGCCGACCGTGTGCCCTTCGCAGGCGGTGCGACCTACGCCATGAGCAAATCGGCGCTGATCGGTCTGACCAAAGGCATGGCACGAGATCTGGGGCCACAAGGTATTACCGTCAACAACGTTCAGCCTGGCCCTGTCGACACCGACATGAACCCCGACCAGAGCGAATTCGCCGACACTATCAAAGGCTTCCTGGCCATCCCGCGTTACGGCAAGGCAGAAGAAATCGCCGGTTTCGTCGCCTACCTGGCAGGCCCCGAAGCCGATTAC
>NZ_MUIO01000110.1 GCF_002087235.1 Pseudomonas floridensis | reverse complement strand
CGAGGACATCGAACCGCTGGCCAGGCATTTTGCGGAAAGTGCCTGCAAGTCGCTAAAACGAGAACCGGTTCGATGGTCGGAATCTGCACTCACTGTACTGGCTGACTATTCCTTTCCAGGAAATGTCCGGCAACTGAAAGGTTTTGTAGAGCGTGCCGTTCTGCTGAGTGAGAGCGGAGAACTACTGCCAGAACACTTTCCACTGGCCATCGGCATTCAGACTGCTCACCCGGCCGTCACGTTGCGCGAAAGAATGGAGCAGTTCGAGCGCGGCGTTCTACTCGAACAGCTGCACAGGAACGATGGAAATCGAAGTGTGACTGCGCGGAAGCTGGGTTTATCGAGACGCACTTTACTTTATCGAATGGCTCATCTGGGTATTAACAGCGCTAGAAAATAGCGCGTTCAGGTGTACCTCATCGTTCGGATATTAGTTGCTATGGAGAATTCTGATGACATCCAGTCACCGGATTGCTGTGCTTTTTTTATGTGTTCTATCGACGCTGATGGTGGGGTGCAGCAGCCCATTGAAGTTCAGTGATAAAGACTATCGGGCCTTGGGTGATTCGATTTATACCCATCACGAACACTGATCGGAAGAGACATGTCAATGGAACTGGTGTTTGAAGTATCCAATCCTCTGGAACTTAGAGAGGGTTGCGCGCGGTCCTGGACATTCGGACCGAGCGGTGGTGTCGCAGGTCGCAGCCATGATTGCGAATGGTGTATCGAGGATCAGGCCCGTCATGTATCCAGACAGCATGTACGTGTCAGCTATGAAAGCGACGCCTTCTACCTGACGGATATCAGCAGTAATGGAACGCTGGTCAATGGCGTGGAGAGAATCAAGTCGGGAGAGAAAAGGCGCGTCAGACACGGGGATAACTACCTGTTCGGACGTCTCGAAGTGCGCGCACGGTTAGTTGAACTCCAGCGCAGTCAGAACCACAGACAGCATCAGACATTCTCTGCGGAAAATCAGTCAGTCGATGAACTCGATCCGCTGGCTGCTTTGCAGGCACGAGGGGAAATGCATTGTTTGATCGATGATCTTTCCACATCGGATGAAGGCCGTGTGAGATCCCGTGGTTCCGATGTCCATGCGCACGTAGAGCGTGAGCACCTGCTTGTGCCAGAACTGATTACGGCACCGCAGCCTGACGTCTCCGGACATTATCCTCAGCAGCCGGATGGAAGAGCCGGGCTGTTCTGGCAACAGTTCGGCAATGCGCTGAACGTCGATCTGAGTGGCGTCGGGTCATCCGGCCGTGAGGCGTTGGCGGTCGATGTAGCGCGTCTGTTCAAACAGTGCCTGGAAGGTCTTGAACACAGTTCATCCACACGCAACGAACTCAAGTCGGAGTTGCAGTCAGCCTCGCGTGCACTGGTATCTGACGGTGAAAGTCCGTTTGAAACGTCTGCAATCGAGTCGGTCATCAAGCAACTTCTGCTGCGTCAACCGACGCAGGCTGCCCAGACGATCGCCCGATCCTTTCGCGATTCGCAGGCTCATCAAGTCGCATTGATGGCCGGATGCCGGGCCATGGCACGCTCGACGCTGGAGCATTTCTCTCCACAGCGGCTGCACTGGCAGTTCGAGCATGAGAGCAGGTTTTGCTTTCGCACCTCCGGCAGTCGCTGGCGTGCCTACGTACAACACCATCGCACTTTGAGTCAGGACGATACCTGGAGCGCAGGGCTATGGGGCCGGGACTTCGCAGATGCCTACGACCAGCAGATCCGTTTGATCAACGCTCTTTGAACACACTGACAGGGATAACGTAACAATGTCTTTGAATTTCGCGCGGCCTCTCTTGTTGGCTTCGCTCATGCTGTCTGGTGGCTGTTCCGCACTGTCGCCTTACTCCGCGCAAACCCGGCTGGACATCAGCATTACCGGCAGTGACCGGCTCAACCCCGATCTCAATGGTCGGCCGTCACCGACCGTCCTGCGCCTGATGGAACTGAAACATCCGGCAGCGTTTCAGACCGCAGACTTTTTCTCTCTGTATGAGCGAGGCAAAGATGCCCTCGCTCAGGATCTGGTGGCCACTGAGGAGCTTGAGCTACGCCCGGGCGAGCGGGTTGATCTGAAGCTGAGGCTGACGCCGGGCAGTCTTTATGTCGGTGTACTGGCCGCGTATCGCAATCTGCCGGAGACACGTTGGCGTTACCTGATCCAACTGACTCCCAGACAACTCACACGTGCCGAGTTCACGCTTGATGAAGCAGGTCTGCACCGCAGTGACGAAGCCGCTATCAGTACAGGGAATTGAGTATGAATTCGCACAAGGTTATCTGGCAGGAAGGCATGCTGCTGCGCCCGCAGCACTTTCAGCACAATGATCGATACTACGACCAGCAGATGAGACTGCGCTCGCAACTGACCGGCAGCTATGTCTGGGGCTTTACGAAGGTCGAGATCGATCAGCAATTCCTCGCTTCGGGCCAGATCGTGCTGAACCAGGCATCAGGCATTCTGCCGGATGGAACGGTCTTCGACCTGGGTGACCGGGACAGACCGCTGGCCCTCGAGATTCCGGCCAATACGGCCAATAAGGCGGTTTATCTGGCATTGCCGATGGTTACGGGTAATTGCATCGAAGTGCGTAATGCCGAGCAGCCGGATGTGCTGGCGCGCTTTACCTCTTACACCACCACGGTCGCCGACTCGAATGCGGGTGAGGATGCCAGAACGGAAATACTCTGCGCCCGACCTGAGTTCCGGTTGCTAATGGAAGAGCCGCAGAGCGGGCATGCCTATGTGAAACTCAAGTTGTGTCACGTGCTTGTCAGCACGCCTGACATGGCCATCAGGCTCGACGCCGATTTTGTTCCTTCGTTCATCAATGCAGGTGGATCAGGCTACCTGATGTCGTGTCTCAAGGAAGTCGTGGGACTGCTTGAGCACCGTGGCAATGCAATCGCCGGACGAATGCGCCCCAGTGGTCAGGCTGGCGGTGTCGAAGTCGGTGACTTCATGATGCTGCAGTTAATCAATCGCGTGCAGCCGGTTCTTGAGCACTACCTGGCGACCCGCGATGTTCACCCGGAAATCCTTTATCGCACGCTATTGGCGTTGCTGGGCGAGCTGGCGACTTTCGGGACGCAGAGCAAACGACCGCAACTGGACAGCCAGTATCAACACAACGACCAGGGTGCAACGTTCGGGAAAGTGATGCACGCCATTCGACAGGCGCTTTCGATGGTGCTGGAGCAACATGCGATTGAGCTGGAACTGCAGACCCGTCAGTACGGTGTGCTGGTTTCCCCGCGCGTAGATCGACAGTTGCTTGGCTCGGCCTCGTTTGTGCTCGCCGCTCGGGCGCAGTGTGACGCTGAAGAACTGCGCAATCAGTTGCCGTCGCACCTGAAGGTCGGCTCGGTGGAAAGCATTCGCGAACTGGTCAGCCTGCACCTGCCGGGCATCCGTCTGCGACCGCTGGCAGTGGCGCCGCGACAGATCCCCTTTCACTCGAACAAGACCTATTTCATCCTGGAACTCAGCGACCATGAACAGTCGCAGGTCGATACATCCGGTGGTTTTGCCTTTCACGTATCGGGGGATTTTTCCGGGCTTGAGTTGCAATTCTGGGCAATCAGACACTAATGGACAGGTTACCGAATATGCAAACCGACCGTGATGACCTGACCGTGCTGCACGGTAAGCGCTCAGGTGATCGTTTTTACGAGCGGCTGACTCGCACAGCCGACCCGCACCCCTTCGAGCGTCTTCAGGAACGGCTGGCCTATAGCGCCAGTCTGGCCCCGGAGACACGCCCCGACATTCACATCAATCCGCTGGTGGCCGCAGCCAGTGAACTGATCGGGCAACTTTCAAGATTGAATACTGCGCCCGCTGTCGGGGATGTGCGTCCGTTGAACAGGCAGTTGATCGAGCAGGTAAAACAGTTTGAGGTCCACGCGATGCATCAGGCCATCGAGCACGACCAGATGCTGGCGGCTCGCTATGTGCTGTGCACCGTGCTGGACGAAGCGGTGCTCACCACTCCCTGGGGCAACACCAGCGACTGGTCGACCATGAGCCTGCTGAGTCATTTTCACAAAGAAACCTTCGGCGGCGAAAAGTTTTTCCAACTGCTGGACAGACTCGGCAGCAATCCGCTCAGGCACCTACACATGCTCGAATTGATGTACTTGTGTCTGGCGCTGGGGTTCGAAGGCAAATATCGGGTCGATCACCGGGGCGGTGACGAATTGGAGGGCATCCGGGATGGCCTTCATCGACAGATACGCCAACTGCGGGGCGATGTGCCGCTTACCTTGTCACCTCATTGGCATGGCTCTTCGGAAACAGGCGTGCAACAGCCGCGGCTCGTTCCGTTATGGCTGGTGGCGATGTTTACGCTGATGACGTTGACGGTGATGTATTCGGGCTTTGCGTGGGTCTTGGGCAAGCAGCGCGAGACCGTCCTCAAGCCCTATCAGTCAGTGGGTTCAGCGACGCTTGAGCCGCAGCCGAAAAACCGGAAAGCACCATGAAGATTATTTTTAAACAGTTGTTGTCCGTTCTGCGCAAAACCTGGGTCTGGTCTTTGTTGCTGGTACTAGGGGTTATTTTGCTGGTCTGGTTTTTCGGGCCACTGCTCGCCGTGGCGGATTACAGGTTCTGGGAAAGTGCCACATCGCGCCTGCTCGCTACCAGTTCGCTTTTGCTGATCTGGGGGTTGGCAATGGTGTTTGTCAACGCACGTGCGGGCAAGCGTCAGCGCCAACAGCAAGAGAGCGAGGCGGGAAGGGAGCGTCTGCGGCATGACCTTCTGATCGATGAGGAGCGCCAGGAACTAGGTCGTCGGTTCAAAGATGCCGTGCGTCTTATCAACCGATCGAGTCTCTATGACAGCCATGACGAGGCCTGGCGTCACGAACTGCCCTGGTACCTGGTGGTTGGCCCGGAGGGCAGCGGCAAGACCAGTCTGCTGGATTTTTCCGGTCTCGATTTCCCGCTCAACAAAGCGGAGCGCAAGCTTACACGCGACATGAAAGGCACCGCCTGCTGTGACTGGTATCTGACCGATCAGGCCGTGATCATGGATACCACAGGTCGCTATCTGACCCAGCCCCGGCCTGAAATCGACAACAGTGCATGGCGAACCCTCTTATCGCTGCTGCGGGAGAGACGACGGGCCAGACCGCTCAACGGCGTGCTGGTTACACTGCCGGTCGATGTGCTGACCGACAATAATCCGGCTCGACTGGAGTCTCTGGCTGAAACGGTTCGTTGCCGTCTGGACGAGGTGCACCGGCAGTTACGCGTCGACGTGCCTGTGTATCTGGTGCTGACCAAGGCCGACGCCTTAGAGGGCTTTGATGAGTTTTTCGACCAGTTGTCTCAGGAAGAGAGCCGGCAGGTGCTGGGATCGACCTTCCGCAAGGACGAGCGGGGCAGTGATGTCAGCGTCGTTGAAAAGGCCTTCGGGGCGCTGTTGAAAAGACTGAGCAGTCAGGTCATCACCCGGCTTCATCGAGAGCGAGATATCAAGCGACGCGGACGAATGCTGGAGTTTCCCGAGCAGTTGGGACGTATCGGTCACGCCCTGAACATCTTCATCGAGATGTCTTTCTCGGGAAACCGCTACCAGCGTGCCACTCATCTGCGCGGGTTTTACCTGACACGCGCACCGCACCGGATCGAACATCAAGCCGCGCCACAGCAAAGCGCAGACCATGAGTACGCTAATGATCTGCCCTTGCGGCATGCCGGGCGTCCGAGATTCATTCATGACTTGCTGACCAGGGTTATCTTTGCGGAGTCCGATCTGGCAATGCTGGACGAGGAGGTGCGCCGCAGACTCGATTGGCGACAGCGATTGATCTACGGCACCGCAGCGTTGGCGGTCGTTGCTTCGGGCCTGCTATGGACCACCGGATTCAGTGCCAACCACGATCGGCTGGAAGCACTGCGCATCACCGCTCAGCAGGTGGTCAGACAGCATTCGACGGTAAAATCTCAGGACGACGCGCTGATGCTGCTGGAAATGCTCAATACGCATTATCAGGCCACCCGCGTGTTCCCTGATACCTCTGGTCTCGCCGTGTACGAGCGCAACGGTCTCTATCAGGGCAAGGCGGTCAACGAGTCACTGCTTGCCAGCTACCACGCGCAACTAAAGCGCTGGCTGTTACCTCGGGTAGCGCAGTTGCTCGAAACGCAGATGCAGGCTGATACGACGGATCGTGAGCAGATGATGGGCAGTCTGCGCGCCTATCTGATGCTCACCCGGCCGGATCGGCGCGACCGCGTCTGGTTGAAAGACTGGATCACTGCCGACTGGTCCGTACGTTATGCCGGCCATGCGTTGGCGCAGCGTCAGTTGAACGAGCACTTGCAGCGGCTGCTTGAACTGCCTTTCGATTACCCTGGCAATGAACGTCTTGTGGCCCACACGCAACAGGTTCTGCGCGACGAATCCTTGGCGGGTGTGGTGTATCGGGTTTTGCGCGACAAGGCGCGCAGCCTGCCCGAGTACAGCCTGGCCCAGAAACTCGGTCCGCAGAGCCAGTTGCTGGAGGGCGTTGACTACCGGATTCCGGGCTTTTACACCCGCCACGGTTATCAGCAGTATTTCCTGACGCGAGGCTTCGATGTGGTCAGTGAGATTCTGCAGGACAACTGGGTATTAGGTGAAAGTGAGGCGCTCAGTATCGCTGACATGCGCAGGTTGATGATTGAGCTTGAGCAGTTTTATTTCCGCGATTACGCCAACCATTGGTCAGAGGCTCTCGGTCGGGTGTCGCTGCAACCTTTTGAGGGTTCAAGACAGGCCGCAGTGCTGATGGCTGGCCTGACGACAGCCCATTCGCCCTTGTTGCAGTTGCTGGTCGAGGTTCGGGAAAATACCCGTTTTCCAGCGCCGGCCGAGCGTGTCGATGCACCAGCCGACGCAGGGCAGACAGAAGCGCCGCCCGGCGGGTTGGCCAAGATCGCCTCGACGGTAGGCGGACAGGTCCGGCAGGGGTTGGCTGAAAGCTTGCCCGATGCTGCCAAACGGGCGCTGCAACGCCGCTTCGAACCGTTGCACAAGTTGCTGGTTGAGGACAATGCGCCGGGTGCCGGACTGACATCAATGTTCAAGGCACTGGATGACCTGCAGATGCAGATGGCGGCCCTGGCCCGTTCGGGCCAACCCGAAGTGGCTGCGTTCGAGATGGCGCGCAATCGCATGAGCGGACAGCGCGATGCGCTGAGCAGTTTGCGCAATACGGCTGCGCAATTACCGCAGCCTGTCGGTAACGGGTTCAGCAAGTTGGCGGAAGATGTCTGGAGCTTTGTGTTGCACCAGTCGTACCAGTACGTCAATCAGCGTTACAAAGAGGAACTCTACAGTTTCTATGGACAGTCCCTCGACAAACGATATCCGTTTTATGCGCACAGCAGCAGCGACGTTGCGCTCAATGACTTTCGTGAGTTCTTCAGGCATCAGGGTGTTGCCGAGCGCTTTTTTGACAACTACTTGAAGTCCTTCGTCAGTGGCGAGCCAGGACACTATCGTCTGCGCAGCATCGACGGTTTCAGTCTGCCGATGAGCCGCGCCTATCTGGATCAGATGGCCGGAGTGCACGCCATTCGCGAGCGTTTTCTTGTTGGTAGCACCCAGGAGCCGCTGGTGAAATTCAAGCTTGAGCCATATACCCTGGACTCGAATGTCAGTCGCGCTGAATTCCGCCTCGGTAATCAGTCCGTAGAGTATCGCCACGGTCCCATCGTGCCTGTCGCGTTTACCTGGCCGACCGAGGTCGAAGACGGTCGAGCCAGCCTGGTGCTGGACCGAATGGCGGGACGCCCGGTGGGCATCGAGAAAAACACGGGGCCATGGTCGCTGTTCCGTCTGCTGGATCTAATGCAGACCGAGCCACTCAAAGGCCGTGACGTTCTGGTGCTCAAGGCTGACGTCGGCGGAATGCGGGCTAACTACCTGCTGCTCAGCCAGCGTTCGGCAAATCCTTTCGACATGTCGGTGCTGCGTGAATTACGCATGCCCGCACAGCTCTGATGACGACTGCTTTTAACTCGCGTGCGATCGGGCATCACAAAATGCCCGATCTGCTCTCTGGTCGTTACAGAATCGAGCGACTGCTCGGGGCGGGGGGCATGGGTGCCGTCTATCAAGCACGCGATCTGTTGCATGAAACGGTAGGTGAACCCGATGCACGCGTGGCCATCAAGATGCTCAACGAAGCACTTGCGCAAGCTCCGGATGCAGGCGCGGTGCTTTATCGCGAGTTTGCCTTGATGCGTCACCTGCATCACCCCAACGTGGTTCGTCCTTACGCGTTCGATATCGATCCTGATTCGAACCGAGCCTTCATGACGCTTGAACTGATGAAAGGGCCGAGTCTGGATCGACTGCTGAACCGTTACGAAAGCGGCTTGCCATGGGACGAACTCCAGAAGATCTCGATTGCGTTGTTAAGTGCCCTGACGCACATCCATGAGCAAGGCGTACTGCACGGTGATCTAAAACCGGGCAACGTCATGCTTACGGAAAAAGGCCCGCAGCTTTTCGACTTCGGCCTTGGGCAGCCCGGCGACGGCATATTGCCCGGACTGCCCCGGCTGAATCGGCAACGACTGAACGCCTGGACCGATCGCTACACAGCGCCGGAAGTGCGTCAGGGCGCTCCGCTGACCACGCAGGCGGACATCTACGCCATTGCAAGGGTGCTTTTTGAAATGGCCATCGGAAGGAAGGCATTTATCGAATTGAGCGACATCGAGTCAAACAGCAGCGCCGATACCTCAACTTTAAAAAAACCAAGCAGTCTTCCCGCTGGCTGCTGGTCCGTTCTGCGTCTTGCGCTCATGGACGACACCCATAAGAGGCGGGTCAGCGCCCGACAACTGCTGACTGCCTTTCAGTACACATCGAACAACCGTGTCTGGCCATGGACGTAAACGCCATTTCTCCCCATGCGTCCCACAGCGGCTATCTTCAACTCTAAACTCAATCTCATTGTCACCAAGGGACTTTGCATGCAACGCCTGGACTGGCTCATCAACCACATGCACCTCAGCGACACCATGGCGCAGTGGCTGCATCGACAATTCACTTACGAGTTCGCGCAGCAATCGCTGGCTGAGTGGCAGCATGAGTTTGCCGAAGGCCAGTACAACGACGAGTGGAAATGCCTGATCGCTCTTGAGAACGGTCAATTGCTGGGCGGTGCAGCGTTCGCTGATAACGACCTGTCTGATCGCCCCGATCTGGGCCCGTGGCTGGCGTGCGTGTTCGTCAGGCCAGAAGCGAGGGGCAGGGGACTAGCGGCCGGGTTGATCGAGGGTATCTGCAACCATGCCAGGTCATGCTGTGTGACCCGGTTGTACCTGCATACCCATGATCAACAGAGGTATTACGCCAAACGAGGCTGGCAACCGCTGGAACGTTTCGATGCATGGGGTATGGAGCAGTGGTTGATGGGGCGTGATATGTAGGTCAGACCCGTATGCAACGTCATCAGACTCTCTCCCTCAATCCAGCAACTGCACCAGACGCGGCTCAAGCGAGGAGGGCTGGACGTCCAGCAAAACCACTGTCACCGGCAGTTTGAAACGACGCCGTCCCGCGCTGCCCGGATTGATGTACAACTGTTCCCCGCGCCACGCTACCACCGGTTTGTGGGAATGCCCGGTGATCACCAGCCGGGTGTTGGTCTGGAGCAGTGCTGTAACGTCGGCGATGTCATGCACCAGCACTGTTGGCCAGCCGCCAAGTTCGAAATACAGGTGATCGGCAATGTCGTTGGCCCAGGGCGAGTCCACATCGTTATTACCCCGCACGATATGCAGCGGGGCGATGGACGCCAGTTGCTTGACGATCTCGGCGCTGCCGATGTCACCGGCATGAATGATCTGCTCGCAGCCCTGTAGCGCGGCAATGGCCTCGGGACGCAGCAGACCGTGAGTATCGGAGATGATGCCGACTTTCATGGATGTCTCCTGGCTAGAACTGAACGGTTAGGACAATCAGAACGGGCAAGCGTGCCCGGCCGCGACCCTTGGTGCGCGTCCAGGCCTCTTGCCCCTTCGTGTATCACGTACGTTGCAACGCCAGCACCAGACGCTCAAGGCCGATCCCGAACCCAGCACCTTCGCGGTATGCGCCGCCGCCAACTACCTGCTGTTGCGCCCCCAGCCAAGGGCAGAGCACCTCGAAGCCGTTGCCTTCGAGGTAATAGCTCAAACCTCGTTTGACTGAGACATTGAGTTCGTACTCGAGTCTGATTGAGTTGAGGAAGCCGATGCATATTTGCTGACTGCGCTGTAGCGCCTGCTGCGGGTCCGGCCCCAGAATCTCCAACCCCAGCTGCGTGAATTCACGGTAGCGTCCGGCTTGGGGGCGCTCGTACCGATAGCAGCGCGCAACGTAAAAGAACAGGGCGGATGAACGAGGGCCGAGGAGGGTGCGGTTTTGTTCCTGAAACAGTGCAGTGGCTTCGGGAATGACGCAGCAGGGTCGTCCCGCTTTGTCATTGAAGGCCCACATCTGGCCAATGATCTCGCTGCCGCCAGCTTTTTCGATAAACGTGTCCTGACCCCACAGCGCAGGAAGTATTGCCTCCTCAGCACCTGCTTCGATGAAGATAGCTCCGAAACAGGTTCTCGGTCTGACGAAAGGTTGCGGCTTCCTGGCCGGTGACGATACGGGTTCCACGTAGCATGGTCATGAGTGTCTCCTGATTTACAGACAATAAAAAAGGCGCCCTGGGCGCCTTGGTTGGATGCATTGATGCTCAGGTTTCAAGAGCAATCAATGCGTGCGAGCAACCGCGGCACCTTGAGTCAGGTCCGTGGTGGTGATGGCAATTGTTCGGTGGAATTTGATTCATGCGTGATCTTTGCACGGTTATCGAAGCCCGTTCAAGATTCGCCGCGAAGAACAGCTTGCAGGGTTTTCTCCATAAGCGTACCGTTAAGTTCACTTATGAAGAGGGTCGCGTCATGTTAGCCACTTCGAAAGAGTACCTGCATCACCAACCGATCAAGCCGGTCATCGGCGATCGTATTTTCAATCGCAAGGATGAGCTGCTGGGCGGTGAGTTGGCGGGTGGGATTCGGGAGTTGCTGGAGCAGCGCGGCGTTCTGGTTTTTCCGCGTATCGATTTCAGCGATGCCGAGCAGATCGCGTTCACACGCACGCTGGGCACGTTTTCGCCGGAGGCCAGCGATGGCCAGAATGTCACGCGGATTACGCTGGATGCCAGAGAGAACCCGGCCGGCGCCGAGTTTCTGAAAGGCTCGCTCTATTGGCACATCGACGGCACGCGCAATGACGCGCCGATTCTGGCGTCGTTGTTGTCTTGCAAAGTCGCAGCGACCTGGGGCGGCAATACCGGGTTCTGCAATACGTATGCGGCGTACGAGGCATTGTCGGCGGCCGACAAGTTGAGATATGCCGACATGCGCGTTGTGCATGCGCCCTGGGAGTCGCTTTTTTATTACAATCCGGAACCCGGCCTCGCCACGCTCGAGGCGATGCAATCCATCGGTGAGAAAGAGCTGCCCTTGGTGTGGAAGCATCGTTCGGGACGCAAGTCGTTGATTCTGGGCTGCACGGCCCAGCAGGTGGTGGGCACCAGCCGTGGCGAAAGCGCACGGATTCTGGTCGGGCTTCGTGAGTGGGCGACGAGCGAGGCGTTCAGCTACAGCCATCGATGGCAGGTGGGTGATCTGGTGATCTGGGACAACACTGGCACCATGCACCGCGCCGAAGCGTACGACCCGGCGTGCGGACGCATGATGCACCGCACCAAGCTGGAAGGCGAAGAACCGTTCGAGTGAACGCTGAAGTTTGAACGTCCCGTAGCGTGCTGGCAGGCTGACGTCATCACACGCTTGCGACATTCGAGTGTTTACGCTCGGTCAGTCCTGGTGTGTTGAACCGTCGTAATTCGACTGGAGGAAATGACAATGTGTGGACCCAAGGAACCTATCGCGGGCGTGTTTGTGTTGTTGCTGTTGGCGGCTGGCAGTTGGGCGGCGCAGGAGCCGTTTCCACACTTTGGCAGCGACATCACGCCAGAGCCGCAGACGAGCGGGGCACCTGCGCGATCTGCTCCGGTTCATCAGTCAACGACACAGTCCCAGACCCGGTTCAGCGAAATCGTGTTCAAACCCGATGACGCGTACGCGCGCGGCAAAACACAGTGGCTGCTGGTCAAGGCCTGAATAAATGTGCGTGACCTGCCCGGTACAGCGATGACTCGCTGAACGTATCGTCCGCCAGCACTCGACCGACCAGTATCAATGCCGTGCGCCGAAAACCTTTGGCCCTAACCTTTTCTTCGATATCGGCCAAAGTGCCCTGCACCCAGTCCTGATCCGGCCAGCTGGCGCGATGAACGACGGCAATCGGGCAATCCGCGCCGTAATGCGGGGTCAGGTCTTCGATGATCCGCGGCAGGTTGTTGACCCCCAGATGAATCGCCATCGTCGCCCGATGTTGCGCCAGGCTTGCCAGTTCTTCGCCTGGCGGCATCGAGGTCTTGTCGGCGTAGCGGGTCAGGATCACGCTTTGCGAGATGTCCGGCAGCGTCAGCTCGGTTCCCAGCAACGCCGCGCACGCCGCTGTCGCAGTCACGCCGGGGATGATTTCGAAAGGAATGCCCAGCTCGCGCAAATGGCGGATCTGTTCGCCGATGGCGCCATACAGGCTTGGGTCGCCCGAGTGCACGCGGGCAACGTCCTGGCCCTGCGCATGTGCGGTCTTGATCAGTTCGATGATCTGCTCCAGGTGCAGTTCGGCGCTGTTGGCAATCTGCACCGCCTGATTGCCTTCCAGCACCGCGACCGGCACCAGCGAGCCGGCATAGATGATGACCGGGCAACTGCGTATCAGACGCTGGCCCTTGACGGTGATCAGCTCCGGGTCGCCGGGGCCTGCGCCGATGAAAAAGACAGTCAATGGAGTCTCCAGAAAAGGGCTATGCGGGGATTATCCGCCGGGGACGTGGCTGGATGCCAAGGCAAATGTCGCGTCTGAGCTTTTCTGGCGCTCGATCAACAGCGTGGCGCTGCCATCGCCAAGCTGCGCCGCCAGAGCCAGCGCCGAGCCTTCGGCCACGCCGTGGCAGCCGGTCGTCTGCAGCACCTGCGCAGACCGATGCGTGAGGTGCAGATCCCAATACACCAGTTGCGCGGCGTTGAAAAACACCAGTGGCACGGCCAGTTGCCCGGCGAGCTCGAGCAGGCCAGGCTCCTGACTTTTAAGGTCGATGGAAGCCAGGGCTGTGACAGCACGGACATCCAGCCCGCGTGCGCTCAAGTGCTGCTCCAGCAGCTCGCGCAACCGTTGTGCCGTGCAGCCGCGCCGACAGCCCAGGCCCGCCACCATCACGGGTGCGGTCTGGGCCGAGGATTCAGGCCTGATGCAGTCCGGCATGCTGCAGCTCGACGTTGTTGCGGCGGAACAGCCAGGCGCTGATCAATCCCAGTGCTACCCAGAACAGGGCATTGGTCAGCAATGAAGCGATGATGAACTGCGACTCCAGCGCTTCAGGTGCCAGACTCTCATGAACCAGCGGCTGCGGCGCGCCGATGACATGCGGCACGATCAGAATGGCCACGCCCAGTGCCTTGAGCAGCAGGTTCTGGCCAAACACCAGCAAGGCCAGACCGGCGGCGGTCGACGCTGCTGCGCCGATCCACCAGAACTGGCGCTGGCTCAATTCGGCGGCGGCCGTTCCCGGCAATTCTGGCGGCAGTCCGAGGGTCGGTGCCAGCACGAACACGGCAAAACCGGCCAGTCCCCACCATGCGCCCTGAACCGTGTTGCCCGGCGCGCGCAGCGTGTAGAGTCCGGCGAGCATCAGTGCAAAACCCACTGCGACAACCAGATTGCCGCCAGTGGTGGACAGCACGCGCTGCCAGCCGTTTTCCGGCTCCCAGGCCGCTTCTTCGTGTACGTGACTGTGCTCGGCTACAGCGCCGCCCGGGTGTTCGTGAGCCTGTTCGGCAGGGGCGTTTTCGTAGGTTTCGGCCTGCTGGATCAACGGCACGACCCAGAAGCTTTGCAACAGGGTCAGCAGCAGCGCGGCGAGCAGGCCGGTGAAGCCTGCGGTGTGCACGATTCGCTTGAACATTGCGGTGTCCTCAATGGCAAGGGAAGGCGGCGCTGTGACGGGTGTCGTGCGCCGCGTTGTGCACGGCGGCGATGTGCGAAAACCCGGCGAAGTACACCAGGCATGCGCCCAGCAGGGCTGCGCTGATCGCGGCGGTGAGGCGTTGGGTGCGGGTGGAGCTGGCGGCTGCCGACTGGCTGGAGCTGATGGTCGTCATGGCGTTCCCTCTGGAGTCGTTGGGTGACAGTGGGCCATGCGCACAGATACCCACTGACGAACGTCAGAGGTTTCAACGGCGCCCGCCCACCGCGGGTGTGTCATTTGAAAACGTAGCGGGCCGGTCTCCGGGCTCGCGAGGGGACCTGGCAATGGAGCGCCGTCCTTCGAAGTCACCTTCCCATGCCTGCGCACAGTGGATCTGACTTCCTCTCGCTTACCGTTGCGGGGGCAGCACCGGACTTGCTCTATGAACCAAGCGCACCGGTTTCCCGTTTCACCCCGTGAGGGGCACCCGTAACAAGGCGCACAGGAGATCACGCGTGACAGGGCAACGTCAATCTCAACGATTGACCTGCCTGCGGTCACTGCGTAGCCTTGCCGGTTCGAGGTTCTTCGCTTGCAGCCCAGCGCTCAGGCCAAGCTAAGACGGGAATGCGGTCAATGCCGCAGCTGCCCCCGCAACTGTAAACGGTCATGTTCATCGCACAGCCACTGCTCAGGCGGGAAGGCGCGATGAGTGTGTATCGACGCGGCTTTCAACGCCCGCGATACGCCGCCGTAAGCCAGGAGACCTGCCTTGAACCGGGCCAACGCCTGCGAATTCTCACTACAACCGGGCGGGGTGATCCGGTGGCGATCCGAACCCTGTGCGCTGCACGCGGTTCTCGTCCTGTCTGCCCGCCGCATTGCCAAAGGGCATCTGATGAAAACACTGGCCAAGCTTCCCGTCACCATCGTCACCGGCTTTCTGGGCTCGGGCAAAACCACCCTGTTGCGGCATATGCTCGATAACGCCGAAGGCCGACGCATCGCGGTGATCGTCAACGAGTTCGGCGAGCTGGGCATCGACGGCGAAATTCTCAAGCAGTGCACCATCGGCTGCACCGAAGAGGAAGCCAATGGCCGTGTCTATGAGCTGGCCAATGGCTGCCTGTGCTGCACGGTGCAGGAAGAGTTCTTCCCGGTGATGCGTGAGCTGGTGGCCCGTCGTGGCGATCTGGACCACATTCTGATCGAAACCAGCGGTCTGGCGCTGCCCAAGCCCTTGGTTCAGGCGTTCCAGTGGCCTGAAATCCGCAACGCCTGCACGGTCGACGCGGTCATCACAGTGGTCGATAGCCCGGCTGTTCTGGCGGGCACCTTCGCAGCGTTCCCGGATCAGGTCGATGCACAGCGCAAGCTGGACCCCAATCTGGATCATGAATCGCCATTGCACGAACTGTTCGCCGACCAACTGGCCAGCGCCGATCTGGTGATTCTCAACAAGGCCGACATGATCGACGCCGAAGGCCTGGCTGCCGTGCGCGCCGAAGTGGCCGAAGAGCTGCCGCCAGCGGTCAAGGTGATTGAGGCCAGCAATGGTCGTTTGCCAATCAGTGTGCTGCTGGGCGTCGGCGCCGAGTCCGAAGTGCACATCGACGCTCGCAAGACTCACCACGATCATCATGATGGCGAAGACGACGACCATGATCACGAAGCCTTCGATTCGATCTCCATCACGCTGCCGCAGGCGGAAGAATCCGTGCTGCTCAACGCGCTGAACGAATTGGTCGTGCAATACGGAATCCTGCGCGTCAAAGGCTTTGCGGCCATTCCCGGCAAACCGATGCGGCTGCTGATTCAGGGTGTCGGCACGCGGTTCGACAAGCACTTCGACCGTGCCTGGCGTGCCGATGAAGAACGCGCCACCCACCTGGTATTGATCGGTCAGGAGCTGGACGCTGCAGCACTGGAAGCCCGACTCAACGCCGCGATCGCAGGCTGACCCATGCATCTGCTGAGAACCCAGCCCGGCGGATTCGTCCCCGACGACAGCATCGCTGACCTGGGGCAGACCCCGGCCGAGCTGGTGATTCTCTGCAGTGGCGATTCAAGCCTGGCGTTGCTGGCCGAGGCCGCCCGGCAATTGCCCGATGATTATCCCAGCCTGCGTCTGGCCAACCCGATGCAGGTGCAGAACCATGCCTCCGTCGACCTGTACGTCGATGAAGTGCTGCGCCACGCCAAGGTCATCCTGATTTCCCTGCACGGCGGCGTGGGCTACTGGCGCTATGGCGTCGAGCGGCTGATGGAGCTGGCCAGACAAGGCGTTCAGGTGATTCTGGTGCCGGGCTGTGACCGGCCCGATCCTGAGCTGATTGACTTGAGCACCGTTGCGGCCACGGACTGCGAGCGGCTCTGGCAGTTTTTGCGTCAGGGCGGTCTGCAGAACGCGCTGGATCTGTATAACTGCATGGCCAGCACCTGGCTGGGGCGCGATTATCCGTGGTCGGACCCCAAGCCGCTGCCAAGAACCGCCGTTTACCATCCACAGCGGGCAACCGCTGCGCTGGCCGACTGGCAGGCTGACTGGTGCAGCGATCAGCCTGTGGCGGCGCTGCTGTTTTATCGCTCGCACCTGCAGGCGGCCAATACCGGGTTCATCGACGAATTCTGCTTACGGCTGCAAGCGCAGGGGCTCAATCCGCTTCCCATTGCGGTTGCCAGTCTCAAGGAGCCAGGCTGCTTCGTTCAGGTCGAGGACTGGCTGGATGAGGCTGGCGTCGAGCTGATCCTCAACACTACGGGCTTCGCTCAGTCCAGCCCGGAAGCGCCGCATCTGCGGCCTTTCAGGCGCGATGTGCCGGTGATCCAGGCGATCTGCGCGCAAGACAATCAGCCCGCCTGGCAAGCCAGCGAGCAGGGGTTGGGCGCGCGCGATCTGGCGATGCACATTGCCTTGCCGGAACTGGACGGGCGGATCATCAGCCGGCCGGTCAGCTTCAAAGACCTGGCTTGGCGCAGTGAGCGCAGCCAGTCCGATGTCGTGTGCTATCGCGCTCATCCCGAGCGCATGGATTTCGTCGCACAACTGGCACGACGCTGGATTCAACTGGCGCGTCTGCCGAATGCCGACAAGCGTGTGGCGCTGATTCTCGCCAATTACCCGACCCGTGATGGCCGCATCGGCAATGGCGTCGGGCTGGACACACCAGCTGCCGCGTTGAACATTTTGCGCGCCATGCGGGCTGAGGGTTATCCGCTGGCCGAACTGCCCGACAGCGGTACTGAATTGATCAGGCAATTGCTTGGCGGCGTTACCAATGATCTGGACAGCATCGATCTGCGTCCGTGTCAGCAGAGCATGGCGCTCGATGAATACCTGGAAGCCTTCGACGCGTTGCCCGAGGCCAACCGCGAGGCGGTGAACGCACGTTGGGGCGCTCCGCATGCCGATCCGATGTTTCGCAGCGGACGCATGATGGTGGCCGGTATCCGGTTCGGCCTGACGTTCGTCGGCATTCAGCCTGCACGCGGTTATCAGGTCGACCACAGCGCGGTCTATCACGACCCGGATCTGGTGCCGCCGCACGGCTACCTCGCGTTCTATTTCTGGCTGCGCAAGGCCTATGGCGCGCATGCGGTGGTGCATGTCGGCAAACACGGCAATCTGGAATGGCTACCTGGCAAAGGTGTCGGCCTGTCCGAGAACTGTTGGCCGGACGCCGTTTTGGGTGCGATGCCGAATATCTATCCTTTTATCGTCAACGATCCGGGAGAGGGTGCGCAGGCCAAGCGGCGCACGCAGGCCGTGATCATCGACCACCTGATGCCGCCACTGACCCGCGCCGAAACTTACGGCCCGTTGCGCAATCTGGAATTGCTGGCCGACGAATATTACGAAGCGCAGTTGCTCGATCCGCGCCGCGCCCGTGAACTGCAGCGCGACATCTTGAACCTGGTGCGCGAAACCCGCATCGATGTCGAACTGGCGCTGGGCGAATCGACCAATAGCGACGCCGATGCGGCCATCTGGTTGCCGCGTCTGGACACCTATTTGTGTGATCTCAAGGAATCGCAGATTCGCGATGGCTTGCATGTGTTCGGCGAATCGCCCGAAGGGCGCTTGCGTACCGACACACTGCTGGCCCTGTTGCGTATTCCGCGTGGGGATGGGCGTGGCGCTCAATCGAGTCTGCTGCGTGCATTGAGCAAGGCGTTCGAACTGGATTTCGACCCGCTGGACTGCCAGCTCGCAGACCCGTGGCAGGGGCCACGACCGCCGGAACTGCTGGCGTTGAGCGCCGACCCCTGGCGCACGGCTGGCGATGCGCGGGAACGTCTTGAGCTTTACGCCGCCGCATTGATCGAGCAGGTGTGCGAAGGTCGGGATTTGCCAGGTCTGCACGGGCACGAAGACCTTATCCTGATTCTCGACAGTCTGCGCACAGTGGTCGCGCCGCGGCTCGATGCCTGCGGCCCGGGTGAAATGCAGGGCATGCTCGATGCTCTGAGTGGCCGCTTCGTGCCCGCCGGACCCAGCGGAGCACCGAGTCGCGGGCGGCTGGACGTATTGCCGACCGGGCGCAATTTCTTCAGCGTGGACGTGCGCAATCTGCCGACCACCACCGCTTGGCGGATCGGCTTTCAATCTGCCAACCTGCTGCTGGAGCGCCATCTTCAGGATCACGGCGATCATCTGCGCCAGTTGGGCCTTTCAGTCTGGGGCACGGCGACCATGCGCACGGGTGGTGACGATATCGCGCAGGCTATGGCGTTGATGGGGGTGCGTCCGGTCTGGGCAACCGGCAGCCAGCGTGTCGATGATTTCGAGATTCTGCCGGTCAGCCTGCTGGACCGGCCGCGCGTGGACGTGACGCTGCGGGTTTCCGGCTTCTTTCGCGACGCCTTTGCCAACCTGATTCGCCTGTTCGACGCGGCCGTACAGGCCGTGGCGGCGCTGGACGAGCCGGATGACTTGAACCCGCTGGCTGCCAGAGTGCGTGACGAGCGGCGCAAGCTGGTGGCCGATGGGCTGAGCGACGACGAAGCAGCCCGTCAGGCCGGATGGCGGATTTTCGGTGCCAAGCCTGGCGCCTACGGAGCGGGTGTGCAGTCGGCCATTGATGGCCGCTTGTGGCAGAGTCGTGAAGACCTGGCCGAGGTGTACCTGAACTGGGGCGGTTATGCCTATGGCGCGTCCGACGAAGGTACGCCGGCCAGGCAGCGTTTTGCCCAACGGCTCTCTCAGGTGCAGGCAGTGGTACAGAACCAGGACAACCGCGAGCACGACCTGCTCGATTCCAACGACTACTATCAGTTTCAGGGCGGCATGCTTGCCGCAGCCGAAACCCTCAGCGGCGAAAAAACGGCGAGCTATCACGGCGACCACAGCCAGCCGGACCTGCCAAAAATCCGTACCTTGAAGGAAGAGCTGAACCGCGTGATCCGCTCGCGTGCGGCGAATCCGAAGTGGATCGACGGGGTCAAGCGACACGGCTACAAGGGCGCGTTCGAAATGGCTGCCACCGTGGACTTTCTGTTCGCGTTCGATGCCACGACCGAACTGATCGACGATCACCAGTACGCGCTGCTGGCCGACGCCTATTTGCTTGACCCGTCGACTCGCGAGTTCATTGAACAACACAACCCCGACGCCTTGCGCGACATGACCGAGCGCATGCTCGAAGCGCAGCAGCGCGGCCTCTGGCAGGAGCCGGGCGATTATCAGCAAGCCCTGGAAAACCTGCTGCTGGATATAGAAGAGAACTGATGATGCTGCCCGACCCAAGTCTGACCGACACTCCGCATTTTCCTCTGGCCGCCGTGGTCGGTGCCGATGACCTGAAGCTGGCGCTGTGCCTGACCGCCATTGATCCGCGCATCGGCGGCGTGCTGATCGAAGGTCCGCGTGGCATGGCCAAATCGACGCTGGCTCGCGGCCTGGCGGATCTGCTCGCCAGCGGGCAGTTTGTGACGCTACCGTTGGGGGCCACCGAGGAGCGACTGGTCGGCACGCTGGACCTGGACGCCGCGTTGTCCGAAAGCCGCGCACGCTTCTCGCCCGGCGTGCTGGCCAAGGCTGACGGCGGCGTGCTGTACGTCGATGAGGTCAATCTGCTGGCCGATCATCTGGTGGATCTGTTGTTGGACGTGGCGGCCAGCGGCGTCAATCTCGTAGAGCGTGACGGTATCTCCCATCGTCACCCGGCCCGATTCGTGTTGATCGGCACCATGAACCCGGAAGAGGGTGAGTTGCGCCCGCAATTGCTCGACCGCTTCGGCTTTAACGTGGCCCTGAGCGGGCAGACTCAGCCTGCCGAGCGCAGTCAGATCATTCGTCGCCGTCTGGATTTCGACACCGATCCGCAGGCGTTCTGCATGCAATGGCAGCCAGAGCAGGATGCGCTGAAACAACGTTGCGAGCGGGCGCGCTCATTGCTGACCGGTATCGAGCTGGATGACCGTTCGCTGGCACTCATTACTGAACGCTGTTTTGCCGCGGGCGTCGATGGCATGCGCGCCGATCTGGTCTGGTTGCGCGCTGCGCGGGCTCATGCCGCGTGGCGTGGCGTCGGGCAAATCGAGGAGCAGGATATTGAGGCTGTGGCCGAATTTGCCTTACGCCATCGGCGTCGTGATCAGTCGCCGCCGCCTCCAGCGTCTTCCGGGCCGCCACCGCCTGGCACTTCGCAAGCACCGCACACCCGAGGCGCGCAGGGCAGTTGGGGTGAGCTGCCTGCGCAGGCGATGCCGACCGGCGTGCGCCGCGAAGTGCCGAGCTGGCCAAAAAAGCCTTAGGCATCCGTCCCCACCGCGCTCAGGGCGCGGATGCCGTTCCCCGACCGGGTCGCCTGGCGTCAGGCAAGCGTGGCGCAACGCGTTCAGGGCTGGACGGCACAGTGCAGTGGCTGCCTACGTTGTTGAAAGGCCGCCCGAAAAAATCACAGGATCTGGTTCGCCAACAGCGCAGCAGTCGGCCAGGGGAATTGCTGCTGGTGATTGTTGACGCGTCGGCCTCGACCCGACGGCATCAGGCTCTCAGCCAGGCGAAAGGGCTGCTGTCTCAGGTATTTGACGAGGCCTATCGCAGTCGCGCCCGTCTGGCACTGCTGACCGCCAGCGGGCAGTCTCCTCGTTGGCAGCATCAGGGGCTGAAAGCGTCTGCGGCACTGACGCCGTGGCTGGATGCCCTGGGCGCCGGAGGCGGGACGCCGTTGCCGCAAGCCCTTGAGCAAGCCCGACTGTGGCTTACCATACGTCAAAAGCGCTATCCGTCCGAACAGCAGCGGGTTCTGGTATTGACCGATGGCCGACTTAAACAGATGCCCGCACTGTCAGTCTTCGACTGTGCCAGTCTGTTGATCGATATGGAGAAAGGGCCGATTCGGCTGGGCAGGGCGCGTGAACTGGCGCGCGGTCTGGGAGCGGACTACCGGCATATCGATGAGCTGAATCCCGTTCAACCGGATTGATGGCTGGAGTCCGGACGCGATGCCTGCGGGCGGAGGACGCCGACCGGAAGGTCGGGTCGCCGCCCGAAGCAGGCTCGCTCCCTAGTCACCTCAGGCTGGCATGGTCCAGGGCTTGAGGTCATAGCCTTCGTTGCTGATTTCTGCACGGGCCTGTTCCAGGGCACTTGCCAACTGCTGCTTGTCCGAATAGGTGCTGCTCGGGATCTGCTTGCGACCGATGCGGGTGCTGGTGCGGTCGATTACAGTCAGGCTCAGTTCGCCGTTCCCGTCCTGTGGTGCCCAGGCAACACACTGGAAGGGTTCAAAAGCGTGTCCAGCGATCAGAAGTGCATCGTTGAAGCGCAGTGGGGCGTTCATGGTCAATTCCTCAAAGTGCCCATATCAATTCAGTCACGTCGGCGGGCTTACCGTCCGGCTGGTTACTTGTGTTGATGAGCGACAGGGGCACATGAGTCACACACATTGTTGAAAATTTTCAGATTCGTACACCGTTGACATCCGTAAACCGGGCGTTACAGCGCTAATGACGTTTGGTTATTGCCATTAGATGCAAACGGTACAAGGCTGTGTCAAATATTTGCTAATGTAAGGGTCGGGCTCGCCAACATACTGTTTATAAAACGTTTTTCATAACTTAAATTCGACGCCGGGCGCCAAGGAACCTCTATGCATGAATCGGCCCCAACGCGACGTCTGTTAATTGTTGACCCCTGTGATGATTGTCATCAATTAATCCCTGTCCTGCATGCTGCCGGATGGGCGGTGGACAGCAGCACGCTCGAGTCGGCGCTCAATCTCAGCTGTGATGTCGGTTTGATTCGCCTGATGCCTGATCACTTCGAGCACCCGGAGGTGGTCAAGGAGCTCATTACTCGCACCAATACCCAGTGGATCGCTGTGCTGGCGCCGGATGACCTGCGTCGGGAGAAGATCGGGGACTTCGTCTGCGAGTGGTTTTTCGATTTTCACACTCTGCCGTTCGACGTGGCCCGCATGCAGGTCACGTTGGGTCGTGCCTACGGGATGGCGCGTTTGCGTGCGCAAGGCAGCGCGCAGACGTCCAGCAGTGAGCACGAGATGCTGGGCGAGAGCCGACCGATCCGCGAACTGCGAAGGTTGCTCGGCAAGCTGGCGCCGACCGAGTCGCCGGTGTTGATTCGCGGTGAGCGCGGCACTGGCAAGGAGCTGGTCGCACGCACGTTGCATGCCCAGTCTCAGCGACGCAACAAGCCATTCGTAGCGGTGAACTGTGGTGCCATCGCCGAACACCTGATTCATGCCGAACTGTTCGGTTATGAAAAAGGTGCGTTCAACGGCGCACAGGAACGCAAGATCGGACGCATTGAAGCGGCAGATGGCGGCACCCTGTTTCTGGATGAAATCGGCGATCTGCCACTGGAAACCCAAGCGCATCTGCTGCGTTTCCTGCAGGACCGGCAAATCGAGCGCATCGGCGGCAGTGAGCCGATTCCCGTGGATGTCCGGGTGCTGGCGGCCACCCATGTGGACCTCGAGGCGGCGATTCGCAAGAAGCGCTTCCGCGAAGATCTGTATTACCGCCTCAATGTGCTGCAGGTCGGCACGGCACCGTTGCGCGAGCGCCATGGCGATCTGGCAATGCTGGCCAATCATTTCGCGCACTTCTACAGCCAGGAAACCGGCAGACGGGCGCGCAACTTCAGTCAGGATGCGCTGATCGCCATGGGCAAGCACGACTGGCCCGGCAATGTGCGTGAATTGGCCAATCGCGTTCGGCGTGGACTGGTGCTGGCGGAAGGGCGACAGATCGAGGCAGCGGATCTGGGATTACTGGGCGAGGAAGACATCGCCAGCAGCATGGGCACGCTGGACGATTATAAGTCCCGCGCCGAACGACAGGCGTTGTGTGATGTGCTGACCCGCCACAGCGACAACCTCAGTGTGGCGGCCAAGGTATTAGGTATTTCTCGACCGACTTTCTACCGGCTGCTGCACAAGCATCAGATCCGCTGAGGTGCCGAGCAATTCGCTGACAGCGGTCATGGCCTGTTCATGGCGGTGTTGCCAGTCGCCGTCAAGCACCTGATAGCGTTGCGCGTGCCGATCGAGCCATTGCTTGCTGGCGTCGAAGAACGCCTGGCGTTCGGCCAGTTGAGGCTGGCAACGCTGTCCGTCACTGATCCATTCGACTCCTTGCGCAGACAGCAGCAGGTGCAGGTCGTAGTGCCTGGCCAGCAGTTGCTGCTCGATCCACTGTGGGCAATCTGCGAACAGCGACCAGCTCCATAGCAGGTTACTCAGCAGGTGCGTGTCGAGTATCAGCAGTTCGGGCTTTGTTGCGCGTGCCGCGTCTTCACGATCGAGCTGGCCCTGAGCGATCGGAGTGATATCGGCATACACCGTATCGCGACCCTGTTCGTCGATGAAATGGCGCACATATTCGTCGACCAGCACGCCACCGAAACGCTGCTGTATCGCTGCCGACAGCCAGCTTTTGCCGCTGGACTCGGGGCCGGTCAGGACCAGGACCTTCATCGCGCCAGCGCCAGATCGTTGCGCCATTCACGCCAGCCCTGAACCGCCAGCAGGGTGAAGAGCCCGTAGAGCGCGGCCGTCAGGTACAGCTCCTTATAGACGAACAGGCCGACGAAGATGATGTCGAGCGCAATCCACAGCGGCCAGCACTGCACTCGTTTCTGTGCCATCCAGACTTGCGCCACGAGGCTGAAACCGGTCAGTGCAGCATCCAGCCAGGCTTGCGCGGCATCGGTGAAGTGCGCCATGGCAGCGCCCAGCGCCAGGCTGATAATTGCCCCGATGGCCAGCCCGGTCACCACCGAGCCGCCCTGCAGCACTGTGACGGCGCGAACCGGCAAGCCGTTGCCGCGGCGGGTCCACTGCACCCAGCCGTAGACTTGCAGCCCGGCGTAGATCGCCTGCAAGAGCATGTCCGAATAGAGCTTTACGTCGTAGAAAATCCAGATGTAGATCACCACCATGACCAGCCCGATCGGCCAGCACCAGGGGTTCTGTTTGACCGTCAGCCAGACCGCGAGCACGCCGATGGCGGCAGCGAAAAGTTCAAGCCCGGACATGGCGGCTCCTTGGGGTGTGAGGTGTTCAGGGGCGGCGATTGTAAGCGTTTATGGGCGCAACGTGGAGCATCTGATAGCAACGTGATACAGGCCAGAGGCTTTGCGTTGAAAGGTCTGCTAGCATTTGGCGTTTTTGCAGCGCTTCTTCAAGCTTCGTTCAGGCGCACGGCGGCATAGTGGCAGGCATTTTTTACCGATAACACTAACAAGCGAGCCATGGGCATCGCTGCATTGGGGGAATGATGGATCTTTGGACCGCGGCTCAGGCGTTGATATTGGGTGTTGTAGAGGGACTGACGGAGTTTTTGCCGATTTCGAGCACGGGTCACCAGATCATTGTCGCCGACCTGATCGACTTCGGGGGCGAGCGGGCCATGGCGTTCAACATCATCATTCAGCTCGGCGCCATCCTCGCGGTGGTCTGGGAATTCCGCCGCAAGATTCTGGACGTGGTCGTGGGCTTGCCGAAGGAGCAGCAGGCGCAGCGTTTCACGATCAACCTGCTGATCGCGTTTCTTCCGGCGGTGGTGCTCGGGGTGATTTTTGCCGATCTGATTCATCACTACCTGTTCAACCCCATCACGGTGGCCACCGCGCTGGTCATCGGCGGCGTGATCATGCTGTGGGCCGAACGCCGCCAGCATGTGGTGCGTGCCGAAACGGTCGATGACATGACGTGGAGCGATGCACTCAAAGTCGGTCTGGTGCAGTGCCTGGCGATGATTCCCGGTACGTCGCGGTCAGGTTCGACGATCATCGGCGGTTTGCTGTTCGGCCTGTCGCGCAAGGCCGCCACCGAGTTTTCGTTTTTCCTGGCCATGCCGACCATGGTCGGTGCAGCGGTCTACTCCGGTTACAAATACCGCGACCTGTTCCGTCCGGATGACTTCGCGGTGTTCGCGATCGGCTTCGTCACCTCGTTCATCTTCGCGATGATTGCGGTACGTGGCCTGCTCAAGTTCATCGCCACCCACAGTTATGCGGTCTTCGCCTGGTATCGGATCGCCTTCGGCCTGCTGATTCTGGCGACCTGGCAGTTCGGCTGGATCGACTGGGCGTCGGCCAAGGCATGACCTCGACACGAGAAGCACGGCCACCTGCCCGGCAGCGCAAGGCACCCGTTCAGGCGTTGCGCCTCAAGTTGTTCATCCTGTTGCTGTTGTGCGCGCTGCCGGTGTACGGATTGGCAGGATTGTGGGTCAGGCAAGGCGTGCTGATTCCGGCGCTGGCGATGCTGATGATGAGCCTGGTGGCGTTCCTGCTCTATAGACACGACAAGCTGCAGGCTGGAAAGGGCGGCCAGCGCACGCCGGAAAACGTACTGCATGCCACCGAGTTGCTGGGCGGATGGCCGGGGGCGTTGTTGGCGCAACAGGTGTTTCGTCACAAGACCCGCAAAGTATCGTTTCAGATCGTTTTCTGGCTGATCGTGCTGGTTCATCAGGCGTTGTGGATCGACTGGCTGTTTCTCGGCCGCCGTCTGTGGCAACTGCTGCCCCTGCCGTTATAGCTTCAACGCGATCTGTTGCCGCTTGGGCAATTTGGCGACCACCAGTTGATGCGAGCGGGTCAGCAAATCACGGATCTCGTCGTCGCTCAGGGCGTGGGGTTCGGGCACGCTGATCCAGTGTGCGCGTGCCAGATAAGGCGCGGGACGGATGCCGGGGCGGTCCACGTAGCCCAGGAACAGGTCGGGGTGAACCTTGAAAGACAGGCCCTGGCCGACCAGATCCATGACTGCGAACATCTTGTTGCCGGCGATGGAAAACACGCGTATCCCGCCCCATTTGTAGTCTTCGCGGGCGCCTGGCAGGTCCAGGCAGAAGGTGGCGATGTCTTCGGTTCGCATGGTGCGCTCCTCGCAGCGGGGTGGCCGACGGGTAAGGTGTTCGATAGCCGCACGGATAATCGATCAGCGGATTGTATGACGCCTCGACACTGATTAGTGTTCAGCTTTTGCTTTCTCTGGAGCTTGCGATGCCTGCCGTGCAACTTGCCGATGGTCACTTGAATTACCAGCTCGAAGGCCCGCAGGACGCGCCGGTGTTGGTGCTGTCCAACTCGCTGGGCACCGACCTGCACATGTGGGATAACCAGGTTCCGGCGCTGATCCGGCATTTCAGGGTGCTGCGCTACGACACTCGCGGGCATGGCCAGTCGCTGATCAGCGAAGGCCCATACAGCATCGAGCAGAATGGCCGGGACGTGTTGGCGTTGCTGGCCGCGCTAGGGCTGGACAGAGTGTCTTTCTGCGGGCTGTCCATGGGCGGTCTGATTGGCCAGTGGCTGGCGATCCATGCGCCGCAGCGTCTGCAACGTGTGGTGCTGTGCAACACCGCCGCTAAGATCGGCAATCCCGATGTCTGGAATCCGCGCATCGAAACCGTGCAGCGTGACGGTAAGGCCGCGATGGTCGCGCTGCGTGATGCCTCGATTGCTCGCTGGTTCACGCCATCGTTTGCGGTTGCCGCGCCTGCGACGGTGGACACGGTTGTCAGCATGCTGGCGCAGACTTCGCCGCAAGGCTACGCCGCCAATTGCGCAGCGGTGCGTGATGCGGATTTCCGTGAACAGATCAGCTCCATCACGCTGCCGGTTCTGGTGGTGTGCGGCAGCGAGGATGCGGTGACTACGCCAGCGGACGGACGTTTCATGCTCGAACGCATCGCTGGCGCACAGATGGTTGAGCTTCACGCAGCACACCTGTCCAGTGTCGAGGCGAGTGATGCATTCACAGCGCCAGTACTGGCATTTCTCACCGCTGCACATTGACGACTGATCACCGACTGTCAACGCCGGACTCTGAACTGGATGAGCGCAAGGCACCGTCGCCGCCTTGCGTTGCGCATGCCTGTGTTGAGATGCGTGCCGCCGCACTGCCATAATCGCGCGCTCTGAGTGTGCGAGGTGGCCGGTGTTCGATCTCAATGATCTGTTTTATTTCGTCCAAGTGGTCGAATGCCGAGGCTTCGCGCCTGCCGGTCGCAAACTGGGCGTTCCCAAGTCAAAACTCAGCCGTCGCATTGCCGGGCTCGAGGAGCGTCTGGGCGTCAGGCTCATTCAGCGTTCCACCCGCAAATTCGCGGTGACGGAAAGCGGGCGTGATTACTACGGGCACTGTGTGGCGATGCTGGTCGAGGCCGAAGCGGCCGAGGAAGCCATTCAGCGTTCCAGATCCGAACCCCAGGGACGCATCACACTCAGTTGCCCGCCGGCCATGGGCGCGATGGGCGTCAACGAGACCGTCGCCAGGTTCATGGCCGCGCACCCCAAGGTGCAGGTCTATATCGAAAGCACCAACCGGCGTGTCGATCCCCTTTCCGAAAACATCGACATCGCGCTGCGCGTGCGTTTTCCGCCGTTGGAAGACGAAGGGCTGGTGATCAAGAATCTGGGTTACAGCGCACAGCGCCTGGTGGCGCATCCCGACCTCGCCGCGCAGATTTCCACCCGTGCTTCTTTCGACGATCTGGCGAGTCTGCCCAGTCTGGACTTGACGTCGGCCACGCCCAACCATCGCTGGCTGCTGGAAAACGGGCCGGGCCGCTACGTGGAAGTGCGCCATGTCCCGCGACTGGTCTGTGCCGATCTGGATGCCATTCTGCAAGGTGCGCTGCAAGGTGTCGGCATTGCTCAGTTGCCGGAAATTCTGGTGCGCAGCGCCTTGCAGCAGGGACGCCTGGTGGAGTTGTTCGACGCTCACCGGCCCAAATGCGGGGTGATTCACGCGGCCTTCGCCTCGCGTCGCGGGCTGCTTCCGGCGATCAGGGCAATGCTGGATGCCTTAGAAACCTCCTTCAGGGAGCTGAATCACAATCCCGAATCGATCTATTGTTCCCTGGATAGAACGAACTATCACATTCAGGGCGACTAATCAGCGCGCATGAACACCGGTAGGATGCACCCCACTCGATCGCCCAAGGGCGATTTCACTTGGGAGGCCCGTTATGAATATTCTGCACATCGATTCCAGCATTCTTGGTGACCACTCCGCGTCGCGTCAGCTCAGCCGCAGCATTGTCGAAGCCTATCAGGCTGCTCACGGCGACAGCCAGGTGACCTATCGCGACCTGGCCAGCGAAGCGCTCGATCATTTCTCGCCTGCAAGCCTGGCCGCTGCCGGCACCCCGGTCGAAGGCCGTGACGCGGCTCAGCAGCAGGAAGTCGCTGCCAACGAAGCGACCCTGCAGCAGTTTCTGGACGCCGATGTCGTTGTGATCGGCGCGCCGATGTACAACTTCACCATTCCTACTCAGTTGAAGGCCTGGATCGACCGCATTGCCATTGCCGGTCGTACGTTCCGCTACACAGAAGCCGGCCCGCAAGGCCTGTGCGGCGACAAGAAGATCATCGTTGCGTCCACGGCTGGTGGCCTGCACGCCGGTCAACCGAGCGGCGTGGGTCACGAAGAGTACCTCAAGCTGATGTTCGGCTTCATTGGCGTTACCGATCTGCAGTTCGTGCGCGCCGAAGGTCTTGCCTACGGTGAAGAGCCTCGCGCAAACGCCATGGCTGCCGCTCAGCAGCACATCGCGCAGAACCTGTTCGCTGCCTGACGGCGTCTTGTTCGACTACCGACTTCACGGCCTGCGCATAGTCTTGCGCATGGCCCTGAAGTTTTTTTTGCGTCCGCGATTCCATGAATAATTGACAGCTTCCTTACAGGTAGACCGGCTCCGGCGGCAGTACACTGCAGGTCTGCCGGTTGTGCCATGCCGGGTTTTTTGTGCAGCGGTTGGCACTCGGGATATTTCGGACCGATATCTGGCCCGGCTTATGCACTATTTGCCAGGCAGAGACTCTCATTCTTGGTGAGAGCGGGGCGCTGGAGCATGAAGCTCGACACAAGCGCATGAATGGACTGTCCGGCAGATATCCGGACTAGCAAAGGTTGGGCCTTGCCATGGTACGTCTTTGTGCAGTGATGCTGGTTTTTCTGCTGGATAGCCTGATTTCGGTGCACGTCCAGGCAGATGAATTGCAGCCCGGTGACACCCATCTTGGCAGTGAATGGAGCGCAGGCTTTCATGAGCTGAGTTTTCTCGATCCGCTGGACTCCCAGCCGATGCAGGCGATCGCCTTTTATCCCTCCACCGCATCCGAACAGGTGAGCACCGTCCAAGGCTACCGTGTCGAAGCCGGTGAGGATGTACCTGTTGCATTGGGACGTTTCCCGTTATTGATGCTCTCTCACGGCAACACCGGCACGCCATTGGCGCTGCATGACCTGGCGACCTCGCTGGCCCGGCAGGGCTTTGTGGTCGTTGCCGTGGTTCATCCCGGCGACAATTACCGTGACCACAGTCGACTGGGCAGCTTGAGCAACCTCTACGGCCGACCGCTGCAGATTTCCGAAGCTATCAGCGCCGCGCTGACCGATCCCATGCTTGCGCCTTATCTCAGCGCGCGTCAGGTCGGCGTCATCGGTTACTCGGCCGGGGGCGAAACCGCGCTGATTCTGGCGGGCGCCCAGCCGGAACTCAAACGCCTGCGGCAGTATTGCGTGGAGCGGCCGTCCGACCGCGACGCTTGCAAGACGCAGGGCGAACTGGTCGCGGACCGTGAAGACCTGCATGCCAAGGCCGATCCACGCGTCGGCGCACTGATGTTGATGGCGCCACTGAGCCTGATGTTCGGCCGACATACGTTGGGTGACGTGCATGTACCGGTGTTGATGTATGCCGGCGATGACGACCAGTTGCTGGCGCTGGACAAAAATGCCGAGGCGTTGGCGCGCAAGCTGCCCAATGCGCCGGATTACAGACTGCTGGCGGGGGCAGGGCACTTCGTGTTCATGGCGCCTTGCAGCGATGAACAGCGTTCGGCCATGCCTCTGGTCTGCAATGACCGAGACGGGGTGGATCGGGAAGACATCCATCGCACGCTGAGCGCCGAAGCGGTACGTTTCTTTACCAGCACGCTTGGCTCGTTCGGTTCGGATAATTCCGGTATGCAGACCGCCGATCATCGCTAACCAGGTGCTGCATTACCTGCGCGGCTTCAGCGTCTGAGCAGTAGGGCGGCGATCAGGGGGTGAGCGAGCGCAGGTAGTCGCCAAACCCGCCACGGGCCTTGGAGTCCAGACGGGTGCTGGTAGTGACTCGCGGACGGCAGCTCCAGGCAATGCGCGCACCGCTCAATTCCAGCTGACGAACCAGATGCACATCCTCATGGCAGGCCAGTGCGGGAAACCCCCCGGCGCGCAGGTACGCGATCGAGCTTATGCCCAGGTTGGCGCCATGGATGTGCCGATGCCCGTCGCGATGTTGGTAATGCTTGTTGTAGGCGGTCTGCGCCGCAATGGAGATCTCCTGACTCCAGGCGCCGGGAGTCACCGTCCCGCAGACCGCATCGGCGTCCAGTGCCAGTTGTTCGGCGAGCCAGTCGCAGGCCACGCTGCTGTCACCGTCGGTGCAGGCCAGCCAGCGTGCCCCTCGGTCGAGCAGCCAGGCAGCGCCCAGGGCGCGGGCCTGGCCGACATTGCGTGCCTCCACGTCCAGAGTCGTGACGCCATAGAAGCGGGCGATGTCCGCGGATCGGTCCGTGCAACTGTCGAGCACCACCAATACCTCGACCGGCTCGCCGTTCAGCGCAGGGTGCGCAGCCGCCAGTAGCACCGTTTCCAGACACAGGTCCAGCAACCGCTCTTCGTTATGAACCGGTATCAGAATGCCGATCATCCCAGAACTCCTGTTCAGCCACAGATCTTCCATCACGGCTCCACAGGTCCAGCAGGAAATCCTGTTCGTGATGACTAAAAAGCCGGTGCATCGAAAGCCGCTCAGTGAGGACGTCGTGAACACGTTGAGCGGTCAGTGGGCACTCCTCTATATCGGGTCGCCAATGGCAGGCGAGCAGTTGCCCGTCCGGAGATAGCGCCTTGAGGGCGCAGTCGATCCAGCGGTGCAGATCTTCCAGGTCCAGGTAATAACCCAGTTCGCTGAGCACAATCAGGTCGAACTGACCGGCAGGCCATTGCTGTGGCAGGCGTGCCTGCACCACGCTGACGTGGCTAAACTCGCCCAAGCGTTCGCGTGCCAGTTCAACGGCGCGTTGTGAGGTGTCGCAGCACAGCAGGTGCTCGCAACGGCTGGCCAGTTCGGCACTCAGTTCTCCGTTGGCACAGCCCGGTTCGAAGATCGATGAGTAGCGCTCACGGGGCAAAGCGGCCATGCACAGCGCCCGCTTGCGTCGTTCATACCAGCGCTGCTTGAATGCCCACGGGTCGCTGTCGTGGCGGAAAAGCGCGTCGAAATAGCTGTCGGCCACGCTCATATGAACACCACTTCAAAAGGTTGCAACAGACGTTCGAGCACGCCGGCGGGCAGCACTGGCGACAGTCCGATTCCGGGATCGCCCTGTAACTGGCTGGCGAAGGCATGGGCAGCGTCACGCTTGCGGGCGATGGTTTCCGGGTCGAGCAGCACTTTGCGCGCACGGTCCCAAGGCAGGCGCTCGTCTTCAGGATCAGCCCAGTGCCAGGCCCAGACCGGTACTTCGTGAAGTTGAGCCGAGGTGTGTTGACAGGCTTTTGCAGCGGCACGGCCCACGGCCTCGTGATCACCATGCCCGTCGCGCGACCAGGTGGCGAACACCACATCAGTGGCGCACAGGTGCTGCTCCAGCAACACAACCAGCGCCTCTTCGTCAGCGGCAACGCCGCCATCCTGCAGGCCTGCGCGGAGCCATTCGAGACGCTCCAGCGGGATGTCCAGCCGGTTCAGTGCATCGGCGCTTTCCTGCGGGCGAATTACGCTCAAGCGCTGGACCGGCCACAGGGTCGAGCCCGGATGGCTGGCCGTGCCGTCAGTAACCGAGATAAGTAGAATTTCGCGCTCCAGTTGCGCCAGTTGACGCATCAGTCCGCCACAGCCCAAGACTTCGTCATCCGGGTGCGGCGCAATGATCACGGCTCTGCAATTGGGCGGCACCAGCAGGTCAGCGGTAATCGCTGCCACGGCGCCGAGCTTTTTCGAGGCGTTCCAGGCCTGTAGCGGTGTGCCACGGCCGGATTCGTCTTCGTTGACGACAAAGCCTTCACTCATAATGACCACGCCCCGCTGAGCGACTGGCTGCTGACATGAAGACCCAATGCTGCCAGATCCTGCTCGGCGTGGCTTTGGCGCAGAAACACCGGCAGATCCGCGATCAGACGGGCGAAATGGGCGTCCTTGCAATACGGCCCTGCGCCGAGTGCGCGGCCGACATGCTGGATCACTTGCTCGGAGCAGGCTTCGATCAATGCCCGGCAGCGTCTGGCCAACAGCTCGGCGTTGTCGAAGGGAGCAGCGTCCAGTTGACCCGCTGCATCACGCAACACACAGGCTGCACCATACAGTGCGGTGTCGACGCCGCCCAGATGAGCCAATGCATGCGGCTCTTCACGCTTGCCGGCCTGTTGCAGCAACCGCTGGGCAAGGGCTCGGGACGCACCATACCAGCACGCCGCGATACCGATACCGCCTTGCCAGAAGCCAGGCCGGCCCAGGTAATCGCCGGGCGCGCCAATGCGCTGTCCGACCGCCTGATCGAACAGCACGTCGACACTGCCGGTCGCGCCCATGCCAACCGCACGCCAGCCGTCGGTGCTGATCTGCACGCCCGGCTGGTTTAATGGCACCGCCACCAGTTGCTGGCGTTGTTCTTCGTCCCATACGGTGATCAGCGCATGACTGAGCGCAGACGCGCCCGAGCACCAGGCCTTGCGGCCGTTGAGCCGAAGCGTGTCGCCGTCACCGCTGAGATTGACCCGGGCCTGTGGTGGCTCTGCCGCCCACATGCCCCAGGTACTGAATTGTTCGGGGGGCGGGGCACTCAGTTCCGCCATGATCGCCAAGGCGTCTGTGTGCCCCTCGTACAGCTTGCATAACCCCAGATCATGGCCTGCAACGCAGGCCAGTGCCTGCCAGCGCTCAAGCGTCTGGCCGCTGGCAGGCAGAGGGATCTGGTCGAACCCTTCGTTGACCACGGCCTGCAAGCACTCGCCCAGCGCACGCGTATCGGCGTAGCCGTGTTTGCGCCAGTCGAGAAACTCGCTCAAGGCCTCGGTCATTGCTGGTCTTCGCGCTTCAGTTCGAACAGCAGCAGCGAGCGTGGGGTGACGGTGTATTCAGTACCGAAACCAAATTGCTCCTTGCTGCGTGCATCGTCCTGATTGGTGTCGATCAGGCAGGTGTAGTGAGTGCCTTCCGGCACCTCAGGCAGGGTGAAGTTGACGCCTTCGTGATGCGCGTTCACCACCAGCAGCAACGTGGCATCGGCACCTGGGCGACGGATACCGGTTTCCTGCGCGCGACCGTCCATCAACATGCCCAGGCAGCGACCGTTGCTGTCGTGCCATTGCTCGACCGTCATTTCGTTGCCATCCGGCGCGAGCCAGGTTACGTCCTTGACACCGATTTCTTCGTTGTAATCGCCCACCAGGAAGCGGCTACGGCGCAGGATCGGGTAACTCTGACGCAGCTTGATCACGCGGGTGACGAACTTCAGCAGTGCTTCGCCGTCACCGTCCAGATCCCAGTTGACCCAGCCAATCTCGCTGTCCTGGCAGTAGGCGTTGTTATTGCCGTGCTGGGTGCGGGCGAACTCGTCACCGGCCACGATCATTGGCGTGCCTTGAGACAGCAGCAGGGTGGCGAAGAAGTTACGCATCTGGCGCAGACGCAAGGTATTGATTTCAGCGTCGTCAGTCGGCCCTTCGACACCGTGGTTCCAGGACAGGTTGTTGTTGCTGCCGTCCTGGTTGTTTTCATCGTTGGCTTCGTTGTGCTTGTCGTTGTACGACACAAGGTCGTGCAGCGTGAAACCATCGTGCGCGGTGATGAAGTTGACTGACGCTTGAGGGCGTCGACCGCGCTGGTTGAACATGTTGCCCGAAGCAGTCAGGCGTGCTGCGAAATCGGCCAGTTGCCCGTCATCACCTTTCCAGAAGGCACGCACGGTATCGCGGTATTTGTCGTTCCACTCCATCCAGCCCGGCGGGAAGCCACCGACCTGATAGCCACCGGGGCCACAGTCCCAAGGCTCGGCGATCAGCTTGACCTGACGCAGTACCGGGTCTTGACGGCAGGCGACCAGGAAACTGTGGCGCTCGTCGAAGCCATCGTGGTAACGGCCCAGAATGGTCGCCAGGTCGAAGCGGAAGCCATCGACATGCATTTCCGACGCCCAGTAACGCAGGGAGTCCGTGACCATCTGCAGCACGCACGGGTGACTCAGATCAAGGGTGTTGCCAGTCCCGGAATCGTTGATGTAATAGCGCTTGTCGTCCGGCATCAGGCGATAGTACGAGGCGTTGTCGATACCGCGCATCGACAGGGTAGGGCCCAGCTCGTTGCCTTCGGCGGTGTGGTTGTAAACCACGTCCAGAATCACTTCAAGGCCGGCGTGGTGCATATGCGCGACCATTTCCTTGAATTCGGCGATTTTGCCGTGTGCAAGGTAACGCGGGTCCGGGGCGAAGAACGCGATGCTGTTGTAGCCCCAGTAGTTGGTCATGCCTTTTTGCAGCAAGTGCTGGTCGTTGACGAACGCGTGGATCGGCAGCAACTCGACAGAGGTCACACCCAGTTTGCGGATGTGATCGACGACGTCGGCCGAACCCAGGCCGGCGAATGTGCCGCGCAGTTCTTCCGGGACAGAAGGGTGGCGCATGGTATAGCCGCGAACATGGGTCTCGTAGACGATGGTCTTGTCCCAAGGCGTACCAACGCGCTGATCACGGCCCCAGGTGTAGGCTTCGTCGATGACCTTGCTCTTGGGCACGAATGGCGCACTGTCACGCTCATCGAAGCTCAGATCGCCATCGGGGTGGCCGATGGTGTAGCCGAACAGCGCTTCGGACCATTTCAGTTCCCCGACCAGCTGTTTGGCATAGGGGTCGATCAGCAGTTTGTTGTGGTTGAAGCGGTGGCCGTTCTTCGGGTCATAAGGTCCGTATACACGGTAGCCGTAGATCAGGCCCGGGTGCGCATCGGGCAGGTAGCCGTGGTAGATCTCGTCGGTGTATTCCGGAAGCTCGATGCGTTCCAGTTCGACTTCGCCAGTGGAGTCGAACACACACAGCTCGACCTTGGTAGCGTTGGCCGAAAAGATTGCGAAGTTGACGCCCAGGCCATCCCAACTGGCACCGAGTGGAAAGGGAAGTCCTTCACGGATCCGTGAGGGGGTACTGGCAGGGTTTTCTAGTGTGGCCGAACTGTCGTCTGCCGATGTTTTGGACTTCGTATTCATGGTGCCTTCCTGACGTCGAATGATTTTCTAAGCGGCCGAAACCGTTATCGAAGCCGAGCGGGCTTCAACACTGAAGTTAAAGATTGGGGTTACCGCAGGTCTCACCGGGAACCGGATGGGACCTGCGACAATGGACTTGCGTGGAGACAGAAGAGTTTCAAGTATTCGATGGCTTGCGTGGTTTCTTCGGCGCAGGCTTGGCTGGTGCGTCGCCTTGGGCCGCCGCAGGGGCCGGTTTCGGCTTGGCAGGCGCCTTGGCTTTCGGGGCCGCCGCAGGCTTGGATGCCGCAGGTTTGGCAGGCTTGGCCTCAGGCGCTGCCTTGGCTGCCGGCTTGGCCGGACCTTTGGCAGGCGCCTTGGCGCTGTCTACCTCTGGCAACTTCGGCTTGTTGGCCTTGCGTGCAGTGGTCTTGTCCGGCGCCAGAGCTTCGGCTTCCGCCAGCTTTCGCGCCATCTCCCAGTGACGGGCGTCGTGACCGGAGGGTTTACCTTCGGACTCCCAGATCTGATAGGCAAATTCACGGATTCTTTTTTCGTCGGCACTCATCTCGACACTCCCAGGTATTACATAGTTTGAATAAGCATATTGACGGAAAATTCTTCAAGCGCTGCGCTGAGCGGTATTTCCCCATCACTCATCACGACGACGTCAGAAAAGAGGCCTTTCCACGGTGTCTCTGAATCGGAAAACGGCACGCTGATACGCGTGTCGCCCCAATGAGCAGCATTAATGAATGGAGCCTGCGCGGTGCCCAATAGTTCACTGGATATGCGCGGCACCACCACGATCGCCCGCTCGTTCGCCGTTACTCGCGCGAATGCCAGCACTTTTTCGGCATGACTGCCTTTCACTTCCAGCGGGACATATTGCCCTTCACTGAACAGCGTCGGGTGCGTGGCGCGCACCTTGAGCGTCGCTGCAATCAGTGCCTGTTTGATCCGGCCGTCGTGCCAGTGAGTCAGCAACTGCGGGGCGCTGACGTTGGCGGTCAGCGCCTGTTGCCGAGCAGCATAGTCCACGGGGCGGCGGTTATCCGGATCGACCAGACTGAAATCCCAGAACTCTGTCCCCTGATACAGATCGGGCACACCGGGCACCGTCAAGCGTAGCAAGGTTTGCGCCAGGCTATTGAGCGCACCTGCGGTCGCAATACGGCTGGCCGTCGCGCTTATAGACTGGCGCAGAGCGAGGGCTTCAGGCGCCAGCAGCAAACGTTGCAGAAACTCTCGGCAGGCGGTTTCGTACGGCTGGTTCGGCGCGCTCCAGCTGCTTTGCAGCTTGGCTTCACGCAGCGCCTTTTCCTGCCACTGCACCATGCGTTTGGCGTATTCCTCGTGGGCCTGTTCGCCCTCCAGGTCAAGCGGCCAACTGCCCAGCAATGCTTGATAAAGCATCAGCTCATCGCCAGCGCTGATCGCCGGGTCTTCACCTTTGAGCGGCGCAGCCAGCTGGCGCCAGCGTTCTACCTGCTCGGCATACCAGTCGGCACATTCGCTCAGCACGGCAAGACGCGTACGGGTGTCTTCGCCGCGTTTGTGGTCATGTGTCGCGGTCGCCAGCAGGTTGTCCGGAAAGGTCTCGATACGTTGCAGGCAGGCTTGGTGGAAGTCTTTCGCCGGTGCACTGAAATGTTGCGGATGGAAGCCCACATCGTTGCGCGACAGCAGCACGGCGGAGCGGTAGAACGAGGTGTCTTCCACCGATTTGGCGGCTACGGGTGACGTCAGTTGCTGGAAGCGCACGCAAGCGTTTTTGTACAGCTTGCGCACGTGCCCGCGTGGCAGCTTTCTCCAGGACTCACCGCCCAGCCAGCGGGCGAGATAGTCGAGTACCGGCCAGTCGCCCTCGTTCAAGGTCGAACGCGCACCGTCCATGGCGTGCTGGAAGAATCGCTCGTCTTGCGCGGAACGCCCGCAGACGGTGATGTAAGTGCGGTAGACCGGGAAGTTCACGATCAGGGCCAGCAGCGCACGGCGGATGGCACCCAGCGTCAGGTCCCGGCTCATCAGGTCGCTGCGGGCAACCTGCAACAGCGACTGCGCAACGTTTTCGAAGTCGCCCGCCAGCGTGCCGTGCAGCACCAGATCGCGTGCCACTAACACTTCTTCGTCGAAGTTGGCAGTACGTTCCGTGAGCCGACTCCACAGCTCGCCCAGTGGCGCTTCACCCTTGGGATCGTGTTGCAGCAGCGACACCTGGTTCATGAATTCGTAGCCGGTCGTGCCGTCCACGCTCCAGTCCTGACGCAACGGCTCGTCGGGACCAAGGATCTTCTCGACGAAGACCGGCAGATGGCTCAATTGCGCATCGGCCGGACGCTGGCTCAGCAACCCCTGCACGCGACGGTGCAGCTTGCGGCCGTAACCGCGTGGATTGGCGAGCCCGTCGATATGGTCAATGCGCAGGCCGTCAATGAGGCCGTCAGCGATCAACTGGAAAATCTTGCCGTGCGTGGCCTCGAACACGTTCGGACGTTCGACGCGCAGACCGCCCAGTTCGTTGATGTCGAAAAAGCGCCGCCAGTTGATGTCATCCCCGGCCGTACGCCAGCTCGCCAGACGATAGTACTGACGCTCCAGCAGCTGGTGCAGGCGGTCAAACCCTTCAGGCTTGCTTGAATCGAAGCGTGCGGTGATTTGCTCGATGGCCTTGAGCACCTGCGGATCGCTCGCCAGCTCGGCCAGATCGGCCTTGGCCTGGCGCGCACGTTCGTAGGCTTGCGGGTATTGATTGAGCGCCGCGAAGCGCTGGCCCAGTTCGTCCAGTTGCGCATGTCCGGTATCTTGCAACAGCGCGTCGTAGGTGGTCGGGCAGACCGGAAAGTGATGCTGGTAGTGCTCGATATGGAACGAGCCGTGTTGCGCGTTGAAACGCAACGGAATTTCGCCGGCCTGCAATACCGTGCCGTAGTCGCTGCTCAGGAATGGCAGAAGCAATTGACCGGCCAACAGTGGGTCCGGTGAATTCCACTGGATGTCGAAGAAGTCGGCGTAAGGGCTGCGACGTCCCCACTCCAGCAGGTCCAGCCACCATGGATTGTCCGCACCGCCGACGGCCATGTGGTTGGACACGATGTCGAGGATCATGCCCATGCCGTGCTTGCGCAGCTCCGCCACCAGCCGCAGCAGGGCGGGCTCGCCGCCCAGTTCCGGGTTGATGACGGTAGGGTCTACAACGTCATAGCCGTGCATGGAGCCAGAACGGGCTTTAAGAATGGGTGAGGCGTACAAATGGCTGATGCCGAGGCTGGCGAAGTACGGCACCAAAGGAACGGCATCATCCAGCGTGAAGTCTTTGTGAAACTGCAGGCGTTGAGTGGCTCGTAACGGTTGTAATGGCTGATTCATCGGTCGCGCTCCGCAGCTTGCAGCCGGGATTGGGACAGCAATTCCAGTCGTCGAGCAGCATCTTGGTTATCAAGGAGTGAGGCTGCATCGCCGGGAAGGCGTCTGCACCAGTTAGGGTGGCTGTCGATAGTGCCAGGCAGGTTGGCCTGCTCCAGGACGCCGATTGCATCTTCAACAGGCAGCAGCACCAAGGGCGCTCGGGTATGGCCCAGGTAGCGAATGCTTGCGTCGATGATCTGTGCGGCATCTTCGGTATTTTCGTCGAAGCCGTCGTTGCTCTGGCCCAGCGCACGGCGCAACGCATCGTATTCACGGGCGCGCTCATCGCGCCAGTGCCGTTCGCTCTGTGCGTCGACATGGCCCAGCCGCGCGTTCCACTCGATGTCCAGCTCGCTCAGCCATCCCGCAAGGGTCGGCAAGTCGTGCGTGCTGGTGGTGGCCAGTGCCTCGGCGGACCAGTCCAGAATCGGCTTGAAGGAACCGTTGTTCTGTTCGAACAGCAGCACACGCATACCGAGCATGGCGCGGACACTCAGTTTCTCGCTAAGGCCTTCGGGCACAGTGCCCAGATCCTCGCCGAGCACGATCGCCTTGTGACGCAGCGACTCCAGACTGAGCAGACGCAGCATGTCGTCGAGCGGATAGTTCAGATAGGCGCCTTCGCTGGGCGGTGAACCCAGCGGCACGACCCAGAGCCGCTGCAAGCCCATGACATGGTCAATGCGCAGGCCGCCGGCATGGGCGAAGTTGGCGCGCAACATTTCGATGAAAGCCCTGAAACCGTTGCGTTTCAGGCCTTCGGGAGAGAAAGCGGAAATGCCCCAGCTTTGACCCGCACGGTTCAAAATGTCGGGCGGGGCACCTACCGTCAGGGCTGATAGCAGCTCATCCTGACGACTCCATGCCTGACTGCCGCCGCCATCGGCGCCCACTGCCAGGTCAGCGATGAGGCCTACGCGCATGCCGCTGCTGCGCGCTGCAACCTGTGCTCGCTCCAGGCCGCGTGCGATCAGCCATTGGGTAAACGCATGGAAGCTGACCTGCGGGCCGTGATCGGCAGCGAAGGCCGACACCGCTTCACTGCGCGGATCTTTCAGGTCGTCCGGCCATTCGTGCCAGTTGTCACTGATGCCCATCGCCGGACATTCAGCGCGCAGAGCTTCGAACCGACAATGGTTTTCCAGCGCTTCACCGCCTGTGTGACGAAAACTGTTGAAGTCTTCGTGCAACGGATGCGAACCGGCACTGAAAGCCTCGTACAAGGCATGCAAGGCCTTCCACTTGGCGGCTGCGGCGGCTGGCCAGTCAATCAGGGGCAGTGTCTCGAGACGCTTAAGTTCATCACCGACACCCGCGTCCTCGATGGCCTGACGCCACGCACGCTCACCCAGAATCGCGCCAGGCGAAGCGTACAGACTGTTCAAAAAGAGTCGGCTTGAAGGCGAATACGGGCTGTATCGATGCGGGTCGCTGGCGAACATCGCGTGTATAGGGCTGATTGCCAGTGCGTCGGCACCTCGTTCGCCAGCGGCACGAACCAGATTTTCCAGCGCTTGGGTATCGCCAAACCCGCCATCGCCTTCGCGGCGCAATCCATACAACTGCACCGTCAGGCCCCATGCGCGGGGCGTGGACGTGTCGGTGGCCATCGCCATGCTGAAGCAGGTCTTGGGCGCGACAGCGATTGTCAGGTGCTGACCGGCAATCTCCAATTGCTGATACCCAGGCGGTGCCAGAGCGGGCAGGTGGGCATCGGCCGTCAGCCGCGCATCCAGCGAGGAACCCTCTTCCAGGTGCAGGATAAAAGGCGTATGCGGTTCGAACCAGGCGGACAGGTCCAGATTGGCGTCCTGATCCACCGTAAGCAGTGGCGGTGCGCCTGCGCCTTCGCGCTCGGCCTGCAGGCGTTGCAGACTGGCGTCTATCGCTTCGCTGCCGTCTGCTGCATAGCCTAGCGCCTCCAGTACCTTGCGCAACACATCAGGGCTGACGGTCTGGGGGCGCGCGTTGGCGTCCACCCAGTGCACCGACAGTCCGGCTTCAGTCGCAAGCCTCTCCAGTTGCTCATTGTTCATCCCGTTTCTCCATAACATCGCTTGCTGTCAGGCTGACAATGGCCGTGTATGGATTGAGGATGTGCCGATGTGAAAGTTCGGCCGATTTTGGCTGGGTGGAGAAAATCACTCGCGCATCATCCTGTTGCGTCAGGGTGACAGGCTTTTCACCCAGGTTGAGGTCAATGCGCAGCACGCTGCCATCGCTCATGCGCCAGCGGGCACTGACCGCATGATCGGCGAGGACGTCAGCGCCGAGCGAACGCGCACCTTGCAGACGCGGAATGATTTCCTGCTTGCGCAAGGCCAGCAACTGCTTGTAAAGCTCCAGCCAGTTGCGATGATCCAGCCCCTTGTCGGTTTCCAGAGCCATGGCACTGAAAGCGGGTCGAGACGCCTCGAAGGTGCTCGGATCGTTGGGGTCAGGAATATGCTCGCGACGCTCTGGATCGGCAAACGCGGCAAAGTCGGCGAATTCGTTGCGTCGGCCTTCGCGCACCGCGTCGGCCAGTTCGCCGTGATGGCTGGTAAAGAACAGGAACGGCTCGCTGGCCGCCCATTCATCACCCATGAACATCAACGGAATCATCGGCGAAAGCAGCAGCAGAGCAGTCGCCGCTTTCAGCGCCGGAGCCGGGCACAGTTGCGGGAGGCGCTCGCCCAGCGCCCGATTGCCAATCTGGTCATGGTTCTGCAAGAACAACACAAACGCGCTGGGCGACAGATGGCCGCTCGGCTCGCCGCGTGTGTGCCCATGCCGGGTCTGCTCGCCCTGATAAACGAAGCCTTCGCTCAGCAGGCGTGCCAGCTTATGAGTCGGCTGCTGCGCAAAGTCCGAGTAATAGGCATCCGTTTCGCCGGTCAGCAGCACATGCAGTGTGTTGTGCCCATCATCGTCCCACTGCGCGTCGAAGCCTTTATCGAGCAGACTGGCCTGATTGAATTCATTCTCCAGATTCAGCCACACATGCCGCTCGGGATCGAGGCGATCACGCACGCGCTCGGCGAATTCAGGCAGAAAGGTTTCGTCGCGGATCGCATGCACGGCGTCCATGCGCAGACCGTCGAAACGGTACTCGAGCAGCCACATCAGGGCGTTGTCTACAAAGTAGTCACGCACTTGCGGACGACGGAAATCGATGGCATCGCCCCATGGCGTGTGCAGATCGCTGCGAAAGAACTCCTTGGCGTAGCTGCCCAGGTAGTTGCCGTCCGGACCGAAGTGGTTGTAGACCACGTCGAGAATCACTGCCAGACCGTGACCATGCGCCGTGTCGATCAGGTGCTTGAGTTGTTCGGGAGTGCCGTACGAAGACTGCGGGGCGTAAGGCAGTACGCCGTCATAGCCCCAGTTGCGATCACCGGGGAACTGCGCCAGCGGCATCAGTTCGATAGCGGTCACGCCCAGATCAGCCAGGTGCTTAAGGTGTTTCTCAACCCCTGCATAGCCACCAAGTGTCCCGACATGCAGCTCGTAGATCACGGCTTCGTGCCAGGGACGACCTTTCCAGCCAGTGTTTTGCCATTGATACGCGAGAGGGTCAACCACGATGCTGGGTGAGTGAACATCGCCAGCCTGGAATCGGGAAGCGGGGTCGGGAACCTTGATTTCCCCATTGATGTTGAACTGATACCGAGCACCCGCCTTGCAGCGGGCCTCCAGCACGAACCAGCCATCTGGCTGCGGGAGCATGGCCAGTGACTGGCCATCCTCCAGTTCAACGTTGACGGTGTAGGCGTCCGGTGCCCAGAGGGCAAACCGGGTGTGTTCGGGATCTATCAAAACGGCGCCGTGGCGCCAGCTATCTTCTGTGCGCAGAGGCATCCATTGACCCCTTTTTCCTCAGTAGTGAATTGAAACACCCGCATTTTTCTTCAACAGGTCGCGATACAGTTCTGCGTAGGGCTCTACCGCTTGATGCCAGTTGAACGGGGCGGCCATGGCGCGGCAGCGCATGGCATTGAGCAGCTCTGGGTGGGCAAACACCTGGAAAGCACGATTAAGGGCTTCGGCGTAGCTCTCCACAGTCGATTCATCGAACAGAAAACCGGTGACACCGTCTTCGATCGTGTCGGCCAGACCGCCTGTGTTACGGGCAACCGGCAAAGAGCCGAAGCGCTGCGCATACATCTGGCTCAGGCCACAGGGTTCGTAGCGCGAAGGCATCAGCAGGAAGTCACTTCCGGCGAACATGCGTCGGGCGTCGGTTTCATTGAAGCCGATACGCACGCCGATACGGCCCGGGAAGCGCGCGGCGAGGGCGCGCATGGCGTCTTCTTCCTCGGGTTCGCCACGACCGATGATCGCGATCTGGCCACCGTTATTGACGATGTGCTCGGCCACGCCAATGGTCAGGTCAAGACCTTTCTGATAGACCAGACGCGACACCACGGCAAACAGCGGACCTGTCGACTCGTCGAGATTGAACAGTTCACGAACGTAGTCGGCGTTGATTTCCTTGCGCAGCCATTCGTTGGGCGCAAAGTGGCAGATCAGGTGTTCGTCGGTGGAAGCGTCCCAGCTGGCGTCAATGCCGTTTGGAATGCCACTGAGCTGGCCTTTTTCAGCCTTGCTCTGCAGGAAGCCTTCCAGGCCGCAGCCAAATTCCGGTGTGGTGATTTCCCGGGCATAGGTTGCGCTGACAGTAGTGATGTGGCTGGCATACGCCATGCCTGCCTTGATAAACGACAATTTGCCGTAGAATTCCATGCCTTCAGCGTGCAGTGCTTCGTCGGGGATACCGAGTTCACGGCTGGAACCGGTGCTCACAGTGCCTTGATACGCCAGGTTGTGAATGGTGAAAATGCTCGGTGTCGATTGACCGCGCCACTTCATATAGGCAGGTGCCAGACCTGCAGGCCAGTCATGGGCGTGAACCAGTTCCGGGCACCACTGGGTCTTCACTGCACCTGCGGCGAAATCCGCTGCGGCAAGGCCAAGGCGAGCAAAACGGATGTGGTTATCCGACCAGTCGCGGCCATGGCGGTCAGCGTAGGGTGTGCCTTCGCGTTCGTATAATTCAGGGCAGATCAGAACATAAATCACCAGCCCGTCCTTCATGTCCATCCGGCCGATCTTGCAGGCGGGCAGGCCTGCATAACCACCCAACTGGCTGATGATATGGATAGGGTTGCCGCTATTGATCACTTGCGGGTAGCCGGGTATCAGCACGCGGACATCGTGCAGGTGACGCATGGCTCGCGGCAAGGCAGCAGACACATCGCCCAAACCCCCGGTTTTCACCAGGTCAGCCAGTTCCGATGTGACGAACAGAACTTTGCGTCTGTTGATCTGGGAAAGTGTGGGCTGTGAAGTCGAAGTCGGCAGTTGCAGCAGTGGAACGCTCGTCGTAGCGAAAACCGGCAGATGAGTCAGCTCGCTGGCCGGCTGGTTAAAACTCTCTCCCTTCTGGGTTTTGACAGCGGCGCTAATCATCGTTTTCTCCCGTTCAAACAGTGTTGGTGCATCACTTGATTTTTATTGGCCATTTCCTATGGCCGGGGTATCTGCACATGCACTACGCAAGAACAGTACCTACTTTCACTATACATAGCAGCGATGCAGCGCGATGCAGCCATTCCCTGCAGTCAGCCATCAGCATAGGCGCTCTATTCACATGACCCGACCGGTCTGGAGAAGTTTCGACTTTTTTACCGGCGGTCGTCTGGCGCAGGCGTTGATGGCCTGATTACGGGCAAATGGGCGTGCAGTGTCTGCGCTTTTTCAGGGCAATGCGTTAACGACTTTCAGATCGCCTGACCGGCCGTCGGATTGTTGGACAATTATCGGTTTTAGCCCCGGCTGGATGAAAAGACGGCTGCCGGTTTCGCGGTTTTAGTGTGCGTATTCAAGTGCGCTGCCTTTTCCGGGTGCGTGGTATGTCTATTTACGGGCACCTGTTGAAATTTCCCACTTCTATACCGAAACATTTTGGCGCGTGACGGGATAGAATCGCGCTCCTTTGGCCTGCCTTTAACCGGGCAGGCCCCATCGTAAAGCACGCTTATGACGACTTATTGGTTGACGAGGACGGAAATGGAAGGCCCAGAGGTGTTGGTACTGCAAGCGAGTTACACCAATCCGGTTCATGCGAGCGCGATTGGGTTCGTCTTGAACGAATACGCTCTGGATGTAATGGGGACCGGCAAGCCGCTGTCGAGCGACACCCGCGAGCAGGTGGCAATCGAACTGGCTAAACGACCGCATGCATTCAGCGTCCTGGCTTTCATCGCTGGTGAACCCGTTGGCCTGGTCAATTGCTTCGAGGGGTTTTCGACGTTTGCCTGCCGTCCGTTAGTCAACATTCATGACGTGGCGGTCATCGCTGCGCACCGAGGCAAGGGCATCAGTCAGAAGATGCTCGCCAAGGTCGAAGAGATTGCCCGTCAGCGCGGGTGTTGCAAGCTGACGCTGGAAGTGCTCGAAGGCAATGAAGTGGCGCAGGGGGCGTATCGCAAAATCGGCTTCGACAATTATCAATTGAATCCCGAAATGGGGCGTGCGATGTTCTGGCAGAAGGCTCTATGACGTAGCGTCGTGGCCGGGCATTGCGAATTGTGTCTGGTCCGCAAAACATATCTGGCGCAAAATGCGCGCAGAGTGTCTGGGGCCGAACTGTTCAAAAGGATGGCGGGGAAGGGGGCATCAGGTGGGCAAGCCAGCGGATCGGGCTTGCCACGGGGCGGTCATGACAGGACGCAGGGTTAAAGCTTCAGAGCTGTAAGGCTGTGCCGGAAGACGACAACTGGCTTTGCTGAAGCATGAGGCTCAGATGAGCGACTCGTTTTTGCAGCTGCTCACGTTCTTCTTTCAACGCACGCAGTTCGTCGCGGCGGATCGTGACATACAGGGTTTGTGGTGCAAGTGCTGGTAGTACAGTGCCCATTGCTCACCTCGCAAATGGCGGATTCAACCTCAGAAAGGCCCGTGGCAATGACTATCAATCCCTGAGTGGCCGCTGCTAACCTCTCTATCGGCACAGATTCTGATTTCTTTTGCCTCAAATTGGAACTTTTTTATTTTTAATTGTCGCGAACGTTTCTTGATCGCGACAAAATGCACCATCGGGTGGCATGGCTGCGGTCATCTACCCTCTGGGGAACCGACGTTCTGCCTCGCTTGACTAACCAGCATGCTCACGCACTGTTGAAGCGCTGGATGACAGGTGAGGCCCCTTTTACGAGTTTAGGAGCAACTTCATGCAACTTGGGATTATTGGACTGGGCCGAATGGGCGGCAATATCGCACGGCGTTTGATGCTCGACGGTCACACAACGGTGGTGTATGACCGCGACGAAGCATCACGCAGCGCCCTGGCCAATGAAGGCTCGACACCGGCCGCCGATCTGGCCGGGCTGGTGAGTGCCCTGCAGGCACCGCGTGCCATCTGGGTGATGCTGCCCGCGGGCGCGCCGACTGAAGACACCATTCAGATCCTGAGTGAGTTGCTTGAGCCCGATGACGTGATCATCGACGGCGGCAACACTTTCTATAAAGACGATATCCGTCGTGCACAGGAGCTGACCGTCAAGGGTTTGCATTATGTGGACGTCGGTACCTCCGGTGGCGTCTGGGGACTGGAGCGTGGCTATTGCATGATGATCGGTGGCGAGAGCGCCATCGTCGAACGTCTGGACCCGCTGTTCGCCACGCTGGCACCGGGCATGGGCGACATTCCGCGCACCAGAGACCGCAAGTCTGACGACGCCCGTGCAGAGCAAGGCTATATCCATGCAGGTCCGGCTGGCTCGGGCCACTTCGTGAAGATGATTCACAACGGCATCGAGTACGGCATGATGCAGGCGTTTGCCGAGGGCTTCGATCTGCTCAAGCAAAAGAATGCCGAGCATCTGCCAGCCGAACAGCGTTTCGACCTGAACATGGCTGACATTGCCGAAGTGTGGCGTCGCGGCAGCGTGGTGTCCTCCTGGTTGCTGGACCTGACTGCCGACGCACTGGCCAGCGACCCGCAACTGGATGCCTTCTCCGGCTCGGTGGCGGACAGTGGGGAAGGGCGCTGGACGATCGAGGCGGCTATCGAACAGGCGGTTCCTGTTCCGGTCTTGTCCAGTGCGCTGTTTGCACGCTTCCGCTCACGCCAGACCAGCTCGTACGCTGACAAGATGCTGTCTGCCATGCGCTTTGGCTTCGGTGGTCACAAGGAACCCAAGTAATGGGCCTGTCACGCGGCACTTCCGAGCAAAAAGCCGAGGTTGCACCACCCACGACGCTGTTTCTGTTTGGTGCACACGGGGATCTTGTCAAACGCCTGCTGATGCCGGCGCTCTACAATCTGGCGCGTGACGGTCTGGTGGATGAAGGGCTGCACATCGTTGGCGTCGATCACAATGCGATCAGTGACGCCGACTTTGCCAGCAAGCTTGAAAACTTTATTCGCGAAGAGTCCGCCTCGAAAGTCGCGGAGTCGGGAAAGGAGCCGCTGGATCCTGCGCTCTGGGGGAAGCTGGCCGAACGCATCAGCTACGTACAGGGCGATTTTCTCGACGATTCCACTTATCAGGACATCGAACGCAAGATCAAGAGCACCGGCTCGGCCAATGCAGTGTTCTACCTCGCCACCGCGCCGCGTTTCTTCAAGGAAGTCGCGACCCGACTGGGCGCTTCGGGGTTGTTGAACGAAGCGGATGGTGCGTTTCGCAGGGTTGTGATCGAAAAGCCTTTCGGCTCGGATCTGGCCAGTGCGGTCGAGTTGAACGAATGCCTGCTCAAAGCGATGAGCGAAAAGCAGATTTACCGCATCGACCATTATCTGGGCAAAGAGACAGTACAGAACATTCTGGTCAGCCGTTTCTCCAACGGCCTGTTCGAATCGTTCTGGAACAATCATTACATCGACCACGTGCAGATCACTGCCGCCGAGACGGTCGGTGTCGAGACTCGCGGCAGTTTCTACGAGAACACCGGGGCGTTGCGCGACATGGTGCCCAATCACTTGTTCCAGTTGCTGGCGATGGTCGCGATGGAGCCGCCGGCGGCGTTCGGTGCTGATGCGGTGCGCGGCGAAAAAGCCAAGGTAGTTGGGGCGATTCGGCCATGGAGCGAGGAAGAGGCCTTGGCCAACTCCGTGCGTGGCCAGTACTCGGAGGGCGAGGTATCCGGTCGCAAGCTGGCCGGTTACCGTCAGGAAGAGCGTGTGGCAGCGGACAGCACCACGGAAACCTATGTGGCGCTCAAAGTCATGGTCGACAACTGGCGCTGGGTGGGTGTGCCGTTCTATCTGCGTACCGGCAAGCGCATGAGCGCGCGCAGCACCGAGATCGCCATCTGCTTCAAGCCTGCGCCCTATGCTCAGTTTCGCGACACAGAAGTTGACCGGCTCAAGCCAAACTACCTGAGAATCCAGATTCAACCAAACGAAGGCATGTGGTTCGATCTGTTCGCCAAGCGCCCTGGCCCGACGCTGGAGATGGAAGACATCGAGCTGGGCTTTGCCTACAAGGATTTCTTCGAAATGCAGCCGTCCACTGGCTACGAGACCTTGATTTATGACTGCCTGACCGGTGACCAGACGCTGTTTCAGCGTGCTGACAACATCGAAAATGGCTGGCGTGCCGTGCAGCCGTTTCTCGATGCCTGGGCCAGGCAACCCGAGGTGACGATGTACGAGGCGGGCAAGGATGGTCCAGGGGTTGCTGATGACCTGTTGAGTCGTGATGGTCGTGAATGGCGGGAACTCAATGTCTGAGCAATCCGGAGTGTCTGCGTCCGAGCAATCTGTGCGTTTTCTGCTTTCCGATATCGATGGTACGTTGCTGCGTCCTGATCATAGCCTGAGCCAGGCTAATATTGACGCGATTCGCGATCTGCAACACGCCGGGGTTCATTTCACCCTGGCCAGTAGCCGGCCGCCGCGTGCGATGCGTCAGGTCATCGAAGCACTGAATATCGAGTTGCCCACCGTTGCATTCAACGGCGGCACTATCACGCATGCCGATGGCCGTCTTCTGGTCGCGCATCGCATCGACCCTAAGGCCGTACGTACGTGCCTTGAGTTGTTCGCCACGCAAAAGGTTGCGATCTGGGTGTTTGCCGACGATGACTGGCTGCTGATCGATCCGAATGGCGACTATGTCGACCACGAGCATCACGCCTTGGGCTATGAGCCGGTTCAAGTCGACAGCTTTGAGCCGTATCTGGATCGGGTCGACAAGATTGTCGCTGCGAGCAAGGATTTCGAGCTGCTCAAGACGCTGGAGGCGCAGGTCAATCCGCTCATCGAGGGGCTCGCGTTCGCCGCCCGTTCGCAGCGCTATTATCTGGACGTCACCGCGCTGGAGGCCAACAAGGGCTCGGCACTCGTCGCGTTGGCGGAATATCTGCGCGTCGATCTTGCACAGACTGCGGCCATCGGTGATGGCGGCAACGACGTCGCGATGTTTCACAAGGCTGGTCTTTCGATCGCCATGGGGCAGGGCGAGGCCAGCGTGTTGAGTCAGGCTGATCATGTCACTGGCAGCAACCTCGAGGATGGGGTCGCGACAGCGATCAGGCGTTACATCCTGCCTGGCTGAGAACGAGCGGGGCTGTTTTGAAAGGGCGGCCCCACCGCCACTTGCCGGCACGGGGGTCTGAACGCAGGTATTCATGAAGGCAATTGTTCACCCACCTGAGCATTACGAATGGCCGCATTGATTGAAGACTACGCGTTGCTGGGCAACTGCCAGACCGCTGCATTGGTTGCACGTGATGGGTCTCTGGACTGGCTGTGTTTCCCGCGGTTCGATTCGCCCTCCTGCTTTTCAGCGTTGTTGGGTGACAGAGACCATGGCTGCTGGAAAATCGCGCCGCAGGCCGACATTGTCGCCGTGCAGAGGCGCTATCGTTCGGGCACGCTGATTCTGGAAACCCTGTTCGAGACCGCCAGCGGGCGCGCAATGCTGATCGACTTCATGCCGATGAACACCGCCGGGCATGTGGTGCGGATGGTGGTCGGGCTGTCTGGCGAGGTCGCCTTCGACATGGATCTGGCCATACGTTTCGACTACGGAAGCACAGTGCCCTGGGTTGAAAAGAAGAATCCTCACACCCTGACCGCCGTCGCAGGCCCGGAAATGCTGGTGCTGCGCAGTCCTGTTCCACTGCTGCCTCAGGATCACCACACGGCCAGCCATTTCAGTGTCAGTGAAGGCGAGCGCAACGTGTTTACGCTCGCCTACCAAGCGTCCTATCAGCCATTGCAGGCGGATATCGATGCCGATCAGGCGCTCGAACAGACCGAGCGCTACTGGCGCGAGTTTTCGGATCGCTGCCCTGATGTAGGTCCTTGGACCGACCAGGTAAAACGTTCGTTGATCACGCTCAAGGCCATGACCTATGCGCCCACCGGCGGCATCGTCGCGGCGGTGACCACCTCGTTGCCCGAGCAGTTGGGTGGCGAGCGCAACTGGGATTATCGCTATTGCTGGCTGCGCGATGCGACCATGACGCTGCTGGCGTTCATGAACCTGGGCTATTTCGAAGAAGCAACGGCGTGGCGTGACTGGCTGCTGCGTTCCGTCGCGGGAAATCCGGAACAGATCCAGATCATGTACGGCGTAGGCGGCGAACGTCGGCTGGCGGAGTTCGAGTTGCCGTGGTTGAGCGGCTATGAAGGTTCGCTGCCCGTACGGGTCGGCAATGGCGCGGCGACACAGGTGCAGCTGGACGTGTACGGCGAAGTGGCCGATGCGATGATTCAGGCGCTCAAAGGCGGCATGCCCCGACATCCACGCAGTGTGGCGATCTCGAAAGTGGTTATGCCGTTTCTGGAAAAAGTCTGGCATCTGCCGGACGCTGGAATTTGGGAGATACGTTCCGAGCCACGTCACTTCACGCACTCCAAAGTCATGGCATGGGTCGCCTTCGACCGCAATGCCACGCAAATCGCCCAGGCGGCGGAGGGTGACGATGATCGTGCGCTGGCCAGGCATTACCGGCAGGTGGCGGATGAGATCCATGCTGATGTCTGTCAGAACGGTTTTGACGCGCAACTGAACAGCTTCGTGCAGACCTACGGCGCGAAGGAAGTCGATGCCAGCCTGCTGCAGATCGTTTTGACCGGTTTTCTTCCGCCCGATGATCCTCGGGTGATCGGTACGGTTGCGCAGATCGAGCGCACGCTCATGCAGGACGGTCTGTTGTTGCGCTATGACGGCGAGCGAAGTATCGATGGTGTTTCAGGCAGTGAAGGCACCTTTCTGGTCTGTTCCTTCTGGCTGGCCGATGCCTACGTCCTGCTGGGCAGGGCGGATGAAGCGGCGGCGTTGTTCGGCCGATTGTGCGATCTGTGCAATGACGTCGGCTTGCTGGCCGGGCATACGGTGCGATGAAGATTCAGCGCGGTATTGATAATGCCGATGTGGCTGAACGCCTGCGGAAAATTGCCCAGCATGCGGCCAGCCTGCGGGTCGTACTGCTCGGCCAGCAAGCCGACGTCATTGCACAGATCGCACAATCGGCCGAACAACGCCGCCGCTTCATCCGCCCTGCCCAGCAGGACGTCGGCATCGGCCAGCC
>NZ_MUIO01000011.1 GCF_002087235.1 Pseudomonas floridensis | reverse complement strand
GCTTAAGTGAACAGCATTATGCTCAAAAGCAGGGTTTTTTTGTTGTCGGTCAATCAGCCTGGCATGTGCAGACCCGCATTGACCACCAGATCCAGAAGCGGCTGCGGGTACACACCCAATACGAACGTCAGAATCGCCACTGCCAGCAGCATGACGCCGCCCGTGCGTTGTGCCCAGTTGAAGGCCGCATCGTGACGTGGCAGCTTGGCATCGACCAGGTACATGGTGACCATCACGCGAAGGTAGTAGAACAGACCGATGGCGCTGCCCAGTACCAGCGCGCCGATCAGCCACCACAGCTGGGACTCGACGCCGGTGGCGATCATGTAGAACTTGCCGATGAAGCCTGCTGTGAGCGGGATACCCGCCAGCGAGAGCAGCATCAGGGTCATCACTGCTGTCAGGTAAGGACGACGCCAGAACAGGCCGCGGTATTCGAACATCGCATCGGCGTCGCGGCCGCTGTAGGGCGACGACATCATCGTGATTACGCCGAAGCTGCCTAGAGAGGTCAGGACATAGGTCGCCAGATAGACACCAATCGCCTCGACCGCCATGCCTTTGCTCGCTACCAGCGCGATCATCAGGTAACCGAAGTGGGCGATGGATGAGTAGCCCAGCAGGCGCTTGAGGTTGGTCTGGGTCAGCGCCAACAGGTTGCCGACCAGGATCGATGCCACGGCGATGACAGCCAGTACGTCATGCAGCACGCCACTGCTGGCCGCTGGCGAGATCTGGAACAGGCGCACCAGTACGGCAAATACCGCGACCTTGCTGGCGGTCGCCAGGAATGCGGCAACCGGAGCGGGAGCGCCTTCGTAGACGTCAGGCGTCCAGAGATGGAACGGCACCAGTGACAGCTTGAACGCAAGGCCGACCAGCATCATCGCCAGACCCAGGCTTGCAATCGGGCTAGGCATGCCTGTCGCCGCAATGGCCTTGCCGATGCCTTCGAAGCTCAGCGAGCCTGCTTCCGCGTACAGCAAGGCCATACCGAACAGCAGGAAGGCCGAGCCCGCAGCCGACAGCACCATGTACTTGATGCCACCTTCTAGCGAGCGCTTGTTGAAGAACGCATACGCCACCAGACCGTAAACCGGCACCGACAGCAGCTCCAGACCGATGAAAAGGCCTGCCAGATGCTGGGCGCTGACCAAAACCAGGCCGCCTGCGGCAGCCAGCAGGATCAGCAGGTAGAGTTCTTCCCGATTGCCCGGATACCCGACCTTCGCGTCGCCCAGATAGGCATGCGCCATCGTCACGCAAGCGAGGGTGGAGGCGAGGATGATCGCCATGTACAGGCAGGCGAAGCTATCGATCTGCAGCAGTGGCGTAACCGCCAGCGGGGCGACTTTCAAAGCCGGGTAGATCGACAGCAGGGCCAGGTTCAGACCCGCTACCGAAAGCAGAAAGGTTTGCGAGTGATTGCGGCGCCACGCGATGGCCAGCATCACCACGACGATGGTGATGCTGGTAATCAGCAGTGGGGCAAGCGCAATAAAGTGTTGAATCGTCAGGTCCATAGCGCTCTTACCGGGCCGAAGCGAGTTGAGTGAAGGCAGTGCCTAGCCATTGCTGCACGCCGTGCATGGTCGCTGCCGATGTGTCGAGGATCGGCTGCGGGAAAACCCCGAGCACGATCAGCAACACGGCAAGGCCCAGCACCATGATCATTTCCCGTCCATCCATGCCTTTGAGAACCTCGTCCGACTTCGACGGGCCGAAATAGGCACGATGGATCATGATCAGCGAGTAGACAGAACCGAACACCAGGCCGGAAGTGGCGATGGCGGTAATCCATGGCGAACTGACGAAGCTGCCCAGCAGGATCAGGAATTCGCCGACGAAGTTGCCGGTGCCTGGTAGTCCCAGCGATGCGGCTGCAAAGAACAGGCTGATCGCGGGCAGGTAGGCGATGCGCGACCACAGGCCGCCCATCTCGCGCATGTCACGGGTATGCAGACGCTCGTAAAGCTGACCACTGAGAATGAACAGTGCCGCTGCCGACAAACCGTGAGCCAGCATCTGTACCACGACGCCTTGCAGCGCCTGCTGGCTGCCGGAGTAGATACCGATCAACACGAAGCCCATGTGCGAAACGCTGGAGAACGCGATCAGACGTTTGATATCCGTCTGGGCGAAGGCCAGGAACGCGCCGTAAAAAATACCGATCAGACCCAGGGTCATCGCAATCGGTGCGAATTCGGCCGATGCATTCGGAAACAGCGGCAGTGCGAAACGCAGCAGACCGTAGGCAGCGGTTTTCAGCAGGATACCGGCGAGGTCGACGGAACCTGCGGTCGGCGCCTGAGCGTGAGCATCCGGCAGCCAGGAGTGGAACGGCACTACCGGAAGCTTCACGGCAAAGGCGATGAAGAAACCCAGCATCAGCAGGTACTCGGTGCCTGGCGCCAGTTGGGTCTTCAACAGATCGGCGTAGGCGAACGTGATGACGCCGGTCTGATTGAAGTGCACCAGCACCAGACCCAGAATCGCCACCAGCATGATCAGGCCGCTGGCCTGAGTGAAGATGAAGAACTTGGTCGCGGCGTAGATACGGGTCTTCTTGCCGTCCGCAGAGCTATGACCCCAGAGCGCGATGAGGAAGTACATCGGCACCAGCATCATTTCCCAGAAGAAGAAGAACATGAACAGGTCGATGGCCAGGAACACGCCAACCACACCGCCCAGAATCCACATCAGGTTAAGGTGAAAGAACCCCACCTTGCGCTGGATTTCCTTCCACGAGCACAGCACCGACAACACGCCGAGCAGACCGGTCAGCAGAATCATCAGCAGCGACAGACCGTCGAGGGCCAGGTGGACATCGATGCCGAAGCGGGTGATCCACTGATGGTGGAACTCAAGCGTCCAGGTCGGATCCGCGCCGGGCACCGGCGCATAACCGAAGTTGCCGGTGGCCCAGAGCCAAAGGCCCAGGGCCAGTTCGAGGGACATGGTCAGCAGCGCGATCCAGCGCGGCAGGGTAGGGCCGAAGCGCTCACCCAGCCAGCACAGCAGGCCGCCGATAAAGGGGATCAGGATTAGCCAAGGCAGAATCATGACGGGCTCAATTCCTTTCGCAAATTCGCAAGGTTCATGTCAGACCGCAACCAGAACGACGGCACCGAGTACCAGAACGGCACCCACGGCAATCGAGGCAGCATACCAACGCAGCTGGCCGGTCTCGGTGCGGCTCATGGTGTCATGACCGCCTTTGACCAGACGTGGGATCAAGCCGATGGTGCGGTCGAACGGATCGCTACGCAGCAAGTGACTGATCGCCAGATAAGGTTTGACGAAGAGCTTGTCGTAGATCCAGTCGAAGCCCCAGGCGGCGAACCACCAGGCTGACAGGAAGCGGCCGGGACCGCTGTTGGCGATTGCCGTCACCAGACGACGCTTGCCGAGGAACAGCAGAGCGGCCAGCAGAATGCCTGCCAGTGCGATGGCGCCCGAGGCGATTTCCAGGCTGTGCTTGGCTTCGCCACCGGCATGGCCGACGCTCTGCGGCAGCACGCCAGCCAGTGGTGGAGTGATCATTGCACCGATGAAGGTCGACAGTACGATCAACACCGACAGCGGCAGCCAGTGGGCAATGCCGTGACCTGCGTGAGCTTCGGTCTTGGCTTCACCGTGGAACGCGATGAAGATCAGGCGGAAGGTGTACAGCGAGGTCATGAACGCGCCAACCAGACCGGCATACAGCAGGCCGTTGTTACCACTGGCGAACGCTTCCCAGAGGATCTCGTCCTTGGAGTAGAAGCCGGCAGTCAGCAGCGGCAGCGCAGCCAGGGCGGCACCACCGACGATGAAGCTGGCGTAGGCTAACGGCAATTTCTTCCACAGGCCGCCCATCTTGAAGATGTTCTGTTCGTGGTGGCAGGCAACGATCACCGCACCCGACGCGAGGAACAGCAGCGCTTTGAAGAAGGCGTGCGTCATCAGGTGGAAGATCGCGCCTTCCCAGGCACCGACGCCCAGAGCCAGGAACATGTAACCGATCTGGCTCATGGTGGAGTAGGCGAGGATACGCTTGATGTCGGTCTGCACCAGCGCAGCGAAACCCGCCAGAACCAGCGTGACACCACCTACGACACCGACCAGATGCAGAATGTCGGGAGCCAGCGCGAACAGGCCATGGGTACGGGCGATCAGGTAGACGCCAGCGGTTACCATCGTTGCGGCGTGAATCAATGCCGAAACCGGAGTAGGACCGGCCATTGCGTCTGCCAGCCAGGTCTGCAGCGGCAGTTGTGCGGATTTACCAACCGCACCGCCCAGCAGCATCAGCGTTGCCAGGACGATCCAGAAATCGCCGACCTTGAAGTGCTCCGGAGCCCGGACCAGCAGTTCCTGAACGTTCAGCGTGCCCAGTTGCTGGAACAGAATGAACAGGCCGATGGCCATGAACACGTCACCGATACGGGTCACGATGAAGGCTTTAAGCGCGGCGTTGCCATTGTTGCGGTTGCTGTAATAGAAGCCGATCAACAGGTAGCTGCACAGGCCCACGCCTTCCCAACCGAAGTAGATGAACAGCAGGTTGTCGCCCAGGATCAGGAACAACATGCTGGCAATGAACAGGTTGGTGTAGGAGAAGAAGCGCGAATAGCCTGCTTCACCACGCATGTACCAGGACGCGAACAGGTGGATCAGGAAACCGACGCCGACCACGACGCCCAGCATCGTGACGGACAGGCCGTCCAGATACAGCGCGAAGTTGGGCTGGAAACCATCCACGTCCATCCAGCGCCACAGCACCTGGGTGTAGTGACCGCCTTCCGGTGGCGCAACATTGAACTGCCAGATGACCCAGGCCGCGACGATCGCGGAGAGCCCGATGGAGCCGACGCCGATCAGCGCCGCGAGGTTTTCCGAAATGCGACCGCGTGAAAACGACAGCAGCAGGAAACCGATGAGGGGAAATACGAAAGTCAGAAAGAGAAGATTCATCCGCGCATCTCACTGGCAGCGTCGATATCGAGCGTGTGGAAGCGGCGATACAGTTGCATCAGGATCGCCAGGCCGATACTGGCCTCGGCAGCTGCAAGACTGATCACCAGAATGAACATCACCTGGCCGTCCGGTTGCGCCCAGCGGCTGCCGGCAACGACGAACGCCAAAGCAGAGGCGTTCATCATGATTTCAAGGCTCATCAATACGAAAAGGATATTGCGTCGCACCATCAGGCCGACCAGGCCGAGGCAGAACAGGACACCGGCAACCGCCAGACCGTGTTCGAGAGGGATAGCATTCATTGGCTTGGCTCCTTCGCCTCGTTGCGGCCCAGATGGAACGCCGTCACCGCTGCGGCGAGCAGCAGCATCGAGGCGAGCTCCACAACGAGCAGATAAGGCCCGAACAGGCTGATGCCGACTGCCTTGGCGTCGACCGTGGTGTGACCGACGGCAGCGCCAGTCGGGTTGGCGAACAATACGTACAGCAGTTCAGCCAGCAGCAGAATGCCCAGGATGACCGGGCCGACCCAGATGCCGGGTTTGAGCCAGGTACGCTCCTGCTGAACCGAGGCCGGGCCTAGGTTCAACATCATGACCACGAATACGAACAGCACCATGATCGCGCCTGCATAAGCGATGACTTCCAGCACGCCGGCAAAGGGTGCGCCGAGGCTGAAAAAGGTCATGGCCACGGCGATCAGGGAGATGATCAGGTAGAGCAGGGCGTGCACCGGATTGGTGTTCGTGATCACCCGCAGGGTGGACACGACAGCGATACCGGATGCGAAATAGAAAGCGAATTCCATCTTTACTTCCTTAAGGCAGCAAGCTCTTGACGTTGATCGGCTCGGCTTCGTTCTGCGCGGAGCCCTTGGGCTTGCCGGCGACGGCCATACCCGCAACGCGGTAGAAGTTGTAGTCGGGGTTCTTGCCGGGGCCGGAGATCAGCAGATCTTCCTTTTCGTACACCAGATCCTGACGTTTGAAGTCGGCCATCTCGAAGTCCGGCGTGAGCTGGATTGCGGTGGTCGGGCAGGCTTCTTCACAGAGGCCGCAGAAGATGCAGCGTGAAAAGTTGATGCGGAAAAAGTCCGGGTACCAGCGGCCGTCCTCTTTTTCAGCCTTCTGCAGCGAAATGCAGCCCACCGGGCAGGCGACTGCGCACAGATTGCACGCCACGCAGCGCTCTTCACCATCGGGGTCGCGGGTCAGCACGATCCGGCCACGGTAGCGAGGTGGCAGGTAGACCGGCTCCTCAGGGTATTGCAGGGTGTCGCGTTTGCGGAAGCCGTGACCGAACACCATCACCAGGCTGCGCAGTTGGGTACCAGTACCCTTAACGATGTCGCCAATATACTTGAACATGGGTCAAATCCTCACTGAACCGAGCCTGCCGGTGTGTTCAACAACACAATCGCAGCAGTCACCAGCAAATTGATCAGGGTCAGCGGCAGACAGAATTTCCAGCTGAAATCCATGACCTGGTCATAACGTGGGCGCGGAATGGAAGCGCGCAACAGGATGAACAGCATGATGAAAAACGCGGTTTTCAGAGCGAACCAGAAGAAGGCCAGCGATGGCAGGATATCGAACGGGCCATGCCAGCCGCCGAAGAACAGGGTCACCAGCAACGCCGAGATCAGGATGATGCCGATGTATTCACCCACGAAGAACATGCCCCACTTCATGCCGGCGTATTCAATGTGGTAACCGTCGGCCAGTTCCTGTTCGGCTTCCGGCTGGTCGAACGGGTGACGGTGAGTCACGGCGACGCCGGCAATGAAGAACGTACAGAAGCCGAAGAACTGCGGAATGATGAACCACAGGTTCTGCGCCTGATATTCGACGATGTCGCGCATGTTGAACGAACCGACCTGCACCACGATGCCCATCAGCGCCAGGCCCATGAACACTTCGTAGGACACGGTCTGCGCCGAGGCACGCAAGCTGCCCAGCAGGGCGAACTTGTTGTTGCTCGACCAGCCGGCGAACAGCACTGCGTAGACCGACAGGCCGGCCATGGCGAAGAAGAACAGCAGGCCGATATTCAGATCCGCCACGCCCCAGGTCGGGGTGATCGGGATGACGGCGAACGCGATCAGCAGGGCGCTCATGGCCACCACCGGTGCCAGGGTGAAAATCACCTTGTCGGCAAACGGTGGCGTCCAGTCTTCCTTGAAGAACATTTTCAGCATGTCGGCCGCAATCTGAAACATACCGAACGGGCCAACGCGGTTCGGGCCGTAACGGTCCTGCCACCAGCCCAACAGACGACGTTCTACGAAACTGAGCAGCGCACCGCAGACCACCACGGCCAGCAAAACCACGATGGCTTTGACGACCGCAATGATCGCGTCAATCACTTCAGGGGTGAACCAGGTCATTGCGCTGCCTCCTGCAGACCGTCAACGGATTTGCCGAACACTGCCGCCGGAATACCCGGCAGACCGGCTGGCAGGGCGACCAGACCGGCACTGAGCTCTTCATTGATACGCAGCGGCAGCTTGAGCGTCTGGCCCGCCACATTCAGCGAGATCAGCGCGCCGTCGTTGACACCCAGGCGATCCGCTTCCGACCTGGCCAGGGCTACGTAGGCTTGCGGGATGCGTTCCTGAACCGGTGCCGCCAGAGACGATGTTTCGTCACTGCCGAACAGGTGGAAGAAGGGCACGACCTGCCAGGTGCCGCGCTCTGGGGCAAATGCACGAGGAACACTGGCGAACCACGACAGACCGTCACCTTTGCTTTCGATCAGGCGGGTGCCTGGATCGCCCGCACGCAGGTGGCCACCGACTTCGTCCTGGAACTTGTTCCAGGCCTGTGGTGAGTTCCAGCCCGGAGACCAGGCGAACGGTACTTGCTGACGCGGTTCAGCGGAACCCGAGTAACCTTCCATCGAAAACGCAAACGCGGTGTCCTTGTCCTGCGGTGTGCGTGGCTCGTGCACGTTGATGTTGGCGCGCATGGAAGTACGACCGCTGTAGCGCAGCGGTTCGCGCGCCAGTTTCAGGCCTTTGATGCGGAACGAGGCCGACGGCGCAGCGTTGACGATACCGGCCAGTTGCGCGGAACTGCCGGCGCAGGCCTCGGTAACATGGTCCAGTTGTGTCCAGTCCACCGGCTTGTTGAGCAGGGTTGCGCGCAAGGCATGCAACCAGCGCCAGCCCTCGTGAATCAGGATGCCGGCGTCCAGGTAGGTCGGATCGAACACCTGGAAGAAACGTTGTGCACGGCCTTCCTGGCTGACCAGCGTACCGTCGCCTTCGGCGAAGCTGGCCGCGGGCAGGATCAGGTGGGCGCGATCACTGGTCGGCGTTTTCTGATGGTCAGCAACGATTACCACTTTCGCGGCGCTCAGTGCTGCGTCCACGATCGCGGCATCGACGCGGCGATACAGATCGTTTTCCAGCACCACGATCGCATCGGCCTTGCCGGAGATCACCGCTTGCAGCGCGGCGTCAACGGACTCACCTCCGAGCATCGCCAGGCCCATGCTGTTGGCTTCCGGCACGATCAGGCTGATGGAGCCTTGCTTGTCGCGCAGCTTCAGGGCCTTGGCAATGTTGGCAGCGGCTTCGATCAGCGCGGTCGAACCCAGCGAGCTGCCGGAGATGATCAATGGGCGCTTGGCGGCGAGCAGGGCATCGGCAATGCGTTGCGCCAGTTCCAGCGCTTCACTGTCCAGACCTTCGACCGCAGGTGCGCTGGCATCCAGCGCGTGGGCCACGGCGAAACCGATACGTGCCAGATCGTCCGGTGCGGCGTGCACACATTCTTCTGCCACGTCATCAAGACGGGTTTCAGACAGGCTGGCGATGAACAGCGGGTTCAGCTCGTGCTGGCCGATGTTTTTCACCGCAGCGTCCAGCCATGGCTGGACTTTCATCGCCGCAGCCATGTCTTCGGCCTTGCCTTTGACGGCCTGACGCAGGCCCAGTGCCATACGGGCAGCAGTCTGAGTCAGGTCTTCGCCAAGTACGAAAATCGCGTCATGGTCTTCAATGTCACGCAAGGTCGGGACCGGCAGCGGGCTGTCGTTCAGAACCTTGAGGATCAGGCGAATACGCTCCAGCTCACCGGCTTCGATGCCACTGTAGTAATGTTCGGCACCCACCAGTTCACGCAGGGCGTAGTTGCTTTCCAGGCTGGCGCGTGGCGAACCGATGCCGACGATGTTGCGACCGCGCAGCAGATCCGCCGCGTTGTCCAGCGCTTCGTCCAGGCTCAGTTTGACCTGACCTGCGGCGAGCAGCGGTTGACGAGGACGATCCTTGCGGTTGACGTAGCCATAGCCGAAACGACCACGGTCGCACAGGAAGTACTGGTTCACGGAACCGTTGTAGCGGTTCTCGATCCGGCGCAATTCGCCATAACGCTCGCCCGGGCTGATGTTACAGCCGCTGGAGCAGCCATGGCAGATGCTTGGCGAGAACTGCATGTCCCATTTGCGGTTGTAGCGCTCGGAGTGAGTCTTGTCGGTGAACACACCGGTAGGGCAGACCTCGGTCAGGTTGCCGGAGAACTCGCTTTCCAGCGTGCCGTCTTCGACGCGACCGAAGTACACGTTGTCGTGCGCGCCGTACACGCCAAGGTCAGTGCCGCCCGCGTAGTCCTTGTAGAAGCGTACGCAGCGATAGCAGGCGATGCAGCGGTTCATCTCGTGCGCGATGAACGGCCCCAGTTCCTGATTCTGGTGGGTGCGTTTGGTGAAACGATATCGGCGCTCGTTGTGGCCGGTCATCACCGTCATGTCTTGCAGATGGCAGTGACCACCTTCCTCGCAGACCGGGCAGTCGTGCGGGTGGTTGGTCATCAGCCATTCGACGACACTGGCGCGAAAGGCCTTGGATTCATCGTCATCGATGGAGATCCAGGTGTTATCGGTGGCTGGAGTCATGCAGGACATGACGATACGACCGCGTGTGTCGTTTTCGTCGGTGTACTGCTTGACCGCGCACTGGCGACAGGCGCCAACGCTGCCAAGGGCAGGGTGCCAGCAGAAATAAGGGATATCGAGGCCCAGCGACAGACATGCCTGTAACAGGTTGTCTGCGCCATCGACTTCGAGGGCTTTGCCGTCTACGTGGATAGTAGCCATGGTTCAAAGATCTTCGTTGGCCCGTTGTCAGCAGGCGTGGCTAATGGAATCTCGGTAGTACCTGCAAGCTTCAGCCCGCGAGGGCGTCAGCAGGTACGAGGACGGCGGTCTGCAAGTGTCCGCCGTCCGGTGTGTCTTGTTATGCGCCGACCACGGTCGGACTTTTACCGGCTAACAGTGTGTTCGGGCTGGCGGGTGCAATGCCTGCTTCGAACTCGGACCGGAAATACTTGATCGCGCTGCCCAAGGGTTCCACCGCGCCCGGTGCGTGAGCGCAGAAGGTTTTGCCAGGGCCGAGGAAATTGACCAGGCCCAGCAGGGTTTCGATATCCCCCGGCTGGCCCTGACCGTTTTCGATGGCGCGCAGCATCTTCACGCTCCACGGCAGACCGTCGCGGCACGGCGTGCAGAATCCACAGGATTCCTGAGCGAAGAATTCTTCCATGTTGCGCAGCAGCGACACCATGTTGACCGAATCGTCGACCGCCATGGCCAGACCGGTGCCCATACGGGTGCCGACCTTGGCGATGCCACCAGCATACATCTGGGCATCCAGGTGCTCGGGCAGCAGGAAGCCTGTACCGGCACCGCCTGGCTGCCAGCATTTGAGCTTGAAGCCGTCGCGCATGCCGCCCGCGTAGTCTTCGAACAGCTCGCGAGCCTGCACGCCGAATGGCAGTTCCCACAGCCCCGGATTCTTGACCTTGCCGGAGAAACCCATCAGCTTGGTGCCGTGGTCTTCACTGCCTTCGCGGGCCAGCGATTTGTACCAATCGTTGCCGTTGTTGACGATGGCAGGCACGTTGCACAGGGTTTCGACGTTGTTGACACAGGTCGGTTTGCCCCACACGCCCACTGCAGCCGGGAAGGGCGGCTTGGAACGCGGGTTGGCGCGTCGGCCTTCCAGCGAGTTGATCAGGGCGGTTTCTTCACCGCAGATGTAGCGGCCGGCACCGGTGTGGACGAACAGCTCGAAATCGAAGCCGGTGCCCAGAATGTTCTTGCCCAGCAGGCCGGCGGCCTTGGCTTCGGCCACGGCACGGTTCAAGTGCTTGGCCGCAGTCACGTATTCGCCGCGCAGGAAGATGTAGCCACGATAGGCTTTCAACGCCTTGGCGCTGATCAGCATCCCCTCGACCAGCAGATGGGGCAATTGCTCCATCAGCATGCGGTCTTTCCAGGTGTTGGGTTCCATTTCATCCGCATTGCAAAGCAGGTAGCGAATGTTCATGGATTCGTCTTTGGGCATCAGCCCCCACTTCACGCCAGTAGGAAAGCCTGCGCCACCACGGCCCTTGAGGCCGGAGTCCTTGACGGACTGAACGATTTCATCTGGCGACTGCTGAATCAGCGCCTTGCGCGCCGCCGCGTAGCCATCTTTGGTCTGGTACTCGTCGAGCCATACTGGCTCGCCGTCGTCACGCAGACGCCAGGTCAGCGGGTGGGTTTCTGCGGTGCGCGCAATGCGGTTCGCAGGGCCGAAGGACGTGATGGTCATAGGTAACCCTCCAGCATCTTGGCAACGCCAGCAGGCTGTACATCGCCGAAAGTATCGTCATCGACCATCACGGCCGGGGCCTTGTCGCAGTTGCCCAGGCAGCAGACGGGCAGCAGGGTGAAGCGGCCGTCTTCGGTGGTTTGACCCAGGCCGATGCCCAGCGAACTCTTGATCTCATCGACCACAGATTCGTGGCCACCGATGAAGCACACCATGCTGTTGCAGACACGAATGATGTGACGACCGACCGGCTGACGGAAAATCTGGCTGTAGAAGGTGGCAACACCTTCGACGTCGCTGGCAGGAATGCCCAGCAGATCGCCAATGGCATAGATGGCGCCATCGGGCACCCAGCCACGTTCCTTTTGAACGATCTTCAACGCTTCGATGGACGCCGCGCGCGGGTCCTCGTAGTGATGCATTTCATGCTCGATGGCCGAGCGCTCTGTTTCGCTCAGCGTGAAACGGTCTGTCTGGATTAGCGGGCTGTTCATGCTTAGCGGTCCACGTCGGCCATAACGAAATCGATACTACCCAGGTACGCAATCAAGTCGGCGACCATGCTGCCTTTGATCACCGAAGGGATCTGCTGCAGGTGCGGGAAGCTTGGGGTACGGATCCGGGTACGGTAGCTCATGGTGCCGCCGTCGCTCGTCAGGTAATAACTGTTGATACCCTTGGTCGCTTCGATCATCTGGAAGGATTCGTTGGCCGGCATGACCGGGCCCCACGAAACCTGCAGGAAGTGCGTGATCAGGGTTTCGATGTGCTGCAGGGTGCGCTCTTTCGGCGGCGGCGTGGTCAGCGGGTGATCCGCCTTGTACGGGCCGGCCGGCATGTTGCGCATGCACTGATCGATGATCTTGATGCTCTGGCGCATTTCTTCCACGCGCACCATGCAGCGGTCGTAGGCATCACCATGCACGGCCAGCGGCACTTCGAACTCGAAGTTCTCGTAGCCCGAATAAGGACGCGCCTTGCGCAGGTCGAAGTCCAGGCCGGTAGCGCGCAGGCTCGGGCCGGTAACACCCCAGTCCAGTGCTTCCTTGGTGTTGTAGGCTGCGACGCCGACGGTACGGCCCTTGAGGATGCTGTTTTGCAACGCAGCCTTGGTGTATTCGTCTAGACGCTTGGGCAACCAGTCCACGAAGTCCTTGACCAGTTTCTCCCAGCCACGTGGCAGGTCGTGGGCAACACCGCCGATGCGATACCAGGCCGGATGCAGACGGAAACCGGTGATGGCTTCGATCACCGTGTACGCCTTCTGGCGATCGGTGAACGTGAAGAACACCGGGGTCATGGCGCCGACGTCCTGAATGTAGGTACCCAGGAACAGCAGGTGACTGGTAATGCGGAAGAACTCGGCCATCATGATGCGGATCACGTTGACCCGATCCGGGACGGTGATGCCGGCCAGCTTCTCGACCGAGAGTACGTAGGGCAGGTTGTTCATCACCCCGCCGAGGTAGTCGATGCGGTCGGTGTACGGAATGTAGCTGTGCCAGGACTGGCGCTCGCCCATCTTTTCGGCACCACGGTGGTGATAGCCAATATCGGGAACGCAGTCGACGATCTCTTCACCGTCCAGTTGCAGAATGATGCGGAACGCACCGTGAGCCGAAGGGTGGTTCGGGCCCAGGTTGAGGAACATGTAATCCTCGTTCTTGCCGGAACGCTTCATGCCCCAGGCTTCCGGGTTGAAACGCGCCGCTTCTTCTTCCAGCTGCTGCTTGGCCAGCGTCAGGCTGTACGGATCGAACTCGGTCGCACGCGCCGGAAAGTCCTTGCGCAGCGGGTGACCTTCCCAGGTCGGCGGCATCATGATGCGGGTCAGGTGTGGATGGCCCGGGAAGTCGATCCCGAACATGTCCCACACTTCGCGCTCATACCAGTTCGCGTTCGGCCAGATACCGGTCACGGTCGGTACGCTCAAGTCGCTTTCCGACAGCGCTACCTTGATCATCACGTCGCTGTTACGTTCTACCGACATCAAGTGGTAGAACACGGTGAAATCGGCGCCTGGCAAGCCGCGGCGATGGGTGCGCAGGCGTTCGTCCATGCCATGCAGGTCATAGAGCATGGAGTAAGGCTTGGACACCTGACGCAGAAACGTCAGGATCTCCACCAGTCGGGCGCGCTCGACCCACAGCACCGGCATGCCGGTGCGGGTCGGTTGGGCAGTGAATGCCTCGGCGCCAAAACGGTTGTTCAGTTCAACGACGACATCTTGGTCGTCAGCCTTGTAAGGCGGGATGTACAGAGCGTTGTCTGCAGTCATAGGTCTCAATCACTTCGGTCAACGTACAGAATCAACCCCGGTTCCTGTCTTTTTTATAGGAAGAACGGGCTGGATCAGACTTCGTCGGGGCTGCGCAGGTTGGTGACCTGAATACGCTGTTCGCGGCGCTGTTCCTTTTGCGACGGCATGTCGGCGCGATACACGCCTTGATCACCGACGACCCAGGAAAGTGGGCGACGCTCCTGGCCGATCGATTCCTGCAATAGCATGAGCCCTTGCAGAAATGCCTCGGGGCGGGGCGGGCAGCCGGGCACGTAGACATCCACGGGGAGGAACTTGTCCACGCCCTGTACCACAGAATAGATGTCGTACATGCCACCGGAGTTGGCACAGGCGCCCATCGAAATGACCCACTTCGGTTCAAGCATCTGTTCGTACAGACGCTGAATGATGGGAGCCATCTTCAGGAACGGCGTACCGGCGATTACCATGAAATCCGCCTGACGTGGCGAAGCCCGGATAACCTCGGCGCCGAAACGCGCGATGTCGTGAAGGCCGTTGTCATTTCCACGTAGCAGCACGACAGACCAAAGTTGTAGGGCCAAAGGGAGTTCTTGCGTCCCCAGTTGACCGCACCGTTCAGTACGTCTTCGAGCTTGCCCATGAAGATGTTTTTGTGGACTTGATCTTCTAACGGATCGGAAACGGTTTCCCGTTTGCCGATGGGGTACTGCTCGTTAGGAGCATCCGGGTCGATCCTGGTGAGATTGTATTGCATCGCCAAAGCCTCATTGTTTCAGCTTCGCTTGCCGGTTACGGCGACCTTCAGGAGCCCAATCAAGAGCGCCAACCCGCCATAGGTAGACAAGACCTGCCAACAGAATTGCTATGAAAACGAGAGCTTCGACGAATCCGGTCCAGCCGCTTTCGCGGACGGACACAGACCAGGCAAAGAGAAAGAGGGCTTCGATATCGAAGATCACGAAGAGCATCGCGACCAGATAGAATTTTGCGGAGAGACGCAGGCGTGCGCTGCCGGTGGGCAACATGCCGGATTCGAAAGGTTCGTTCTTGCTGCGGCCCCAGGCCTTGCTTCCGAGCAGGCTGGACAGACCGAGCATGAAGGCGCAAAGGCCGACAACACCCAAAAGGAAAATGGCGAAGCCCCAGTTGTGGGCAATCAGTCCTGTCGATTCGGGCATGCTGGCAGTCCTTGTTAGAGAGCAAAGGTCTCTGTGCTTGATAAAGAGTCGAGGCAGTGACGAAATGTCGCAGCGCGGTCAACGGAATGATTTTATGTGCAAACAGTTGGCAAGTAAATTTTCTACATCAAATTTATTCAAGGAATCAATCGGCTATAAGCCTCTGGCAGGGCTGGAGGGCTTGCCAGGCGGGCGTCATGGCGCTTTTTACCGATTATGTATCGGGGCGTCGAAAATGAATGAAACGCAATTTGAATGATAATTGATATCATTTGAAGGGCTGCGGTTAGTTTGTGTCCGCCTAGTTGCGCGGTCAGTGTATTAAACGCATGCCGGTTTTATCGCATTTTTCAGCGCGGCATACATTGTTCCGTATCAATACGCCTGTTGTTTGGCATGCAAAAAAAACCGCCTGGGCGGGCGGTTCTTTCGGTGCGGGCGTAATGCGTGGTGTCAGTGGAACTGTTCTTCTTCGGTGGAGCCGGTCAGGGCCGTCACCGACGATACACCGCCCTGGATCACGGTCGTCATGTCGTCGAAGTAGCCGGTGCCCACTTCCTGCTGGTGAGCCACGAAGGTGTAACCCTTGGCGGCGTCGGCGAACTCCTGTTCCTGCAGTTTCACATACGCGGTCATGTCGTTGCGGGCGTAGTCGTGCGCCAGATTGAACATGCTGTGCCACATGTTGTGAATACCTGCCAGCGTGATGAATTGGTGCTTGTAGCCCATTGCTGACAGCTCACGCTGAAATTTCGCAATGGTTGCGTCGTCCAGGTTTTTCTTCCAGTTGAAAGAAGGCGAGCAGTTGTAGGACAGCAACTGGTCCGGGTATTCCTTCTTGATCGCCTCGGCAAAGCGACGCGCCTCGTCCAGGTCCGGTTTGGCGGTTTCGCACCAGATCAGATCGGCATACGGGGCGTACGCCAGACCACGCGAAATCGCTTGATCCAGGCCTGCACGTACTTTGTAGAAGCCTTCCGGCGTGCGCTGGCCGGTGACGAACGGCTGGTCGTAAGGGTCGCAGTCGGAAGTCAGCAAGTCTGCGGCATTGGCGTCAGTACGGGCCAGAATGATCGTCGGGACGCCGGCAACGTCCGCCGCCAAACGCGCCGCCACCAGTTTCTGCACGGCTTCCTGAGTCGGCACCAGCACTTTGCCGCCCATGTGTCCGCATTTCTTCACCGAAGCCAGTTGATCTTCGAAGTGCACACCGGCTGCGCCTGCCTCGATCATGCTTTTCATCAACTCGTAGGCGTTCAGCACGCCACCGAAACCCGCCTCGGCATCCGCCACGATGGGTGCGAAATAATCGATATAGCCTTCATCGCCGGGATTCTTGCCGGCTTTCCACTGAATCTGGTCGGCACGACGGAACGAGTTGTTGATGCGCTTGACCACGGTAGGCACCGAATCGACCGGGTACAGCGACTGGTCCGGGTACATGGATTCGGCGGAGTTGTTGTCGGCGGCTACTTGCCAGCCCGAAAGGTAGATCGCCTGGATCCCGGCCTTCACTTGCTGCACGGCCTGACCACCGGTCAAGGCCCCCATGCAGTTGACGAAGTCCTTGTCTGGCCGAAATGACGGCCTGGCACCTTGGGTGACCAGATTCCAGAGCTTGTCGGCGCCCATCTTTGCCAGGGTGTGTTCCGGTTGAACCGATCCACGCAAGCGCACCACGTCTGCGGCGGAATAAGTACGGGTCACCTGTTTCCAGCGCGGATTTTCAGCCCAGTCTTTTTCGAGAGCCGCTATTTGTTGTTCGCGTGTCAGTGCCATGGAGATAAACCTCTAGAAGTAGGTCTTGTTGGAAAGTCCTGCTCCGCCAAAACGCCTTGTTTATCGAAGGCACGGTATATGGCTGCTCGCTGACCCGAGGTCCGGTTCCAGGACCGCAGTGTGCAAAGGGCGCGAAAGGTGAACGATGGGCTCGAAGGTGGAGAGCAGGTACCGGGACATGACTCAGTCAGGTTGACAGTCTGGCTCGTGGATGCCGTTGTGCGTCACCAAAAAGCCTTGCCGGGTTACCGTTTACGCTTCCGTCCCTCGGGACAACTTCGTTCCAGTCGCAACCTCGTCAAACTGCCTTGTGGGCGGTGCGGACACGAATCGGCTCAAGTGGGTGAGTCAGAGCGCGATTCGAAGGCCTTTTCGAGGCCTCTGATCAGCGGGAGCGAGGCAATCATGCCTCGCAGGTTTTGCCTCGTCAAACGATTTGTAGTGCTTTTTATTAATCACTACATAATCCGTGAAAAGAGACTGACTGGTCATTAAAAGGCCCGTAGGTACTGGGTTTCAGGCCCATGCAGGCTATTCGAGAGTTTGCACCATGACGCGTAATACCATGTCGTCCCGGCCCTGAGTGGAGTAGCGCTGCGCTTCGCCACTCTGTTCGGCTATCGATTGGTCGCTGCTGCTGGCCAGGGTGATCCATTCCCCGAGGCGACCGCTGACTTGACTGTCGGTGCTTTGCACTTTGATTGCGTCCGGCCGTTCCTGGCTCATGCGGTCGCGGTTGGTGCTGATGTTCAGGTGCACGTTGTCGCCGGTGACGCTTGCGGTGACGTAGAAACCCTGGGTGACGTTGCGGTACTCGGTATTGCTTTGCGCGTAACCATACGAGTCAGTGGACGAGGTGGTCAGCGGCACGCTTTGTCCGATCTGGATCAGCGCCGGAGTGCCCTCACTGGTCTGAATCTGCTGCACGCCGCCTTCGCGGCTTGTCGTGCCGTAATTGATCACGCGTGAACCGTTGGCGCTGCGGGACGCGTTTTCACTGGTGTCTACGCTGATGAGCAGGCGCTTCGGTGCCGTGTCCAGTTGTGAGATCAAGGTGCGAAGTTCTTCGATCTTGCGCGAATCGGCATTGACGACCAGCTGGTTTTCGTAGGCGCTGACCGTGCCGTCCTGGCCCAGAAATGACTTGGCGACCGGCAGGAGGTCTGCGCTGGTGCGGTAATTGAGTGGCACAATTTCCGTGGCGGCGAGGGTGTAGGAGCTGAAGGCGATCAACAGTGAAGCGAGCAGGGTACGTCCTGACATGTCCATTCTCCGCGATGGGGCCGTAAAGCATGAGTGTGCCATGTTGTCGGCCTGGCGCAGGCAATCTGAATGGCAGAAACACAAAACGCCCCGGCATTCTGTGCTCCAGCCTGGTCAGGCTGGGTACGAAGGCGGGGCGTTGTGATTGTGTAGTGCGCTTGAAAACGCCTACATAAGATTCTCAGCTATGACGGACCATGTCTACGTGAGGCAGGCCGGCTTCCAGGAACTCGTCGCTGACCACGGTAAAGCCGAAACGCTCGTAGAACGCTGCGGCTTGAACCTGTGCGCTGAGCTTCTGTTGCTTCAGCCCACGCCTTTCCGCTTCGCCGATCACTGCAGTGAGCAGTGCTTCGCCTGCTTTTAGCCCGCGCCAGTCCTTGAGCACCGACAGACGTCCGATTTCACCATCGTGCAGCAGCCGGGCGGTGCCAACCGGATAATCGCCTTCGTAGGCCAGGAAATGCACGGCCTCCATGTCTTCCGAATCCCATTCCAGTTCCGGCGGTACCGATTGCTCGGCGATGAAGACCGCGTCGCGAATACGCCGGATATCGGCGTTGTTCTTCTGCCAGTCTGCAACAGATACGGTGATTTTATTCATCGGCAAATCCCAGGCTTCCTTGTTTTACGAGTTCGCAAAGCAGATTGCGACCTTCTTCATCGGTCAGCCATTGACCGAGGTTTTCAGCGTGCAGTGCATCGGCGGCACAGATCAGCTTGAGCAGTTCGCGCAAGCTGCCCGGCAGCAAGCGGCTCTGGCCACTGGCAAACAGTAGCAGATCATCGTCCACTTCCGACCAGGCCAGGCGCGCACTCGGGTTGCGAATCAGCACCGCGCCTTGTTCGAGGCTGTCGAGCAGGTCTTCTTCTTCCAGTTCAGGCCCGGTGACCAATTCCGGGTAACGCGGTTCGGTCATGAACTGGCCAAACCAGGTCAGCAGCAGGCGCTCGTCGCCCATGTGTTCGGCCAGCAGGGCTTTGAGGCGGTCGAGTGCGTCGTGCTGGATCTGATGCGGGTCGCTAACCGGCTGTGCATCGGCATCGGTGTAGCGCTCTTCATCCGGAATGAACTGGCTGAGGAAGTCGGTGAAGTGGGTCAGTACCTCGGCCGCACTGGGGGCGCGGAAGCCGACCGAATACGTCAGGCAGTCATCCACCGCCACGCCGCAGTGAGCCAGGCGAGGCGGTAGGTACAGCATGTCGCCCGGTTCCAGGGTCCACTCTTCGGTGGCCTCGAAGTCGGCGAGGATGCGCAGGTCTGCGTGTTGCAGCAGGGCGCTGTCGGAGTCGCACATCTGGCCGATCTGCCAGTGACGCTTGCCGTGACCTTGCAGCAGGAATACGTCGTAGTTGTCGAAGTGTGGACCGACGCTGCCCCCTGGCGCGGCGTAGCTGATCATTACGTCATCGATCCGCCAGCTCGGCAGAAAGCGGAAGTTTTCCAGCAGTTCACCCACTTCCGGAACGAATTGATCGACCGCCTGAACCAGCAGGGTCCATTCACGCTCCGGCAGCTTGCTGAACTCATCTTCAGCAAAGGGGCCGCGACGTAGCTCCCATGGACGCTCGCCGTTTTCGATGACCAGTCGCGACTCGACTTCTTCTTCAAGAGCAAGGCCGGCCAGTTCGTCCGCATCGATCGGGCTCTGGAAGTCCGGCAGTGCCTGGCGGATCAGCAATGGCTTTTTCTGCCAGTAATCACGCAGGAAAACGCGCGCGCTGATGCCGCCCAAAAGTTGAAGAGGAATATCAGGATTCATGTGTAAGCCCTTGAAATGAAAACGCCCGGCACAGCCGGGCGTGTGCAAATGGTATTGCGTGTCAGATGCGCTTGGCCTGGGCTGCCGCATTGCCGATGTAGTTGGCAGGCGTGAGCGTCTTTAGCTCGGCCTTCGCTTCGGCAGGCATGTTCAGACCGTCGATGAAAGTTTGCAGCGCTTGTGGGGTAATGCCCTTGCCGCGTGTCAGTTCTTTCAGCTTTTCGTACGGGTTTTCGATGTTGTAGCGACGCATGACCGTCTGGATCGGCTCGGCCAACACTTCCCAGCAGGCATCCAGGTCAGCGGCAATACGTTGTTCGTTCAATTCCAGCTTGCTGATGCCTTTCAGGCTGGCTTCATAGGCGATCACGCTATGAGCGAAGCCGACGCCGAGGTTGCGCAACACGGTCGAGTCGGTCAGGTCGCGCTGCCAGCGGGAAATCGGCAGCTTGCTGGCCAGGTGCTGGAACAGCGCATTGGCGATACCCAGATTGCCTTCGGAGTTTTCGAAGTCGATCGGGTTGACCTTGTGCGGCATGGTCGATGAGCCGATTTCGCCTGCAATGGTGCGCTGCTTGAAGTAGCCCAGCGAGATGTAACCCCAGATATCGCGGTCGAAGTCGATCAGGATGGTGTTGAAGCGCGCAATCGCGTCGAACAGTTCGGCGATGTAGTCGTGCGGCTCGATCTGGGTGGTATACGGGTTGAAGCCCAGGCCCAGTTCCTCTTCGATGAAAGCGCGTGCGTTGGCTTCCCAGTCGATATCGGCGTAGGCCGACAGGTGCGCGTTGTAGTTGCCGACTGCGCCGTTGATCTTGCCCAGCAGGGGCACGGCCGCAATCTGGGTGATCTGGCGTTCCAGGCGGTAGACGACGTTGGCCAGCTCCTTGCCCAGAGTGGTCGGGGAAGCTGGCTGGCCGTGGGTGCGGGACAGCATGGGTACGTCGGCGAAGCGGATGGCCAGTTCGCGAATGGCGTCGGCGATCTGACGCATCAACGGCAGCATCACGTTATCGCGGCCTTCACGCAGCATCAGCGCGTGGGACAGGTTGTTGATGTCCTCGCTGGTGCAGGCGAAATGGATGAATTCGCTGACCTTTTCCAGCTCCGGCAGCTTGGCCGCCTGTTCCTTGAGCAGGTACTCCACGGCTTTCACGTCGTGGTTTGTGGTGCGCTCGATTTCTTTTACGCGCTCGGCGTGCTCCACGGAAAAGTCTTCTGCCAGCGCATTGAGGATCGCATTGGCCTGCGCGGAGAACGCCGGGACTTCGGTGATCTGTGGATGGGCTGCCAGACGCTGGAGCCAGCGTACTTCAACCATCACGCGAAAACGGATCAGGCCGTATTCGCTGAAAACGGGGCGCAAGGCCTGGGTTTTGCCGGCGTAGCGGCCATCAACAGGGGAAACCGCGGTGAGCGAAGAAAGCTGCATGGGGTGCTCTCGGACAGTCGGGCAACGAAAAGGGGCGCGTATCATACATGAAAAATCAGTCCGACTGAGGCGGACTGACCAGCGTAGATCACACCGTGCCTGTGGTGGTGAAGGTCATTGTTGCGCGGCGGGTCAGCCGTGCAGCAATGGGTAGAGTTCTTTCAACATCTTGCGTCGATTGAAGACCAGTTGCCAGCGATGACCGCCCACTTGCCGCCACAGGCGCGCGGAGCGGATACCGGCCAGCAGCAGGGCGCGAATCTTCGAGGCGTTGTTGGGCTGCTGCAGGTTACGCATGTCGCCGTGCACCTGAATACGCTGGCGCAGTGTGCTCAGGGTGTCCTGGTACAGCGCGGCAGTGGCGGCAATCACGTTCTCGTGCGCCACGCCGAAATGCTCGACTTGGGACTGAATGACCGGAATGCGTTTGCCGATGGTCTCCAGCATGTCGTCACGCTTGGCCAACTGACGTTCCAGGCCCAGCATCGACAGTGCATAGCGCAGTGGCTCGCGTTGCAGGGTCGCGGGGTCGCGCTCCAAAGCGCTGACCATGGCGCGATAGCCTTCGTGCAGATTCAGGTCGTCGCCGCCGTACACGTCCAGCGTGTCCTTGGGATCGACGATTAGCAGGCTGCCGATCATGCAGCTCAACGCTGCCTCGCTGACCTGTCCGGTCTTGGCAATTCTGTCGACCAGAACGGCGGCCTGGAATACACCTCCCAGAGCGGTTAATTGTTCCTGAGTCGGTGTCATCAACGCGTATCCTTGCTGGTCCAGGGTTCGGCGATTTCGATCACGCCGCCGCCCAGGCAGATTTCGCCATCGTAGAACACCACGGACTGGCCAGGTGTCACGGCGCGCTGTGGTTCGTCGAACGTGGCGCGGTAGCCGACGGCAGTTTTTTCCAGCGTGCACTGCTGGTCGCCCTGACGATAGCGAACCTTGGCGGTCAACTTGCGCGGGCTGCTCAGGTCGATGGGGTTGACCCAGTAGATTTCCGAGGAAACCAGCGCCCGGGAGAACAGCCACGGGTGATCGTTGCCCTGGCCTACGATCAGTTCGTTATGCTCCAGGTCCTTGACCAGTACGTACCAAGGGTCGTCGCTGGCGTCCTTGAGGCCGCCAATGCCCAAGCCCTGACGCTGGCCGATGGTGTGGTACATCAAACCGCTGTGGCGACCGATGACTTCGCCTTCGGTGGTCTTGATTTCGCCCGGCTGCGCTGGCAGGTACTGGCGCAGGAAGTCAGTAAAGCGCCGCTCGCCAATGAAGCAGATGCCAGTGGAATCCTTTTTCCTGGCCGTCGCCAGGCCGTGCTTTTCCGCGATGGCCCGCACTTCCGGCTTTTCCAGTTCGCCGACCGGAAACAGGGTTCTGGCGATCTGCTTGCCGCCGACGGCGTGCAGGAAGTAGCTCTGGTCCTTGTTCGGGTCCAGTCCCTTGAGCAGTTCGGTACGTCCGTCAATGTCACGGCGGCGCACATAGTGGCCCGTGGCAATCAGATCGGCGCCAAGCATGAGGGCGTAGTCGAGGAAGGCCTTGAACTTGATTTCCCGGTTGCACAGGATGTCGGGGTTGGGAGTGCGCCCGGCCTTGTACTCTTCCAGGAAATGTTCGAAGACATTGTCCCAGTATTCCGCCGCGAAGTTGGCGGTGTGCAGCTTTATGCCGATCTTGTCGCACACGGCCTGAGCATCGGCCAGGTCTTCGCGGGCGGTGCAATATTCCGTTCCGTCGTCTTCTTCCCAGTTCTTCATGAACAAGCCTTCCACCTGATAACCCTGCTCCATGAGCAGTACGGCGGAAACGGAAGAGTCCACGCCGCCGGACATGCCGACTATGACGCGCTTCATTTCTGAGTTGGAGGGGGCTGGATCACGCATAGGGATTCAATGGGTGGCCTTGAAAAGGACGCGATTCTATCAGGCTGAGGGCGTCGAGTCTCACGCCTTGTCGCGCAGCAGGTCGAGACTGAAACGTTCGGCATTCAAATAATCATCGACGCAGCGCAGCACCAGTTCGCTGCGCCAGCGTGCCTGCTCGGTCATCAGTTCATCCCGGGTTAGCCACAGGGGGCCGACGATGCCTTCATCAAGTGTGTAGTCCGGATGATGGCGCAGTGCTTTGGCCGCGAAGCAGATACGCTGATACGTGACGCCATTGCTCGGCGCGGTATAAAGGTAAATGCCTACCACGCCGGTCAGTTCGACGTCCCAGCCGGTTTCTTCGAGTGTTTCGCGTACGGCAGCGTGTTGCAGGCTTTCGTCCGGATCCAGGTGGCCGGCCGGCTGATTGAGTACCTTGCGTCCGGCCTTGATCTCTTCGACGAACAGAAAGCGGCCCTGATCCTCGACGATCGTGGCGACGGTGACATGGGCTTGCCAGGTCATAGGGAGCTCCTTTGAGAGTAGGGACAGGCGGGGGCGCGATGTGCGTGCTGCGGGCCTTTGCTGTTCTGAATGCAAAAGGCCCCGACGCATGCGTCGGGGCCTTGCTTGAGGGTGACGCCGCGAAGCGTCGCCCATCAATCCCTTACAACGCGGCGATGGCTGCGTTCAAGGTCGCGCTCGGGCGCATGGCTTTGCTGGTCTTCTCGGCATTGGCGTAGTAGTAGCCACCGATTTCCACCGGTTTGCCTTGCACCGCACCCAGTTCGGCAACGATTTTTTCTTCGTTGTCGGTCAGGGTCTTGGCCAGCGGAGCGAACTGAGCCTTCAGGGCTGCATCGTCATTCTGCGCAGCCAGTGCCTGGGCCCAGAACAGGGTGAGGTAGAAGTGGCTGCCGCGGTTGTCGATGCCCCCGACCTTACGCGAAGGCGACTTGTTACGGTCCAGGAACTCGCCAGTGGCCTGGTCGAGGGTCTTGGACAGCACCAATGCTTTCGGGTTGTTGTAGGCATTGCCCAGATGTTCCAGCGAAGCGGCCAGCGCCAGGAATTCGCCCAGCGAGTCCCAACGCAGGAAGTTCTCTTCGACGAACTGCTGAACGTGCTTCGGAGCCGAACCGCCGGCACCGGTCTCGAACAGGCCACCGCCATTCATCAGCGGTACGATCGACAGCATTTTTGCGCTGGTGCCCAGTTCCATGATCGGGAACAGGTCGGTCAGGTAGTCGCGCAGCACGTTACCGGTTACCGAGATGGTGTCCTTGCCGGCGCGGGTGCGCTCCAGGGTCAGCTTCATGGCTTCGACCGGCGACAGGATCTGGATGTCCAGGCCCGAGGTGTCGTGATCGCGCAGGTACTGACGCACTTTCTCGATCATCACGCTGTCGTGCGCGCGGGAAGCGTCCAGCCAGAAAATGGCCGGAGTGTTGCTGGCGCGTGCGCGGTTCACGGCCAGTTTGACCCAGTCCTGGATTGGCGCGTCCTTGGCCTGGCACATGCGCCAGATGTCGCCGGTCTCGACCTTCTGCTCCATGAGCAGCTTGCCCTGACTGTCGGTGACACGCACTACGCCGTCGGTCTTGATCTGGAAGGTTTTGTCGTGCGAGCCGTATTCTTCGGCCTTCTGAGCCATAAGGCCAACGTTTGGCACACTGCCCATGGTGGTCGGATCGAAAGCGCCGTTCTTCTTGCAGTCTTCGATCACAGCCTGATAAATGGTGGCGTAGCAGCGATCCGGGATCACGGCCTTGGCATCGTGCAGCTGGCCATCGGTGCCCCACATCTTGCCGGAATCACGGATCATCGCAGGCATCGATGCATCGACGATCACGTCGCTTGGCACGTGCAGGTTGGTGATGCCCTTGTCGGAGTTGACCATCGCCAGTTGTGGGCGTACGGCGTAAACCGCGTCGATATCGGCTTTGATCTCGGCCTGCTTGTCAGCGGGCAGGGTGCCTATACGGTCGTACAGGTCGCCGATGCCATTGTTCAGGCTAAAGCCGATCTGCTTGAGTGTATCGGCGTGCTTGGTCAGCGCATCCTTGTAGAACTCGTCGACGATCAGACCGAACATGATCGGATCGGAGATTTTCATCATGGTGGCTTTCAGGTGCACAGAGAACAGCACGCCTTGCTTCTTGGCGTCTTCGATCTCGGCAGCGATGAAGCTACGCAGGGCTTTTGCGCTCATGACCGAGCAGTCGACGATCTCGCCCGCCTTGACGGCCGTTTTTTCCTTGAGAACGGTCGTGGTGCCGTCCTGAGCTACCAGTTCGATCTTGACGGTGTTGTCGGCGTCGATCTGGGCCGCTTTTTCGCTGCCGTAGAAGTCGCCGTTGCTCATGTGGGCTACGTGAGCCTTGGAGTCGGCCGACCAGGTGCCCATCTTGTGCGGGTGCTTGCGAGCGTAGTTCTTGACCGACAGCGGTGCGCGGCGGTCGGAGTTGCCTTCGCGCAGAACCGGGTTCACGGCGCTGCCCTTGACCTTGTCGTAGCGGGCGCGGGTTTCTTTCTCGGCGTCGGTGGACGGTGCTTCAGGGTAGTCGGGAATCTTGAAACCCTGCTCCTGAAGCTCCTTGATGGTGGCTTTCAGCTGTGGAACGGAGGCGCTGATGTTAGGCAGTTTGATGATGTTGGCTTCTGGCGTGGTAGCCAGTTTGCCCAGCTCGGCGAGATGATCCGGCACTTGTTGATCGGCGCCAAGCGACTCCGGGAAGCTGGAGAGAACGCGGCCTGCCAGGGAGATATCACGCGTTTCCACGTCGATATCGGAGGAGGCGGTGAACGCTTCGATAATGGGCAGCAGCGAATAGGTGGCGAGGGCCGGAGCTTCGTCGGTGAAGGTGTAGATGATCTTCGAGCGGTTGGACATTCGTATTAACTCTCTGTTTTGCTGAGCATGCACAAAATCTCGATACGCGCAGGGTATGCACTCTGCTCACAGTTCAGTCATGAGCCTGGGTCGAGGTTTATTCGCGGTGATGTTGGGTGCATCAGTCGAGCGTCAAGCTGCCGGACGAGCATCAGTCCGGCGCATCTGGAAGGCTGAGAAGTCTGTTTCAGACGGGTCAGCCTTTATGACTCTGCGGTCACGGCGCGCAGTATATCAAACCCTTGGCGCCACGCATTAATGCTATGCGTGCTATCGAATAATGAATATTCGCCGATGGTCGAACGAAACCGCTCTGGCCCAATGTTTTCAAGCGTTTTGCGCGGTGTCCGCCAGGCGCTTGGGTTTGCGGCTGCCAATGGGCGTGGCTACGCTCAAGGGTTGTCATGCAGTCCAAACAGACCCGAAAACGGAGTCAGTCATGGAATCCAGGATAATCATTCCAAGCAATGGTGAGAAAATAGCAGTCAACGCCGATCACTCATTGAAAGTCCCTGACAACCCGATCATCCCGTTCATCGAAGGCGACGGTATCGGTGTCGACATCAGTCCGGTGATGATCGAGGTCGTCAACGCCGCCGTTCAAAAGGCGTATGAGGGACAACGCAAGATCTTCTGGATGGAGGTCTACGCTGGCGAAAAGGCGACACAGATCTATGGCCCGGATACGTGGCTTCCTGCCGAAACCCTGCAGGCGGTGAGGGAGTACGTCGTGTCTATCAAAGGGCCGCTTACCACGCCTGTCGGCGGAGGCATCCGTTCGCTGAACGTCGCGCTTCGTCAGGAGCTGGACCTTTACGTCTGCCTGCGCCCGGTTCGCTGGTTCGAAGGCGTGCCCAGTCCGGTGAAAAAGCCGGGCGATGTGAATATGACGATTTTTCGCGAAAATTCGGAAGACATTTACGCTGGAATCGAATGGCGGGCGGGTTCAGCCGAGGCTGAAAAAGTCATCGGATTTTTGAAGGAGGAGATGGGCGTTACCAAAATCCGCTTCGAGCAGGACTGCGGCATCGGCGTCAAACCGGTCTCCAAAGAAGGTACTCAACGCCTGGTGCGCAAGGCGCTGCAATACATTGTCGACAACAATCGGACTTCGCTGACTATCGTCCACAAAGGCAACATCATGAAATACACCGAGGGCGCCTTCAAGGAGTGGGGCTATGAGGTGGCGACAAATGAGTTTGGAGCGACCTTGCTCGATGGCGGTCCGTGGATGCGGTTCAAAAACGCCAAAACCGGCAGAGAGGTCGTGGTAAAAGACGTGATCGCTGACGCCATGTTGCAGCAGATCCTGTTGAGGCCAGCCGACTATGATGTGATCGCTACGCTCAACCTCAATGGCGACTACCTTTCCGATGCCCTGGCGGCTCAGGTGGGTGGGATCGGCATCGCGCCTGGCGCGAATCTGTCGGACACCGTGGCGATGTTCGAGGCGACGCACGGAACAGCGCCCAGGTATGCAGGCAAGGATCAGGTCAATCCCGGTTCGTTGATTCTGTCGGCTGAAATGATGTTGCGGCACATGGGGTGGACCGAGGCGGCCGACCTGATCATCAAGGGCACCAACGGCGCAATCTCCGCTAAAACGGTGACCTATGACTTTGAGCGTTTGATGGAGGGAGCAACGTTGCTGTCCTCATCAGCATTCGGCAATGCGCTGATTGCGCACATGTAACGCCTGTCCAGCGATCCAGAACTGCCGGTTCAGACGGGTCTGAACCGGCAGTTTCCTATGGCTGGCGTTTGTGGTGGTTCGCCTCAGGCTGGCACATTGGAAGCTTTCTGGGTCGCATTCGAACCCTCAGCCGCAGCGCTGACGCTTGCTGTGACTGTGGTGATGTTCACTGCATGCAGACCTTTCGGGCCCTGGATAATCTCGAAGCTGACCGGTTGGCCCGCCTTGAGTGTTTTGTAACCATCCATGTTGATAGCCGAATAATGGGCGAACAGATCTTCATCCCTGCCGTCGGCAAGGATAAATCCATAGCCTTTTGCATTATTGAACCACTTGACTTTACCACTGAGCATAGCCATATCCCTCTGCAAAGGACTCCGTCTGGAGTATCATCCACCTCAATCCGCCTGACCTAAAAAATTTTGGTTGACTGCGCGGACCCTTTTTACCCAATGTGGGCTCTATTGTTTGTAACACCGTTTAGCTGATAGTCAAGGTCATGCGGCAGTCCATTTGAAAACCGGTCAGACTGCGACTAACGCTCAATCCGCCCTTTACCATGAACGTTTCTTTCCATGCATGCATTCAGCAAGATTCGACTAACATTCAATCAGGATGGTCCGCAGTCACACGAGGACGACTCGGCTGGCATCGCAGTGCAGGACGCCAAGCCGACCCTGCAGGCTCCACCGATGTACAAGGTGGTTTTGTTTAACGATGACTACACCCCGATGGATTTCGTCGTTGAAGTGCTCGAGGTGTTTTTTAACCTGAATCGTGAGCTGGCCACCAAGGTCATGCTGGCCGTCCATACAGAGGGACGGGCAGTCTGCGGATTGTTTACCCGCGACATCGCCGAGACCAAGGCAATGCAGGTCAATCAATACGCCAGGGAGAGCCAGCATCCACTACTCTGTGAGATCGAGAAGGACGGTTAATCGCCGACCACTTGGGTATGAGGTGAAGCTATGTTAAACCGTGAGCTCGAAGTCACCCTCAATCTGGCCTTCAAGGAAGCTCGTTCAAAACGTCATGAGTTCATGACGGTCGAGCACCTCCTGCTGGCTTTATTGGATAATGAGGCTGCAGCCACTGTCTTGCGTGCCTGCGGCGCAAACCTCGATAAGCTCAAGCATGATCTGCAGGAGTTTATCGACTCCACCACACCACTGATTCCCGTGCATGACGAGGATCGCGAAACCCAGCCCACGCTGGGCTTCCAGCGCGTGCTGCAACGCGCAGTCTTCCACGTACAGAGCTCCGGCAAGCGCGAAGTGACCGGTGCGAACGTACTGGTTGCGATTTTCAGTGAGCAGGAAAGCCAGGCCGTGTTTCTGCTCAAGCAGCAGAGCGTAGCCCGGATTGATGTCGTCAATTACATCGCCCACGGTATCTCCAAGGTTCCAGGGCATGGCGAACACTCTTCTGAAGGTGAGCAAGATATGCAGGACGACGAGGGCGGTGAAGCATCTTCCTCTGGCAATCCTCTGGATGCCTATGCCAGCAATCTGAACGAATTGGCGCGTCAGGGGCGCATCGATCCACTGGTCGGCCGTGAGCATGAGGTCGAGCGGGTCGCACAGATTCTGGCGCGTCGCCGCAAGAACAACCCGCTGCTGGTCGGAGAGGCGGGCGTGGGCAAGACCGCGATCGCCGAGGGCCTGGCCAAGCGCATCGTCGACAATCAGGTGCCCGATCTGCTCGCCAGCAGTGTTGTCTATTCGCTCGACCTGGGTGCGCTGCTGGCCGGCACCAAGTACCGCGGTGACTTCGAGAAGCGCTTCAAGGCGCTGCTCAATGAGCTGCGCAAGCGTCCTCATGCGATTCTGTTCATCGACGAAATTCACACCATCATCGGCGCCGGCGCCGCGTCCGGTGGGGTCATGGACGCGTCGAATCTGCTCAAGCCTCTGCTGTCTTCGGGTGATATCCGTTGCATCGGCTCGACCACCTTCCAGGAATTCCGCGGAATTTTCGAGAAGGACCGTGCCTTGGCGCGCCGTTTCCAGAAAGTTGATGTGTCCGAGCCTTCGGTCGAAGACACCATTGGCATCCTTCGCGGCCTCAAAGGACGTTTCGAGCAGCATCACAGCATCGAGTACAGCGATGAGGCGTTGCGTGCCGCGGCAGAGCTTGCATCGCGCTACATCAACGACCGTCACATGCCGGACAAGGCGATCGACGTAATCGACGAGGCGGGCGCCTATCAGCGTCTGCAGCCCATCGAGCAACGCGTCAAGCGCATCGACGTGCCTCAGGTCGAAGACATCGTCGCCAAGATTGCGCGTATTCCGCCAAAGCACGTCAACAGCTCCGATAAAGAGTTGCTGCGTAACCTGGAGCGCGACCTCAAGCTCACAGTGTTCGGTCAGGATGCGGCAATCGATTCGCTGTCCACCGCCATCAAACTGTCCCGCGCGGGGCTCAAATCCCCGGACAAGCCTGTCGGTTCGTTCCTGTTCGCAGGTCCGACCGGTGTCGGCAAGACCGAGGCGGCCCGTCAGTTGGCCAAGGCGCTGGGCGTCGAGTTGATTCGCTTCGACATGTCCGAGTACATGGAGCGGCACACCGTTTCGCGTCTCATTGGTGCGCCTCCAGGCTATGTCGGTTTCGATCAGGGTGGTCTGCTCACCGAAGCCATCACGCGTCAGCCGCATTGCGTGCTGCTGCTCGATGAAATCGAGAAGGCCCATCCGGAAGTCTTCAACCTGCTGCTGCAGGTGATGGATCACGGTACGTTGACCGACAACAACGGGCGCAAGGCGGATTTCCGTAACGTGATCGTGATCATGACCACTAACGCCGGTGCTGAATCCGCGGCGCGTGCGTCGATCGGTTTCACGCATCAGGATCATTCTTCCGATGCGATGGAAGTGATCAAGAAGAGCTTCACGCCTGAGTTCCGCAACCGTCTGGACACCATCATCCAGTTTGGCCGTCTCAGCCACGAAGTCATCAAGAGCGTGGTGGACAAGTTCCTCACCGAACTGCAGGCGCAACTGGAGGACAAGCGGGTTCTGCTCGAAGTGTCCGATGCGGCCAGAAGCTGGCTGGCGCAGGGCGGCTACGATGCGGCGATGGGTGCCCGACCGATGGCTCGCCTGATTCAGGACAAGATCAAGCGGCCGCTGGCCGAAGAGATCCTGTTTGGCGAATTGTCGGAGCATGGTGGCGTGGTTCATATCGACATCAAGGATGGCGAAATTACCTTCGACTACGAAACCACCGCAGAAATGGCCTGAGGCAACACTCTTCAATTGCGCTCGGTTGCGGGCGCAGTTGAAGAGGGTAATGGCTGATTCATTCGGCAAACAAAAACGCCCGGCATGTGCCGGGCGTTTTTGTTAAAGCCTGATTAACGAGCGCGGTAGGTGATACGCCCTTTGCTCAAATCGTAGGGCGTCAGCTCTACACGCACCTTGTCACCGGTCAGAATACGGATGTAGTTCTTGCGCATCTTGCCGGAGATATGCGCGGTTACGACGTGCCCGTTTTCCAACTCCACGCGAAACATGGTGTTGGGCAGGGTGTCGACGACAGTGCCTTCCATTTCGAAGCTGTCTTCTTTCGACATGCAGTAAAGCCCTCGGTATACAAATGAGTGGCCCGGTGCAAGTGGCGCCAGGCAAAAGCGGCGTGCATTGTGCCCGAAAAAACCTGTTTAAGCCAAGGGGTTCAATACAGAGTCACCCATCTTTGGTTGGTCAGCAGCTCAATAGGGCGATATTGGGTCTTGTAATTCATCTTTTTGCAGTTCTTTATCCAGTATCCGAGGTACACCGCGTGCAACTGCAGCCTCGCGGCTTCGGCTATCTGCCACAGGATCGCATAGCGCCCCAGGCTGCGGCGTTCTTCGTCGGGTTCGTAGAAGGTATAGACGGCGGACAGTCCGTTGGGCAGCAGGTCGGTCACGGCCACTGCCAGAAGGCGTCCATCCAGCCGGAACTCGTAAAAACGCGAAAACGGCAGGTCGCGAACCAGAAAGGTCGAGAACTGATCGCGACTGGGTGGAAACATATCGCCATCGGCATGCCGTTGTTCGATGTAGCGCTGATAAAGATCGAAGTATTCCTGGGTGAACACCGGTTTGGTGCTGCGCACTGTTATGTCGGTGTTGCGTTTCAGAATACGTTTTTGCTGGCGGTCCGGCACGAAAAGATTCACCGGGATGCGTGCGGGCACACAGGCGCTGCAATTCTGACAGTGCGGCCGGTAAAGATGATCGCCGCTACGACGAAAGCCCATGTCGGACAGGTCGGCATAGACCTGAACATCCATAGGTTGGCTGGGGTCCAGAAACAGTGTCGTCGCCTGCTCTTCAGGCAAATAACTGCAGGTGTGGGGTTGAGTGGCATAAAACTTAAGCCGCGCCAGCTCCGTCATGATCGCCCCCTTGTCGAAAAACCTTTAATCATGAGTGTATGCCAGCCTGTCAAACTCGCCTAGGTAACCAGTCTGCGTTAGTCGGGCTATCCAGATGCCGGTTCAAATAATCGGCAAATACCTGGCGCGGAATCGATCGTGCACCGAAGCTTTGCAGGTGGCGCGTAGGCATCTGGCAATCGATCAGGACGAAGCCCCAGAACCGGAGGCGCTCAACGAGTGTGGCAAAGCCGACTTTGGAGGCGTCGTCTGCGCGGCTGAACATCGACTCGCCGAAAAACAGCTGCCCCATCGCCAGGCCATAGAGGCCGCCGACCAATGTATCGCCTTCCCAGACCTCGACGCTGTGTGCGTGGCCGCGGCGATGCAACTCCAGATACGCCTCTTGCATTGAGCGGGTGATCCAGGTTTCGTTGGCATAACTGCGTGGTTCGGCGCAGGCCTGAATAACGGCTGCAAAGTTCTGATCGAACGTCACAGTGTAGCGGGCCTGGCGCAGGGTCTTGGCGAGGCTTCGCGAGACGTGCAGCTCTTCGGGCAGGAGTACGGTTCGCGGATCGGGCGACCACCACAGGATGGGTTGCCCGTCCTGAAACCACGGAAAGCAGCCATGGCGGTAGGCGCGGACAAGGCGGTCGGCGGACAGGTCGCCGCCCGCCGCGAGCAATCCGTTGGGCTCGCGAAGTGCCTTGTCCAGTGGCGGGAAATCGAGGCTGTTGCGTTGTAACCAGGTCAGCATGGGCATCACGACTTTGCGGAAGGGGAGGGCGCCTGGGCGGCGTGTTTGCAACTCCGTGCGGCAAACGCGGTCACAAGCGGTCGTCATTATGGCGTGTACCTGCCCTGTGCGGTAGATCGTGCGCAGGGACGGTCTGGTTATCGAGCCATGGCTGCGGGTTGTTGAGAGAAACCTGTCATAAGCCTTTGTCAGCAAAGAAAATGCATGCTCAAATTGAACGTTGTCAGCAATGTTTGAACATCAGCGGCCTTTACGCAGGGTTTTATCTGGCATGAAATCGGTTCAGCGCGTTTTCGTACAGACCTTGAACGCCTTAAGGCCGTACAATGGCGACTTTGCGCATTATCATTCAAACGGCTCTCGATCAGGCGTTTCAGATGGCTGCTGGCCTTTTCCATCAGGGTCCAGCCGGTGCCGGTGACAGTCGTTCATAGTCAATCAACGAGATGTTCGCGCTCCAGCGCAGGAAATAAAGCGTTTTGAAGAAATCCACACCAGCACCCAGCGCTGTCCCGCTTTGGCGGCAGCAATTGCATTATCGGCTCAAGGAAGGCGCTTTGATCGCCTTCGGTGCACTGTGCCTGTACCTGATGATGGCATTGTTGACCTACGACCAGAGCGACCCTGGCTGGAGCCATACCAGCAGTGCTGCGCAGGTACAGAATGCTGCCGGTCGTGCCGGCGCCTTCTGCGCAGATATCCTGTTCATGGTCCTGGGCTATTTCGCCTATATCTTTCCGTTGCTGCTGGCCATCAAGGCCTGGCAGGTCTTCCGTCATCGTCACGAACCGTGGCAGTGGAGCGGCTGGCTATTCTCCTGGCGCCTGATCGGTCTGGTGTTTCTGGTGTTGGCGGGTGCTGCACTGGCGCACATCCATTTTCATTTCGCGGCAGGCTTTCCGGGTTCCGCCGGTGGCGTGCTGGGCGAAGTGCTGGGTGATCTGGCCAAGAGAGCCCTGAACATTCAGGGCAGCACCTTGCTGTTCATTGCCTTGTTCCTGTTCGGTCTCACCGTATTCACCGACCTGTCCTGGTTCAAAGTCATGGATGTGACCGGCAAGATTACGCTGGACCTGTTCGAGCTTTTCCAGGGCGCAGCCAACCGCTGGTGGACGGCGCGTGCCGAACGCAAGCAGATGGTCGCGCAGTTGCGTGAAGTCGACATGCAGGTCAACGACGTCGTAGCCCCGGTTGCCTCCGATCGCCGCGAACAGGCCAAGGCCCGCGAGCGTATAATCGAGCGCGAGGTATCCCTCAGCAAACACATGACCGAGCGCGAAAAACACGTGCCTGCGGTCATTGCTCCTGCGCCGTCCCGTCCGCCGGAACCGAGCAAGCGTGTGCAGAAGGAAAAGCAGGCACCACTGTTCGTCGACAGCGCGGTGGAGGGCACCTTGCCGCCGATCTCGATTCTCGATCCGGCGGAAAAGAAGCAGCTCAACTATTCGCCGGAATCCCTGGCGGCGGTCGGGCATCTGCTGGAGATCAAGCTCAAGGAGTTCGGCGTCGAGGTGTCGGTGGACTCCATTCACCCCGGCCCGGTCATTACCCGTTACGAGATCCAGCCGGCTGCCGGCGTTAAAGTCAGCCGTATCTCCAATCTTGCGAAAGACCTGGCGCGTTCGCTGGCCGTGACCAGCGTGCGCGTGGTTGAAGTTATTCCCGGCAAGACCACCGTAGGTATCGAAATTCCCAACGAGGACCGCCAGATCGTGCGCTTCTCCGAGGTCTTGTCGACGCCCGAGTACGACAATGCCAAGTCGCCTGTGACCCTGGCGCTCGGCCATGACATCGGTGGCAAGCCGGTCATCACCGATCTGGCCAAGATGCCGCACCTGCTGGTGGCCGGTACCACCGGTTCCGGTAAATCGGTGGGCGTGAACGCGATGATTCTGTCGATTCTGTTCAAGTCCGGGCCTGATGACGCCAAGCTGATCATGATCGACCCGAAAATGCTTGAGCTGTCGATCTACGAAGGCATCCCGCACCTGCTGTGCCCGGTGGTGACCGACATGAAGGACGCGGCCAACGCATTGCGCTGGAGCGTGGCCGAAATGGAGCGCCGCTACAAGCTGATGGCCAAGATGGGTGTGCGTAACCTGTCGGGCTTCAATCAGAAGGTCAAGGATGCGCAGGATGCTGGCGAGCCGCTGGCGGATCCTTTGTACAAGCGCGAAAGCATTCATGACGAAGCGCCGCTGCTGACCAAGCTGCCAACCATCGTGGTGGTGGTGGACGAATTTGCTGACATGATGATGATTGTCGGCAAGAAGGTCGAAGAGCTTATTGCGCGTATCGCCCAGAAGGCCCGTGCTGCGGGTATCCACCTGATTCTCGCGACCCAGCGGCCGTCGGTGGATGTGATCACCGGTCTGATCAAGGCCAACATCCCGACGCGTATGGCATTTCAGGTATCGAGCAAGATCGATTCACGTACCATCATCGACCAGGGTGGTGCCGAACAATTGCTGGGTCACGGTGACATGCTCTATATGCCGCCGGGCACCAGTTTGCCGATCCGGGTACACGGCGCGTTCGTCTCCGACGAAGAGGTCCACCGCGTGGTGGAAGCCTGGAAATTGCGCGGCACTCCGGATTACAACGACGACATTCTGGCGGGCGTCGAAGAAGCCGGCAGCGGCTTCGATGGCGGCGGTGGCGAAGGCGGTGAAGACAGCGAAAGCGATGCGCTCTACGACGAAGCGGTCAAGTTCGTTCTCGAGAGCCGCCGCGCGTCGATTTCCGCCGTACAACGTAAACTCAAGATCGGCTACAACCGGGCTGCACGTATGATCGAGGCGATGGAAATGGCCGGTGTCGTGACCGCCATGAACACCAACGGCTCTCGCGAGGTCATCGCACCAGGCCCGATGCGTGACTGATCGCGAAGCGTAATACTGCGTCGACAGCGGGTCATGCTCGCTGTCGCTACATCCAATGACTGCAAGAGGAATTCCATGCGTCTTATCCGCATGCTGTTGGCAACCGTACTTACCTTCTCCGTGATTCCCGCTCATGCAGACAGCAAGGACGTGACACGCCTGACCCAGTTGCTGGAAAACTCCCGCACTCTGACGGCGCGCTTCTCCCAGCTGACGCTGGACGGCAGTGGCACACAATTGCAGGAAACCTCGGGTGAAATGGCGCTGCAGCGTCCAGGTCTGTTCAATTGGCACACTGACGCGCCCCAGGAACAACTGATGGTGTCCGACGGTAAAAAAGTATCCCTCTGGGACCCGGACCTTGAGCAGGTCACCATCAAGACCCTCGATCAGCGTCTGACCCAGACCCCGGCGCTGCTGCTGTCCGGTGACGTGTCCAAAATCAGCGAAAGCTTCGACATCACTGCCAAGGAGGCGGGCGGCGTGATCGACTTCGTGCTCAAGCCAAAGACCAAGGACACGTTGTTCGACAGCCTGCGCCTGTCGTTCCGTAACGGCATCATCAACGACATGCAGTTGATCGACAGCGTCGGACAGCGCACCAACATTCTGTTCACGGGCGTCAAGGCCAACGAATCGATCCCCGCCAGCAAATTTCAGTTCCAGATACCCAAGGGTGCTGATGTCATTCAAGAGTAAGAAGGCCTGATTCCTGACCATGGACCTGTTTAGCCGCGAACCCATCGCTCAACCACTGGCCGCCCGCTTGCGTGCGACCAATCTGGACGAGTATGTCGGTCAGGAACACGTGCTCGCTCACGGCAAGCCGTTGCGCGAGGCGCTGGAGCAGGGCGCGCTGCACTCCATGATTTTCTGGGGCCCGCCCGGCGTGGGCAAGACCACGCTCGCCAGGCTGCTGGCCAAGGTCTCCGATGCACACTTCGAGACGGTGTCGGCGGTATTGGCCGGGGTAAAAGAGATTCGTCAGGCTGTCGAGGTGGCAAAACAGCAGGCCGGGCAGTACGGCCGCAGGACCATTCTGTTCGTCGACGAGGTGCACCGTTTCAACAAGTCGCAACAGGATGCGTTTCTGCCCTATGTCGAAGACGGCACCCTGATCTTCATCGGTGCGACCACCGAAAACCCCTCGTTCGAACTCAATAATGCATTGCTGTCGCGAGCCCGGGTCTATGTGCTCAAGAGTCTGGACGAGACGGCATTGCGCAAGCTGGTTCATCGTGCCCTGACTGAAGATCGCGGCCTTGGGCAGCGCAATCTGACGCTGGATGACGAAGGGTTCACTATTCTCATGGCCGCCGCCGACGGCGATGGTCGACGCATGCTCAACCTGCTCGAGAATGCCTCCGATCTTGCCGAAGATGGCAGTGTGATCGGCACTGAACTGCTCCAGAGCCTGCTCGGCGACAGCCGACGTCGCTTCGACAAGGGCGGCGAAGCGTTTTATGACCAGATATCGGCGCTGCACAAGTCGATTCGCGGCTCCAATCCGGATGCGGCGTTGTACTGGTTCGCACGCATGATCGACGGTGGATGCGACCCTCTGTATCTGGCGCGTCGTGTCGTGCGCATGGCCAGTGAGGACATCGGCAATGCCGACCCTCGCGCCTTGCCGCTGTGCATGTCCGCATGGGATGTGCAGGAGCGGCTGGGCAGTCCGGAGGGCGAGCTGGCGGTTGCGCAGGCGATCGTCTATCTGGCCTGCGCGCCGAAGAGCAACGCGGTGTACATGGCGTTCAAGAGCGCCATGCGCGAAGCCTCCGAGCACGGTTCGCTCGAGGTTCCGCTGCATCTGCGAAATGCGCCGACCAAGCTTATGAAGCAGCTCGGCTACGGCGAAGAATACCGTTATGCCCACGACGAGCCGGACGCCTATGCAGCAGGTGAGGACTACTTTCCTGACGACCTCGAGCCCCGGCAGTATTACCAGCCAGTGCCTCGCGGCCTGGAATTGAAGATCGGTGAAAAGCTCAGGCACCTCAGTGCCCTTGACCAGGCCAGCCCTCGCAAGCGGAGAAAGTAGTGATTCAGACCATTCTTGCGGTGTCGATTGCCGGTATCGCTGGTACATTATTGCGCTTTGCGACAGGGACATGGATCAGCGCCAACTGGCCGCGTTATTTCTACACTGCGACTTTGGCCGTGAACATCGTCGGTTGCCTGATCATCGGCGTGCTGTATGGCCTGTTTCTGCTGCGCCCTGAAGTGCCAATCGAAATTCGTGCCGGCCTGATCGTCGGCTTTGTTGGAGGTCTGACGACCTTTTCTTCCTTTTCACTGGACACGTTGCGCCTGCTGGAAAGCGGGCAACTGCCGCTGGCCCTGGGCTATGCCGGTATCAGCGTGTTCGGCGGGCTGCTCGCAACCTGGGTTGGCCTGTCCCTGACCAGACTTTGATAGACGAGAGAACGATATGCTCGATTCCAAACTGTTACGTACTCAACTTCAGGACGTAGCGGATCGCCTGGCTTCCCGTGGCTTTACACTGGACGTGGCCCGTATTGAAGCGCTGGAAGCCCAGCGCAAGGTTGTGCAGACCCGCACCGAACAGTTGCAGGCCGAGCGTAATGCCCGTTCCAAGTCCATAGGTCAAGCCAAGCAGCGCGGTGAAGACATTGCGCCGTTGATGGCGGATGTCGAGCGCATGGGCACCGAGCTGAGTGAAGGCAAGGTCGAGCTGGACGGCATTCAGGCAGAACTGGATGCGCTGGTGCTGAACATCCCGAACCTGCCGCACGAATCCGTACCGGTTGGCGCTGATGAAGAAGGCAATGTCGTCGTCAGCGAGTGGGGCACGCCGACCCGTTTCGATTTCGAGGTCAAGGATCATGTCGCGCTGGGCGAGCAATACGGCTGGCTGGACTTTGAAACCGCCGCCAAGCTCTCCGGTGCACGTTTTGCCCTGTTGCGCGGGCCGATCGCTCGTCTGCATCGCGCACTGGCACAATTCATGATCAACCTGCACATCAACGAGCACGGCTATGAAGAGGCTTACACGCCTTATCTGGTTCAGGCGCCCGCTTTGCAGGGCACTGGCCAGTTGCCGAAGTTCGAAGAAGACCTGTTCAAGATCGCCCGCGAAGGCGAAGCGGACTTGTACCTGATCCCGACTGCCGAGGTTTCGCTGACCAATATCGTGTCGGGTGAGATTCTCGATCCCAAACAGTTGCCATTGAAGTTCGTCGCTCACACGCCGTGCTTCCGTAGCGAGGCTGGTGCGTCGGGTCGTGATACACGCGGCATGATTCGTCAGCACCAGTTCGACAAGGTCGAAATGGTCCAGATCGTCTCGCCGGACGAGTCCATGGCAGCGCTCGAGTCGCTGACCGGCAACGCCGAACGCGTTCTGCAACTGCTGGAACTGCCGTATCGCAAGCTGGCGCTGTGCACCGGTGACATGGGCTTCAGTGCGGTGAAGACCTACGATCTTGAAGTCTGGATTCCGAGCCAGGACAAGTACCGCGAAATTTCCTCATGCTCCAATTGCGGAGACTTCCAGGCGCGTCGCATGCAGGCTCGCTGGCGCAACCCGGAAACCGGCAAGCCGGAACTGGTGCATACCTTGAACGGTTCCGGGCTGGCAGTAGGACGTACTCTGGTTGCGGTGCTTGAAAACTACCAGCAGGCAGATGGCTCGATCCATGTGCCCGACGTGCTCAAGCCCTACATGGGCGGACTCGAGGTCATCGGTTAATGGAATTTCTGCCGCTGTTCCATAACCTGCGTGGCAGCCGGGTGCTGGTGGTCGGCGGCGGTGAAATTGCCCTGCGCAAATCACGGCTGATCGCTGAAGCCGGGGCCGTCATCAGGGTCGTCGCTCCGGAAATCGAGAGCCAGTTGCGTGACCTGGTGGTTCAGAGCAGCGGCGAGCTGATTCTGCGCGGCTACCACGAGAATGATCTGGACGGTTGCGTGCTGATCATTGCCGCCACCGACGACGAGCCGCTCAACGCTCAGGTGTCCCACGATGCCCGGCTGCGTTGTGTGCCGGTCAACGTGGTGGATGCTCCTGCACTGTGTACGGTCATCTTCCCGGCCATCGTCGACCGCTCGCCGTTGGTGATTGCCGTGTCCAGTGGCGGCGATGCGCCGGTGCTGGCGCGTCTGATCCGGGCGAAGCTGGAAACCTGGATTCCGTCGACTTACGGGCAGCTTGCCGGGCTGGCCGCACGCTTTCGTCATCAGGTCAAAGGCCTGTTTCCAAACGTGCAGCAGCGCCGGGCTTTCTGGGAAGATGTTTTCCAGGGCGCCATTGCCGACCGCCAACTTGCCGGGCAGGGCGCTGAAGCGGAGCGCTTGCTGATCGCCAAGATCGCAGGCGAACCGCCAGCGGAAACCGGTGAGGTCTATCTGGTGGGTGCTGGTCCTGGCGATCCCGATCTGCTGACATTCAAGGCGTTGCGCCTCATGCAACAGGCCGACGTGGTGCTGTACGACCGGCTGGTGGCACCCACGATCCTCGACCTTTGCCGCCGCGATGCCGAACGTGTCTACGTCGGCAAGCGTCGCTCGGAACATGCCGTCCCTCAGGATCAGATCAACAAGCAGTTGGTGGATCTGGCGAAGCAGGGCAAGCGCGTTGTGCGCCTGAAAGGTGGCGACCCATTCATCTTCGGCCGGGGTGGCGAGGAAATCGAGGAACTGGCTGCTCATGGCATTCCGTTTCAGGTAGTGCCGGGCATTACTGCTGCCAGTGGTTGCGCCGCGTATGCGGGCATCCCGCTGACGCATCGCGATCATGCGCAATCGGTGCGTTTCATCACCGGCCACCTAAAGGATGGCACCACCGACCTGCCGTGGTCGGATCTGGTCGCTCCGGCGCAGACGCTGGTGTTCTACATGGGCCTGATTGGTCTGCCGGTCATCTGTGAAGAGTTGATCCGTCACGGTCGTTCGGCGGATACGCCGGCGGCGCTGGTCCAGCAGGGCACCACGACCAACCAGCGGGTATTCACCGGCACGTTGGCCAACCTGCCGCAACTGGTGGCGGAGCATGAAGTACACGCCCCGACGTTGGTGATCATTGGTGAGGTGGTCAAGCTGCGAGAGAAGTTGGCCTGGTTCGAAGGCAATCAGGCAACTGTCTGATGCCGGCCGCTGGATAGCCCGCTCGGGCTATCCAGCTTCGCCTGTCTACTTCTTCCAGACGTTCATGCCGGACAACCGTTCACGATCGTGGCTTGCCTCAAGATTCAGCGCAGGCCCTTTGGGAATGATTCCGGTCGGGTTGATGGTGCGATGGCTTGCGTAATAATGCCCCTTGATGTGTTCGACATTCACGGTTTCACCAATACCCGGCCATTGGTACAGCTCGCGTAGCCAATTGCTCAGGTTGGGGTAATCCGCGATCCGCCGCAGGTTGCATTTGAAGTGACTGTAATAGACGGCGTCAAAGCGCACGATGGTCGTGAACAGGCGCACATCGGCTTCAGTCAGGTGCTCGCCAGCGAGATAACGCTTTTCACCCAACAGGTTTTCCAGCTCGTCCAGTTCGGCAAATACGTCATCGAAGGCTTCTTCGTAAGCGCTCTGCGACGTTGCAAAGCCTGCGCGATATACGCCGTTGTTGACCTTGGGATAGATTCGCTCGTTGAGTTCGTCAATCGTCGCCTGCAGCGCTGACGGATAGAAGTCCAGCCGGTTGCCGGTCAGCTCGTCGAACGCTGTGTTGAACATGCGGATGATTTCCGCCGATTCGTTACTCACAATGCGTTGCTGCTGCTTGTCCCAGAGCACCGGCACGGTGACGCGCCCTGAATACGTGGGGTCGTCAGCGGTGTAGCGCTGATGCAGAAAGCTCAGGTCGTCGAGCGCATCGCCACTGGAGCCTTTCTGCTGATCGAAGGTCCAGCCGTTCTCCAGCATCAGCCAACTGACGACCGACACATCGATCAGACCCTCCAACCCTTTGAGCTTGCGCAGGATCAACGTGCGATGCGCCCACGGGCAGGCCAGCGAAACGTACAAATGGTACCGACCCGCTTCGGCGGCGAATCCACCTTCGCCTGAAGGCCCGGGGCTGCCGTCGGCGGTTACCCAGTTGCGACGCTGGGCATTTTCGCGCTGGAACGCGCCGTCTTTGCTGCTTTCGTACCACTGGTCATGCCAGCGTCCTTCGACCAGAAGGCCCATGTCTGACTCCCGTCTCTGATTATGTAGAGCTTGGAGACCAGTCTAGAGGCATCGGTTCGACCAAAAAGCGCAAATTGTGACCGATAACCATCGAATGAGCCGATGCTTTAAAGATCCTTCTGACGTCGCTCCCAAAAGATTTGCGCTTGGGCAAACGCCTCTTCGCGCGCGACACCGAGGCCGCGCAACGCGAGCGCCATGGTCGAGATCAATGCGAGTTGGGGGTAACTGTCTTCGACTTCACCCCGCCACAAGGCCACCAGGTGGTGTGGGTCGAGAGAGGCCGGTTTGACATGGCGACGCGGTGACAGAGCAGGCCATTCTTCATCCCACGGTTGTCCGTCAGTGGTGCCGTACAGGTGGCTGAGGGTGTCCGGGTTGATTTCAATCTCGCCGCCGTCGCCTTTGACGACGATTGCATTGTCACCCAGCAGACTGCTGGCATCACGATGCACGCTCTGGTAGCCGGGGTGGAAGATGCTCTGCAGCCCGCACCGCGCTTGCAGCGGGTTGAGAATCCGCGCCAGTGAATGGATCGGTGAGCGCAGCCCCAGCGTGTTGCGCAGGTCGATCATGCGCTGCAACTGAGGTGCCCAGTCGGCGAGCGGAATGAACGCCAGGTTGCGTTCTGTCATTGCCGCTTCGACGGACGACCAGTTGCGGCACAGCGGGATGTTCAGCACGCTCAGCAATTGTTCGGTGTACAGACGTCCGGCGGTGTGCGCGCCGCCGCCATGCAGCAGGATGCTGATTCCGTTCTGGGCCAGGCATTTGGCGGCCAGCAGGTACCACGGCAGGTGACGCTTCTTGCCCGCATAGGTCGGCCAGTCGACATCGACCTGAATCGGCGGAGCGTTCAGGCGTTTACGCACCGCCTCGGTGAAGCCTGCGAGCTCTTCCGGGCTTTCTTCCTTATGCCGCAGTAGCATCAGGAAGGCGCCAAGCTGGGTATCCTCGACCTTTTCGTCGAGCAGCATGCCCATCGCTTCACGAGCCTCTTCACGCGTCAGGTTGCGCGCACCGCGCTTGCCTTTGCCCAGAATGCGAACGAACTGGGCGAAGGGGTGTTCTGCTGGTGTTTCGGTGACAAGGGGGGCGTAATCGTTCATATGCAATTGGTCGGCTTGGGCAGGCCCGCCAGCTTGGCGGCAAGTTTGGCGGGGGTGCCGTTGAACAGGCGATTCAGGTGCAGGCTGTTGCCTTTTTCGACACCCAGTTTCAGCGCGGTGTATTTGATCAGCGGGCGGGTCGCAGGCGACAGCTGAAACTCGGCATAGAACTTACGTAGCACCTCCAGAATCTCGACATGCTCGGCCGTCAGGCTCAGACCTTCTTCGGCGGCCAGTGCACGGGCCACATCCATGGACCAGTCATTCAGGTCCTTGAGAAAACCATCCTTGTCCAGATCCAGTGTGCGTTCGCCCACGATCAATTGTTTCATAACCAGGTGTTCACTTTGTCAAAGCGTATCGACAACTCGACGAAGCCTGCGTAATCCACATTGACGATCCCGCTCGATGGCTTAAGGTTGCGCGCCTGGACATCTTCTTCAAGCACGAACAGCGACTGCAATCCGGCCTCGCGCAGTTTCTGCAAGGGCGCGCTGTCAGGCAGCAGCGCATACGTGGCGTCGCCGCACAGCAGAACGCCATCTTGGGGGCCGAGCAGACGCAGGCAACTGTCAAGCCGGGTGTCGGTGAAAGGTGAATGGGAAAGAACGTGCAGAGTGCTCATCAGATCGTAATCACCTGGTCGTAGCGTTCGAAGAGTGCCGAGAGTTCACCCTTGCCCGACAGTACCCGGATATCTTCAGCCAGGTCAGTGTTCGGCACGCCGCGTTCAGTAAGGCTTCGCGCGCAGGCATAAATGTCCTCGACGCCGAACATCGGAAGGGCCTTGAGGTTGGCGGTCAGGTCTTTTTGCTGCAGAGCGGCTGCAGTCTGCTGCGGCAGCAGTTGCAGCACGCCGTCGTCGAGAAACAACAGGCCGATGGGCAGGTCGAATGCGCCGCCCGCCAGCACGATGTCCAGCGCTTCGCGGGCTCCGGGCCCGGACCAGGGTGACTGGCGGCTGACGATCAAAAGTGACTTGGGCATTTCACGGTCCCCCGAAACAGATCAGGCGGTCTGCCGATTGCACACCATCGTGCAGTTGTCCCAGACCTGATAGTTCCCACGGTTGCAGCAGGTTGGCCGAAGGGCGTTGATAGCGCTCGGCTTCTTCCTGATTCAGTACCCCGCGGCGCAAGGCGGCAGCGATGCATACCACACCGTCAAGCTGATGCTCGACGATGAATTCGCGCCACTGACCGGGTAGGTCCTGTTCGTCCTGAGGCGTCACCGCGTTGGCCGAAGCACTGTGTACGCCGTCCTGATAGAAGAACAGCCGCACGATCTCATGTCCGCCCGCGAGCACCGCCTTGGCAAACAGCAGCGCACGCCGGGAAGAGGGCGCATGGCCTGCGGAGAAAAGGGATATGGCGAATTTCATGGTTGGCTCTGCCGGCAAAACATGCGCAATGATAAAGAATTCGGGGGCGGGGGTGTGAGTTTGCACGCTGCGGGATGACGTAAAGAGGGCAGCCATTCAGCGCGGGACCCGCGGATGCGCTGCTGTGGCCGGGTCTGCCAAGCCGCATGGCTGCCAAACCCCAGAAACGACAAAGCCCTGAAGGATCAGGGCTTTGCGCTACTGAATATGGCGGAGGCATAGAGATTCGAACTCTAGGACCTGTTACAGTCGGCAGTTTTCAAGACTGCTGCCTTAAACCACTCGGCCATACCTCCACTTCGTTGCGGGCGCCATAATACCGTAATGAAACAAGCTGTCAAACTCTCTGACTAGCCAGTTGCAGCGCCTCTGTTATGATCTTTGCAACTCAACATTTCAACAGTAAGGAGTTTCGCGATGCGCGAACAGGATTACGCCCTTAAAACCGGCATGCAGGCCGACCAGCTAGAGGTTAGTCGTGTCCTGCGCAATACGTATGGTCTTCTGGCCCTGACCCTCGCGTTCAGCGGTGTCATGGCGTTCGTGGCGCAACAGATGCGGGTCGGTTACCCGAATATCTTCGTGGTGCTGATCGGTTTCTACGGCCTGTTCTTCCTGACCAACAAGCTGCGTGACTCGGTCTGGGGTCTGGTCTCCACATTCGCCCTGACAGGTTTCATGGGATTCCTGCTGGGCCCGATCCTCAACCGTTATCTGGGTATGGCGGGCGGTGCCGAGGTTGTCAGCTCCGCATTCGCGATGACGGCACTGGTGTTTGGTGGTCTGTCGGCGTACGTACTGATCACTCGCAAGGACATGAGCTTCCTGGGTGGTTTCATCACCGCCGGTTTCTTCGTCCTGCTGGCTGCGGTTCTGGCGAGCCTGTTCTTCCAGATCAGCGGACTGCAACTGGCGATCAGCGCAGGTTTCGTGCTGTTCTCGTCGGTCTGCATCCTGTTTCAGACCAGCGCGATCATTCACGGTGGCGAGCGTAACTACATCATGGCAACCGTCAGCCTGTACGTTTCGATCTACAACCTGTTCATCAGCCTGTTGCAGATCTTCGGCATCATGAGCCGCGATGACTGATAACGCTTCACCCCTGACTGAACATCAAATGAACATCAGGTGTGCAACGTGTTAAACAAACGCCCCGACTTGTCGGGGCGTTTGCGTATTGGTGAGGTAAGAGGCCAGATCGCCGCACCTGACAGTCTCCCGCCCACCCCGCCAGGCTGATCGCAAATCAACGTACTACCTCTCTCAAAAATAGCTGACTGAACAGTCATAAAAACCATGACTGATCGGTCATACTTATCAGGATTGTTACAAGCCATTCAGGCGCTTATGACGCAGTGAGGTATCACTAAAATAATTATCAGGTTATTCCCCAATGCCTGTAGGCATTTTCCTGCTTTGCCCGATTTTCTTCGTCGTCGAGGCATAGACACAGGATTTCCAAATGTGTCAGTTTGCTTACGCTTCAAAGGCGAGTGACAGGACTCTCTCGCTAACCGAGGGAGGCTGTCGCACCAAGCTGTTCCATTTGTAGACAAGGAAGTGACATGTCGAAAGTGAAAGAAAATGCCGCGCTCTCAGCCATTCAACTGGCTGCGACCGGAAGCACAGCGTTCAACCAGATCGATACGTTCATCCATACTTACGATCGCGGTGGCAACCTCACGATCAATGGCAAACCTTCGTATTCGGTCGATCAAGCCGCTGATTACATCCTGCGCGACAACGCTGCATGGGCTGATCGCGACGGCAACGGCACCATCAATCTCACCTATACGTTCCTGACAGCCCGACCTTCCGGGTTCGACACCTCACTGGGAACGTTCAGCGCCTTCAACACACAGCAGAAAGCTCAAGCTGTGCTGTCGATGCAATCCTGGGCAGACGTCGCCAAGGTTACTTTCACGCAGGCGGCGTCCGGCGGCGACGGGCACATGACCTTCGGCAACTACAGCGACGGCAGCAGTGGCGGTGCGGCATTTGCCTACCTCCCAAGCGGCAACAGCCGTTATGACGGTCAATCCTGGTACCTGACCAACAACTCGTACACCGTCAACCTGACCCCTGACAACGGCAACTACGGCCGTCAGACTCTGACCCATGAAATCGGCCACTCCCTGGGCCTGTCTCACCCTGGCGATTACAACGCCGGCGAAGGCAACCCGACTTACAACGATGTCAGCTACGCGGAAGACACGCGTGGTTACAGCGTCATGAGTTACTGGAGTGAGTCCAATACCGACCAGAACTTCGTCAAAGGTGGCACGCCGGTTTATTCATCGGCACCGCTGGTGGATGACATTGCTGCCATACAGCAACTCTACGGTGCGAACATGAGCACCCGCGCCGGTGACACGGTGTACGGTTTCAACTCCACCGCAGGGCGTGATTTCTACAGCGCAACGTCCGCCGCGTCCAAGGTGGTGTTCGCGGTGTGGGACGGTGGTGGCAAGGACACGCTGGATTTCTCCGGCTTTACCCAGAACCAGAAAATCAACCTCAACGAGGCTTCGTTCTCGGACGTGGGTGGCATGGTGGGTAACGTTTCCATTGCCAAAGGCGTGCTGGTGGAAAACGCCATCGGTGGTTCGGGCAACGATCTGCTGGTAGGTAATGCTGCGGCCAACGACCTGAAAGGCGGTGCCGGCAACGACATCATCTACGGTGGCGGCGGTGCCGACTCGCTGACCGGCGGCGCGGGTGCGGACATTTTCGTGTTCGGTGCCAGCTCCGACTCCAACCGTGCAGCCCAAGACACGATCCGTGACTTTACCAAAGGTCAGGACAAGATCGACGTGTCGGCCATCTCGGCGCTGACTTCGCTGCAGTTCGTCAACGCCTTCAGCGGTCATGCCGGCGAAGCGATCCTGAACTATAGCCAGAGCACCAACCTGGGCAGCCTTGCCATCGACTTCACCGGTCAAGGCGTGGCTGACTTCCTGGTGGGTACCGTTGGCCAGGCACTCGCCACGGATATCGTGGTTTAACCCGTAGCACTCATGGACGGCTCAGTCTGAGCCGTCCATGTTCCGGAACGCACCCACGATGAACACCTATCATTTTTTTCGAAACATAACGGCAGCGCTGGTGCTGTCGACGGGGATTTCTGGAGTCGGTATGGCCACAAGTTTGAAGTTACCCAGCCCCGCAGAGCTGAGCGGAAAATGGCGACTGTTCATGCAGGCCCAACCTGGCGAAGCGTGCGAGTTGCACCTCAGCACCGACAACCCGCAGTTGGGAGGCGATCCGGCTTGCGCGGCACGCTGGCTGAATGAAACGCCCACGGGATGGTTTCCAACGCCCGATGGCCTGGCGTTCACCGGCAAGGAAGGCTCTGGCCTGGTTCATTTCAATCATCTTGGAAGCCAGCATTATCAGGCACGTCTGCCCGGTGGCGAACTGCTGAATCTGGAGCGCGTCGCTGAGTAATTGTCGCGTCGTATCCCCCTTCGTAACACATTGAATCCCCACGGATGTCACCCGGCGGCAGATGCTGCCTTCAAGGAAGAACCATGAGTGCGTTGCCTTTGGGTGCCCACCCCCCTTTGTATAAAGCCCTGGCGCACTATAAGCGCGCGCTGATCAGCGTTGGTTGTTTCACCGCCCTGATCAACGTGTTGATGCTGGCCCCATCCATTTACATGCTGCAGGTTTATGACCGTGTACTCACCTCGCAAAACCAGACCACGCTGGTGATGCTCACGCTAATGGTCGTTGGCTTTTTTGCCTTCATTGGCCTGCTGGAGATGATTCGCAGTTTCGTGGTGATTCGGATCGGCAGTGAACTTGAGCGACGTTTCAACCTGCGCGTCTATCAGGCCGCTTTCGAGAGCAACCTGCATGCCGGGCAACGGCAGGCGGGTCAGGCCCTGGGTGACCTGACGTTCATCCGCCAGTTTCTCACCGGGCCAGCCTTGTTTGCGTTTTTCGATGCGCCCTGGTTCCCGATCTACCTGGCGGTGATCTTCCTGTTCAATCCGTGGTTGGGACTGCTGGCTACGGCAGGCGCTGCGCTGCTGGTGCTGCTGGCCTGTCTGAACGAATGGCTGACTCGCAAGCCGTTGGGCGAGGCCAGCGGTTTTTCACAACAGTCCTCACAACTGGCGACTCGTCATTTACAGCAGGCCGAGGCCATTCAGGCGATGGGCATGCTCGATGCACTGCGTCGGCGCTGGTTTGACGTGCACGGGCGTTTTCTGGCCCGGCAAAACGACGCCAGTGACACGGGCGCAGTGATCAGTTCGATCAGTAAGGCGCTGCGCCTGTGCCTGCAATCGCTGGTGCTCGGGCTGGGCGCGCTGCTGGTCATTCGTGGTGAAATGACCGCAGGCATGATGATCGCGGGTTCGATCCTGATGGGCCGGGTATTGAGTCCCATCGACCAGTTGATTGCCGTGTGGAAACAGTGGAGTTCGGCGCGTCTGGCCTATGGACGTCTCGATCAATTGCTCAAGACTTACGCCGAACCTGCAGAGCGCATGGCGTTACCAACGCCGCGTGGGCAAGTCGGCCTTGAGCAGGTCAGCGCTGCGCCGCCGGGCGCGGGCGTGCCCACATTGCATCAGGTCAGCTTTCAACTGAAGGCAGGAGAAGTGCTCGGCGTGCTGGGTGCATCGGGTTCCGGCAAATCGACCCTTGCGCGGGTGTTGATCGGTATCTGGCCCGTGCTGGGCGGCAAAGTCCGTCTTGACGGTGCGGACATGCACCGGCTGGACCGCGAAGCGCTGGGTATCCACATCGGTTATCTGCCGCAGGACATTGAGTTGTTCGGCGGCACCGTGGCGCAGAACATTGCGCGTTTTCGTGACGGCGATGCAGGCGCGGTGGTCACTGCGGCACAGCTGGCGGGCGTGCACGAACTGATCCTGCGCCTGCCGCAAGGTTACGACACGCGACTGGGTGACGACGGCAGCGGCCTTTCCGGTGGCCAGAAGCAACGGGTTGCGCTGGCGCGAGCCCTCTATGGTGAACCGAAACTGGTGGTGCTCGACGAGCCCAACTCCAATCTGGACACGGCGGGCGAAGCCGCGCTGACCCGCGCGATTGGCGAACTCAAGGCGCGTGGTTGCACGGTAGTGCTGGTCACGCACCGGACGCCGTCGCTGTCTCAGACCGATCAGTTGCTGGTGCTGAGCGAGGGGCGCATGCAGGCGTTCGGACCTACCGCCCAGGTGCTGCAAGCCTTGTCCGGCCAGTCTTCCCAGACGCAACCCTCCGTGCAACCGCAACCGCAACCGCAACCGCAACCGCAACCGCGTTCGGCGGTCGGGCTTTCCATGAGCCGTCAGTACGGCACCCAGAACAGGCAGTCAGAAGTATGAGCAGCCCACTCGATAAGGATTACGCCGTTCCGGGCAAGGCGCGTGGCGTGCAGTTTTTTACGCGTGCCGGTTGGGTGCTGACACTGGTAGGCGCGGGCAGTTTTTTTCTGTGGGCAAGCCTGGCACCGCTGGATCAGGGTATTGCCGTGCAGGGCACGGTGGTGGTGTCGGGCAAGCGCAAGGCCGTGCAGTCGCTGGACGGCGGGGTGGTTAGCAAGATTCTGGTCAGTGAAGGCCAGGCGGTCAAAGAAGGTGAGCCGCTGTTCCGCCTCGATCAGACTCAGGTTGAGGCCGATGTACAGTCACTGCGCGCCCAGTACCGCATGGCGTGGGCGAGTCTGGCCCGTTGGCAGAGCGAGCGCGACAACCTGAATGAAGTGAAATTTCCTGCCGAACTGATCGCCGCCGGGCATGGGCAGAATCCCGATCCTCGGCTGGCCATGGTGCTTGAAGGGCAGCGGCAGTTGTTCAGCAGCCGTCGTCAGGCGCTGGCCCGTGAACAGGCCGGCCTGCAGGCCAGTATCGAAGGTGCCGGTGCGCAATTGGCCGGCACGCGCCGGGCGCGCTCCGATCTCCTGGCGCAGGCAGATTCGCTGCGCCAGCAACTGAGCAACCTCCAGCCGCTGGCCCAGAATGGATTCATTCCGCGCAACCGCCTCCTCGAATACGAGCGTCAGTTGTCCCAGGTCCAGCAGGAACTGGCGCAGAACGCGGGAGAAACCGGGCGGATTGAGCAGGGCATCATCGAATCACGCCTGCGTTTGCAGCAGCAGCGCGAGGAATACCAGAAAGAGGTGCGCACCCAGTGGGCCGATGCGCAGGTAAAAACCCTGACCCTGGAGCAACAACTGGCGTCGGCCGGCTTCAGCCTGCAACACAGCGAAATTCTTGCGCCTGCCGACGGGATTGCGGTGAACCTTGGCGTCCACACTGAAGGGGCGGTGGTGCGCGCCGGGCAAACGCTGCTGGAGGTCGTCCCGCAGGGCACTCGGCTGGAAGTTGAAGGGCGTCTGCCGGTCAACCTGATCGACAAGGTCGGCAGTCATCTGCCCGTGGATATTTTGTTCACGGCGTTCAATCAAAGCCGTACGCCACGGGTCAGCGGCGAAGTGAGCCTGATCTCGGCCGACCAGATGGAAGACGAAAAAACCGGCCAGCCTTATTACGTGTTGCGTACCTCGGTAAGCGATGCGGTCATGGAGAGGCTCAACGGTCTGGTGATCAAGCCGGGCATGCCCGCAGAAATGTTCGTTCGCACCGGTGAGCGCTCGCTGCTCAATTATCTGTTCAAACCTTTGCTGGATCGTGCCGGCTCCGCGTTGACCGAGGAATAGGATGATCCAGTTAACCCCAAAGGCTGTCGCGCTGGCAGCCCTGTTGCTCTGTGCGTCTTCCGCCAGCCATGCCATGGGACCGTTTCAGGTCTATGAACAGGCGCTGCGCAACGATCCGGTGTTCCTCGGGGCGCTCAAGGAGCGTGACGCGGGGCTGGAGAATCGCGCCATCGGCCGTGCAGGTCTGTTGCCGAAGGTCTCGTACAACTACAACAAAGGCCGCAACGATTCAAAGGCCACGTTGAAGGGCGGGCGTGAAGACACCACCGATCACCGTCATTACAACAGCTTCGGTTCCAGTCTGGTGATTCAGCAACCCTTGCTGGATTACGAAGCCTACGCCAGCTATCGCAAGGGCGTTGCCCAGGCCTTGTTCGCCGACGAAACCTTTCGCAGCAAAAGTCAGGAGTTGCTGGTTCGGGTCCTGACGGCGTATACGCAAGCGTTGTTCGCCCAGGACCAGATCAATATTGCCCAGGCCAAACAGCAGGCCTTCGAGCGGCAGTTCGAGCAGAACCGACAGATGTTCTGGCAAGGCGAGGGCACCCGCACCGACATTCTCGAAGCCGAATCACGCAACGAACTGGCCATTGCCGAGCAAATCGAAGCCCGCGACGAACAGGATGTCGCGTTGCGCGAGCTCGGTGCGTTGCTCAGTGAGCCTACCGTCGCCATTGAGCAGCTTGAACCGCTGAGAGACGGCTTCCAGGCCATGGTTCTGGAGCCGTCGAGTTTTACCGAGTGGCACGCGCTGGCCATGGCCAACAGCCCTGTGCTCGCCTCTCAGCGCCAGGCGCTGGAAGTGGCGCGTTACGAGGTGGAGCGCAATCGTGCTGGCCACCTGCCCAGGGTCAATGCGTACGCGAGTATCCGGCAGAACGAGTCCGATAGCGGTAACACCTACAACCAGCGCTACGACACCAATACCGTGGGTATCGAGCTTAGCCTGCCGTTGTATGCCGGCGGCGGCACCAGCGCCTCGGTTCGCCAGGCCAACAGCGTCAGAGAGCAGGCCGAGTACGAACTGGAAGGCAAGACTCGGGAAACCCTGATCGAGTTGCGACGTCAGTTCAATGCCTGTGCCTCAGGTCTGGGCAAGCTGCGCGCTTATCAGAAAGCGCTGGTGTCCGCGCAGGCACTGGTCGAGTCGACACGTCAGAGCATTCTGGGCGGTGAGCGCATCAATCTCGATGCCCTCAATGCCGAACAGCAGCTTTACAGCACGCGCCGCGACCTGGCGAAGGCGCGCTACGACTACCTGATGGCCTGGATCAAGCTGCACTATCACGCGGGCACCTTGCGTGACACCGACCTTGCCCGTGTCGACGATGCATTTGTAAAAGCGCGTTGATGGACGGGCAGTCTCGGGCGGCGAACATAGGTCCTGGGTCTGGTCACAGCTGCTCGGCAAAGCGCTTTAGCGAAAATGCCGACAGGTCCACGTCGCTTTTGCCATGCAGGCAGCGTTGCGCCAATGCCAGGCCCAACCCGGCCGAGTGTTTGAAGCCGTGCCCCGAACAGGCCGAGACGACCGTCACGTTTTTCAGGCGTGGATGGTCGTCGATGATGAAATGGTAATCCGGAGTCACGGTATAGGCGCAGACCGATGACTTGACGACATTGGCTCTGAGGCCTGCGATCCGGCCACGCACTTGAGTTTGAAACATCTCTTGCGCTTCCTGAGTGCTGATCGTCCGATCCAGCTCATTGGCCAGCGACGCTTGTCGATATTGCTCGGTGGCGATCTTCATGCTGCCTTCGCCGGGCAACGGTGGGAAACCGTAATTGACGTCTTCCTCACCCGGCCCGTGGCTCAGGATGAAGGTGGGCGAAACCGACGCAAACCTGGCGTCTTCGTCCAACTCGAACCAGAACAGCTTCTGACGACAGACTCGCAGCAAGTCGCTGAAGGGTTCGCCCAGCAGATCGGCTGACCACATGCCTGCACTGACAATGACTTTGTTGGCGATGATCGAGCCATCGTCGGTGGTGATCCGCACTTGTTCGCCATGAGCCTGCAAGTCAGTCACGGTCTCGTTGGTGCGTATCCGCGCGCCCAGTTTTCTTGCCAGATCGAGCTGTGTGGCTATGCAGCGCTCGGGCCTTACAAATCCGCCTTCCGGCTCAAAGTAACCAATGGCAGTATCGAGCACCGGGCTGAACTGCGCGAACCGCTCGCGAATGGTATTGGCGGTCAGCACCTCATGCCGCACGCCATACGCACGGGCCAGCGCGATGGTCGTGTGGGTGAAATCGTCGCTGTCTTCAGGGCTGTAATCCGGGCTGGAGGTCATCACCAGCACGCCGCATTGTTCGAACAGCGACTCGCCGGACAGTGCTTCCAGTTCGCGCCAGATGCGATGCGAGTCGCGAACCAGCGGCAGGTATTGCGGACCTTCACCGACGGACAGCCGCGTGATGCGCGTGTCGCCATGGCTGGAGCCCTGCGTGTGGGGCGGGGCGTGGCGATCGACACCCAGCACGTCCACGCCTTCTCTGGCCAATTGATACAGCGTCGCCGCACCCATCGCGCCAAGGCCGATAACCGCCACTTCACAATGTTGCTCCATTTGCACACGCCCCGGCAAAACGCCTATCTCAAGGCAAAGTGAATCCGGAATCAACCGCCAGTGTCATCCAATGAAATGAGCGGGCCGGGCATGCATATTTCGGCCCGGATTTGCAGGGGCAAGATGGAAGATTTTTGGCTTGCACTCATTGCCGGTTTTGAGGTTCGAAATTTGTCAGAAGTTGTCCACGGAAATCGTGGGTATGTCTGTGGGTAACTTTTTGAAACCCTTGTGCGACGTGGTGTGTAGCGGTGTGGTTATTTTATGAACAGCGGCCGTCGCGCACCTCGTTGGTGCTGCCGTTAGCTGAAAAAACAGCGCTGTCCAACGCGACTGCACTCACAAAACGGAAATATTTTTCAGTGTTTTCGCAACTGCGTTGCGATTGGCAGCACGAGCACGAAGCGCATAAAAAAACGGCGCGTCCTTTGACTGGGCGCGCCGTTCTTATCCAACACGTTCAACCATCAGACGATCGGCTGATCGCTCCACTCGCCATTGACCAGGCGACGCAGGCCCAGCGGGTTGGCGTTTTGCAGCGCAGGCGGCAACAGGTTGTCGGCCTGGTTCTGATAGCAGACAGGGCGCAGGAAACGGTCGATGGCCAGGGTGCCCACCGAGGTGCCGCGTGCGTCCGAAGTCGCCGGGTACGGGCCGCCGTGGACCATGGCTTCGCAGACTTCGACGCCGGTCGGGTAACCGTTGACCAGAATGCGACCGACCTTTTCTTCCAGCAGCGGTTGCAGCCAGCTGTATTGGCTCAGGTCGGCAGGTTCGCCGATCAGGGTAGCGGTCAGCTGACCACGCAGCGCGAGCAGCGCTTCCTTCAATTGCGCGTCGTCAGCGACTTCGATGACCAGTGTGGTCGGGCCGAAGACTTCTTCCTGCAACAGTTGGTCGCCATTGAGCAGCAGGCTGACGTCAGCCTTGAACAACTGCGCCTGAGCCTGTTTACCTTCCTGCGGCTTGCCGGCCAGGTGAGTGACACCCGGGTGCGACAGCAGGTGCTCGACGCCTTTGCTGTAGCTGCGCAGACCGCCCGCGTTGAGCATGGTCTGTGGCGCCTGGCTGCCCATCTGCTCGGTCAGTTGCTCAAGGAACGAGGAGAACGCCGGGGAGCGCAGGCCGATGACCACGCCCGGGTTGGTGCAGAACTGACCGGCACCCATGACGACCGATGCGGCCAGCTCCTTGGCCACGGTTTCGCCACGTGCGGTCAACGCGCCTGGCAGCAGAACCACCGGGTTAATGCTGGACATTTCGGCGAACACCGGGATTGGCTGTGGCCGTTCTGCGGCCATTTTGCACAGGGCATTGCCGCCGTTCAGCGAACCGGTGAAGCCGACGGCCTGAATGGCCGGATGCTTGACCAGGCCTTCGCCCACGCCGTTGCCGAAGATCATGTTGAACACGCCTTTTGGCATGCCGGTACGTTCAGCAGCGCGGATGATTGCGCTGGCGACCAGATCGGCAGTTGCCATGTGGCCACTGTGCGCCTTGAACACCACCGGGCAGCCTGCGGCCAGTGCAGCAGCGGTGTCGCCACCGGCGGTGGAGAATGCCAATGGGAAGTTGCTGGCGCCGAACACGGCGACCGGGCCGACGCCAATGCGGTATTGACGCAGGTCCACGCGCGGCAATGGTTTGCGGTCCGGCAGAGCCAGGTCGATACGCGCACCGACGAAATCGCCGCGACGCAGCACTTTGGCGAACAGACGCATCTGGCCGCTGGTACGACCGCGCTCCCCCTGAATGCGCATTTGCGGCAGGGCGGTTTCCTGACAAACGATGGCGACGAAATCGTCACCCAACTGGTCGAGTTCATCGGCGATGGCGTCGAGGAATTCGGCGCGACGGGCCGGGCTCAGTTGGCGGTATTCAGGGAAGGCGCTTTTGGCAGCGAGGGCCGCGGCGTCGATTTCGCCATCGGTGGCCTGATGAAAGCTGTAAGGCAGTTCTTCGCCCGTGGTGGCATCCAGGCTTTTTTGCAGGCTTTGGCCCAGAGCGCTGCGGCCGCCAGCGATAAAGTTCTGGCCGAGAATGTTAGGCATCGGTATCTCCTGTTGTTTTGAAGGGGGGAGGCGGGCGTCGAAATATCCGGGCCGTGCGCTCCTTATGGGTTGCCGAGTCGCTTTACGGTATTCGCAGTGTGCTGGCGTTTGTGAGCAGGCCAGCGGGTTATCTGTTGATCAAGTTGGCAGTCATCGTACAACCTGGCTCGCCACTGACGCAACTGCCGGGCGGCGGTTGCCTACCGGTTGTGCGGGGCCTACAGGTGCCGCGAAGCGGCTCTTTATAGAGCATGCGCGTTCCCGAACAAGAATAATGAGCCGTCTTTATGACCCTTTCAGCGTCTGTAATGCGTCGAGCACCTGACGAAGTGCTTTGCTGACCGGCTTGTCCTGACGCAGAACGATGCCCAGCGTGCGGCTCAGCGCCGGTGTCAAGGCGTGAACCTGCAAACCGCGTCGATGGTGGACCGCGGCCACTGACATGCGCGGCACGATGCTGTAGCCCAGCCCGGCGGCGACCATTTCCTTGATTGCTTCGATGCTGCCCAGTTCCATCACCGGTTTTACCCGGATCCCGGCCTGCAGGTACCACTCGCTGATCAACAGTCGGGTACTGCTTCCGGCCTCGAACACCACCAGCGGCAACTCGCTCAATTGCTCGGCGGTCAATCGGGCAGGTATCGATGGGGCACTGTCGGAAAAAATCGCCACGAACTCATCGTCGAGCAGCGGCGTCACGTCCAGACTGCGGCCGGAGGCGGGCAAGGTGACCAGGGCCAGGTCCAGACGATTTTCCTCGACTGCTTTGATCATGACGTCGGTGTTGCCGGTGCTCACCCGTACGTCCAGTTGCGCGAAGCGGCGACGCAAGGTTTGCAGCAGCGGTGGCAGCAAATGAATACAGGCCGTCGCGCCAGTACCGATGGAGATCTGCCCGGCAATCCCGTGGGCATGGCTGGACAGTTCCAGCAATGCGTCCTCGATCACCGCATCGATGCGCAAGATGTGCTCCAGCAGGGTTTCGCCTGCCGAGGTGGGCTTGAGACGCTTGCCCACACGTTCGATCAGACGCAGGTTCAGGTGCTCTTCAAGCAGTCTGACTTGCAGGCTGACCGCTGGTTGCGTCAGATGCAGCCGCTCGGCCGCCGCCGAAAAACTGCCATGGGCGATGACCAGCGAATAGGTGTGCAGATGAGTGAGGTTCAATCGGCGCATGGCAAAGTATTTCTTATGCTGTGGATGATTAATCATAGCTTTTTTAATGGATTAGCTGGCCGCATCATGACAGTCATTCTCAGCCACCCGCTCACGAGTTTTGCCATGACCCCAACCTTTGTTCTGCGTGACGCCCGCGACGATGACATGCCCGCCATTCATGCGATCTACGCCGAGCACGTGCTGCACGGTATTTCCAGTTTTGAACTGGAGCCGCCCAGCCTGGAAGAACTGCTGCGCCGTCGGGCGCTGGTTCTGAAAAACGGCCTGCCGTATCGCGTCGCCGAGCGCTCGGGTGAAGTGCTGGGCTATGGCTACGTCACGCCTTACCGACCCCGTCCGGGCTACCGTTTCACTGTCGAAGACTCGGTCTATGTGCGCGATGGCCTGGGTGGCATGGGCATTGGACGGGCATTGCTGGGCGATCTTGTCGCGCATTGCGAGCAGGGCGGCTGGCGGCAGATGATCGCGGTCATCGGCAACAGTGAAAATGCCGCGTCGCTGCGCCTGCACGAACGCCAGGGTTTTCATCGGGTCGGCGTGTTCGAATCGGTCGGCTTCAAGCATGGCCGTTGGGTCGATACGGTGTTGATGCAGCGGGCGCTGGGTGACGGGGCCTCGACAGCGCCAGCCGAACGCTCGGTCTGAGCGCAGATGAAAAGCGCTGATCTGCCTCGGTTTGCCGTTCTCAGGCTGGGAGGCGCACAGCTGATTCTCTGGGGCACGACCTTTTACCTGCCAGGCGCGTTCGGCAAGGCCATCGCCGAGGATCTGGGCTGGAGCGGGCAGCGGGTGTTTTCCGGTCTGTCGGTCGCCCTGCTGATCATGGGCCTGGTTTCGCCTGCCGTTGCCGGGCTGATTCAGCGATTGGGCCCGCGTCAGGTGCTGCAACTGGGCAGCGCAATGGCGGCCGCGGGTTGCTGCGTGCTGGCGATGTGTGGCAGTGCGCCAGGCTGGTTTTTCGGTTGGGCACTGTTGGGCATCGGTATGCGCCTGTCGCTGTACGATGCCTTGTTCGCATCCCTGGCCGGGCTCATCGGTACGCGTTCTCGGCCGCTGATGGTGCAGATCACGTTGCTTGGCGGACTGGCTTCAGCGGTGTTCTGGCCACTGGGGCACGCCTTGCTCGACGCAGTTGGCTGGCGCAGCGCGGTGGCGCTGTATGGCTGTTTCGCATTGCTGGGCGGCTTGCTGATGAGTGGTTTGCCGGAGGGCGCCAAGACAGAGGCATTGGCCCTCGAAGCCAGGAAGGAAGCCGATCCTGCGGCAGGCTGGCTGCGCCAGGCGGGTTATGCGCTGTGCATGATGCTGATCGGCTTCCTGTCGGCCGGTCTCTCGGCGCATTTGCCCGCGCTGCTGGCGAGTATGGGCGTACCCGTGGCATGGGTCGCATTGTGGGGGATCGGTCAGACTTGCGCACGGCTGGCGAGTCGACTCATGGGGCAGCATCTGTCTGCCTTGCGTTTGAACGTCTGGGTGGCGGTCGGCATGGTGCTGTGTTTCGTGACGGCATTGCACAGTCAGGGGCTGGCCATGCTGGCTTGTCTGTTCGTCTTCGCTTATGGGGCCATGAACGGCCTGGGTACGCTGCTGCGGGCCAGTCTGCCGTTCGAGCTATTCGCGCACCGTCACTATGCGCGCCTGCAAGGCCGGCTGCTGGCACCCGGGTTCGTGATGTCGGCGGTCGCGCCCTGGTTCTATGCCTGGGTGCAGGAGGTCGAGGGTGATCGCGGGTTGTTGTGGCTTTCGCTGGGGATAAGCGGTGTGTTTCTGGTGATGGCGGTCATACTGCAGCGCCACTGCCAGGCGAAGCCCTTTGCGGTGACGTGATCCGGCAGATGTCAGGGATAAGGTAAAACGATCTTAATATGACCGGGCAGTCATTGCCGTTGCCACTTCGGGTTCGAATGGGTAGGGTTGGCTCAACTGCTTAAAAAGGAACTTTATATGACACAGCTTGAACCCAGGGAAACCGCTACGGTTGCGACCCGGCAACGACGTGCGCCGAAAGGCGAAAAGCGTCGCGAGGAGTTGCTCGATGCGGCTTTGCAGGTGTTCTCCCTGGAAGGCTATACCGGTGCTTCGGTGGCCAAAGTAGCGGCCATCGTGGGCATTTCCGTCGCAGGTCTGCTGCATCATTTTCCCAGCAAGATCTCGCTGTTGATGGGGGTTCTGGAGCGGCGGGACGAGGTCAATCGGCGAATTGCCGCTGAAGTCCGGACCGATAATACCCTGACCGGCCTGCTTGGCGGCCTGCGGGCGATCAATCGTTCCAACTCGACTGCGCCGGGCGTGGTGCGGGCGTTTTCGATCCTCAATGCCGAAAGTCTGTTGGACAACCAGCCTGCCTACGAGTGGTTTCAGACGCGTTACGAGCGGATACACGCGCACTTGCTGACGCAGTTTTCGGAGCTGGTCGAGCGCGGGGAGGTGAGGGCTGATGTGGATCTGGATATTCTGATTCAGCAGATACTGTCGATGATGGACGGACTGCAGATCCAGTGGCTGCGCTTTCCCGACCGGGTGGATCTGGTCGAGAGCTTCGATGCCTACATTGCGCAGGTCGATGCAGCGGTAAGGGCTCGTCCTTGAGCCTTGTTCTGTCCGTCATTCAATCAGTCACTGCGTCAAGCGCTTACTCGACAGTCTGATCGAACACGCCGCCGGTCTTGACCGGTGGCTTCTCGACATTCACCGAGTTCAGCGCCGAACGTGGCAGCGGGTTGCTGGTGGTGGTCGACAGTTCCTGGCGGAACGAGTTGACCAGCTTGGCGTTCAGGCGAATGTCCTGCGACGAGGCACCGAGTGACAGGTTGAAGGTGTCGGCATCGACCACCCACTGATTGCTCTTGGTGTCGAAGTAGGCCAGCGAGCGATCATTGAGCTCGATGGTCACACGCTTGCTTTCACCCGGCTTGAGGAACACCTTCTTGTAGCCTTTGAGTTCCTTGATCGGACGCTCGACTTTCGGGTTCTGCTGACCGACATACAACTGTGCCACTTCCGAACCGCCGACCTTGCCGGTGTTGGTCAGGTCGAACGACACCTTGATCGGCGTATTACCTACCGCAACGCCAGGCGTCACGCTGATGTTGCTGTAGCCGAACGTGGTGTAAGACAGGCCATAGCCGAACGGATAGAGCGGCTTGATACCCTTCTTCTCGTAGCCGCGATAACCCAGCATCAGGTCATCCTTGTAGCTCATTTCGGCCAGCGAGTTCTGGTTGTCGAATTTCGGGAAGGTCTCGAAAATCGGGTTGTCTTCGATGTTGCGTTCGATACTGATCGGCAGCTTGCCCGACGGGTTGACCTTGCCGAACAGGATTTCAGCCAGGGCCTGACCACCGTTCTGCCCAGGGTAGAACGCGTGCAGCGCGACCGGAACCTGATCGATCCAGTCACTCATCTTCAGACCGGTACCGCCGAACATGGTCACCACGGTGTTCGGGTTGACTTTGGCGATGCTCTGGATCAGTTGGCTCTGGTACTCAGGCAGGTCGAAGCTGTGGTCGAAACCTTCGCCTTCGTACTCATTGCTGTTACCGACCGCAACCACGACAGCGTCGTAGGCCGACAGATCCTGCGGCGCGTTCAGCGACGCCCAGCTCATCTGTACGCCCACCAGGCCGCCCATGGTCGACAGGTAGCCCGCGCGGCGCGAGTACTCAAGCTTCACGTCGTAGGACTGACCCGCTTGCAGACTGATCTTGGCAAATTCCGGGATGGTTGGCGGAATGCTGTTGCCCGGCAGTGGCTTGCCGTCACCATTGTCGATGATCAACTTGCCGTTGACCCACAGGCGGACAGCGCCGTCGGCACGCACCTTGAAGACCTGTTCGCCGCTTTCGGTCGGCGTGATCTTGCCGGTGTAGCGAATCGAGGTCGAAGACGTGTCGCCGTTGAGCGAGCCCGAGGTCGAACCTTTGCTGGTGTAAGGGTCGGAGCCGGAGGTGTTGCTGTCGAACGGCAGGTTCTTGTCGTTCGCCCAGTCCAGGTCGACATGCTGCTCGGTACGGGTCACAGCGGCATCGCCCGACCAGTTGGTGTTGCTGAAGTACTCGACCTTCATGCCTTGCGTTTCATTGCCCGCCTGGTCGGTGCTGGTCCAGGGCGTGGTGCTCGGGTCGAGCGACAGACCGTCGATGAACTCGACCTTGGCATTGGGTGCCATCTGCTGCAGACCGCTCAGCTCGCTGACGTAATGGCTGGCCATAACGTTGGCGCTGCCGAAACCGGTCGGTGGCGAGTATTTGGCCAGGTTACCGACCACGGCGATGCGCTTGGCTTTCTGCTTGTCCAGCGGCAGCAGGTCGTTCTGGTTCTTGAGCAGTACGATGCCTTCACGGGCCGCGTTCAGCGCGACCTTGTTGCTGGTGGCGCTGTTCATGTTGTGCAGGGTCGACGGGGTCTTGCTGTCGAACTTGTACAGGTAGATCTGCTTGAGGATGCGACGGACCTTGTCGTCGATGGTCGCAGCGCTCAGCTCGCCACTGTCCAGATAAGGCTTGAGCACCTTACTGTTCATCTGGAAGCCCATCATGTCCAGGTCAGTGCCTGCCTGAGCGGCGTTCAGGCCGTGCACGACAGCGTTGTAGTCGCTCTGCACGAAGCCTTTGTAGCCCCATTCCTTCTTCAAGATCTGGCGGATCAGATGGTCGCTTTCGCAGGCGAAGTCACCGTTCACTTTCTGGAAGGCGCACATCATCATCGCCACGTTGCCGTTCTTCGACGAGGATTCGAACGCTGGCAGCGACATCTCGCGCAGCACGCGCTCGCTCATGATCTGGTCAAGGTTGAAGCGGTTGCTTTCCTGATCGTTGGCTGCGAAGTGCTTGGCGTTGGCCCACACACCACGGGACTGGATGCCGTTGATCACGCCCGGCGCCAGGCTTGCACCCAGGAACGGGTCTTCACCGGACAGGTATTCGAACGCACGGCCGCCGTAAGGCATGCGGTACAGGTTTACGCCCGGACCGGTGACGAACTGGTAGCCGCCGACTGCGGTGTCATAACCCAGCGCACGGCCAAGGTCGATGGCGCGGCGCGGGTTCCAGGTAGCCGCCAGGTTCGGGCCCGATGGATAGACCACGCCCTGTGCGTTGCCTTCGCTGGTGTAGCGCACGCCGACACCGCCGTCCGCACCGTGAATCTGCGGGACGCCGTAATTGGAGAGGGGTTTCACATCCCAGCCGCCGGTGCCGCCGATGTAGGCCAGCTTTTCTTCCTGAGTCATTTTGTCCAGCGTCTTCTGCGCCGCTTTTTCGGCGCGAGCTTCACGTGCCTGCAGGGTGGACGCGTCAGCAGCATGTACCTGCGACACAGCCAGCGCCAACAAGGCCAGTGCGGAATGTGCACCCATCATCTTTCGTTTGTTCATACGGCTCTCCAACGACTTTGCAATTAAGAAGTTTGCCCGCAGGCGAGTGCTTATAGAGCGCTCGCCTGTTATCTTTTCTTCAGGTAACAGTGACCCGTTATCGCGATTTATCCCGCGTGTCCGGGAGGCGATAGGTGGGGTGTTTAAACAAGTTTCCGGGTTTTATTTATTATGTTTTTTATTGTGCGGAGTGAGATCATAAGGCTACTATTTGATGGCACTTTGAACTCGTAAAGCGTTACAATTAAGTCTAAAACCGGGCATAAATGTCAAACAAAAGCGTATTTTTCTTCAATTTGGTCTTTTTTCGTTACAGATCAGGAACTCTTCTTAAACCTACTGGTCGATGGGTTTAGGATTTTTCAGGCGTGCCAGGTTGTCTCGATCAGTTTAAGTAGTGGCTTTCTGGTTTTTCTCTTTTTAGTGTTTCTTATGGCCCTCCTCAGTGTGGGCTTATTGTTTTATCCCTAGGAGTAATTGTTATGAAGTTGTCCAGTATGGCGGCAGGTGTTATTGCGGGTCTGGCATTGAGCGGTGCGGTATTGGCTGCTGAAGCGACCGACGCCGATGCGACGTCGGGTGCCAGCGATTCGACCGTTATGACCCAGGCCACCGACGCGAAAGCGGCGCAGAAGGCGCAGTCGCAGAAGACCGAAACCACAAAAGGTGGCCGTCCACAGAACGCAACGCCTCAGAAACAGTCAAACTGACCGTTTGATGCTTCTGACCACGGCCCTTGCCTGACCTTTCGAGGCGGGTAAGGGCCGTGAACCTGTCCCTCCGAGCAGTAGACGTCCTCGCCCATGCAGCCACTCCCCGTTGATGCTACCCAGATACTGATTCCTGACGCAGGGCAGGTGTGTGCCTGGCTGACGCAAAATGCCGGCCTCAAGCCGCAGGATCTGGAGCGTGCACAGCGTTTGCAGCAGGAATCCGAAGGCACCGGATTGCTCGGCTTGCTGACGCGCCTTGGACTGGTGTCGGAATTCGAACTGGCGCGAGCCTGGGCCGCGCTGCTGCAGGCGCCTCTATTAATGGCGGAGGCACTGCCGCCGCTTCTTGATCCGTTGCCGCCACTGACCGAACGCTTCATGCGTCATTATCAAGTGGTGCCGGTGGGATGGAGTGAAGAGGGTGTGCAGGTGTTGAGCGCCAACCCTGCCGTGTTGTACCCGTTTCAGGCCATCGCCTACGCCTGTGAAGCGTCGGTGCAATTGGCGATCGGACCGCGCAATGAAGTGGAAACTCTGATCGAGCGCTACTACGGTCAGGGACGCTCGGCCATGGGTACGCTGATCGAGAACCTTGATGACGAGGGTGGCTCGCTGGAGGACATCGAACACCTCAAGGACCTGGCGTCCGAAGCGCCGGTCATTCGTCTGGTCAACCTGATTCTGCAGCGCGCTGTCGAGCAGCGCGCTTCCGACATTCATATAGAACCGTTCGAAAGCCAGCTCAAAGTGCGTTATCGCATCGATGGTGTGCTGCACGAAGCCGAAGCGCCGCCGTCCAGTTCGTCGGCCGCGGTGATTTCCCGCGTCAAGATCATGGCCCGCCTGGACATCGCCGAACGCCGTCTGCCCCAGGACGGACGGATCATGCTGCGCATCCAGGGTAAGGAGCTGGACTTGCGGGTTTCAACCGTGCCGACCAGTTTTGGCGAATCGGTGGTTATGCGTCTGCTGGATCGTCAGACCATTGACTTCGATTTCCCCAGCCTGGGTTTCGACGGCGAACGCCTGGATCATTTTCTCGATGTGCTTGAGCGGCCCCACGGCATTTTGCTGGTCACCGGCCCCACCGGCTCCGGCAAGACCACCACGCTATATACGGCGCTGTCGCGACTCAACACCGCCGAGCGCAAGATCATCACGGTCGAGGACCCGGTGGAATACCAGCTTGAAGGCATCAACCAGATTCAGGTCAAGCCCTCCATCGGTCTGGACTTCGCTGGCGCCTTGCGCTCCATCGTGCGTCAAGACCCGGACGTCATCATGATTGGTGAGATGCGCGACCTGGAAACCTGTCGCATTGCCATTCAATCGTCGCTGACGGGTCACCTGGTGCTGTCGACCCTGCACACCAACAGTGCGGCGGCGAGTATCACGCGTCTTCTGGACATGGGCGTGGAAAGTTACCTGATCGCCTCGACGGTGAACGGCATTCTGGCGCAGCGTCTGGTCCGTCGCCTCGATCCGGAAACGCGCGAGGCCTTCGAGGCACCGCCGGAACTGGTCGCAGAGCACGGTCTCGAACGTTTTACCGACGAACGCCCGATTCGCCTGTACCGGCCGCGCGCCGATGCGCCGGGCGGCGGTTACCGCGGACGCAGTGCGATCACTGAACTGCTGGTCATGAACGAAGAACTGCGCAGTTTGTTGATGCGTCACGCCGATGCGTCAACGCTGGAAGAGGCAGCTCGTCGCGGCGGTCTGCGAACCCTGCATGAAGAGGGCCTGCGTCAGGCGGTCGCTGGCGTCACGTCGCTGGAAGAAGTGCTGCGCGTCACGCGGGGTGAGGGCACATGAGTCTGTTCAAATACCGCGCGCTGGATACACAAGGCGCACAGCAGAACGGCACCCTGGAAGCTCGGGACCAGGAAGCTGCCGTTGCGGCCTTGCAAAAACGTGGCCTGATGGTTCTCCAGGTGGACAGCGCAGGGCTCGGCGGCCTGCGCCGTGCGCTGGGCAGCGGCCTGCTCAATGGCGCAGCGTTGGTGAGCTTTACCCAGCAGCTTGCGACCTTGCTGGGCGCCGGGCAACCGTTGGAACGATCGCTTGGAATTCTGCTCAAACAGCCTGGACAACCACAGACCAGGGCACTGATCGAACGCATTCGCGAACAGGTCAAGGCCGGTAAACCATTGTCTGTAGCGCTGGAAGAAGAGGGCAGCCAGTTTTCACCGCTGTATATAAGCATGGTACGAGCCGGTGAAGCCGGTGGCGCTCTGGAAAGCACCTTGCGGCAGTTGAGCGATTACCTGGAACGCAGTCAGTTGCTGCGTGGCGAGGTGATCAATGCGCTGATCTACCCGGCGTTTCTGGTCGTGGGCGTGCTCGGTTCGCTGGCGTTGCTGCTGGCGTATGTGGTGCCGCAGTTCGTACCGATCTTCAAGGACCTCGGTGTGCCGATTCCGTTGATCACCGAGGTTATTCTCGACCTTGGGCAATTTCTCGGCGACTACGGACTGGCCGTCTTCGCCGGTCTGATCGCACTGATCTGGGTGCTGGTGATCAGCATGCGCGACCCGCAGCGACGCGAGCGTCATGATCGTCGCGTACTGGGCATCCGGGTCATCGGTCCGCTGTTGCAACGCATCGAGGCAGCTCGTCTGACTCGCACGCTGGGCACGCTGTTGAGCAACGGCGTTGCCTTGCTGCAGGCGCTGGTGATCGCACGTCAGGTCTGCACCAACCGCGCGTTGCAGGCTCAGGTCGGGCAGGCCGCCGAATCAGTGAAAGGCGGCGGTACGCTGGCCAGCGCTTTTGGTGCCGAGCCGCTGCTGCCTGATCTGGCACTGCAGATGATCGAAGTCGGCGAGCAGGCCGGCGAGCTGGACAGCATGCTGCTCAAGGTTGCCGACGTATTCGATGTCGAGGCCAAGCGCGGCATCGATCGCATGCTCGCTGCACTGGTCCCGGCGTTGACGGTGGTAATGGCGGGCATGGTCGCGGTGATCATGCTGGCGATTATGCTGCCGCTGATGAGCCTGACCAGCAATATCTGAATTCATGAACAAGGAAACCATCCCGATGAGCTTTAGCCGTAAACGCTTCACCCACGCACGCCGACAGGGCGGCTTCACCTTGCTGGAAATGCTCGCGGTGATCGTGCTGCTGGGCATTGTGGCGACCATCGTCGTGCGTCAGGTGGGCGGCAACGTCGACAAGGGCAAATATGGTGCGGGCAAGGCGCAACTGGCCAGCCTGGGCATGAAGATCGAGAGCTATGCGCTGGACGTCGGCTCTCCACCCAAGACGTTGCAGCAATTGACCGACAAGCCCGGCAACGCTGCTGGCTGGAATGGGCCTTACGCCAAGCCTTCGGACCTCAAGGATCCGTTCGGCCATGCGTTCGGCTATCGCTTTCCTGGCCAACACGGCAGCTTTGACCTGATTTTCTACGGTCAGGACGGTCAGCCAGGTGGTGAGGGTTACAGCGCCGACCTTGGCAACTGGGAGTAAATGCCGGTATGAAGATGCCTGCTGCACACCGTGGTTTCACCCTGATGGAAATGCTGGTGGTGCTGGTGTTGATGAGCATCGCTGTCGGTCTGGTGGGATTCGGTCTGCAGCAAGGGTTGAGCACCGCCAGCGAACGTCGGGCGGTGGGCGACATGGTAGAAGCATTGCGTGCAACGCGGGTGAAAGCCATCGTGACCGGTCAACCGGCGCGGACTGAATTCGATCTGCGTCGTCTGACGTTCAAGGCACCGGGGAAACGGGTGCAGCACTGGCCTGAACATTTACAGGTGACGATGCAGACCGCGTCCGATCTGGGGTCGTCCGTGGAGTTCTACCCCGACGGCGGCTCGAGTGGCGGCAACGTTTTGGTGGCGGACGGCGACCGGCGCTGGCGTATCGACATTGGCTGGCTCACGGGCAGCGTCCAGGTGCGTGCCCTTTAATGAAAGCGTCGCAGTCGGGGTTCACGCTGCTGGAAATGCTTGCCGCGCTGACCGTCATGGCGGTCTGCAGCGGCGTTCTCCTGGTGGCGTTTGGACAAAGCGCGCGTTCGTTGCAGCAGGTGTCACGCAGTGACCGTTTGAGCCATGCGGCGCGTACGGTATTCGATCAGGAAAGCAGCGGGCCGTTGGAAAGTGGTTCGCGACAGGGGCGGGTGGCCGGTATCGACTGGAATCTGAACATCCGCCAAGTGTCGGGCAGTAACGATCAGGCCAGGCTGTTTCGCCTCGATCTGACGCTTGAGGAGCATCAGCGCCGCGTGCAATTCAGCACATTGCGGCTGCGCGGTGCAGTAACAGGTGCCGGGTCTTGAGGCGCACACAGCGCGGCTTCACCTTGCTGGAAGTTCTGCTGGTGATCAGTTTGCTGGGTGTACTGCTGGTGCTGGTCGCCGGGGCCTTGCTGGGCGCCAATCGGGCGGTGCTCAAGGCCGAACGCTACACCGTGGGGCTGGATGAGATGCGTGCCGCGCAAGCGTTTCTGCGATCATCCATCAGTCAGGCATTGCCGCTGGACACCTCCGCCGAAGATGACGCCAACAGTGGCTTTTTCGAAGGCTCGGCGCAGCGCGTGCGGTTCGTGGCCACTCTGCCGGGCGAGTTGGGCGGTGGCATTCAACTGCACACCCTTGAGTTGAAGGGGCCTGAGGGTAAGCGCGATCTGCAGGTGACGTTCGAGCGGATTCACACGTCGTCCAACGGCATCACGCTGCAGCCTTGGGGCGAGCCGCAGGTGTTGTTGCATAACGTGGATACGCTGAGTTTCAGCTATCGCGGCCTGACTCCGAAAGGCAAGCCGACCGGATGGCTGGATGACTGGCCCTGGCCGACACGACTGCCTGGCGCGGTACGCATCGATGCGAAGGTCAAGGGATCGATTGCCTGGGTCAGCGAAGTGGTAGCCCTGCGCCTGGACCTTTCGGGTGGGGCGGGTGGCCAGTGAGTGATGTTCACACGCGTCAGCAGGGCGTGGCGCTGTTGGTGGTGCTCTGGGTATTGGCCCTGTTGAGCCTGCTGCTGGGCGGACTGGCCGGCTGGGTGCAGCTTGAAAGTCGCCAGGCGCTCTGGTTGCGTCAGAATACGCAGGCGCTGCTGGCCGCCGAAGGTGGCCTGAACATGGCCGTGCAAGGATTGCTGGACCCGACCCAGCGCAAACGCTGGGTCGCGGATGGTCGGCCGGTGGCATTGAAGTTTGACGATACGCAACTGGTAATCAGTATCCGCAGCGAGCGCGGCAAGCTGGATCTCAACAGTGCACCGGCGGCTGACATCGCCAGGCTGTTACAGGCATGCGGCGCGTCCCGCAGCCTGGCCGGCAGTATCGCGCAGACGCTGGATGCGCAACGCGAAGACGGTCAGGCGCCGTTGCGGGTCGTGGAAGAAGTCCGGCAGTTGCCGGGCATGACCCAGGCGTTATACACCCGGCTGTTGCCGGAGGTGACATTATGGAGCGGGCTTGACCGGCCCGATCCGGCTTTTGCTTCGGCGTTGTTGCGTCGGGCACTGAACTTGCCGAACCAGAGCGCGGTGGGGGCCGATGCCGGTGAGGTACTGGCCATCGACAGCCGCGCAGAACAGCCGGGCGGCGTAGTCGCCCTGTTACAGACCATCGTTTTATTGAGCCCATCGGAGGGAAGCGCACAGCCTTATCGGGTATTGCGTTGGCAAGAATGAATGCATCCGTTTCAGCACGTCTGGCACCGGTAATCGCTTTACGCGACCGGATCGTCCAGCAATGGCGTGGCAGTCTGGGGCAGCAGGCCTGGCAATGGTGGAGCGCGGAACTGCGCGCCTGCCTGCCGCCGCGTGTGCGTCGATGGCTGGTTCATGAGACCGTCGAGCAGACGTATGTCTGGCCGTTGGTCGAGCCGGTGTCCGCGTCCGCTGTCGACGCGCAGAAAATCCTTGTCCTGCCATCGTCCCTGGTCCTGGTGCAGACCCTACAATTGCCGCTCGCTGCGGCACGCAACCTGTCGACGGTCATTGGTTATGAACTCGACAGGTTCACGCCGTTCGATGCAGGACAGCTGTACTTCGTCGCCCGTCAGGAAGGCCGCAACGCCGGTTTCATTCAGGTCACGCTGGTGGCGGTGCTGCGCAAGCGCCTCGATGCGATTCTGGAAGAGTGCACCGCGCTCGGCCTTCGGCCCGACACGGTAGACGTCGGTACGCCCGATGCACGCATGGGCGTGGATTTGCTGCCAGCCCCGTTGCGTCCGCAGCAGTCGCGCTCCGGCCATAGACTGCAACGCTGGCTGCTCTGGCTTGCGGTGGGCTTGCTGCTGGGCACCATGTTGCTCTGGCTCAATGACCGCCAGCAATTGCTCGACCAGATGCAGGCCGAGGTCAAGGCGCAAAAAGCGCAGGTTAGCGAGGTCCAGCAACTGCGTCAGCAACTGACCAACACTCGCGGCGCGGCCAATTACCTGTTGCGGCGCAAGGCGGCGCAGCCACCGCTGTCGGCCTTGCTCAGCGAGCTGACGGCCTGCCTGCCGTCCGACACCTGGATCGAGCATCTGGAAATCAGCGACAGCGCCGAAGTCGCATTCGCCGGTCAGAGTGCCAAGGCCAGCGCACTGATCGCCCGCGTCAAGGATTGCCGCAGTCTGGACAATGCCCAGTTTCAGGGCGTTATCCAGCCCGACAGCAAGACCGGTAAGGACCAGTATTCCCTGCGTGCGCATCTGCATCAGAGCCAGCAGCCTGACCAGCAGGATTCTCAGGAGAGCGCCGATGCGTCGTCCACTCAATAGCCGTGAACGGCGCGGCGCGGCGCTGATCATTCTGGCGCTGGTCTTGTATCTGGCTTACTGGCTGCTGATCGACAGCTGGTTCGCAGGGCCCTTGCGCGACATCAGCGAACAAACCGAACAATTGCGTGAACAGCAGCAGCGTTATGCCGGCCTGTTGAAGCAAGGCGACAGCCTGCGTGAGCAGTTGGAACAGGCGCGCAGCGACCCGGCGAGCAGCACCAGCCTGCTGCCCGGCGACGATCCGAGCGCAGTGGCGGCTGACCTGATGCAACGTGTCGCCGACCTGATCAGCAGTCAGGCCACCACCGGTGGCGGCTGCGCGTTGACCCAACGCATGCCGATCACCCCTGAGCAGGACAGCGCCGAGCCGTACCGGCAGGTCAAGGTCAGCTTGACCCTGGACTGCGCGATCGAACCGCTGACCGCGATTCTGCATGCGCTGGAGTACCAGCGCCCGTTTCTGTTCGTCGACGAGATGAGCTTGCGCCGTGACACCAATGCGCCTGCCAGTGGCGGTGCCGGCAAGCTGGTCGTTCACCTGCTGGTGCGCGGGTATCTGCAACCGGCATCGGCCACGGAGGGGGGACAATGATCCGTTCCCTGCGTCCCCTCGAGTGGGCCTTGCTGGGTGTCGTCATTTTACTGGCCGCGCTTGCGACGTTGATTTTCAGCGGCGCGGCCCATGACCCGCAGTGGCTGCCCGAGCAGGCGCCACGCAACCCGGTCGATCGGGCCGCGCAGACACCAAGTGCGCCCGCCGCAACGCTGGACAGCCTGGCCAATACCTGGAAAACCCCGTTGTTCAGCCCCGACCGCAGTCCTGATCTGGCGGTGCGCAAGAATGATGCGCAGGCCACCAGCCTGGCGGGCCTGACGCTGACCGGCGTCATTCTCGATGGCACGTTGCGCGTGGCGCTGCTCAAGCAGGCCAGCGGCCCGGCCTTGAAAGTGAAGCAGGGCGACAAGCTGGGCAATGGCTGGACCCTTGAACAGCTTGACCCGATGCAGGCCACGTTCAGCCTTGATGGCCGTACGCAGACCCTGCGTCTGCCTGCGCCGCGTCTGCCGCCACCGTCGACGACACCCCCGATTTCCCTTACCAACGATTCGACCCTGTGATGGGTACCTTTTCTGGAGTTTCCGCCATCGCTACCTTGCGCACCCCCCTGCTTTGTCTCGCCACCGCTGTCGCCCTTGGCGGCTGTGCATCGCAGCGAGACACCCTCGACCCCGACAATGGCATGCTGCAGGAAGCGCTCCAGGGAACCGGTTCACAACGTCCGCCAGTGGATCCGCGCAGCGAACAGTTGCCGATGCAGGCCCAGCCTCAATCGACAACGACATCGCCGCAGCGCCAGATCATTCAGGGCAATCAGCGTTTCATTCGCCAGCCCGCCGCCGCCCCTTCCGCCAAGGCAGGGGAGGCTGGCGACATTGTCTTCAACTTCACCAATCAGCCGATTCAAGCGGTGATCAACAGCATCATGGGTGACCTGCTGCACGAGAACTACAGCATCGCCCAGGGCGTGAAAGGCGAGGTGAGCTTTTCGACTTCCAAGCCGGTCAACAAGCAGCAAGCCCTGTCGATTCTGGAAACCCTCCTGTCCTGGACCGACAACGCCATGATCAAGCAAGGCAACCGCTATGTGATCCTGCCGTCCAATCAGGCCGTGGCCGGCAAGCTGGTCCCGGAAATGCGCGTGGCCCAGCCATCGGCCGGCATGTCGGCGCGGCTGTTCCCGCTGCGCTACATCTCGGCCAACGAGATGCAGAAGCTGCTCAAGCCGTTTGCCCGGGAAAACGCCTTTCTGCTGGTCGATCCGGCGCGCAATGTGCTGAGCATGGCCGGTACGCCGGAAGAACTGGCCAACTATCAGGACACCATCGACACCTTCGATGTGGACTGGCTCAAAGGCATGTCGGTCGGCGTATTCGGTCTGCAACGTGCCTCGGTCGGCGAACTGATGCCTGAACTGCAGAAAATGTTCGGTCCGGACAGCGGCATGCCGCTGGCGGGCATGGTGCGTTTTCTACCCATCGAGCGAACCAACTCGGTGGTGGCGATTTCTTCCCAGCCCGAATACCTGCGTGAAGTCGGCGAGTGGATTCACACCATCGACGAAGGCGGCGGCAACGAGCCGCAAATGTACGTATACGACGTGCGCAACATGAAGGCCACGGACCTGGCCAGGTATCTGCGGCAGATCTACGGCACCGGTGCGATCAAAGACGATTTGGCTGCCAAGGTCGCGCCAGGTTTGCGCACCACCTCGCTGTCCTCGCTCAATGGCACGGGCGGCGGCATGAGCGGTGGCGGCATGAACAGCAGCTCGAGCGGTCTGGGCGGCAGCGGCGGCATGAGCAACGGCATGAATGGCAGTGGCAACGGTTTCGGCGGCAACCAGGGCCTCAACAGCCAGAACGGCAACAGCGGCGAGTCCGAAGACGAGCAGGGCAACAACGAAGGCGATACGGCCAGTGAAGACGGTGGCGGTGTGGCGGGCAATAGCAAGTCGCTGGATGCCAGTACCCGCATCACCGCGCAGAAGAGCAGCAACCAGCTGCTGGTGCGCACACGTCCGGCACAGTGGAAGGAAATCGAGTCGGCCATCAAGCGCCTCGACAATCCGCCGCTGCAAGTACAGATCGAAACCCGCATTCTCGAAGTGAAGTTGACGGGCGAACTGGACATGGGTGTGCAGTGGTACCTCGGCCGTCTGGCGGGTAATGCCGGGGCCACCGGCAACGTCACCAACATCGCCGGCAGCCAGGGCGCGCTGGGCGCAGGTGGGGCCGCGCTGGCCTCCACCGATTCGTTCTTCTACTCGTTCGTGAGCAACAATCTGCAAGTGGCCTTGCGTGCGCTGGAGAGCAACGGGCGCACGCAAGTGCTGTCCGCGCCATCGCTGGTGGTGATGAACAATCAGCAGGCGCAGATCCAGGTGGGCGACAACATTCCCATCAGCCAGACCACGGTCAACACCAACACCACGGCCACCACTCTGAGCAGCGTCGAGTACGTGCAGACCGGTGTCATCCTCGACGTGGTGCCGCGCATCAATCCGGGCGGTCTGGTGTACATGGACATTCAGCAGCAGGTCAGCGACGCCGACAATGGCACGACCGACCTCAACGGCAACCCGCGCATCTCGACCCGTTCGGTGGCCACGCAGGTCGCCGCGCAAAGTGGCCAGACCGTGCTGTTGGGCGGTCTGATCAAGCAGGACAATGCCGAGACGGTCAACGCAGTGCCTTATCTGGGGCGCATTCCAGGTCTGAAGTGGCTGTTCGGCAACAGTCTCAAATCCAAGGATCGCACCGAGCTGATCGTACTCATAACGCCGCGTGTGATCACCAGCAGCAGCCAGGCACGTCAGGTCACCGACGACTATCGCCAGCAGATGCAGTTGCTCAAGCCCGAGGCATCGCGCGCCAGCCTGCAGAATTGAGGTGTGTTAGTTTCTGGCCCAATGTCCACCGACGACGCTGCCTGCGGGCAGCGTTCAATAGAGGTCTTCAATTGATGCTGAAACTCTTTGCCGCACTGCTTTTTGTCTGCTCGGGTCTGGTCCAGGCGCAGGACACCCTGAACACCGATCTGCCCCTGAATTATCTGGCCCAGGCCAGTGCCGACACGCCGAACAAACCGCTGGTTATTTTCATTCACGGCTACGGCAGTAACGCAGCCGATCTGTTCGATCTCAAGGATCGGCTGCCGGCTGACTATAACTACCTGTCCGTCCAGGCACCGGTGGAGCTGCAGCCTGGCAGCTACAAGTGGTTCACCCGCAAGCCGGGCGTGGTCGAATATGACGGCGTGACTGAAGATTTGAAAAACAGCACAGGACAACTCACGGCGTTCATCCGTCAGGCGACGGACCAATACAAGACCCGTCCCGACAAGGTATTCCTGATCGGCTTCAGCCAGGGCGCGATGATGAGCTACGAAGTGGCCCTGCGTCAGCCCACCCTGGTGGGAGGAATCGCGGCTTTGAGCGGGCGACTGCTGTCAGTGGTGAAATCCGAACTCAAGCCCGATGACGCGCTCAAGCGGCTGAACGTCTTCATCGGCCACGGCGCCGAGGATCGTCAGGTGTCCTATGCCAGCGGCCCTGAAGCCGAGGCAACTCTGAAAGGCCTGGGCCTCAAGCCTGAGTTTCACGGCTATCAGGGCCTGGGCCACAGTTTGAGTGGGGCCGAGGTCGAGGATCTGGCGGACTGGCTGAAAAAATCCGTCCGCTGATCAAGGCCCGAGGCGCGGGCCTCAGCCCTGGCTGACCCGCGCAGTCCGCTCACCCGATGCATCCTTCAAAAACGCCAACAGCGCAATCAGTGGCAGCACTGTTCCTGTGATCAGCACCCAGGTCCAGCCGCCATGGTCGAACAGCGGGCTGGCGACTGCCGATCCTATCGCGCCGCCAATGAAAATGCTGGTCATGTACAGCGCATTCAGGCGGCTGCGGCTGGCGGCGTCCAGTGCGTAGACGGTGCGCTGGCCCAACACCATGCTGGTCTGTACGCAAAAGTCCAGCACGACGCCGGTGATGGCCAGACCGATGACGCTGTAGGCTGGATGAACCAGACCCGGCAAGAAACTCAGCGCGCCAAACAGCAAGGCGCCCAGTGAGACGATTCGGGTGTGGCCCGCGTCTGCCAGCCGGCCGCTGATCGGCGCGGCAATCGCACCAATGGCGCCGATCAGCGCAAAGATCGCGATCTGGGTCTGCGACAGGCCGTGGTTGCGTGATAGCTCCAGCGGCACCGCTGTCCAGAACAGGCTGAAGGTCGCGAACATGCACGCTTGATAGAACGCACGCTGACGCAGCACCGGCTGGGTACGCAACAATGTCCACAGCGAAAACAGCAACTGGCCGTACGTGGCCCGATGATCCGGCACGCGTCTGGGCATAGTGGTTGCGAGCACGACGCTGATGCCGATCATCACTACCGCGGCCGAGCCGAACACCGCACGCCAGCCAAAATGGTCGGCCACCAGACTGGACACCGGTCGCGCCAACAGAATGCCCAGCAACAGGCCACCCATGATCCCGCCGACCACGCGGCCACGCGACTCCTCGGGTGCCAGATGTGCCGCCAGCGGGATCAGCATCTGCACCGACACCGAACTGAAGCCCACCAGCAGCGACACCAGCAGAAACAGATTCGGTTGCTCGGCAAAGGCTGCGCCCAACAGACTCAGCGTGGCGACCGCTGTGGTCAGCAGCATCAACTTGCGGTTTTCCAGCAGATCGCCCAATGGCACCAGAAAAAACAGACCCAGCGCATAACCGATCTGTGTCAATGACACGATCAGGCTCGCCGCGGTGCTGGACAGCCCGATGTCCGGTGCAATCAGCTCGATGATCGGTTGCGCGTAGTAAATGTTAGCCACAATGGCGCCGCAGCAGAACGCAAACAGCATCACCAGACCTCGGGTCATGGTCAGGCTGCCGTGTGGGGTTTGGGTCGAGTGGGGCATCGGTGTCTCGCTCGTGCAGTCAGTCTGAAGCCGCGAATAGCGGCGATCAGGCCAGTCGAATGGAATGCCGAGCAGGCTAATGGTTTTGACGGCGATTAAGTAGGTGCCGCGAGGTGATACAAGATATTTCTGTGAGTGATGATTGGAAAAGAGGTTGATGTCGGTGTCCCTGTTCGACGTGTCCTCAACGAACCTGCCCCGCTGGCTTGATCCCGTAACACACCAGATAAAGCGCGGGCAGGAAGAACAGTGTCAGCAGGGTGGCGATGGCGATTCCGCCTATCATGGCGATGGCCATCGGTCCCCAGAAGACTTCCCGGGCAATCGGGATCATGCCCAGGCTGGCGGCCGCCGCCGTCAGCAGAATCGGCCTGCAACGGTGTTCGGTGGCCTTGATCACTGAGGCCCAAGGGCTTTCGCCAGCGGCCATGAATTCGTCGATCTGGGTCACCAGAATCACCGAGTTGCGAATGATGATGCCGATCAGGGCCAGCACGCCGAGGATCGCCACGAAGCCCAGCGGGTAGCCCGAGATCAGCAACGCCGCGACCACTCCGATCAATCCCAGCGGCACCACGCTAACCACTAGCAGCAGCTTTTTCACGCTGTGCAACTGGATCATCAGAAAACTCACGACCAACAGCAGCATCAACGGGACGACTTTAAGGATCGGCCCTTGCGAGCGCGCACTGGCTTCGACCGCGCCGCCGGTTGCTACCGAGTAACGAACCGGCAAACGGGCGCTGAAGGCATCGACGTCAGGCTGGAGCCGTTTGACCAGCGCCGCCGGTTGCAAGGTACCCAACACGCTGGCTTTCAGCGTGATGGTGGGCAAGCGGTCGCGACGCCAGACCAGTGGCTGTTCTTGTTCGTAGCTGAGCGTGGCGAAGGCCATCAGTGGCACCGTCGAACCGTTCGGGGTCGGGATCTGCAGGCTGCCAAGGGTCTGGATCGAGCTGCGTTCATCACTTTCGGCGCGTCCGACCAGATCGACCAGGTACGTGGCGTCGCGTACCTGGGTGATGGTCGTGCCGCTGACCAGGCTATTGAGAATCTGCGCCACGTCCTCGGACGACAGGCCGAACTGACGGACCTTGTCCTGCGCGATGTCGATCTTGAGCACCTTGCCCGGCTCGTTCCAGTCGTAGATGACCTGGCCGATTTCAGGACGAGCGTCGAGAATCGCCGCCAGTGCCATGGCCTGGCTGCGTACCTGTTCGATGTCCGGTCCGCTGATCCGGTACTGGATCGGCCAGCCCACGGGCGGGCCCATGTTCAGCGGCTGCACGTAGCCGCCGATGCCGACATAATCGTCACGCAACCGCTGGCGCAACCGTCCGATCAGTCGGTCCCGCGACTCGCCGCCCTGGCTGACGATGACCAGTTGGCCGTAGAACGGATTGCTCAGTTGCTGATCCAGCGGCAGGTAAAAGCGCACCGCGCCCTTGCCCACATATGAACTCCAGCGCAGCACGTCGGGGTCGTCTTGCAGCGTGGCCTCGAAACGGTCCATGGTCTGACGCGTGCCTTCGATGGAACCGTTTTGCGGCATATAGATATCGACCAGGATTTCCGGGCGATCCGAGTCTGGAAAGAACTGGTTTTGCAGCAGTTTTCCCGCGAACAGCGAGCCGATGAAAATCAGGGCGGTAATGGCGATCACCCAGCCGCGATGCTCCAGCGCCTTGATCAGCACGCAACTGAAGCCGCGCATCCAGCGCCCCGGCGCGGCATGCACGACGGACACTTTAAGGATATGCACGCCAATCAGCGGCGCAAACAACACCGCCACCAGCCAGGACAGCAGCAGCGCCACGGCAATCACCGCGAACATGGTGAAGACATACTCTCCGGCCGAACTGTGGTTTAGACCGATCGGTACAAAACCTGCCACCGTGACCAGCGTGCCGGTCAGCATCGGAAACGCGGTCGAGGTGTAAGCGAAGGTTGCGGCCTGTTCTCGCGTGTCGCCATGCTCCAGGCGGGTCACCATCATCTCGACGGTGATCATCGCGTCATCCACCAAAAGGCCCAATGCAATGATCAGTGCGCCGAGGGAAATGCGCTGCATGGTGATGCCGCTGTACTCCATGAACACGAACACCAGCGCCAGCACCAAGGGGATCGAACAGGCCACCACCAGACCTGCGCGAATGCCCAGGCTGATGAAGCTGACCAGCAACACGATCAGAATCGCTTCGAACAGCGCGCGGGTGAAACCACCGATGGCTTTTTCGACCACGTCCGCCTGGCTCGATACCAGGTGTACGTCGATGCCCAGCGGCAGTTCGCCGGTCAACTGGTCTATCCGCTGCTGCAATTGCGTACCGAAAGCCTGAATGTTGCCACCTTGTTTCATCGCAACCGCCAGGCCGATTGCCGGCTGGCCGTTGAAGCGGAACAGCGAGGAGGGCGGGTCAGCGTAACGTCGCTCGATGGTCGCCAGATCGCTCAGACGAAAGAAGCGCTCGCCAAAGCGCAGGTTGACTGCCAGCAGGTCCGCTTCGCTGGTGAACTGGCCGCTGGCCCTGACTGCGATACGTTCCGGACCGGCTTCCATGATGCCGGCGGGCGTGACCGAGTTCTGCGCCTGCAGGCTTTGCAGCACCTGACGCTGATCGATGCCCAGCGCTGCCAGCTTGCGGATCGAGAAATTGAGGTAAATGACTTCGCGCTGGGCGCCCAGTAACTCGGTCTTGCCCAGATTGGGAACGCTGCGAATGTCGGCCCGAACCTGCTCGACATAGTCGCGCAACTGGCGAAATGACAAACCATCGGTGGTGAAGGCGTAAATACTGCCGAACACATCGCCAAACTCGTCGTTGAACGCCGGGCCTTGAATGCCGCTGGGCAGTTCGGCGCGTACATCGCTGATTTTTTTGCGTACCTGATACCAGGCTTCGGGAATATCGGCGCTGCGGGTTTCGCTCTTTAGAAATACGAATAATGTTGATTCACCGGCCAGCGTGTAGCTTTTCACGTAGTCCAGCGCATCGATTTCTTCGAGTTTCTTTTCCAGCCGGTCGGTTAACTGCTGCAAGGTGTCATTCAGCGTAGCGCCTGGCCAGCGCGCCTGAATGACCATGGTCTTGATGGCAAACGATGGGTCTTCCTCGCGGCCCAGATTCAGAAATGACCAACTGCCCATCAGCAGCGAAACGAACATCATGTACCAGACCAGCGTGCGGTGTCTGAGCCCCCAGGCCGACAGATTGAAGCGCTCCCTCACAAACCGACCTCTCGTTGCATACGAATTTTCTGCCCCGGGTGCATCGAGTTGACGCCCGCAGTCACCACTTTGTCGCCAGCCTGCAGCTCGCCGCCGACCTGAACCATTGATCCGTTGTGCGCCACCACTTGAACCGCGCGCGGGCTGAGGGTGGAGGTCAGCGGATCAATCACCCAGACCTGCGTGCGCCCATCGCGCTGCAGCACGGCGCTGCCCGGTAATTGATGAAACGCCGGGGCGGCTACGCTGATCTCGACCGCGACAGTCGAGCCGAGCCGAAACAGCTCCGCAGGGCCTTGTAGCGCCAGTCGCACTCGCTGGGTTCGAGTCGCGGCGTCAATCTGTGGCGACAGTTGGCGGACCCGCGCGCCGACTGAAACCTGCTCGTTGAGCGGCGAAATCACCCTGATCCGCACCTCTTCACTCAGCGAGGCGGCCAGACCGACCGGCAG
>NZ_MUIO01000109.1 GCF_002087235.1 Pseudomonas floridensis | reverse complement strand
CGCTTGTGTCTTTGATCAAGGTAAAGTCTGGGGTGAGAGGGGTGGATGGCAAGCTGACAATCCGCGGTGCCTGAAGCACGTGTGGGAGCCAAGCTGCCATCCACTCTTCCCGCTTTGGCTCAAAGCTCGAACAGTTGACTGAGTCCGACCTCGAACAACAAGCGTGAGCCAGGCCAAAGCGCCTCTCACTCTTTATCCTAGAGGTTTTACTCATGTCCGCCTATGCCGGTATTGATGTTTCCAAAGCCACGCTGCAGGTCGCGCTATTTCCCAAAGCAGATGAACTCTGTGTGCCTAATACAGAAGAAGGTCTCGCCCGCATCGCTGAGTACCTCAACGCCCGTCAGGTTGAACGTGTTCTTGTTGAAGCCACCGGTGGTTACGAAAAACTGTCGGTAAAGCTTCTGGCTAATGCCGGGTTCAAGGTCCAGCGCATTAACCCTGTTCGTGCACGTCAGTTCGCTCTGGCCATGGGCAAGCGTGCCAAGACCGATCCCATCGACGCGCAAATGCTGGCCATGTTTGCCGCCAGCCTGGAGGCGAAGGGCTTCGCAAAGCCTGACGAGGGGCGCGAAGTCCTGCTTGAGCTGGTCAACTTGCGCAACAACCTGCTTCAACAACGTGACGACAACCGGCGCCGTATCAAACAGGCCCTGCAGCCCAGCGTGGTGGACATCTACCTTGCGCTGGAAGCCAGCCTCAAAGTGCAGATCAAAGCGGTAGATCAGCTTGTCGATGCACAAGCGCGCAAGGTCGACTCAGAACTGCTGCAGCGGCTGCGTGCCGTAAAGGGCGTAGGTCCGGTGACAATCGCCAGCCTGTTTTGCTACCTGCCAGAGCTGGGTGACCTGAGTCGTGGACAAATCGCAGCGTTGGCCGGTGTGGCGCCGTATAACAACGACAGCGGCAGCAAGGCCGGCAAGCGGCGGATCTATGGTGGGCGGACGAAACTGCGCCGTGCGACCTACATGTGTACGCTGGGGATGGTGCGCTACAACGCCGATTTCAAGGAGCGCTATGCGAGGCTGCGTGCCAAAGGCAAGTGCGCGAAAGTGGCTCTGGTGGCCTGCATGCGGGTATTGCTGATACGCCTGAACGCCATGGTGCGCGATGGAACACCCTGGCGTGATCATGC
>NZ_MUIO01000108.1 GCF_002087235.1 Pseudomonas floridensis | reverse complement strand
GCGCAACAGGCCCAGCCAGGCGCGGCCCAGCTTGTGTTCCTGCTCGGGAGAAACGATCGAGGAACTGGCGTCGCCAAGTGACGGCAAGTCATCGGCCATGCTCGGCACGGCAAACAGGCAGGCGAGCGTGAGCAGTGTAGGACGCAAAAAATTCATGCACGAAGCTCTTGTCTGAAGAGCCTGTACTGTAGCTGGCTCAATGGCGTGCTGACCAGAGTGAGGTATTCTTGCTGGCTGGTCCGCGACGCCTTTTGCGGGCTGCTTTGTAATTCGATGTGTCTGCCAGGAGAGAAACGATGTCTGACCCAGTAGCTCGCCCCGAGGCGTGTGACGCCGAGCTTGATGCGTGCGGACTCAACTGCCCGCTGCCCTTGCTCAAGGCCAAGATGGAGCTCAATCGTCTGGCCAGTGGCGCAGTGCTCAAAGTCAGTTCGACCGATGCGGGTTCCCAACGCGATTTCCGGACGTTTGCCAGGCTCGCGGGCCATCAGCTTATGCATGAAGAAGTGGAGGCGGGTGTCTACCGCTACTGGTTGCGCAAAGCCTGATTGCCGCGATTTTTCTGAAAAGAATGTTTGATGTTCAATGTGCTTCGCGGTTGGGTGCAGCGCTACTTCTCTGATGAAGAGGCGGTGGTGCTGGCGGTTCTGCTGTTTCTTGCGTTTACCCTGGTGCTCACGCTGGGTGGCATGCTGGCTCCGGTGCTTGCCGGTCTGGTTCTGGCGTTTCTGATGCAGGGCGTGGTCAATTTTCTCGAGCGTCTGCGTATCCCAGAGGTAGGCGCGGTCGGTATCGTGTTCGCATTGTTCATCGGCGCGCTGCTGGTCTTCCTGCTCGTGCTGGTGCCGCTGCTCTGGCATCAGTTGATCACGCTGTTCAATGAACTGCCGGGCATGCTCGCCAAGTGGCAATCGCTGTTGTTGCTGCTGCCGGAGCGCTATCCGCATCTGGTGTCCGACGAGCAGGTACTGCAGGCCATCGAAGTCGCGCGCGGCGAGATCGGCAAGTTCGGTCAGCTTGCGGTAACGTTTTCCCTGTCGAGCCTGCCACTGCTGGTCAACCTGATGATCTATCTGGTGCTGGTGCCGATCCTGGTTTTCTTCTTCCTCAAGGACCGCCGCATGATCGGCCGCTGGGCGCGGGGCTATCTACCCCGCGAGCGGGCGTTGCTCAACCGCGTAGCCGATGAAATGAATCGTCAGATCGCCAACTACATTCGGGGCAAGGTGATCGAGATCTTCATCTGCGGCGGCGTGACTTACGTCGCGTTCGTCGCCCTTGGGCTCAATTACGCCGCGCTGCTGGCGATGCTGGTCGGGATTTCGGTGGTAGTGCCTTATGTCGGCGCGGTGGTGGTGACCGTGCCTGTCGCGCTGATCGGCTTGTTTCAGTGGGGCTGGGGTGATCAGTTCATCTACCTGATGATGGTGCACGGCATCATTCAAGCGCTGGATGGCAACGTGCTGGTGCCGTTGCTGTTCTCCGAGGCGGTCAACCTGCACCCGGTCGCGATCATCTGCGCCGTGCTGCTGTTCGGTGGACTGTGGGGTTTCTGGGGGATTTTCTTCGCGATTCCGCTCGCCACGCTATTCAAGGCCGTTCTCGATGCCTGGCCGCGCAACGAACCTACAGTGGCGCCGTTGTTGTAACGCTTGCCGTCTATCGCTGCGGTGCATTGCGCGCCGCAGCGATCCGCTCGATCAGCCCTTGTTCAAGGCTTCAGCCTGAGCCAGCACTTCGGCTACATGGCCTGGCACCTTTACGCCGCGCCACTCCTGACGCAGCACGCCGTCCTTATCGATCAGGAACGTGCTGCGATCGACGCCCAGGTATTCCTTGCCGTACAGCTTCTTGAGCTTGATGACGTCGAACAGTTGGCAGACCGCTTCGTCCTTGTCCGAAATCAGTTCGAACGGGAACGATTGTTTGGCCTTGAAGTTCTCGTGCGTCTTGAGGCTGTCGCGGGACACGCCCAGCACTACGGTGTTGGCGGCCTGGAATTGCGCGATATGGTCGCGAAAATCCTGGCCCTGGGTCGTGCATCCGGGTGTGTTGTCTTTCGGGTAGAAATAAATCACCACCTGCTGGCCTTTCAGCTCGGACAGGGTAACGGTCTGGCCGCTGGTGGCGGCTGCCTGGAACTCGGGAACGGGTTGATTTACTGCAACGGCCATGGGAATTCCTTACATCGGGGCTTGTGGGCGCCAGGGTTCGATCAGCGCGTCCAGATTCAATGCGTCGGCAAAGTCGAGGAACTGATCGCGCAGCCAGCTGATTTGCGTACCGGCGGGCAGCGTGACGGTGAAGGTGGCATTGAGCATGGTGCCACCTGTCTGCGGCGCCTGGTAGGTATCGCAGATCAGGTTTTCCAGTTCGACGTTGTGATCAATGAAGAACTGGCACAGCTCATTGATGATGTCCGGACGGTACGCCGAGCTGACGTAGGCCACATAGGGCAGGGCTTCCGGGCGGTTTTCCAGCGTGGCACTGCGCACCACGCTGATCGTGAAGGCGTGCTTCTTGGACAGACCCGGCAGACCGGTCTCGAGACGCGCGAGGGCGTCCCAGCTGCCGGAGACCTGGAGGATCAGCGCACTGCACTCGCCATGGCGGGTCAGGCGCGAAGTAACCACCGAGCAGCGGTTTTCATGGCTGGCTCGGCACAGGACGTTGGTCAGCTCCATGGGGTTTGCGCCAAGGGCACTGATGACAAGGAATTGTTCGCGAACTGTGGGGGTGGACGACATGCAGCATTCCTAGACGATGAGCGGTCGGTACTTTTTTGGACTTGCGGGGCTTTTTCGACAATCGAGAGCGCCGGATGCCGACCGTGGCCCCGGCACGCCGCGCCTGCATGGCTGAACCATGGCTGGGCTGGAATGCGCTGGGGCAGGGCTTCTGGCGACAAATTCGACCGATTGAGCGAGGTGCGCAGGTGACCAGTACCGATCAAAGGACGAAGGGTAGCGAAAACCATCGCTCAGGGGAATGCTCAGAGCGCGGTACTTCGCTTGTACAAGGATGATAGCGCCAGTACCATTACGGCTCTCTTTTTCCGGCAGGAGCGGTTGCATGATTGCGGGCAGTATGGTGGCACTGGTCACACCGATGGATGCACAAGGTCGTCTTGACTGGGACAGCCTGAGCAAACTGGTGGACTTCCACTTGCAAGAGGGCACCAACGCCATTGTTGCCGTCGGTACCACCGGCGAGTCGGCGACGCTCGATGTGAACGAACACATTGAAGTCATCCGTCGCGTGGTCGATCAGGTGGCAGGACGTATTCCGGTGATTGCCGGTACAGGTGCCAATTCGACGCGTGAAGCGGTCGAGCTGACCACCAATGCCAAGACCGCAGGCGCCGATGCCTGCCTGCTGGTGACGCCTTACTACAACAAGCCGACCCAGGAAGGGCTGTTCCAGCACTTCAGCCATATCGCCAATGCGGTCGATATTCCCCAGATTCTCTACAACGTGCCGGGCCGTACCGCCTGCGACATGCTGCCAGAGACCGTCGTGCGCCTGTCGGCCGTTAAGAACATCATCGGTATCAAGGAAGCCACCGGCAACCTGCAGCGCGCCCGTGACATCCTGGCCGGTGTGAGCAGCGACTTTCTGGTGTATTCCGGTGACGACGCCACGGCTGTCGAACTGATGTTGCTGGGCGGCAAGGGCAATATCTCGGTGACCGCCAACGTTGCACCGCGTGCCATGAGCGATCTGTGCGCGGCGGCCATGCGTGGCGATGCCGAGGCTGCCCGGGCGATTCATGAAAAGCTGACGCCGCTCAACAACACACTGTTTATCGAATCCAACCCTATCCCCGTGAAGTGGGCGTTGCATGAAATGGGTATGATGCCGGACGGAATTCGTCTGCCGCTCACCTGGCTCAGCGAAGCCTGTCACGAACCGCTGCGACAGGCCCTGCGCCAGTCCGGCGTCCTGGTTTAATTGAGGAAGCACTACGCAATGAAGCGATTGGCCGGACTTTCCGCACTTGCCTTGATTATCTCCAGCACCAGCGGTTGCGGTTGGCTGTGGGGTGAAGATGGTTACTTCCGTGATCGCGGCAGTGATTACCTTCAAGCGTCCCAGACCGCACCGATGCAGGTGCCTGCCGACGTGACGGGCGTAAAGCGCCTGGACCCGCTGCTGCCGATTCCACGCAACGTAGCCGACAGCACGCAGAAGGACGGTGAATACGTCGTTCCGCGTCCACTGCCACTGGGCACCACGTCCGACTCGGGCGATTTCAGCCTGCAGAAGAGCGGCGACGCTCGCTGGATTCTGGCTCAGCGCCAACCTGCCGAAGTCTGGCCGGTTGCACATCAATATTTCGAAGACAACGGTTTCCGTATCGCTGAAGAGCGTCCGCAGACCGGCGAATTCAGCTCCTCCTGGCAGCGCCTCGACGAACTGTCCGCCTCGGTGGCCAAGCGTCTGACCGCCAGTGGCGTCGCGGCCGACGCGGAGACCCGCGTGCGGGTTCGCATCGAGCCGGGCGTGCAGCGCAACACCAGTGAAGTCTATGTGGTCAGCGTCGAGCGTCCTGCCGGCAGCACGGCCGACGTAGCGTTCCCGACCCGTACGACGAACCTGGGCCTGGATGCCGCGCTGACCGACGATCTGCTGGCCAGCATGAACCGCAACGCCGAGAAGGGCGGTTCCGTTTCCCTGCTGGCAGCGCGTGATTTCGATACTCCTAGTCGTGTCGCCCTGAGCGAAGACGGCAGTGGCAACCCGGTTCTCAACCTGGGTGCCGATCTGGATCGTGCCTGGTCGAGTGTCGGCCGTGCGCTGGATCAGGGTGACTGGCGTGTCGAAGACATCAACCGCAGCCTGGGTCTCTACTACATCAACCTCGCAGAAAAGGCCCAAAAGCCTGACAACGAGCCTGGTTTCTTCGGCCGCATGTTCGGTGGCAAGACCAGCAAGGAAGAGATCGATGCTCGCGCCGAGCGCTATCAGGTTCGCCTGAGCAAGGTGGGTGACAACGTTCAGGTCACGGTCGAGAAGAACATCAATACCGTTGCGCCAGCAGACGTTGCTCGCCGCGTATTGAGCGTCATTCAAGACAACCTGGGTTAAGTGCGCTTCGCGGTTCTCGGCAGCGGCAGCCGTGGCAACGGCACGCTGATCGCAAGCAACGATACGTACGTGCTGGTCGATTGCGGTTTCTCCCTGCGGGAAACCGAGCGACGCCTGGCACGCCTGGGAGTCGCTGGCGAGCAATTGAGCGCAATTTTGGTGACCCACGAACATGCCGATCATGTGCATGGCGTGGGTTTGCTGTCTCGGCGCTACAATCTGCCGGTCTACCTCAGCGGCGGCACCTTGCGCGGGATGCGCAAGCCTGTCGAGGCGGCTGGATTGCTCACAGGTGGCAAGCGGTTGCAGGTCGGCGATCTGGACATCGATGTGGTGTCGGTTGCACATGACGCGCTCGAACCCACGCAGTTCGTCTTCAATGACGGTCGGCGCCGCTTTGGCCTGCTGACCGATCTGGGGTCATACTGCCCGAACGTGCTGCAGCGTTATCACGGCCTGGATGCCTTGATGATCGAAGCCAACCACTGCCGCGACATGCTTGCCCGAGGCCATTACCCGGTCTTCCTCAAGCAGCGCGTCGGCTGTGAAACAGGACATTTGAACAACCATCAGGCCGCCAGCCTGGTGAGCGAGCTGGGATGGCAGGGTTTGCAGCACCTCGTGCTGGCTCATCTGAGCAGCAAGAACAACCTGCCGCATCTGGCCCGGCAGTGTTTCGTCGACACCCTCGGGTGCGACCCGGACTGGCTGCAATTGGCCGATCAAGATTCAGGGCTCGACTGGCGACATATCGCCTAGCCCAACTACTTAGCAAGCGGAGCCCATCATGGAAAAACGTGAAGAACTCTACCGCGGCAAAGCCAAATCGGTTTACAAGACCGACGACGCTGACCGCTTGATCCTGCTGTTTCGTAACGACACGTCGGCGTTCGACGGCAAGCGCATCGAACAGCTGGACCGCAAAGGCATGGTGAACAACAAGTTCAACGCCTTCATCATGCAGAAGCTGGAAGAGGCGGGCGTTCCGACCCAATTCGACAAGCTGCTGGGCGACAACGAGTGCCTGGTCAAGAAGCTGGACATGATCCCGGTCGAGTGCGTCGTGCGTAACTACGCTGCTGGCAGCCTGGTCAAGCGTCTGGGCATCGAAGAAGGTACGAAGCTTGATCCGTACACCTTCGAGCTGTTCCTCAAGGACGACGCCAAGGGTGACCCGTTCATCAACGAATCCCACGTCGTGGCATTCGGTTGGGGCACCGCTGAGCAACTGGTCCGCATGAAAGAGCTATCGCTCAAGGTCAACGAAGTCCTGAAGAAGCTGTTCGACGACGCTGGCCTGCTACTGGTCGACTTCAAGCTTGAATTCGGCGTGTTCCATGGTGAAATCGTTCTGGGCGACGAATTCAGCCCCGACGGCTGCCGCCTGTGGGACAAAGACACCCGCAAGAAGATGGATAAAGACCGCTTCCGCCAGGGCCTCGGTGACGTCATCGAAGCCTACGAAGAAGTCGCCAACCGTCTGGGCGTACCGCTTTAAGCCGCGAAAACGACGCAAGCGTTTGATAGCACGAAAAAATTTAGCCTAAGGGCTTCGCGTCACGCCTCGATGCTGTTATGATGCGCGCCGTTGGAGAGATGCCAGAGTGGCCGAATGGGACGGATTCGAAATCCGTTGTACCTTCACCGGTACCTAGGGTTCGAATCCCTATCTCTCCGCCATATTAAAAACCCTTATGAATCAATGACTTATAAGGGTTTTGGCGAAGTGCTTTTGTACCAGCGCTTTGTACCAAAAAATAGCCCTGATCTTCGGATTGGGGTTTTTTTTGGTCAGAATTCTATCTGGCCAAAGATGATGAAGCTTGTGGGATTGTGGCCTCCGACCTCAGTACAGGTGCTGTTTCGCATCCGAGATACACCGCGTCGGGCTTCTCACGCTGAGCTAAGGCTTCTTCACGCACTCGATTTCATGCTCTGCGGATTAAGGCAGGCAGATAGCTAGCGGCGGCCAGCTATGTGGTTCCTCAAGACAAGCGTTAGCGGCGGTATGAACGGGTCACTCACAAGATACAGGTGCGCCTGTGTGCTGTGGGCTTGAATAAAAAAGATGATCATGGCATTTTGACATAAATATCTAGGCGCAAAGGATTGTCATGCCAACCTCATTATCTAAATATCTCGGAATTCCCAAAGCGACATTGGACTCCCTTGGAGTGTTTGATCCGATTCTTGATCACGATACCCGCCTATTTATCGACCCTCTCCTGCTGAAACACTGCAAAGCCCCCGAATTCGCCTCCAGTTATTCAGATTTACAAAGCAGGTTTTTAGCAATTGGGAAGTTGCTGCAAACAAGCAAGGAAAAACATGATGTTTTCTGGAGGTCGGCTGCCGCTAAGATGAGTTGGCATGAAGTGCGAGGACTTTGTATTGGTTACTCTGCTGGTGGCACTGCAGGAAGCGGAATTGGTAAGGGGCTTAGGGATCGAATTTTAGAGACTGCTAAAATAATTATAGATGCGGGAAAGACCGATCCTGAACTTTTTGAATTGGTGGGACTATTTGAGGATAATTTTGGGCCAGATCGTATTAGTGATATGACTGCCAATATTATTCAAGCTGATATATTGACTTACTCGAATAATATCTACAAAAAAATATTGCCTAAAGGGTGGGCTGGCGCCATTGATAGACGAAGTGGCCTTCCTACAAATCCATTTACAGCCGAACCTATCTTACTAGTCCCCAAAGAGCTGCTTAGAGATTTACCGGCTGCATTTGAGTGGAGCGGGTCAGATGAAATTGGTGTCAGCAGTGAGGAGCTAAGAGAAACGCTCAATGCTTTGGTAGGTTCAAGTTGGCGTTCGCTAGCCAACATGAAAAAAGAAGATCTCAAGAAGTTGATCTTGAAATATCCTGATCTCATTGATGATTTGGTTGATCAGTATGCGTCTAAAGAAATAAAGCCCTACGATTTTAACGAGGATAAAAAGGGTGAGTATTCGTGGTACCAGAGAACAGTAGATGCTGTCTCTGAGCACCCTGTAGAACTATCGCTGAGCGCCCATCCAAATTTAGATGAGGTCCATAAGCTGGTGCTTAAAATTTGCGAGAAGTTTAAGGATCTTGTGGAGAATAACGGCTTAAATACTTTGTTCTATGACAATAAATCGAAAATAAAAAATGAGACGGCAATCCAGTTGGCATTTTATGGTGTGGCGGAATCTTATTGTGAAGCAAATAAGATAATGATCGCCAGGGAGTCAAATTCTGGTCGTGGGCCAGTAGACTTCAAGTTTGGTTCTAATGGTGAGAATAGTGTGTTGGTTGAGATTAAGAAATCGGACAATTCCCATTTGAAAACCGGCATCACCCGTCAACTCCCTGAGTATATGAAATCTGAAAAATCCCGAAGAGCTATTTATTTAATACTCGATTTGGGTATGAATCAGAGGCAAGTCGATAATATGAACTCTGTTCATCAAGCGATTGCGGGGTCAAATATATCTGTGGTGTATATTGATGGTCAGCTCAAGCCTAGTGCGAGCAAGTACTAAATTTATGCCTTATTCAGAATGCTCACAGGGCAGGTCCGCGGTCGCTTAGCGACCTGCAAGCAGACCAAAGATACGCTGGGTTACTGACTAACGCTCAATGAAAGGCAGATCATTGGTGACGTTCTGCCTTTCGTATGGATTGATCTGGCAAGATTTCTGAGCCTTGTATCGTCGTTGCCTAGCTGTTTGCCTGCGTCTTATGGAATTCTTCAAGACACTCTGTGAAATCGTTCCTGAATTCCGTTGAGCTATGATCGTTTATCCAATAGTAGCTGCGGATTTCACTTGCTTGGATTTCTAGCTCTTTTAGCTTTTCAGAAATTACATCAATTTCGTCAAGTGCATTTTTCTGTGCCATGGAATTCTTACGAAGTTCCACGTATCTCCAAAATTTCCCCGCTTCTATGTTGGTGATTCTTTGACCGTAATTGAAAAGGGTCGTAGTGCCTGCCTTTTGTAATCGTGCGTAGAATTTTAGCTGGTTGATAAAGACGGTAGATACGTTTTCGAGTGTTATATGGTTTTGCGTTTCGTTTTTCATGCAGGCGTCGATAAATGGAAAATTATCGTCGTGCTGTATGTTAAACCATGAAAATGAAGTTCTATATGATTGGGTGGTTGTCGCTATTTTTTCATGCTCCTTAAAATACTCGTATGCGTCGAAGAGAATTTTATCTTGCTTCCCAACTAAATCTTCGTATTTTTGATCGAGAGCCTTGAATTTCTTATCTATTTCCGATCTTGGCATCGTTTGCTGCGCGTTACCAAAATTTCTTGAGGATCGATATGCATAATCGGCAAGGAAATCAGAGTATTCGAGTTCGCCCTTATGGGCTAGCTCCTGTGCTAGTTTGTGAAGCTCGGCTTTAGCACCAACAAAGTCGCAATCGTCTATTTTGGCAAAGATTGAATTCAGCTCTTCATGCTTCACGTCGGATCTCCCTATGTGGTGGTAGGCAAGCACATTGCCTGCTTTACCCTGATGCGTGATACGTGGCGTGATCCTCAATAGGAGGAAATCGTGAGCCTGCCACGCTTTGAAACCTTCGTCGAGCACTGGTATGGTCCGATCTAGAGCGTTTCAACGTAAGGGAGCGGCATGAAGATTTGGGCGTGTGCGAAAGGGGTAAACGGCTTCATCAATCGGGAGGATGGTCGCTACAAGCTGTTCTTCATCTGGCAAGTCCTCAAGATGCGCCGCCTGAACCCCTCTGAATTCAGCGCTTTGACCTTCTTCAGTACCCACAGCCGAGAGGAAAAGCGCCGTGAGATGGTTGCCGTCAAGAACGGGTATTTCCGGTACAAGAACCTTGATCCGATGACTCGAACTGGTGACAGTGATGGCGAATCCCTTTCCCATGCCTGTCTCATAGCCATCCTTTCCCAGCTCGAAACGATCAATTTCGTCATTGATAATGAGATCGTTCCCTTCACCTTCACGCGCCTCGTAGCTGAGGAAACCCGGTTAAAATTCGGGAACGGCAATGGCTACATTCCTGACCTGTATGGCGAGTTCACAGCCGACAATCCTTACTACAAGAAGTGGGGAGGGAAGGTGGCGATTGAGGTCTACTATTCGAACCCATGCGGCATGCAGAAGGTTGTCGATTTCCGTGACCACGGAATCCCCATCATCGAAATCAAAATTACTGACAGCATCAAGGTTGAGAAGTACATCAACAAAGATGATGTAGAAGGGAGTCTTGAGAGGCGCTACCAGCAGGTTTCTGAAATCGTTTCTCGGCAGTTGTACTGCAAAGTGCTTTCTGACCCGGTGAGCACCAGATTCCATGAAGATTTCGCACGGCAGGCAGAGAGGGATCGGATAGCTCTGGTCGAGAAAAACAAGCGCGAAACCACATTTCTTTTCAATAAGCTTCGTGAAGCCGAATCGCTCGCTGAGGCGGTGGGCAAGGAGCGGGATGGCTTTTCCCATGCGAAAGGTTTGTTGGAAAAGGATAAAGCTGGTCTTGAGGCTTCGACCACTGAGCTGAACCAAAACGTGGAGAATCTGAAGATCGAGCTTGGGAAATACAAGACGGCGTACACGAACAGGGTTAACGAGATCAAAACCTTGAAGGGCGAATTGGAAGATACCAAGGCAGGATTCTTGATGAAGATCTGGCGAGCGATACGTGAGCGCTGAGAGGTTGTTTGATCCGACCTTGATAGGCGTTCCGGTGGTCGCTTTGTCCAACTCAGACGGTTGTGTCGTTTCGCGTTGCCCCATAGCCAAAATCAAAGATCCCCATATTGGTGGGCTCGGCATAAAAATGGGTGCCCCCTTCTTTGAAATTAAGCACCTGTTGAAGTCTCACGGCTTGCGGGTTGTATCCTCAAATTACGCTCTTTACTAAGAAGTCAGCAACCGCGTAATGCGCGTTCTAGAGAGCTTCGCCCCTCGCATCGAGGTTTACTCAATTGACGAGTCATGGCTAGATTTCTCCGGTGTGCAAGGCGATCTGGAGGCGCTAGGTCGTGGGATCCAACTGGCTGTGAAAAAGCAGGTGGGTATTGGTGTTGGGGTGGGTTTCGGTCCTACGAAAACCTTGGCGAAAGCTGCCAATTTCAGCGCAAAAAAATGGCGGAAAGAGACTGGTGGTGGCGTCGTTTTGATGGACGAAATTCGACGGGATAAGCTGCTTCAGTGGATGCCTGTTGATGAGATTTGGGGCATCGGCAGGCAGCTTTCCAAGCGCCTTGAACTGATGGGCGTGAAGAAGGCAATTGACCTCCAGCGGTACGACCGAAAATCGTTGAGAAAGCTCTTCAACGTGAACGTCGAGAAGACCTCAATGGAGCTAAAAGGTGTGTACTGCTATGCGTTGTCTGAGGGTGCTGAGCCGAAGCAAACCATCGCCAGTACAAGGTCGTTCGGTGAGCGGATTACTGAGCTTCAAGGGCTTCGTGAAGCCGTCACGACTTATACGTCCAGAGCCTGTGCAAAGCTTCGCTCGGAGGCGCAATTGTCATCGTGTCTGCAGGTGTTTACCCCTGCATGTGCAGGTGCATGATGCGTTCTTTCTGCTAAGCCTTGAGTCGGTCAAGTTCAGGCTCGTCAAAGGTTGAACCCTTACCGATGAGGTCATTGATGAGGGACTTGATGTGCTCTGTTTCGCGATCAGCCTTGGCAGCCATGTACGTCACAGCTACCTCCTTTACCTCTTCAAAATCCATGTTCAGACGAAAATCGCGGTCTTCGGCGCGTTGGATTTTTCGTTTCGCCTCGATCTCTGTCTTCCATCGCTTGATGACAGGGATTTTCAGATTCTGAGCTTCAGCCTTGGAGCCTGTCTTGAGAGACTGGGAAAATTGGCTCTTACCGAAATACTCGCGCAGGTCTGCTGGAATCACGTAGCGGGCGTGCCAAGTGCCTGCTTTGAGGAATAAGATTGCCTGCTGCCATGAGGGGCACGCTTGCTGTGCGGTAGAGATACTGTTTTGTACCAGTATTTTGTACCAAACTGGAGCGAAACCCTTGAGGGGCTTGGGTTTAAAGGGCTGAGAGGCTAGTGGCAGATTTTCCCTATCTCTCCGCCATACATAGAAAGCCCCAGAAGCAATGCTTCTGGGGCTTTTTCGTTTTGGGTCTGTTACGGTCTGCCGGCCAGAGGCTACCTACGGATTTCCAGCATCTACTGGCTCATTTGAAGGCTAAATTGCCGGACGTGTTGGCAGTTTATGTGTTCGGTAGCCAGGCCAGCGGTCATGCCACGGCACAGAGCCATCTGGACATGGCGGTGCTCATTCCGGGCACTCTGGACCCGATAGCGCTGTGGAGCCTGTCGGGAGAGGTTTCAGACATCGCCAACCTTCCCGTTGATTGGCTGGACCTGCGGTCAGCATCGACCGTCATGCAGTATCAGATCATTACCAAAGACCAACACCGAATCGATGTCGATCCCTCTCGTGGCGCTCGATCCGCGTGAAGCTGCGGACATTTTCGAAGGTGGTGTCAATGCGTTTTCACGTTATGAGAACGGCAAGACCCAGCCGCCACTTGCGCTGATCCATCTGCTCAAGTTACCGGATCGTCATTCCGAACTGCTGGATGAGGTCCGCACATCGTGATTCGCTGTCTGCAACAGCATCCCGACCCTCAACGACGCCCCGTCCGCGTACTCACGTCCACCCACACCGCCAGCACCAGAATGCTGCCTTTCACAATCATTTGCCAATAGCTGTCCACATCCAGCATGGACATGCCGTTGTCCAGGCTGGTGATGACCAGCGCCCCCAGCAACGCGCCGTAGACCGTGCCTGAGCCGCCGCGCATGGATGTGCCGCCGATGAAGCAGGCGGCGATAGCATCGAGTTCGCCCATATTGCCGGCGGACGGTGAGCCAGCAGCGAGGCGGGCGGTGTTGACCATGCCGGCGAGGGCGCACATGACGCCCATGATGCCGAAGATCCACAGTTTGACCGCTTGCACGTTGATGCCCGACAGACGTGTCGCTTCCATGTTGCTGCCCACCGAGTAGACGCGGCGGCCAAACACGGTCTGGCTGGTCACGTAGCTGAATACGCCCAGCAGAATCAGCAGGAGCAGCACGGGCACCGGGATACCGTCGTAGCTGTTGAGGGTGTAGACGAATCCGGCCAGCACCGCGCCGATCAGTACTATCCGGGAGAGGTCACGAACCATCGAGTGTGCGGCCAGGCCATGCAGGGCGCGGTTGCGGCGTTGGCGCCAGGTCAGGAAGAGGGTGAGGGCAAAGAGCACAATGCCCAATCCCGTGCCCACCGCATGCGGCAGATAGCCTTGGCCGACATACACCAGTTCTGGCGAGACCGGTGCGATGGTGGTGCCGCCGGTGATACCCAGCAGGATGCCGCGAAAAGCCAGCATGCCGCCCAGACCGACGATGAACGAGGGAATGCGCAGGTAGGCGGTCATGTAGCCGTTGGCCAGGCCGATCATCAGGCCGAACAGGGCGACAACGCTCAGGTTGGCCAGCAAGGGGATGTGGTAGACCACGTCGAGAATCGCCGCCAGCCCGCCGAGCAGGCCGAGCAGTGAGCCCACCGACAGGTCGATTTCACCACTGATGATCACCAGCACCATGCCGCAGGCGAGGATGCCGGTAATCGACATCTGCCGCAGCAGGTTGGACAGGTTGCGCGGAGTCAGGAAACCGCCTTCGGTCTGCCAGCTGAAAAACAGCCAGATGATCGCCACGGCGATGACCAGCGCGAGCATTTTGTAGCGGGAGAAGAGTTGTTTGACCTGATTCATCTACGCGGTCTTCCGATTGTTATGGTCATGGCCATCGGGATGGCTGAGCGCGGCAGCAAGCACCTGTTCCTGAGTGAGGTCCTGATTGACGAAGTCGCCACGCAGCTGGCCTTCGCCAATCACCAGCACGCGGTCGGAAACGCCCAGCACTTCGGCCAGCTCCGAGGACACCATGATGATTGACACGCCTGCGGCCGCCAGGGCGCCCATCAGCTTGTAGATTTCATACTTGGCGCCGACATCGACACCCCGCGTGGGCTCGTCGAGGATCAGCACGCGGGGTTTGGTCAGCAGCATCTTGGCCAGCACGGCCTTTTGCTGATTGCCGCCGGAGAGGCTGGTGATCGGCAGAAAGGGGCTCGCCGTCTTGAGGTGCATGCGCGAGATTTCCCGGTTGACGCTGCCCAGTTCGGCTTCGGCGTCGATGCGGGTCATTTTCGAATAGGTGTCGAGCACCGCGAGGGTAATGTTCTGGCCGACGCCCAGGTCTGGAATGATGCCCTGACGCTTGCGATCTTCCGGGACCATGCACAGGCCGGCGCGGATCGATTTGAGCGGCGTGCGCGTATCGATCTTCTGGCCTTCCAGCCACACTTCGCCTTCGTAACGTCCGGGGTAGGCGCCAAACAGCGCAGAAACCAGTTCCGTGCGTCCTGCACCGACCAGCCCGGCAATGCCCAGAATCTCGCCACGCTTGAGCACGAACGAAATGTCATCGACGCGTTTGCGTTTCGGGTTGTCCACGTCGTAGCAGGTGAAGTGGCGCGCCTCGAACATCACTTCGCCCACGTCATGGGGTTCGGTGGGATAGAGATTGCTCATTTCCCGGCCGACCATCTGAGTGATAATCCTGGGAATGTCCATGTCCGCCATCGCGGTCGTCGCGATGTGCTTGCCGTCGCGGATCACTGAAATGGTGTCGCACACCGCGGCCACTTCATCGAGCTTGTGGGAGATGTAGACGCAGGCAACGCCCTTGGCTTTGAGGTCGCGAATGATGTCCAGCAACACCTCGATTTCCGAGCGGGTCAGGGCTGAAGAGGGCTCGTCGAGGATCAGCAGCCGTGCCTGTTTGTTCAGCGCCTTGGCGATTTCCACCAGTTGCTGATAGCCGCCGCCATACTGCGAAACCGGCAGCGCGACATTCATGTCCGGCACCTTGAGCTCACGCATCAGGGCTTCGGCGCGATGGATCATGGCCGGGTAGTTCATGCGTCCACCGCGCAGGGTCAGTTCGTGGCCCATGAAGATGTTTTCGGCAACCGACAGATCAGGCACCAGGGTCAGTTCCTGATGAATGATCACAATGCCCGCCGCCTCAGTCTCACTGATCGACTGAGCCTTGAGCGGTTGGCCGTCCCAGAGAATGTCTCCTTCCCAGGTGCCGTAGGGATAGACCGCCGACAAGACCTTCATCAGCGTGGATTTGCCGGCACCGTTTTCGCCGCACAGGCCGACGCACTCACCGGCGCGCACCTTGATATCGATGCCGTTCAGCGCTTTGACGCCGTCGAAGGCTTTGACGATGCCGTTCATTTGCAACAGGTAGTCGGACATTGACGAGGCACTCTCACATAAGCAACGGACGGAATCTCGCAGGACCGGGCTGCCCCGGTCCTGCGCGGTATCCTCAGGCGTTCAATCGAGCCTGACCGGTCACTGCCCGGCGATCTGCGCCTTGGTGTAGAAGCCATCCTTCTCCAGCAGGTCGATGTTGTCTTTGGTCAGCGCAGTGGGCGTGAGCAGGATGGTGTCGACCTTCTTGTTGCCGTTGTCGTACTGCGAGCTGTAGGTCGGTTTTTCGTTGCGTGCCAGTTGCACCGAAAGCTTGGCGGCTTCCGAGGCGATCAGTTTCAGGGGCTTGTAGACGGTCATGGTCTGGGTGCCGTCGATCACGCGCTTCACTGCCGCCAGATCGGCGTCCTGTCCGGAAATAGGCACCTTGCCAGCCAGTTTTTGCGCGGCCAGGGCCTGAATGGCGCCGCCTGCGGTGGCGTCGTTGGAGGCAACGATGCCATCGATCTTGTTGTTGTTACGGGTCAGAGCGTTTTCAACGATGCTCAGGGCTTCGGTCGGATTCCACTCCTTGACCCACTGCTGACCGACAATCTTGATGTCGCCCCGGTCAATGGCCGGTTGCAGCACTTTCATCTGGCCTTCACGCAGGATCTTGGCGTTGTTGTCCGTGGGCGCGCCGCCGAGCAGGAAGTAGTTACCCTTGGGCGCGGCTTGCAAGACGCCGTTGGCCTGCATCTCGCCGACCTTTTCGTTATCGAAGGAAATGTAGGCGTCAATGTCGGCGTTGAGGATCAGCCGGTCATAGGAGACCACCTTGATCCCGGCCTTTTTGGCCTCGGCGACGGCGTTGGTCAGCACGGTGGCGTTGAACGGCACGATGACGATGACATCGACGCCGCGCGAGATCAGGTTTTCGATCTGGGAAATCTGTTTCTGCTCGTTGGCGTCGGCCGACTGTACGTAGACCTTGGCGTCCATTTTCTCCGCCGCCGCGACGAAGTAGTCACGGTCCCGCGACCAGCGTTCCAGACGCAGGTCATCGATGGAGAAACCGATTTTCGGATTGGCGGAATCGGCCATGGCCGGAAGCGAGAGCAGTGCCAGCGCGCTGGCGAGTAACGTGAGCCGTACTTTTTTCATGATGGTGCGTCCTTTTATTGTTGTTTGAAAGACACTGCCTGACGTGGAGCCTGTTGCCGGTAAAACTGTAGAGAGTTGCGGGAAGCTGCGCGCAGAGATTTGTCGCGAAAATGTAACCGCATCGCGGCCTCCGTAAACTCTGCGACGTTTAGCCCGTTCGACATCGGGTCAGCGGTAGATGAACCGGTTGACCACGTTTTCCAGCATTTCCTGCCGACCGCTGACGGCCTCCGGATTCAGCTCGTCGGCAAACGCTTTGTGGGCCAGCGACTCCAGGCTGAACTCGCCTGCCAGCACGGCCTTGCCAAACGGTTGCTGCCAACCGGCGTAGCGCTGATCCTTGAATTGCTGAAGCTGATCGTTCTGCAGCATGGCGGCGGCACGTTCCAGCGCCAGGGCCAGGACATCCATGGCTGCCACATGGCCGTGGAACAGATCGACTTCGTCCAGGCTCTGGCGGCGAACCTTGGAATCGAAATTGAAACCGCCATTCTTGAAGCCGCCCGCTTTCAGAATCTCGTACGTGGCAAGGGTCATTTCCTCGACGCTGTTGGGAAACTGGTCAGTGTCCCAACCGTTCTGCGGGTCACCACGGTTGGCGTCGATGCTGCCAAAAATTCCCAGCGAAACGGCGGTGGCAATCTCGTGGTGAAAGCTGTGTCCGGCGAGGGTTGCGTGGTTGGCTTCGATGTTGACCTTGATCTCGTTTTCCAGCCCGAACTGCTGCAGAAAGCCGAACACCGTGGCGCTGTCGTAATCGTACTGGTGCTTGGTCGGTTCCTGTGGCTTGGGTTCGATCAGCAGGTCACCAGTAAAGCCAATCTTGTGTTTGTGCTCCACCACCATGCGCATGAAACGGCCCAACTGTTCGCGTTCCTGCTTGAGGTCGGTGTTGAGCAGCGTTTCGTAACCTTCCCGGCCACCCCACAATACGTAGCTCGCGCCTTTGAGCCGTTGGGTGGCATTCATGGCGCTGAACACTTGCGCGGCGGCATAGGCGAACACCTCGGGATCCGGATTGCTGGCGGCACCGGCAGCAAAGCGCGGATTGCTGAAGCAGTTGGCGGTGCCCCATAGCAGTTTGATGCCGGTCTGTTCCTGATGGCGCTCCAGGTGGTCGATCATCTGCACGAAATTGTTGCGGTAGTCCTTCAGCGAACTGCCTTCCGGTGCGACGTCGGTATCGTGGAAGCAGTAGTAATCAATGCCCAGTTTGGAAAAAAACTCGAAGGCGGCTTCGGCCTTGCCGATGGCTTGCTCCATCGGATCGACGGGGCGCTGCCAGGGACGCTTGAAGGTGCCCGAGCCAAAGACGTCGGAACCGGGCCAGACGAAGGTATGCCAGTAGCAGACCGCCATGCGCAGGTGCTCACGCATGGGTTTGCCCAGGATCAGTTTGTTGGCGTCGTAGTGGCGAAAGGCGAGGGGCGAATCGCTGGCAGGCCCTTCGAAGCGAATCTTGTCGACAGTGGGGAAGTGCGACATGGGCGTTTTCCTTATTGTTCTTGGCGGTGTCCCGATACTAGCAACGCCCCTGTGCCTGCTGATTACGAAAGTCACCAACGTGCAGTGCGATTTTGAGTTGAGATCTGTCCGCCACGCGCCTAGTCTTCAATCCACGGCACCGTTACCCAGTCAGTATAAAAACAATGAAAACTGTACCCCCGGTTCACCGCATCGCTTTGCTGTTCAACGGCAGCAAGATCTACGACCGCGGCATTATCAGCGGCATCGGCAATTACCTGAGCAGCACGCGTGCGTCCTGGGACTTGTTCCTCGAGGAGGATTTTCTCTGTCGCCTGCGCGGGATCGAACGCTGGCAGGGCGATGGCATCATCGCCGACTTCGACGATCCGCTGATTGGCGAGGCGCTGGCGGGCAGTTCGCTACCGGTGGTGGCAGTCGGTGGTTCCTATCAGGATGCTCGGGCGTACCCCAAAGGCATTCCCTATGTGGCCACTGATAACGACGCATTAATGAGGATTGCGTACGAGCATTTGATCGAGGCCGGGCTGACGCGTTTTGCCTGTTTCAGCCTGCCCGAAGCGCAGGCCAATCGCTGGGCGCAGGAGCGGGAGAAGGGCTTTCGCAGACTGTTGCAACGCGACGGCCTGCACGTCGAGATCTACCGTGGCATGGGCACCAGCGCGCCGCTTTGGGACAGCGCGGTCGAGCAGCAGATTGCCTGGCTGCAGAGCCTGCCCAAACCCATTGGTATCATCGCGGTCAGTGACGCCCGGGCCCGGCAGTTATTGCAAGCCTGTCTGACGGCGGGCATTGCCGTACCTGAGCAGGTGGCCCTGATCGGCATCGACAACGACCCGCTGACCCGAACCCTCACCCGGGTACCACTCAGTTCGGTGATTCAAGGCACCGAAACCATGGGCCGGACCGCCGCGCACCTGTTGCATCAGATGCTCCACGGCATGCCGTCCACGGGCACACAGATTCTGATCCCTCCGGATGCGATCAACGTGCAGGCTTCAAGCCTGCATCAACCGTTGGGCGATCCTTATGTGATGCAGGCGCTGTTGTTCATCCGACAGTACGCATGCCAAGGCATCAAGACGGCCCAGGTGGCGGCCTATGTCGGCGTGTCGCGCTCGTCGCTGGAGTCGCACTTTCGCAAGGTGCGGGGTTGCAGCGTGCACGACGAGATTCTGCGTTTCAAACTGACTGCGGCCGCCAGCGGGCTGGAAAACACCGATTCGGCGATTGCCGACATCGCCCGAAATTGCGGCTTCAAGTCCGCCCAATACCTGCACACCGTGTTTCGTCGTGAGTTCGGCTGTACGCCCAGGGAGTATCAACAGGAGGCCCGCTGAGCGTCACGCCAGCCAATGCCACAACAGCGATGTGCCCACCAGACCGACCACCGAAACGATGGTCTGCAGCACCGACCAGACCCACAGCGTCTGCTTCAGTTGCAGGCCGAAATATTCGCGGACCATCCAGAACCCGGCATCGTTGACGTGGCAGAAGAACACCGAGCCCGCGCCGATCACCAGCGCTACCAGAGACGCTTCCAAGGGTGCAAGACCGGCCATCATCGGCGCCAGAATGCCTGCCGTGGTGGTGGTTGCGACGGTGGCCGAACCCGTCGCTTGCCGCAGCGCCACGGCAATCAGCCAGGCCAGTAGCAGGTAGGGCATGTGCGCGCCTTCCGCCACTTTGCTGATGGTCTGGCTGACGCCGGCATCCAGCAGCGTCTGCTTCAAACCGCCGCCTGCGCCAATGGTCAGCAGCAGCACGGCAATCGGAGCGAGGCTTTTGCGCAGGGTCCCGCCGACATGTTCCCGGGAAAGACCGTTGGCCCAACCCAGGCACACGGTGGCAGCCAGCACGGCGATGCCCAGCGCCACGAGCGGCTCGCCGAGGAATTTCAGGGTCAGCGCAGCAGTGCTTTCAGATGCCATCGCCACTTTGGCCAGCGTACTGCCGAGCATGAGGATCACTGGCAACAGAATGATCAGCAGCGACATCCCGAAGCTGGGTTGACGGCTGGTGTCGGGTCTGGCGCTGAACAATTTGCCCAGTTCGGCAGGCTCTTCAATGTGCATGCGCTTCGACAGCCAGTTGCCGTATAGCGGACCGGCAAGGATCACGGCCGGAATCGCGACGCACAGGCCCAGCAGCATGGTCAGACCCAGATCGGCATGCAGCGCGCTGACGGCGATCAGTGGTCCGGGGTGGGGCGGCATCAGGGCATGCAGCGTGGTCATGCCCGCCAGGGCAGGAATGGCGATCTTCAACAGCGGCTGACCGGACTGACGCGCCATGACGAAGATGATCGGCACCATCATCACCAGCCCGACCTCGAAGAACAGTGGAAGTCCGATGACCATCGCCACCAGTGCCATCACCCACGGCAGGCTCTTGCCTTTGCCGAGACCGAGCAGGGTCGACGCGATGCGATCGGCAGCACCTGACTCCGCCATCAGCGCGCCTAGCATCGCGCCCAGGGCGATAATGATCCCGGCTTCCCCCAATATGCCGCCCGCGCCTTTGCTGAAGGCTTTCGCCACGGCTTCGGCAGGCAGGCCGGCACCGATCCCGGCGATGAACGTGCCCACCAGAATCGACAGGAAAGGCGGGAGTTTGGTAGCGCTGATCAGCACGATGATCGTGGCGATTGCAATCAGGCAGCAGACAATCAGACGGGTGTCGTGAAACACCCAGGCAGCAGACGACAGATCCAACGCGGACCCCCTTATCACTCGGGTTCAAATCAGGCGTCAACCGAAGCTGGCCTGGCGGGTGGTTGATACAATTTGTTGCAATTTATCGAACGATACCCGAATGCGGCATTGCGTCGCAGCTAATTTCTCACCGGTTTTGGCTGGAATGCCCGTTGCCGGGTTCGACGAGGAGCGGGGTTGAGCAGATGTGATGGCCGACAGGACTTGACGTGGGCTGGTCTTTTTCAAATGCAGATTGTCTGTACCTGAGTTTCGCTTTTGGCCGATGTGATCTATACCTTGGTTTCACGTTGTGTGAAGCCAGGAGCTTTCAGATGTCGGACGTCGATCAAATACAGCATGTGCAACCTTCTCCCAGACAGAACCATGACGATGTCATTGCCCATTTGAAATGGCAGGGCAAACAGATCGACTGGTTGCTGCAATGGTTGGTCAAGTTCGTGGCCAATACCAAGGTGGAAATGGGAGTCACCCTTTCGGTAGGCGGCAATCTGGTGTCAGGGCATCTGATCTCCCATGACGACTATTTCGAACAACTGGCCGAGGATATTTCAGGTCCCTTCACCCAATTCGCCAACGGCACCGACGCTTCCATGAAGGAGATGATCCTGTCGTTCAAACCCGGCGAAACGTCCGAAGATACGCCCGCCTTTCATTTCATCCACTTGAAAGACTGCCGGACCTATTCCAGCGACGGAAATCCGATTTGCGAGTCCGGCGTGTTATGGCGCGGCAGGATTGCGGCGGTGGATGGGTTCACCATAGGCCTGATCGCCAAAAAGTAGCGTCTTCATCGATCCAATGCCCCGCGCAGACGGGGCGTCTGGTCGATTGTTCAGCGTTTGATTTTCTTCAGCAGTGTGGCGAACTCGTTGCGGTGCTTTATCTGACGCCGTTTGGCCTGGTTCAAGGCTGTAATGAAATGGCTGTCTGAAGTCATCGCGGTCAGTTGCTCGTAGATGGCTATCTGTTTTTCCTCGGTGGCGATGTTTGATTGCAGGTAGTGATCCTGTCGGGTCGCATCGCGTGTCGTGGTGCTTTGCGGTTCCAGAGTGTCGCCCATCTGCTCGGCCGAGATTTCAGTGTTTTCCAGTTCGTTGCTGATAATGCCCTTGTCTTGCAGCAGCGTCCTGAACTTGGCACGGTCAGGCTGATCGGAAGGGCGTGCTGTATGACCCTTCGCCAGTTCCAGCAGAATTGACGCAAGAACTCTGGCGTTCTTGATCTTCTCCTTGGCAATTCGAATGAGCAGTGCTTTGTGCTCCGGATCACTCTCGCTGATTGCCTGGCTCAGATAAGCCGTCGCCATGGGCAATTCCCCTTCAGCACCTCTGAATTGCTCCAGCAGAAGGTCGAAGAACGCAATGCTGGACATGAATGTGTTACTTGTCGGGTCGGTCATGCCTGTCTCCAATCAACGTAGACCACTCTTATTCTTTATGTCTGAACGTGAAATAAAAACCTGGGTTCAGAGTTTTCGATGAATGAGCCGGACACGTCGTTATGGATTCAGAGGGTCAGCTTGAGACGACCGTTTTCAAGACTGACCGACACGTCCAGGTAGCTGGCCAGGGTTGAGTCCTGCGTTTCGAACGGGTGCAGATGGGCGGCGGTGATCACCACCACGCTGGCGCCTGCGGCCTTGCCCGCCGCAATGCCCGCTGGTGCGTCTTCGAAGACCAGGCACTGTTCAGCAGCGACACCCAGTCGTTGCGCTGCAAGCAGAAAGCCCTCTGGCGCGGGCTTGCCCTGGCTCACGTCTTCGGCGGTAACTACGATGTCCGGCAGCGCAAGGCCAGCGGCCTTCATGCGGGCTGCCGCCAGTGCGCGCGGGGCCGAGGTCACCATCGCCCAGCGATCGGGAGGCAGTGAATTGAGGAACGCGGCCACACCTTCAATGGCTACGACACCTTCCACGTCTTCGATTTCCGCTTGCGAAATGGCAGCGGCTTCCTGCTGCGCATCGATGCCCGGAATGTTCTGCCTGCGAACCGTATCGATGCTTCTGACGCCATGAATGGTCGGCAGGAATGCGTCCACGTCCAGTCCGTGTCTGCGTGCCCATTTCGACCACACCCGTTCGGCGGCAATAACGGAGTTGAGAAGGGTGCCATCCATATCGAACAGGAAGGCGGCAAAGGACTTCTGGTTGAGCATGCTGATCTCGCAGTCACGGAATGAAGGGTAAAGATGCCCGCTCGCACCCAGGCAGGGCAAGGCGCGCGGGCATGTCTGTTTGCTGAATCGGTAGCATCATCTTGCCATTCTTTGCGCGACAAAATGCCGCAAGCGGTTTCGAGGCGAGTAAGATGTGGCCCTGACTTCATACACCGAAGATTGTCCGGTATGGCCTGAAAGAGCTGGCACATAAAGAAAAAGAAGAAAAAAGCGCCAGGCTGCCCGCCCCGGTCGACGCACAGAATCAATGAGTAGACGAAAAAGGCGATCAGAAAAAATGACCAACACTTCGCGACCTTTATACATTTCCTACGCAGGACCTTCACTGCTGGAAATGCCCTTGCTGAACAAGGGCAGTGCCTTCACCCCGCAAGAGCGGGTCGAATTCAACCTGATCGGGCTGCTGCCGCAGAACGTAGAGACGATCGAAGAGCAAGTCACCCGGGTTTACAGCCAGTACAAGCAATGCGCGACCGACCTGGACAAGCACATCTACCTGCGTTCGATTCAGGACAATAACGAGACATTGTTCTTCCGGTTGCTGGACTCGCACCTGGACGAAATGCTGCCAATCATTTACACGCCCACCGTCGGCCAGGCGTGCCAGGAATTTTCCAAGATCTACCGCACCCACCGCGGTTTGTTCATTTCCTACCCGGAACGAGACCGTATCGACGACATCCTGCGCAGCGCCACCAAGGATCGCATCAAGATCATCGTGGTCACCGACAGCGAGCGCATTCTTGGTCTGGGCGACCAGGGTATCGGCGGCATGGGCATTCCGATCGGCAAACTCTCCCTGTATACCGCCTGCGGCGGCATCAGCCCGGCCTACACGTTGCCGATCGTGCTGGATGTCGGCACCAACAACCGCGAACTGCTCGATGACCCGATGTACATGGGTTGGCGTCACGAGCGCGTGTCGGGCAAGGAATACGAGGACTTCATCGCGCTGTTCATCGACGCCGTACAGCGCCGCTGGCCGGACGTGCTGTTGCAGTTCGAAGATTTCGCCCAGTCCAACGCCATGCCGTTGCTGGAAAAATACCGTGACGAACTGTGCTGCTTCAACGACGACATTCAGGGCACCGCCTCGGTGGCCGTCGGTACCTTGCTCGCCGCTTGTAAAGCCAAGGATGAAACCCTTGGTCAGCAGAAAGTGGTGTTCATCGGTGCGGGCTCTGCCGGGTGCGGGATTGCCGAGCACATCATCGCCGCAATGCAGATCGAAGGCTTGAGTGAAAGCGAGGCGCGCAAGCGCATCTTCATGGTCGATCGCTTCGGCCTGCTGACCGATGGCATGGACAATCTGCTGGATTTCCAGAAGCGTTTGGCGCAAAAAACCGCTGACGTATCCGGATGGGCGGCGGGCACCGAGGCATTCCCGACCCTGCTCGATGTCGTGACGCATGCCGGTGCTACTGTGCTGATCGGCGTTTCCGGTCAGCGTGGTCTGTTCACCGAGCAGGTGATCCGCGAGGTGCACAAGCACTGCGCCAAGCCGCTGGTGATGCCGTTGTCGAACCCGACTTCCAAGGTCGAAGCGACGCCGGAGGAAATCCTGCGCTGGACCGACGGCAATGCGCTGGTCGCCACCGGCAGTCCGTTCGCGCCGGTCCAGATCAACGGTCGCACCGTGCACATCGCGCAGTGCAACAACTCCTACATCTTCCCCGGCATTGGTCTGGGTGTCGTGGCCTGCAAGGCGTCGCGGATTACCGATCGCATGTTGATGGCGGCCTCCAACGCACTGGCCGAATGCTCACCGATGGTGACAGGGCAGGGCGACGCCGTGCTGCCGCCGCTCAAGGAGATCCAGCAAGTCAGTCGCAAAATCGCGCTGGCCGTCGCCAAGGAAGCCCAGGCCGAAGGTCTGGCGCTGGAAACAACCGAGGACGTATTGCTCGCCGCCATCGAGCGTAACTTCTGGTTGCCCGATTATCGCGCTTACCGTCGCCGTTCTGTCTGATCGGCCCTGGACGCTCACCAGCGCCCTCGCAAGCCTGCTTGCGGGGGCGTTTTTACGAGCGCTTTCAGTGCGTTGCCTGAATCCCGACTGTCGTGCGGTGAAATAAAATTAATCCGACCGCGGCTTCTCGGGTTTTTCACATAAAATTGATAAGGCGCTGCTTACAGTCCGCCCCATCGGGGAGTTGCCTGACTCGCGTTGTGCCCGATGCATATTAATTCGATAAGCAGACTGCGATGCCGACAATCAGAAGTGTTCGACCAGAGTGTGTAACGTTACTTGCCAGCGGTTTCTTATTAGTGGGTTTCAACCTCAACCTTTGGCAGCACCTTTTCGCAATCACCAGTTCCGACCCCAAAGGCATCGCCATGCGCGTGGCCTTTGCTGTGATGATTTTCTGTGTATTCAATATTTTTCTGACACTGCTGGCGTTCAGGCGTGTGTTCAAACCGGTGCTGATCGTGATGTTCATGGTCAGCGCCGGTGTGGTCTATTTCATGACCGAATATGGCGTAATGATCGATGCGGGCATGTTCCGCAACTTCGCTGAAACCAATATCACCGAAGTGCAGGGTTTGCTGTCGCTCAAGCTGGTGCTCTATATCCTGTTGCTGGGTGTCCTGCCGTCTCTGCTGCTGTGGAAAACCCCGATCAACTATCGGCGCTGGCACCGCGAACTGTTCAGCAAGCTGCTGGTGGGCGTCGTATGCAGCGTGGCCATCGGCGGCTTTGCGTTGGCCAACTATCAGGGGCTTTCTTCACTGTTTCGCAATCACCACGAACTGCGCTTGATGGTGGTGCCCAGCAATTACATCGGTGCGTCGATGGGGTATCTGAGCGAGCAGGTGATGTCCGCCCGACGCCCGTTCGTAAAACTTGGCGAGGACGCCAGGCGCTCTGCGGACCGGGCGGGGCATACGCGCAAGTCGCTCACGGTGTTGGTGGTGGGCGAGAGTGCCCGGGCCGAGAACTTCGGCATTCTGGGTTACGGTCGCAATACCACCCCAAATCTGAATAAGGAAAGCGATCTGGTGGCTTTTACCGACGTGTACTCGTGCGGTACCGAGACTGCCGTGTCGGTGCCCTGCATGTTTTCCAACATGGGGCGCAAGGATTACGACGGTGCCAAAGCCCGCAATCAGGAAGGCTTGCTGGATGTGCTTCAGCGCGCCGGTATTCAGGTGGTCTGGCGTGACAACCAGGCCGGGTGCAAAGGCACTTGCGACCGGGTGACGTTCCAGGATGTCAGCAACCTGAAGGATCCGCAGCTGTGCAACAACCATGAGTGCCGGGACGAGATTCTGCTGCAGGGACTGGAAGGGTTCATCAATAACCTGGACAAGGACACGGTATTGGTTCTGCATCAGATGGGTAGCCATGGCCCGGAGTACTTCAAGCGTTATCCAAAGGAGTATGAAAAGTTTACCCCTGTCTGCGAAAGCAATGCCCTGAACAATTGCACGCGGGACAGTATCGTCAATGGTTACGACAACACGCTGTTGTACACCGACCATGTTCTGTCGAGTCTGATCGATATCTTGCGTGCTCATCAGGACAAGGTCGATACAGCAATGATCTATCTTTCCGATCACGGCGAATCGCTCGGCGAATACAACCTGTTTCTGCATGGCACACCCTATCTGCTGGCACCCGATCAGCAGAAACACGTACCGATGATGATCTGGCTGTCGCAGAACTATCAGCGCACGTTTGCCGTGACGCCGGAGTGCCTGGCCAAAGAGCGTAATACGCCACTCAGTCAGGACAATCTGTTTCATTCCATGCTGGGGCTGTTGAAGGTCGACACCAAAGTCTACAACCCGGCTCTGGACCTGTTCACCGGTTGCCGCAACGAAGTGGCGACCCGCGCGCAATAACTGGGGCGTACCGTGCGTGCCTGAAGGGCCTGCGTATCCAGCCGTTTCCGTCAGTCATTTGCCGGAAGATGCTCAGGAGATGGACGACAGATGCGCGATTACACCCGGTAGCGATATATACTGCGCGCCATTGTTGAAGGGAGAGCCGTGTGGCCATCGATATTCACTGGATTCGCGACGACGACAGCCTCGCCCTGCATTGTGCTCAGTGGCAGTCTCTGCCGTTCGTGGCGCTCGACACCGAGTTCATGCGGGTCGACACGTTTTACCCGATTGCCGCGTTGCTGCAGATCGGCGACGGTTCACGCGCCTGGCTGATCGACCCATTGTTGATCAACGACTGGCGTCCGCTGTCCGCGTTGCTGGAAAACCCTGACGTCATCAAGGTTGTGCATGCGTGCAGCGAGGACCTCGAAGTTCTGCTGCGCCTGACCGGCAGCCTGCCGGTGCCGCTGTTCGACACTCAACTGGCAGCGGCTTACCTGAACCTCGGTTTTTCCATGGGCTACTCGCGTCTGGTGCAGGAGGTGCTCGACATCGACCTGCCCAAGGGCGAGACCCGTTCTGACTGGCTGCAGCGTCCGCTGTCGGAGACGCAGATCAGCTACGCCGCCGAAGACGCGGTGCATCTGGCCGAACTCTTCACCATCCTGCGTCCGCGTCTGTCTGATGACAAGTTCGCCTGGCTACTGGAAGACGGTGCGGAGCTGGTGGCCAATCTGCGACGCGACGTCGACCCATATGAGGTCTATCGCGACGCCAAGCTGGCCTGGAAACTGTCCCGCGCTCAGTTGGCGGTATTGCGCGGGCTGTGTGCGTGGCGCGAGGTGCAGGCCCGTTCCCGTAATGTGCCACGCAACCGCATCGTGCGTGAGCACTCGCTCTGGCCGCTGGCCAGGACTCAGCCCGACAATCTCGGCGCGTTGGCGCGCATCGAGGACATGCACCCGCGCACGGTCCGTCAGGATGGCGAGTTTTTGCTGGAGCTGATCAAGACCGCTGCCAGCGTGCCACCTGAAGAGTGGCCACCGGCATTGCCCGAGCCGCTGCCTGTCGAGGCAGCCGGGTCCATCAAGCGCCTGCGGGCCATCGGTCAGCAGTACGCCGAGCAACTGGACATGGCGCCGGAACTGATGCTGCGCAAGAAAACCCTCGAAGCGCTGCTCAAGAGCGGTTATCCCGACGGTCCCTACCAATTGCCTGAGTCGCTGCGTGGCTGGCGTCGCGAACTCATGGGCCAGGCGCTGCTCGACAGCCTGACGACCCAGGGAGAACAGCCGTGAAGCGCATCTGCTCGATTTATCGCAGCCCCAAGAAAAACGAGATGTACCTCTACGTCCTGAAAAGCGACGTACTCAAGCGCGTGCCGCCCGAGTTGCTGGCCGCGTTCGGCACTCCGCATCATGCGTTCGATCTGGTGCTCAGCCCCGAGCGGGCCCTGGCGCGCGAGGATATCCACAAGGTGCTGGAAAACCTCGACGCTCAAGGCTATCACCTGCAGATGCCGCCAGCCGAAGACGAGTACATCGAACATCTTCCGGAAGAGCTGCTGCGTCGCAACGATCCGGTGTGATCGGTTTTCATGTGTAAAGCGGCCCACGCCTGACGTGGGTCGTCTGTCCCGTTTTTAAGGTTTTTGAAGCATGCGCGTCCTGATTGCCGAGCACGATTACCCCGTTTACACCCAATTGCTGCGTAAGGCTGCGCCTGATCTGGAGGTCTTGAGCAGCGGCGATTCGGCCGAGCTGTCTCGTATGGCCAGCGATTGTCCTGTCTGGCTGGGACAGCCGGATCTGATGGCCAACCTGCTGCGTCAGGGTCACAAGCCTCAGTGGTTGCAATCCACTTGGGCGGGGATCACGCCGCTGCTGGTCAATGGCCTGTTCCGTGAGTACCGCCTGACCCGCGCCGTGGGGATCTTCGGTCAGGTCATGGCTGAATTTCTGCTCACCTACATGCTCGGTCACGAGCGCGAAGTGCTGGCGCGGTTGATGAGCCAGGTGGAGCGCAAGTGGGATAACCGGCCCGGTCAAAGTCTGGCCGGGCGCAAGGCATTGATCGTCGGTGCCGGTGATATCGGGCAGAAAGTCGCCGAGTTTCTGGTGCCGTTTGGTGTTCAGGTGTACGGCGTCGCTTCAACGGCGCGCACTCAGGCGCCGTTCATTGAGGTTTGCGCGCTGACGGATATCGACAATCTGGTTGGCGACATGGATTACGTCATCAACCTGCTGCCGAATACACCCGATACTCAGGACCTTTACGACATCAAGCTGTTCGCCGGTTTCAAGCCTTCGGCGCTGTTCATCAACGTCGGGCGCGGGGCGGCGGTGGTCGATGCCGATCTGGTCGAAGCGTTGAAGGAAGGCCACCTGGCCGGAGCGGTGATAGATGTCTGCCGTCAGGAGCCGTTGCCGCAGCGTCACCCGTTCTGGACCGCGTACGGTCTGCTGCTGACCGGGCATAGCTCCGCGCCGACGTCACCTGTGGCCATGACCGAACTGTTCGTCACCAACCTGAATGCCTACAACGCGGGTGAGGCGCTGCGCGGTGAAGTGGATTTTTCACGCGGGTATTGAGTCTGCGCTTTCACGCGGTGAGTCAAGCGCCATACCCCATTGGAGCGATGGGCACGATCAGACGAGCTTGAACCCGCTTATCAAACGGGCAGCTCACTGAATAAACACTTGTGTGGGGTGAGCTTGCTCACAAAGACAAGTGTGCAGACGCCGATGTCTAGGGAACGTAGCTGACCTTCCCGGGCAAGCGCCTGCCACCTTTCACACCAGGCACATTGCCTTACAGCGAGAAATCACCCTCTGCCGCCAGTTGTGCAACCGGCAGGCGTGGACTTGGGGTTTCACGGCCTTGCAGGTATTCCGGCAGGGTCGATTTGTCGCCCAGTTTGCCAACCGCAACGGCGGCGTGCAGGGCGTAACCTTCAGGGATGTTCAGTTCCTTGCGGGTCAGGTCTTGATCGAAACCGGCCATGCCATGGGTGTGCCAACCGCTCAGGCTGGCCTGCAGCGCCAGGTAGCCCCACGCCGAACCGGTGTCGAACGTGTGCCACAGGGCAGGGCCTTCTTCGGTTGCGCCAGGTGCGGTGAAGGTGGTCTTGGAAATGACGATCACCAGTGCCGAGGCATGTTGTGCCCAACTGCGATTGAACTCATTCAGCAGGCCCAGGTAACGCTCCCAGTTCGGCGTATCGCGACGCGCGTACAAAAAGCGCCACGGCTGCGAGTTATAGGCCGAAGGTGCCCAGCGCGCGGCTTCGAAAAAGCTCAGCAGGGTTTCTTCGGGGATGCTTTCGCCAGTAAAGGCGCGTGGTGACCAGCGTTCGGTGAACTGCGGGTCAATGGCATGATCTGCGACGCGAGGGTGTGTGCTCATGAGAGTCCTGTAAAGAAAAGGGCAAAGGGAGCGTGGCTCGATGGGCCGTGGTCGGCAGGCATCGCTTGACGCACTGAAAGCGCGTTAACGCTACTGTTTTGCCTTGCCGCTGACAAGCGCCTCGATACCGCCAGTCGCAAGTGCTTGGCCCGCACTCGATGTGCCACTAGACTGGCGGCCTTTTCCATAGCCGATACGGTTGTCTGAACCATGGCCGCCAACGTTGAACCCTTCTGGATCCGCAAGACCCTCGACCAGCTCGACCGTGCCGAGTGGGAGTCGCTGTGCGATGGCTGCGGACTGTGCTGCCTGCAAAAGCTGGAAGACGAAGAAGACAACAGCGTCTATTACACGCGAATCGCCTGCAAGCTGCTGGATTTGAAGACCTGCCAGTGTTCGGACTATGAAAACCGTCGCGCCTGGGTGCCCGACTGCATTCAGCTGACACCGGGTCAGGCGGATGAATTCAAATGGTTACCGCCGACCTGTGGCTATCGGCTGGTGAGCGAGGGCAAGGACTTGCCGCTCTGGCATCATTTGGTGTGCGGTGATCGTGATGCGGTGCATCACGAGCGTATCTCCCAGTCCGGACGCATGTTCAGCGAGCTGAGCGTGGCCGAGGACGACTGGGAGGATCACCTGATTTTTCGTGCGGGCTGAGTGATCAGACGCCGGACTTCGGCTCGGTCAGTGCATCGATGCCATTGACGGTTGCGGTTTTGACGGCTTTTTCGGCGTTGGCCTTCAGCTCGCTCAATTCAGCGCCGGCCCGTTCGATGTTGGAACGCGCGTTTTGCAGGTCGCTGCGGCCTTTCTCCATCAGGCTCTTGGCCGAGCAGTGACCGGTGATGCCACGTGCCAGAACGGCGCCACCGATGGCCAGCTGAATCAGGCCCAGAAACCCGCCACGACGCACGCCCTTGCCCATCATCAGTACGCCGCCTGCCAGCGAGCCGATACGCTCCCAGCCCTGGACGTTCTGATCGGGGGTGTGCTGAAAGGTCTCGGGTGTGTCGATACGTTCGATGATCGGGGTGTCGCGCATGATGGCTCTCCAGAAAGTAGTCAGTCGGTTCAGAGAAACTGACTGCCCGCCGATGAGACTGGTTCAATGCATTTGCGTCAGCGTTCGCTGGACGGGTCGACCTTTTCACGGCCGAACTGCGGACCCGAGCGGGTATTGATCCCCTTGGCCATGCGGTCATAGAGCACGACGTTGACCGTGGCGGCCAGGTTCATGCAGCCCTCGGTGGGAATGTAGACGACGTCTTCGCACCAGTCGCGAATGTCCTGATCCAGCGAGCCATCCTCCGGACCGAAGATGTACAGCGCCCGGTCCGGATGCGTGTACTCGGGCAGCGGCCGGGCACCGTCGACCAGTTCGACCGCAACGGGAATGCAGCCCAGCGGCAGGATGCTTTTCAGGTCCTCGATACCGATCAGCGGGATGTCCTGATGAATCTTCTTGGTGTCGGTGATGAAATCCCGCGCCCGCTCGTAGCGCTTGCCGGTATAGAACACCGAAGCCACGCCGTAGCAGCCAGCGGCACGCATCACGGAGCCGACGTTTTCCGGAGACTTGGGGTTATACAGGCCGATGCAGGCGTAACGTTTGTTTGCCACGAGGAGGGTGCTCTGGGGAAAACCGGCGATTATACGGCAGCTCCGGCGCGTTGCCATGGCCATTTGCGCAGCGGACGTCCATGTCCGTTGGCCCGTTGCCGTATCCGTCAGATGCTTAGAACCACAGGCGCACGCCAACGACTAGCCGCGTTTCGCTGCTGTCTTCACCTTCTTCGCGGGCGTAGTCGGCGGTCTTGCCGTAGCTGCGGTTCCAGCTCACGCCGATGTAGGGCGCAAACTCCGGGCGCAGCTCATAGCGCAGCCGGAGGCCGAACTCACTGGTCGACAGGCCCGAGCCATTGCCGCGTTGCGGGTCGTTCTTGCCGTATGCGTTGATTTCGGCGTTGGGCTGAAGGATCAACTGGTTGGTCAGCAGCAGGTCGTAATCCGCTTCGAGGCGCGCCGTGGTCTGTCCGGCCTCACCGAGAAACGCAGTGGCCTGTAGTTCGAGACTGGACAGCGGCGTGCCTTGAACGCCGAACGCTGCCCAGGTCTGCGGGGCGCCGGGCTTGAAATCCTGACGCACGCCGGAAACCACATCCCACCACGGGCTGATGGCGTGTCCCCAGAGGGCCTGAACCTCTGCCTCTTGGGTCTTGCCGTTGAGGCGCTCGCCTTCCGAGCGCAGCACCAGCCGGTCGATGTCTCCGCCGATCCAGCCGGACAGATCCCAGACCAGCGCGCTGCCGTCATCGGCGTTCTGCCATTCCAGCTTTTCGGCCTGGAAGAACGTATTGATCGCCGCGTCATGGACCTGGTGGCCAGCGTGGCTAGTGTAAACCGCGGCGCGGTCTGCATCGGTGATCGCCGGGACAGGCGTGCGGCTCTGCCCGGTCGTGGACTGCGCAGGCTGAGTCTCGGGCATGCTGTGACCGCTGTGGTCCATGCCGTGTATCTCGGCCGCCGTCGCCCTGACGGCCACGATCATGCCGACCACCAGCAAGGTCAGCGGCAGGCGAGGGGTGTGCAGGATTCTGCTTAACATTGGTGTGCTCATTCTTCCACCCGCACTTCGCGGAACATGCCCATTTCCATGTGGTACAGCATATGGCAGTGATACGCCCAGCGCCCGAGCGCATCGGCGGTCACGCGGTAGCTGCGTCTCGAACCCGGTGGCATGTCGATGGTGTGTTTGCGCACCATGAACCGGCCATTCTCGTCCTCCAGATCGCTCCACATGCCGTGCAGGTGAATCGGGTGAGTCATCATGGTGTCGTTGACCAGCACCACGCGAACCCGCTCGCCATACTTGAGCCGCAGCGGTTCGGCGTCCGAGAATTTCACGCCGTCGAATGACCAGGCAAATTTCTCCATGTGTCCGGTCAAGTGCAGCTCGATGGTCCGGCCAGGCTCGCGGCCGTCCGGGTCTTCGAAGGTGCTGCGCAGGTCGGCGTAGGTCAGTACCTTGCGACCGTTGTTCCTGAGGCCGAGCCCCGGATCGTCGAGTTTCGGCGACGTGCTCGTTGCCTGCATGTCGACCAGCGGATTGCCGCTCTCGCTTGGCGGATGCGATTGTGCTGCGCCCATTGGTCTGGCGTCGTTTTTCATGGCGTGAAGGTCATGACCGGTCTGGCCATTGCTCTGGCCGTGGCCCATCTGGCTATGGTTCATCTGGCCATGATTCATCTGTGGCATGTCGCCGTGATCCATCGCGCCATGACTCATGCCCATGTCGTCCATGCTCAACTGCGGACGTGGATCGAGTGGCGGAACCGGGGCCTGCAGGCCCTGTTGGCTGGTGAGGGTGCCGCGGGCGAAGCCGCTGCGGTCCATGGACTGGGCGAATACCGTGTAGGCACCGGCAGCGGGCTCGACGATCACGTCGAAGGTTTCCGCCACGGCAATGCGCAACTCATCGACGGTCACCGGCTTGACGTGCAGGCCGTCGCTGGCGACCACGGTCATTTTCAGGCCTGGGATGCGCACGTCGAAGTAGGACATGGACGAGCCGTTGATAAAGCGCAGACGAATCCGCTCGCCTGGCTTGAACAGCCCGGTCCAGTTCATGTCGGGCGCCTGGCCGTTCATCAGGTAGGTGTAGGTCGCGCCGCTGACATCCGCGATATCGGTCGGATCCATCCTCATCCGTGCCCACATCGTGCGATCCGCGACCGTCGCGCCCCAGCCTTTGTCGCTGACGTCACTGATGAAGTCGCCCACGGTGCGTTTGTTCTGGTTGTAGTAATCGGACTGCTTCTTGAGCGTCCTCATCAGGCCGTTCGGGTCCTCGTCCGTCCAGTCAGTGAGCATGATGACGTGCTCACGGTCGTAGCTGAACGGCTCGGGTTCTTTCGCATCGATGATCAGCGGTCCATACACCCCGGCCTGCTCCTGAAACCCGGAATGGCTGTGATACCAGTACGTGCCGTTCTGCCTGACCTTGAAGCGATAAACGTACTGGCCGTCGGGCGCGATGCCGTCAAAGCTCAGGCCGGGAACGCCATCCATGTTGGCGGGCAGCAGGATGCCGTGCCAGTGAATCGAGGTGGTGTCCTTGAGCCGGTTTTTCACCCGCAAGGTCACGGTGTCGCCTTCCCGCCAGCGCAACAGAGGCCCGGGAAGGCCGCCGTTGACGGTCATCGCGGTGCGGTGATTGCCGGTGAGGTTGACCGGCGTTTCGCCAATGAACAGATCGAATTCGGTGCCTGATAATTCCAGTGATTCGCCCGGGCGCGGCGCGGCCCAGACCGGACTGCGCCAAAGCCCCAGCCCGCCCAGAAGACCGCCCGCGGCCAGTCCTTTTACGAAGGTTCGTCTTGATGTTCTGGAAAGCATGAGCGCGGATCCGTCAGTCGATTCGTCGCAGGCCAGACGGTCTGCGGGTTTGAAGGGAAAATGCCACAACGTGGAAGGCGAGGGGATTACATTTCAGTCAGGTTGCGGACAGGCCGAAACGAGCGGCGCTACGTCGAAAGCGGACATAGCGCGTGGGAATGATCAGTGCGGGTTTTCCCGTCATTCATCCTTTTTCATCAAGCCGGCCAGTGCCGCGAATGGGTTGTGCGTAGCCTTCGAGGCTTTGGGCGAGCTGAGCGAACTGTCGGAAAAGTATTGCTGATCGGTATAGCGGGAGTGTTCGTTATCGTGGCAATACAGGCAGAGCAGTTCCCAGTTGGAGCCGTCCTGCGGATTGTTGTCATGGTTATGGTCGCGATGGTGCACGGTCAGCTCGCTCAGGCGTTTGCCAGCAAACTCGCGCGCGCAGCGGCCGCACACGTGGGGGTACATGCGCAGGGCCTTGTCGCGGTAACCCATTTCGCGGTCGCGCTGGGCGTCGGCCAGAATGCGGTCCAGCTTGGCAGTGTTGGAAGGAGGGTTGGCCGTGCTCATGGTGTCACCTATTCGTGTACGCGTGAAAAGCGGGATGTCGGCAAGTTTAGCGTCAGATGCGCAAACTCACACCTGCTGTGACAGTAACTGGCCGTCGACCATGCGCAGGCGCCGGGACAGCGAGATCGCCAGGGCGCGAATGATTTTGGCGGCGACCTTCGGCGCTTCGTCCAGCATCTTGTCCAGCGAGTCGCGGCCCAGGTTCAACAACTGGCAACTGGTTGCCGCGATGCAACTGGCCGAACGACGCTCGCCATCCAGCACTGCCATCTCGCCGAACGCCCGACCACGCCGCAGGGTGGCTATCTCGACCGGCTGACCTTCGCTGTTGAGCTTCTGCACCGATACCGTGCCTTGATGAATGATGCACATGAAGGTCCCGGCATCGCCTTCAGCGAAGATCGTTTCGCCTTTGTCGATGTCGGTGATGCTGAAATAACCGGCGACCGCCAGGAAATCCCCCGGCAGCAGGGTATCGAACAGGCCGCAGTCCAGCAGCATGTCGCGTATGGCGTTGTTCAGGTTGGACAGTTGTTCTGACATGGTTCGGTCTTGTGATCAGGCTATGGAGAAGGGGGCAAATCCGTGCCCCCCGGTGCTAGGCGCCGTACGTAAAGTGGCTGCGCTCGGTGATGCTGCGTTAAAAACAGGCTCGGAATGCTCATTTACACCACGTAGGTTCCGCTTCCTTGCCTGTTTTTGTCCGGCCTGACCTTCGCTCGCCGACTTTTCGTACATAACCTGGTAAGACAGGCGTATCAAGCCAAGTTCATTCGCCCGGTTGCAATACCTTGAAGATGAAAGCGTACTCCAGCGCCACATCGCGCAGGCCCTGATAACGACCACTCATGCCGCCGTGTCCGGCACCCAGTTCGGTCTTGAGTAACAGCAGGTTGTCGTCGGTCTTGGTGGCGCGCAGTTTGGCAACCCACTTCGCCCCTTCCCAGTACTGCACACGGCTGTCGTTGTAGCCAGCGATCACCAGCATCGCCGGGTAGGCCTGGGCGCTGACGTTTTCGTAAGGCGCATAGGCTTTGATGCGCTCGTACACGTCAGGCTCTTGCGGATTGCCCCATTCGTCATATTCGGTGACGGTCAGCGGCAGCTCGGGGTCGAGCATGGTGTTGAGCACATCGACGAACGGTACTTCGGCAATCGCCGCCTTGAACAGATCAGGACGTTGATTGAGCACTGCGCCCATCAACAGGCCGCCAGCGCTGCCGCCACTGATCACCAGTTGCTCGGAGCGAGTCAGCCCTTCGGCGATCAGGTGTTCGGCGCAGGCAATGAAATCGCCGAAGGTGTTTTGTTTGTGTTCCTGCTTGCCATCGCGATACCAGGCTTCACCCAGTTCGCCACCACCGCGGACATGCGCAATTGCAAAGGCGACGCCACGGTCCAGCAGGCTGAGACGTGCATGGGAGAACCACGGGTCCAGGCTTTCGCCGTAGGCACCGTAGCCGTACAGATAAAGTGGCGTCGCCTGACCGGCCAGTTCGCGCTTGACGACCAGACTGATCGGCACTTGCGTCCCATCCGCTGCGGTCGCCCACAGGCGCTGGCTGACATAGGCGTCGGCGTCGAAGGTGCCGAGCACCGGGGTTTCCTTGAGCACTACCTGATCACCGCTGGCCAGTTCCAGCTGTCGGACCTGAGGCGGACGGTTCAGTGACTGGTAGCGCAGGCGAATCCGATCGCTGTCGAACTCCAGCGAATCCTGTACATAGAGACTGTACGCCGCATCGGGCAACTGCACGCGGTAGGCAGGCAGGTCTTGAGGGCGGACTTCGATGATCGGCAGGCCACCTTCGCGCAAACTCAATGTCAGGCCTTTGGCGTTGAGGCTGACGCCTTCGAGCATCACCGAATCGCTGTGGGCGATCAGCGTTTGCCAGTCCTCGCGGGTCGGAACGCCGGTCGCCTGCTCAGGCGCGTGGTACAGCGCGAAATTGATGCCGCTCTGGTTGCTGCGAATGAACCAGCTCCAGGTGCCATTCAGCTGCCCATGATCGGGAAAGTATTCGTGGCCTTCCACGCGAGGCGCCAGGCAGATGAAGGCCTGTTGAGGATGTTCGGCATCCAGCACCCAGGCTTCGCTGGTAGTCTTGCTGTTGAGCAGCAGCACCAGTTGACGTTCGGAACTGGTGCGAAAGCAATGCAGGAAGAAGCGCCCGTCTGGCTCGTTGAACACCAGATCGGCGGTTTCATTGCCCAGTGTGTGGCGATAGAGCTTGTGCGGACGATGGGTATCGTCCAGTTCGCCAAAGAACAGCGTCTGACTGTCGTTGGCCCAGGTCATGCTGCCGTCGCAATCTTCGAACGGCAGGCTGCTGACCGCGCCGGTGCTCAATTCCTTGACGTAGAGCTGGTAGACCTCGTCGCCGCTGGTGTCCAGGCTGTAGGCCAGACGCTGATGATCCGGGCTGATGCTGAATGCGCCGAGCGAGAAAAAGCCGCCATCGGCCAGCACATTGGGGTCCAGCAGCAGCTCTTCGCGACCCTCGTCCACGGTATTGGAGTCGTCCGCCGGGCGTGGGCAGCGATAATGGCGGGCGTATTCGTCACCTTCGGTGGTGCGGGTGTAGTACAGATACGGGCCCCATGGTGAGGGCAGCGACAGGTCGGTTTCCAGGATGCGGCTCTTGATTTCCTGAAACAGCGTTTCGCGCAGCGCGCTCTGGTCGGCCAGTTGCTGTTCCTGATAGGTATTTTCAGCCTTGAGGTAGTCGAGCACTTCGTCGGTGTCGCGGTTCTGCAGCCAGGCATAGGGATCGGAGCCGTCCGCCTTGCGGGCGACAGGGGCGCTGGAGGTTGCATTCGAAAAGGACATGCGGGGCTCTCTCTAAAGGCGTCAATCAAATGAAATATCGGGACACGCTGCACCGATTAGTTAACCCAGGCAAGCCGGGCCACTGAAAAGCCGTTATCATAAGCGCCTCTTTACCTGGCTTACCACGGACTACATGACCGACAACGACTATCTGATCGCCTGGAGCCTCTACGCCTTTGCCGCGTCGGGCTGCCTGCTGGTGTGGTTTCTGATGACCGGCTGGATGTGGCGCTACCTGAAGGAGCCGCTGCGTGTCATCGCCGCCGTGCTGCTGTTTACGCCGACCCTGGTAGATCCGGTCAAGGACGCTTATGCACCGGCCGTGGCCATCACCGCGCTGGACCTGATGTTCAAGGTCGGCAGCAATGTGTGGACGGCGGTTTCGGACCTGGCGATGTACGGCATGTTCGCCTTAGGTGCATACCTGCTGTTCGTGTTGATCCGCTGGCCGATCGAGAAAAGCCGCAAGGCGCGTCAGCCGCAACCGGTTGCCGAGCCTGAGCCGGCCGATGCAGAAGACCAGCCGTTCGCCGGCGATGACCGCTATGGTCGCAAACCTGCTGCGCCGGCACCGGCGTCTTCGGTTCGTGGCGCACGGGTCGAGCCGCGTTTGTAGAGTCCCGCTTCGTTGACGCATGAGCCGCTGCCACCCCTCTTGAAGCGAGAACCTGAGCATGTGTGAACTACTGGGCATGAGCGCCAATGTCCCCACCGACATCGTTTTCAGCTTTACCGGGCTGATGCAGCGCGGTGGCAAAACCGGACCGCATCGTGATGGCTGGGGCATTGCGTTCTACGAGGGCCGCGGCCTGCGCCTGTTCCAGGACCCGGCTGCCAGCAGCGAATCGGAAGTCGCGCAGCTGGTGCAGCGTTATCCCATCAAGAGTGAAGTCGTGATTGGCCATATTCGGCAGGCCAATGTCGGCAAGGTCTGTCTGTCCAACACCCATCCATTCGTGCGCGAATTGTGGGGTCGTAACTGGTGTTTCGCCCACAACGGTCAACTGGCCGGGTTCAGCCCGAGTGCCACGTTCTACCGGCCGGTCGGCGATACCGACAGTGAAGCGGCATTCTGTGACTTGTTAAACCGTGTACGTGAGACCTTCCCGGAGCCGGTCGAAGTCGAGCAGTTGCTGCCGACACTGATTCAGGCCTGCACCGAGTACCGTAGCAAGGGCGTGTTCAACTGCCTGCTCAGCGATGGTGACTGGCTGTTCTGCTTTTGCAGTACCAAACTGGTACAGATCACCCGGCGCGCACCGTTCGGTCCGGCACGCCTGAAGGACGTCGACGTAATCGTGGATTTTCAGGCGGAAACCACGCCGCACGATGTGGTCACAGTGATAGCCACTGAGCCGTTGACCGAGAACGAAAACTGGAACCCCTATGAACCGGGCCAGTGGAGTCTGTGGCGCAAGGGCGAATGCGTGGCCAGAGGTTCGACCGATACGGTCACGCAGTAACGCACGCACATTCACACGCAATTCAAAGGAAGAGGGCCGTACATGCTGCGAAGTTATCTGCGACTGGTGCTGTTCACCACAGGCCTGCTGTTCGGCGTGCAGGTGCCCGGTTTCATCAGTGACTACAGCAAACGTGTCGAAGCGCACCTTATCGAAGCCCAGCAAGCGATCAAGGGCTACAACGCCACAGCGCAGCAGTTTTTCAAGGGCGATATCCAGGCGCTGATCCAGCATTATCGCGATAGTGAAGACCCGGTGTTCCGCAGCGATGCCGACAACATCAATACCTTGCTGACCCGCACCCACGTGCTGGAACGTCAGTGGCTGGGGTTGCAGGGGGCCTGGTATTCGCGAGCCTTTTTCGTGGCGACTTCTTCCGACGCCGATATTCGCCGCGAGACCTTCAATGGCTACACCTGGCAGGTGCTGCTGGCGCCTGAAGTCATTGCCTGGGGCATCATCAGCGCCTTGCTGCTGGCGCTGGTGATCGAAAGCTTCGTGCTGTTGCTGGGCTGGGTGGTCCATGGCGGGCGTCGCAAGCCGCAACTCGAACGGGACTATCGCTGAGTTTCAGCCGTACAGCGCATCCGTGCCGCTCCGGACGGGCCGCCGGTTATCCAACGGCCCTCGTTTCATTGCGAATATAAGCCAGCACTGTCTCAGGAGCGTTCCACATCAATACGTCCAGTATCGACAGGTTCTCGATGAAGTGGAAAGGCGCGGCGCAATAGTGCAGTGAAGAGGGCTCCAGAAACCGCAACTCGATACCGCGTTCCTGCCATTCATGTGCGACGAATATATCGCGCCCTCCGGTGGCATTGATGTATTGACGGGCCTCCATCAAGGTACTGATTTCGAGTGCCCACTGTCCCGCGTGTCGAATGGGCGGCAGATCGAACTTCATCTCCGAACAGCTCTTCCAGTTGAAGGGCAGGCCGATGTAATCACAGACTACTTCAAGCGAGCGTGTATTCAAGTCGCTGATGTGAGTGGTGCCCGGTGCGTCGAAAGTCAGATCAAGCAATTGGATGACCTGCCGGAAGTGCGGGGCCTTGTAACGGTAGTGCTCCAGCTGATTTTTAATGCGCCTGTGGGCTGTCGCGTAATCAATGATCATGGCGTCCTTGATCAATGTTCCGTCCTTGGCGCTGACCGGGACTTTGATGTACTGCCAGCCTCCATAACCGTCCAGTATGCGATTACGGTTCATCCAGCTCTTGCGTTTGTATTTGACGATGTCGAAGACCAGTCCGCGCTCCACCGCAGCAATGAGTTGGAAATAACCGATATAAGGAAAAAAGTAAGGCTGCATGATCCCGAGCGTTTCAATCATAAGTAACCCGCGATGTCGCGACGGTTGCTCAGGCAAAACGATGGAGTAACAGCAAAACGACTTACTCAGTCAGCACTTGACCGTCTGAATGATTGTCAGAAACCTGAGCGTAGTCTGGAGTTACACGCCGAACGTGCTGTTGGTCGGCTTGAAAAAAGCCAGTCGATGACTGGCTTTGTAAACATCGATAAGGCTCATTTGGCCAGATAACGCATGCCTTCTTCCAGGCCGCGCAAGGTCAATGGGTACATCTGGCCTTCGATGAGATCGCGGACGATGTGGGTGGAGGCGGTGTAGTCCCAGGCTTCTTTCGGGTAAGGATTGATCCAGATGATCTTCTTGAATTTGGCCATGAAGCGCTGCATCCACACATAGCCGGCTTCTTCGTTCCAGTGCTCGACACTGCCGCCGGGTTGGGAGATTTCGTACGGTGCCATTGACGCGTCACCGATGAAAATCACCTTGTAGTCCGCGCCATACTTGTGCAGCAGGTCCTGGGTCGAGGTCCGTTCCGAGCCGCGCCGCAGGTTGTTCTTCCACACCGATTCGTAGATGAAATTGTGGAAGTAGAAATACTCCATGTGCTTGAACTCGGTCTTGCAGGCCGAGAACAGCTCCTCGCAGACCTTGATGTGCGCGTCCATCGAGCCACCGATGTCGAACAGCAGCAACAACTTGATGGTGTTGCGTCGTTCGGGACGCATCTGAATGTTCAGCAGGCCGGCGTCGCGTGCGGTGTGATCGATGGTGCCGTCGATGTCCAGCTCGTCAGCAGCGCCCTGGCGAGCGAACTTGCGCAGACGGCGCAAGGCGACCTTGATATTGCGCGTGCCCAGTTCCACCTGATCATCCAGGTTCTTGTACTCGCGCTGGTCCCAGACCTTGACGGCCTTGCCCTTGCGCTCGCCTGCGTCGCCGACCCGAATGCCTTCCGGATGGTAGCCGCCCGAGCCGAACGGGCTGGTGCCGCCGGTGCCGATCCACTTGTTGCCACCGGCGTGGCGTTCCTTCTGCTCTTCCAGGCGTTTCTTGAACTCCTCGATCAGCTTGTCCAGGCCGCCGAGAGACTGGATCTGCGCTCGCTCCTCATCGGTCAGCGAGCGCTCGAACTCCTTGCGCAGCCAGTCTTCCGGAATCAGCGCCTGCAGATGATCGTCGAGCTTTTCCAGGCCGTTGAAGTAGGCGCCAAACGCGCGATCAAACTTGTCGAAATGACGCTCGTCCTTGACCAGAATCGTGCGTGCCAGAAAGTAGAACTCATCGATGTCGGCGAAGATGACCCGCTGTTTCAGCGCATTGATCAGGTCCAGCAACTCGCGCAGGGACACAGGCACCTTTGCCGCGCGCATTTCGTTGAACAGGTTGAGCAGCATGGCTGTCGCCCTTTTTCGTCACGGGGTGAATGAAGAGGATCAGCGACTGCCGCGACGGCTCATGAATGCCAGCCGTTCCAGCAGTTGCACGTCCTGCTCGTTCTTGACCAGCGCACCGGCCAGCGGCGGAATGGCCTTGGTCGGGTCACGCTCGCGTAGCACGGCTTCACCGATGTTGTCGGCCATCAGCAGCTTGAGCCAGTCCACCAGTTCGGAGGTCGAGGGCTTCTTCTTCAGGCCCGGCACTTTGCGCACGTCGAAAAACACGTCCAGCGCCTCGCTGACCAGGTCTTTCTTGATGTCCGGGTAATGCACATCGACGATGCGCTGCAACGTGCCACGGTCCGGGAAGGCGATGTAATGGAAGAAGCAGCGGCGCAGGAATGCGTCGGGCAGCTCTTTCTCGTTGTTGGAGGTAATGATGATGATCGGGCGCTGCCTGGCTTTGATGGTTTCATCGATTTCGTAAACGTAGAACTCCATCTTGTCGAGTTCCTGCAACAGGTCGTTGGGGAATTCGATGTCGGCCTTGTCGATTTCGTCGATCAGCAGGATCACCCGCTCTTCGGACTCGAATGCCTCCCACAGCTTGCCTTTCTTCAGGTAGTTGCGCACATCGTGAACCTTGTCGACGCCCAGTTGTGAATCGCGCAGGCGACTGACGGCGTCGTACTCATAGAGACCCTGGTGCGCCTTGGTGGTCGATTTGATGTGCCAGGTGATCAGCTTCGCGCCAAAGGATTCGGCCAGTTGTTCGGCCAGCATGGTCTTGCCTGTGCCCGGCTCGCCCTTGACCAGCAGCGGGCGTTCCAGAGTGATCGCTGCATTGACCGCAAGCTTCAGATCGTCGGTGGCGACGTATGCCGGGGTGCCTTCAAACTTCATCGATGAATCCTCTCGCAGGGCATGCCAGCCTTGGCCCGCATGCCGGAACAGTGGCAAATAATGCCCTGACTATAACGTGCGTCCCCGACGCCTGTGAACGCAGACGCCCCATTCAGTTCTTGAATGAGGCGTCACACGTTGACCGGGTCGGAAAACCCTCAGGAATCCTTGTTGCTCTCGTAACGGGCATTGAACGCCTGAACGAACGCGTTGCGCAGGATCTGCAGAAAGGCCTGGAAGCCGCTGATGTCCTGTTGGCGCACGCTGCCGCTGAGGTCGACGCGGGTCGCGAACTGGTTCTGACGCTGGTTCTTCAGCACCGTTTCGCTGGTGCCCACCAGCGCTTCCCAGACCGAGCGAAAAACACTCTTGTCCTTGTCCTCGACGTCCTGGCGCCAATTGAAGACATCGACATTGCGCAGCAGCGGTTTGATATAGCCGCTCAACTGGCCCTTGTCAGCCTGGGCTTCGATGACGATGTCGCCATTACCCGCATTGAAGTCGAACTTGCCGTAGGCCGATGAGAAGTCGTTGAGCTTTCTGAGCTGAATGCCCGTGGCTCGCAAGCGGAAATCAAAGTCCTGGAAGTTGCTGAGCGGGTCGAAGCGCGCCGTGCTTTCCA
>NZ_MUIO01000107.1 GCF_002087235.1 Pseudomonas floridensis | reverse complement strand
GAAACCGCAGGTTCTGCTCGACCTCGTTCACGGTCAGCGCTTCGATCGAACCCCACGCCTTGTACGTCGCCTGCCAGACGATCTGGCCGTCGGTGTCGGTCATCTCCAGCGGCGTGCCGATCTGGTCGGTGTGAAAGTAGTAAAGCGTATTTTCGGCTTCACCTTCACGCTGATCGACACGGGCCAGCGGCGCATAGCTGCCGGGCTCGTAAACGTACAGGCTGCTCTGTCCCGGCTGTTCTTCGCGCAGCATCCTCAGGCCTTGCCAGAGGAAGCGTTTGTGTTCGGTCTGGCCGTTTACTTCGGACTGTTTGGCAACCCGTCTCCCCAGGCTGTCGTACTGGTACGTGCCGGTGCTATGAAGCTGGCTGTTCACCAGCGTTTCGGCTTTGACCAGCCGGTTTTCGCAGTCGTAGGTAAACGTCTGCCATTTCGCCAGACCGCTGCGTTTTTCAACCAGATTGCCCCAGGCGTCGTAGCTGTACTCCTGATCACGCCACTGTTTAAGGCGGTTGTCCTTCACGTGGTCGAAGCGGCTGGTGTTGAAGTTCAGCCGGTTGGCCGCGGCGTCGTAGCGAAATTCCTCGCTATCGACCAGCTTGCCGGTGTCGCGGCTGTGCAGTTGGCCGCTGGCTCTTTGCGCGCATTAGCATAATGCTTAACAACCATGAGCAAATATCGATCTATCTCTATTCAAGTAAGCCTTTTTGTAATTTTATGTATATGATCATCCCGCTTTAGACTTTTTCAATATTCAAAAAAAGCTTTTTGCTTTTAGCGTCATCAGCAAGAGTTTCAGAAATCAAGGGATCAATGCAGATAACCTCATCAATGAAAAAAAAATCCAGCTCTATCGCATCGCGCATTTCGATACAAAGCTTTTTTACCCCCCTAACCTTATAATCATCCGGAAGTTCACCGTTAGAGATCTTACTCAAAACCATAGATTTTCCAGAGTACTCAGAGTTCTGATAATCAAAGCACTTTAGCTTGCTGCTAGCATGAATAAGGAAGTATGTTTTTTCCGTCAATTTTCCGCTAAAATAGCTGGCATTAGCTTCAAAGAAATCTAAATCATTATTGTGCTCGCTCAATAATATCATCATTTCTTCCGACACAAAAAATGCGCCACAGGTCGTAAGAAAGAAGTCAGATTTTAATTTTTTCACACGTTTATCTAACACAAGGCTCACCTTGGTTTCAGCATCAATTTTTCCTCTACCTACCTGGTAGTAATCTTTAAGCGCAGGAAAAAACTCCACGTCGCCGTCAATAAACCTACCATCCGTACTCTCGTGACGAAGAGTGTAGTATTCCATGATATTCCTCCTAGCAAGTTGAACGCGTAGATTTTGGTCTCGGATCTGTGCTTTGCAAGCATAGACTATCAGCCCCCAAACTCATTCTCATGCTGCGCTCTACAGCTCTAATTTTCTTTAGTATCTGGCTATCTGATGCAGTAGACAAGTTGCCAATTTTTTGTTGAGCAGTTAATATTCGATTTCGAGCAGCATCATAGTATGAGCCTAGATGTCCGCCGCTGTGAAGAGGCTTACCAGATGCAAGAGATTCAGCGGCGGTAGTCGGAAGAGCGGAACCATTGCTAGCACCGTTCGGATTGTATATTCCTCGGCCAATCGCTTCTTGAATCAAGCTGGATCTGTTTATCACATTTGTAGGTATCAAATGGTGGGCAGCATATCCTCTTGGAACTGTATTCCCTGCTCTAGCCATAGCAGCTGCAAGTTGTTGGCTAGGTGATAACCCATATGGGTCTACCCATACGACTGGATTTTGCGCATAACAATATAAATTCTCTCCCCCTAACAACCCAATCGGATCCTGCGTAATAAACCGCCCCACTTCCGGATCGTAATACCGGAACGTGTTGTAGTGAAGCCCCGTCTCTTCATCAAAATACTGCCCCTGAAACCGCAGGTTCTGCTCGACCTCGTTCACGGTCAGCGTTTCAATGGAACCCCACGCCTTGTATGTCGCCTGCCAGACGATCTGGCCGTCGATGTCGGTCATCTCCAGCGGCGTACCGATCTGGTCGGTGTGGAAGTAGTGAAGCGTATTTTCGGCTTCACCTTCACGCTGATCGACACGGGCCAGCGGCGCATAGCTGCCGGGCTCGTAGATGTACAGGCTGCTCTGTCCCGGCTGTTCTTCACGCAGCATCCGCAGGCCTTGCCAGAGGAAGCGTTTGTGTTCGGTTTTGCCGTCCGTTATTGAGGTCTTGCCAACTCCTCGCCCCAGGCTGTAGTACAGTTACGGGCCGGTGCTATGTAACTGGCTTTTGAGCATCGTTCCCGCACGTACCAGACGGTTTTCACAGTCGTAGGTAAACGTCTGATATTTCGTCAAACCGCTGCGCTTCTCGATAAGGTTGCCCCAAGCGTCTTAAGTATATTCCTGATCACGCCAATGTTTGAGGCCAATTTCCTTCACTTGTTCGAAGCGGCTGGTGTTGAAGTTCAGGCGATTGGCTGTAGCTGCTTAGCGGGTCAGTGTGCCGTCATCGGCGTGAGTATAGTGCAATAAATAGCGCAATCCGTTCTCGATGCGTTGCAGCGATAAGCGGATGTTAGTGGTTCCGCTGAAAAAAGCGCATAAGACTGAGCCTCATTCTGAAAAATGTCTGAATAAAAATTTTTAAAGAATTTTTCTAGGCAAAAAAGAATTTTTATTAGCGAGTGGAATGTTCCTGTGTCTGGCGCTTATTTAAGTATTAATCAAGACTTTTCCTCAAGGATTGTTAAATGAGCAAGATATTTAACTGGTGGCGTATGCGTCAAGCGCCGAACCAAATATTTAGTGAGGAAATCTTCCGGAAAGATATGAGCTTAACAATGCCTCCAACCAAGTTGTCATTTTTCTCTTGGACAATGCTTCTGCCAGTAAACCTATATCATCTGAAATATATCCGGCGACTTCAGAGTTGTTTGTCATATGAAAAGTTGCTTTAAAAGCATGCTCTCTTAGTTTTTTAATTTTGCTTTCATCAGAAAAATCTTTAAAATTAACCGATGTTAGCTCTTCATGATGCTTAACCCACAGCGCATCAAATTCATCCTCGTCTCGCTTGTCTAACAAATAATCCCAGTCATCTACGGTCCGCAAGAAATTAAAAGAATTAGCCTTATATGCTTGGTCCAAAAATGCGTCTAAATTTTCTATCTCATTATCTCAATCCACTTTCTTTAAGCCAGTTTTCAATAAGGTCGACTGCTGCTTTTGGTGTGACATTTTCACCAACTACATGTGTGCCATTCGGCGATAATACATCAACCTTTATATGATCCATGTTCTCATAGGCGCTTCTGTACGCATCAAACAATTCGTCATCCGAGCCTGGAAAGCTTCCTTGTCTTGGACCGACATGCGTTCGCTCTGCTTCATGTAGCAACCAGTGTGAATGCTCTGGATTTTCTCCCCGAGGAAAAAGCGTTGGCCGCGTTTTATCAGACCGTGAAACCGCAAATGGACGCCCTACAGATTTGCGCACTTGCCGTCGGTGTGGGTGAGGATCTGGCCGAGGGCGTTGTAGGTGAAGCTTTCGGCGGTGCCGTCCGGGTGATCGATGCGCAGCACTTCGCCGTCGGGTTTGCGTTCCAGCCGGGTGGTCTGGTTGAGGGCGTCGAGGTGGTGGCGGTCGTCGTACTGGTAATAGGTGTTCTTGCCCGAGCAGTCCTGAAAGATATATTTTAAGAGCGGCTTGCATAACTAATTCGAGCTTAAGATTTTATTTAAAAGATCGAAATCATAATCTTTATTTTTGATGATTTTCTTATTGTTTTTTATTTTGTTAAAAGCTTCATTATCTAGAATTGAAGGATTTAGTAATGCTGCGCAATGAATAAAAATAGCTGGGTATGAATAGTCGGTTGGAGAATGAAAGACATCGCTTATAGTCCTGTGGTCTGGAAAAATACAGCCCGTTAACACAGGAATGTAATAGTGTTCAAGGGCGTCACGAATGCCCCTGCACACTTCAAAAGCATTATCCGGATCTGGGACGCTCACAGTACCATAAATGCTATCACTGATTTTTTTATCTTGCCTTCCAGATGTCGTAAACGAGTAACAAGCCTCACTACATAAATTGCTCTTATAAGGCGGTTTTTTTGTAGACATGCAATCATAAATTGGGCCGCCGATTACTCGGCCTAGCAAGCTAAAAGCATGAGATTTAACTAAGTATTGGAAATCTAGCTCTGCAACAATCTTCCTTTCAAGCTTGAATCTGACGCCGTTTTTTATGGCTTTAACATCTAGCTTGTTGCATTCAATTTCCTGAAGTTCTTCTGAGAGAACTTTTTCGAAGTGTGCGCGATCTTCTTTGCTCATAAGTCACCAATACCTTAATACGTTAAAAGTTGCATCATGTATAGCGCCTTTGCCACCTAGGTTTTTTCCAGGCAGTCCTTTAGTATCTACCTTAAATTTGCCAAGGGGGCCTTGAGAAGGTTGTATCGTACCTCCACCCAGATGTGATGTTGTATTGCTGGGCGTGGACATATTATAAACTCCAGCGGCTTTTTGATTTTTGGTAAGTCCACCAGAGCCATGCTTAACTTCAAATACGTGGTAATTCCCATGCGCGTCCTGAGCAACTATATCGGCACGTATCCTGCTGCCATTTACCTTTATTGTGACCTCCTCGGAAACCACTTTATACCCATTTCTCTCAAGGTCATACTTAGCTTTGTTGACACCTTTAGCTCCGCTGCTAGAACGTTTACATAGACCGAGCGGATCAATCCATCCAATGGGACTCGGGGCATATCGGTAGAGGTTACTCCCTCCTTCCAACCCAATCGGATCCTGCGTAACAAACCGCCCCACCTCCGGATCGTAATACCGGAACGTGTTGTAGTGAAGCCCCGTCTCTTCATCAAAATACTGCCCCTGAAAACGCAGGTTCTGCTCGACCTCGTTCACGGTCAGCGCTTCGAGGCTTCCCCACGCCTTGTACGTCGCCTGCCAGACGATCTGGCCGTCGGTGTCGGTCATCTCCAGCGGCGTGCCGATCTGGTCGGTGTGGAAGTAGTAAAGCGTGTTTTCGGGTTTGTCATCGCGCTGGTCGACACGGGCCAGCGGCGCATAGCTGCCGGGCTCGTAAACGTACAGGCTGCTCTGTCCCGGCTGTTCTTCACGCAGCATCCGCAGGCCTTGCCAGAGGAAGCGTTTGTGTTCGGTCTGGCCGTTTGCTTCGGACTGTTTGGCAACCCGTCGCCCCAGGCTGTCGTACTGGTACGTGCCGGCGCTATGAAGCTGGCTGTTCACCAGCGTTTCGGCTTTGACCAGGCGGTTTTCGCAATCGTAGGTAAACGTCTGCCATTTCGCCAGACCACTGCGTTTTTCAACCAGATTGCCCCACGGATCATAGGTGTACTCCTGATCACGCCACTGTTTGAGGCGGTTGTCCTTCACGTGGTCGAAGCGACTGGTGTTGAAGTTCAGGCGGTTGGCGGCGGCGTCGTAGCGGAATTCCTCGCTGTCGACCAGCTTGCCGGTGTCGCGGCTGTGCAACTGGCCGTTGGCTTCATATTCATACTTAATCTCGCCACGCAGTTTGTCGAGGGTGCGGATCAGTTCGCCGGCCGGGTCGTACTGGTAGCGCCGGTGGATCGGGTTGTAGGCGTGTTCCACCAGCAGTTGCGGGCTTTCGCTGCCCAGCACGCCGGAGAGTTTGTCGGCGGGTAATGTGGACGCGAACTGCCAGGACTTTCGACCCATGGGGTCGTAGCCGAAGCAGCTGGTGAGCCTGCCCTGGGTGCGGTAGACCTCGCGGTGCAGGTCGTCGCGTTCCATGTCGCTGATCAACTGGCCGTCGAGGTTCAGTTGATGCAGGTGGCCGCTACCGTAGTAC
>NZ_MUIO01000106.1 GCF_002087235.1 Pseudomonas floridensis | reverse complement strand
GAGGCGCACCGGGCCATGATGAGCAACCCGCAGCGCCTCCCCCTCGGCAACCCGACCAGCCTCCATCGAAAAAAGGGTCAGGCATGCCCGAGCACAAGGTGCCATGCTTCAATGTGAGCCCGAAACACTTTGATCGGATTCCGGAGTTCGACCGGCAGTTGGCGGGTCAGCAGAAGGGGTTGAATGATCTGACGGTGGATGAGTATTTGAAGGGGCGGAAGGCGTTTAAGAACGGTAATGCCACTCGTGATCCGAAAGTAGCAGAGGATGCACGTAAGGTGCTCACCCTCGAAATGGAGGCGAGGATCACAAGTATGTTGAGGCTAAATGGCGCTGGTCTGGAGGAGGCAGAACACGAAGCAAAGAAAATGGTTTCACAAAAAATGACGACATTGGCAGCACTGCATAATCCAGACATGATTGCTGGCGGTAAAGATGTTATTAATGATCTGGGAGATCGACGTATTAATTCGAGTATTGGGCCCCAATGGTCCAGTCGTATAGGAGGGTTAGACAATGCCGCTAGCCAGATACCTGACGCGCTTCGTAATACGACAAACATTCACGCCCGTCTTGAGCGATGCAGATAAGGAGGACTGACCGTGGATGAAGATTATGCTTTCTTTTATAAAAAGTTTGGCCCTGCAATTAGTACTCAAGTAGTGCCGCTCTCGAGTGTTAAGCGGTATGAGGGTAAGCTGCCTGCTCAATTGTTACAGTATTGGAACGATTACGGTTGGTGCGGATATGCGAAGGGGTTATTTTGGACTGTCAATCCTCAGGATTACGAGCCCGTCCTCGATTATTGGCTTGCAGGCACAGGACTTTTGGAACGCGATACATATCATGTGATCGCGCGCAGTGCATTTGGACAACTTTACCTATGGGGAGAAAACAGTGCTAATAGTTTGTCAGTTACTAGCTACATGTCGCGCTACTCTAATAGCTCTACTTTTTTGAATCGCAGCAATTTTGATTTCGGTGTGCAATTATTTTTTTCAACAATGCAGCCAGAACGTAATGACCTAGATAATTTATTTGAACGCGCTTTGAAAAAGCTGGGTTTGCTTGATATAGATGAGATGTATGGCTTCGTACCGGCTCTTGCCCTTGGCGGGCCGATAGAACTGAACAATCTTCAAAAGGTTAAAGTCATCGAGCATCTTGAATTTCTTTCTCAGCTTTCGCCGCTTCAGGATTGGGGCTTTCCTGAAGTCTGATCATTGTTGTGATGGGGCGCCGGTGTGGACCTGGGATTGAACGAGCGACTGAGCGTGGGCGTGAGCTACAACGGACAGATCGGCAACGACACGACTGACCAAACGCTGAATGCGCGGGTGACGTTGGCGTTTTGAGCCGTACGCACGTGCATTGATCTGCACCGACGAGCTGTCTGCGTCGTCAGATCCATTTGGAACGCGGAGCGTCCCGGGCGGCATTTACACGCGGAGCGTGAGGAACGATCAGGGTGAGACTGAAACATGATCGTTGGCATGCCGCTCGGGACGCTGTGCGTCCAGGCGCTGACGTTTGTGTGATCAACCAGCCATCAAAACGCCGGCAATACCGCGCCGTCGTACTTCTTGTTGATGAAGTCTTTCACTTCCTGGCTGGTCAGGGCCTTGGACAGTTTCTGGATCGCGTCGCTTTTGGCGTTGTCTTCACGGGTGACCAGGAAGTTAACGTATGGCGAGTCCGCGCCTTCGATGATCAGTGCGTCCTTTTTCGGGTTGAGCTTGGCTTCCAGCGCGTAGTTGGTGTTGATCATGGCGAGGTCAACCTGACCCAGCGCACGCGGCAATACAGCCGATTCCAGTTCGCGGAACTTCAGTTTCTTCGGGTTGGTGGCGATGTCTTTCGGCGTAGCCAAGGCATTGGTCGGGTCTTTCAGGGTGATCAGACCGCCCTTCTGCAGCAGGAGCAAGGCACGACCGGCGTTGCTGCCTTCATTGGGAATGGCAACGGTCGCGCCTTCAGGCAACTCGGCCAGGGTCTTGTACTTGCTGGAATAGCCGCCGAACGGTTCGACGTGCACGCCAACGCCAGTCACCAGCTTGGCGCCTTTGCCCTTGTTGAAGCCGTCCAGATAAGGCTTGGTCTGGAAGTAGTTGGCATCCAGACGCTTTTCGTTCAACTGCACGTTCGGCTGAACGTAGTCAGTGAAGACCTTGATCTCCAGATCCACGCCTTCCTTGGCCAGGGTCGGCTTGATCAGCTCAAGGATCTCTGCGTGCGGCACAGGCGTAGCGCCTACGACCAGTTTTTCACCGGCGTGAGCCAGGCCAACCGAGAACGCAGCCGCCAGAGCAGCCATCAATAACGTCTTTTTCATGCAAGGTCCTTAGCGAAGCCGTGAGCGTCACAAAAAATGACGCTTTTTCAGTGGTTTGCCGCAGCGCTGTCCTGCACCGCGACATCATGCTGACATTACCGATGTTTTTTATTCCGAGAAAATACTTTTTAAGCAAATGCTTATGCTTTTTCGCTCGAAATGATCAACCGTTCTGCTGTCAGCGCTCTATGACAAGGGTTTTACGGTAGTGCGTTGCAGCCGTTCGGTCACGTTCTCCAGCAAATGCTTGAGCGCCGCAAGCTGCTCGGGCTCCCCAGCGGCAATGAGCTGCTCGGTCTGGCGTTGGATCTGAGTCAGTGGGCCCGCCGCCTCTGGCAAATGAATGTCTTCGGATTGAATCTCGTCACCCCCACTGACCAACAGCGCAAAATGGATCACGTTCTCCAGCTCCCGCGTGTTACCGGGCCAGTTGTGCGCTTCGAGTGTGCGCTGGGCGGCTTCGCTGATGAGCTGGACCGGCAGATTCAGACGCTGGCTGTAGATGCCGACGAAATACTCGGCCAGTGGCAGGATATTGCCCGGCTGTTCACGCAGTGCAGGCAGGTCGAGCCGTCCCTCGCTCAAATAGTGATAGAGCCGTTCGTGGAATTTTCCAGCCTTCACGGCCAGCGCCAGATCGATACTGGTGGCCGCGACGAGGCGCACATCGACCGGACTCGGTTGATGTGCGCCAACACGCGTCACTTCATGATTCTCCAGCGCCGCCAGCAACTTCACCTGAATCGGCAACGGCAGGTCGCCGATCTCATCCAGATACAAGGTGCCGCCATTGGCCGAACCGAACCAGCCCGCACGGCTGCTGACCGTACCGCTGTGCGCGCCAGCGGCATAGCCGAACAGCTCGGCATCAGCGTAGGTCGGGCTGATTGCGCCGCAGTTCACAGACACGAACAGACCGGAACGGTCGCTGGCGCGGTGGATGTGCCGGGCCAGCAACTCTTTACCGGTGCCGGATTCGCCACGAATCAGCACCGGCAGCGCACGCGGCGCAAGTTGCTCCATTTCTTCGCGCAACTGACGCGAGCGAGGATCGATGAACACCAGCGCTTTGGCGCGAATGCTCAGAGGGCTTTTGTCGGATTCGGGGAATGTCAGCAGCGGCTGACCGAAGGTTTCGTGAAGACTCATGACGCACTCCCGCCCGAGCCGCGCACGGTCTCAAGCGTTAAAAAAACGGGGCCAGATGGCCCGCATAACAAGGCAATCCGGTCATGCGCGACGGCGCGCGTGTTGCTCCAGACGATTTTGCAGGCGGTAGAGATAGGCGAAACCCTGCTCCCAGCGCTGATGACCTGATTTGACGTTGATGTGCCCGGCCTCACTCAGGAAGCCCAGTTCGGCGCCCCAATGACGGGCCATTTCCAACGCCCGCTGCGAACTGACGGCCGGGTCATTGTCAGAACTGACGATCTGGGTCGGAAACGGCAGCAGGTCGGTCGGCATCGGCGCGAAATTACGCAAAGCGGGCGGGCAGTTCGGCCGCTCGACGTCCGCCGGGGCGACCAGCAGCGCGCCCTGCACCTGACGCAGGGTTTCCAGTGGCGCAAGCTGCGCCCAATGCGCGACAGTGACACAACCCAGGCTGTGAGCGATCAGGATCACGGGCGTGTCCTGCGCGGCAATCGTGCGCTGCAGTTCACCCACCCAGTCTTCGCGACGCGGTTTCAGCCAGTCGGCCTGCTCCACACGCACACTGTTAGGCAGGCTGTTCTGCCAGTGGGTTTGCCAATGATCATCAGGAGATCCTTGCCATCCTGGCAGGATCAGGTACCGGATCGACTCGTTATGCATGGATTCGCCTCCTGCACGTATGCGTTCATGGGGCGAGTATAGGGATCGAACATATATTCGTTAAGGAATAAGAAGATATTTATTAATTCCCAAAAAGAATATCAAATCACAGACAAAAAAAGGGCCGCTCCCTGCCTTGAAGGAACGACCCTGAATATAAAACCTCATTGAGCAAAGATTAACCGGGTTTCATGACAGCAATACGACGGCGCATCAGGTCGCCGGAACGGGCCGATTGCCAGGTTCCATCGCATCCACACGTGCAGGCTCGTCTTTCTGAGTGACTTCACGCGCCACGGTCCACACCACGATCGCCGCGATCACGTCGAAGATTGCCAGCACTACGAACAGTGGGCTGTAGCCGATCTTGGTGACCAGTACGCCGAACACCATGGTGAACGCGGCCGCGCCAAGGAAGCCGAACATTCCGCCCATGCCAGTCGCCGTCGCGACTTCGTTCTTGCCGAACGAATCCGACGTAATCGAGTACAGCGCGCCGGACAGGGTCTGGTGAGCGAAACCGCCGATGCACAACAGGGCAATCGCGGTGTACGGGCTTTCAACCAGACCGATACAGGCCGGGCCGATCATGCAGGAACAGCCGAACAGCATAACCATCTTGCGTGAGGTGAATAGCGAAACCTTGCAGTATTTGTGGAACAGCGGGCTGAGGTAGCCGCCCAGGACGCAGCCGATGTCAGCAGCTAGAAACGGCAACCAGGCGAACATCGCGACTTCTTTGATGTTCATGTGCCGCTCGGTCATCAGGTACAGCGGAATCCAGGCATTGAACGTCTGCCACGCGGGCTCTGACAGAATCCGCGCCGAAGCGATGGCGTAGAAGTTACGATTCTTGAACAGCCGCTTCCAGCTGCCTTTCTGCGCAGGCGCGTCCTTGAGACGTGCTTCCTGACCGCTGAGAATGTAATCGCGCTCGGTATCGCTCAAGCGCTTCTGATCGCGCGGATGCTTGTACAGCAGCAGCCACAGGCCGCTCCAGATAATGCCCAGGCCACCGACGATCAGGAACGCGAGCTCCCAGCCGCTTTGCAGAATCGCCCACACCACCAGTGGAGGCGCCAGCAACGCGCCGAAGGATGAGCCGATGTTGAACCAGCCGATGGCCACCGAGCGTTCCTTGGCCGGAAACCATTCGGTGGTGGCTTTTACGCCTGCCGGCAAGCCCGCGGCTTCGGTCAGCCCGAGCAGGCCGCGAAAGATCGCCAAGCTCTGCCAGCCGGTAGCAAAGGCAGCCGCCGCGCAGGCTGCGGACCAGGCCACGGCGAAGATCGCGAAACCCATCTTGGTGCCGATGGCGTCAATGATGTAGCCCGCAATCGGCTGCATCAACGCGTAGCACATCTGCCAGGCGACCACGATGTGCGCGTACTGCTCGGTCGAGATACTCAACTCACTCATGAGCGTCGGCGCTGCGACAGACAGCGTGTTGCGAGCCAGATAGTTGACGACCAGCCCGGCTGTGACCAGTCCGACCATCCACCACCGAATGCCTTTTACTTTCATCTCTTCACCCTGCTTATTCTTGGATTGGCGACGAGCGTCCCGCAGCCTGAACCGAGGGGCGGCTGGATTTTTGTAACGTCAGGTTACAGATGCTGAAACAGGATTTTTGCTACGTGAGTAGCGAATTACCGGCGAAATTGCGGAATTTTCAAGCGAGAAAGATTTTTCCTGAAGCAGAAAGCGAGCACGGGACATGAGCTTTGTTACTCTTGGAATTATTTTTATAGTTGCAATTTTTTCTAAGCCGTATGTTGTAGTACAACATGGCGCATTTATAGTCATTTGCCATGATCGTGTCAATTGGCAAAAAGTGCTTCGAGAAGCCGCCAATGGAGTGGTCTAGCCCGCTCCATGTAGCCCTTTACGCATACGGCGTCATACGATGACTTGGCGTAGTGCAGACTTCACACGTCAGCACTGCGCCAGACGCTGCATTCAGTCAGGCCGCGCTTGCAAAAATGTCATAAATGCTTTCATTCTCTGATTGCGGCGTCAGGCAACGGAGTGCCACTTGATGCCTTATCGGTACAGACCGACGTTGTAATGCCAACCTATGACAGGAAGGGTCGCCCGCATGCCAGAGCCAAGCAGCCTCGCCAGCTGGACCCGTGCGTTGCGCAAGCAACTGGATGCGCTTGACCTGAACAGCACCGAGCTGTGCCAGGCAGCAGGTATTGATCCGCAATCGCTAAACGACCCCGATGCAACCTTTACAGCCGATGCCACCGCGAAGCTCTGGCAACTGGCCGTGCAAGCCAGCCAGGATCCGGCGCTCGGCCTGCGCGTTTCGCGCTTCGTCAGCCCCACCACGTTTCATGCACTGGGTTACACGCTGGTGGCCAGCGGCTCACTGCGCGAGGTGTTCGAACGAATCGTGCGTTATCACTCGATGGCCGAGGATTCGCTGGAGCTGGATTTCCGATCGGTCGGCGAGCGTTACGAATTCCGCTTCAGTGCCCCGCCGTCCTGCCAGTTGCCAACCCATGAACTGCTGGATGCCTTTGCGGCCATTTACGTGCGTACCTGTCGAAACCGGCTGGGCAGAAACTACGCGCCGCTGGCCCTCCACCTGCGTCGACCGGCCCCTGACTATCCGCAGCCCTGGCACGAGCTGTTCCGAGCGCCATTGTTCTTCTCGGCGCAGGAAAATCTGCTGGAATTTGCCTGCGATGATTTCGACAGTCATCTGGACGACGGCCCGATAGTGCTAAGCGAACAAGTGCCGAATGCTGAGCCCTTGCCGTCGCTGATCTGGGAACAGCGCGTACGCTCGGCCATCGAGACGCTGCTGCCGGACGGCGAGCCTTCTGCCGAAAGCATCGCCGAAGCCCTGCACCTGAGTCCGCGCAGCCTGCAACGACACCTGGCCGATGAAGGTTGCCGCTACGACCTGCTGCTCAATCAATGCCGCCAGAACCTGGCACTGCTGCACATGAACGACCCGCACAGTTCGCTGAGCGAAGTGGCGTATCTGCTGGGCTTTTCCGATACCGACAGCCTGAGCCGCGCATTCAAACGCTGGACCGGCATGACGCCTGGGCAGTATCGCAACGATTTGATGCGCTAGCGCCCGGTCATGAGCAGCAAAACGAGGATCAACACACCGCGCTGGCCTTGGAAAAGTTCGCCACCTTGCGCAGCCTGACCACATCAAACACTTCAAGCTGCCCGTCACAAAGCCGCACGATCCTGCGTTCGTGCAAGTCGCGCAGCACTTTCTGTACGTCGGATGAAGACAGGTCTGGGCCTGGCTGAATCTCATAGAAGGTGATCAGCCTACGCGCATGGCTCAAGGGTCCGTAGCCTTCGCACAGCATCAGCAATCGCCAGGCAACCCGGGCGCGGGCTGGCAGTTGGCCCCACTTGTCGGCCAGCAGAATAGGCAGTCCGAGCTTCTGACCGAGCAGGCCGGCGACCGAAGACCAGTACCAAGGATGCTGTTCGAGCAGTTCAATCAGGATGTCTTGAGGCACATGTAAAAAGATGGAGTGGTCCAGTGACACCACATCGAGTCGGCGCGGCAGCCCATCGAACAGCGACACTTCGCCGAACCAGTACGGCAGGCGAACCGGCTCCAGCCGGGGCGTCAGTCGCTGCTCGCCCGCGTCGCCCATGCGCACGCTGCCTTCGAGCAGCACGTAAAGGCCGCAGGGTGAATCGCCCTTGGCGAACAGCCGCTTGCCCGGCGTCCGGCGAACCTGGAAAGCCGCGTCAAGCAGGCTATCCTGCAAACCGGCAGGCAAATGGCAAAACCAGTAATCGGACAGCAATCGTGACCGCCATAACGTTCCATTTGTCATGTTTGCTCCCTCATTTCCCAGGCAGTCGTAGTGCAAAAGCGCTACGGTGATCAGACCCGATCAGCGCTTCAGGCAGGAATAATAATGAAAAACCTTGTCGATCATCTCAGCCAATATGCGTCCTATCACCGCGATTCGCGCAATATCGTGACCCACTTCATAGGTATTCCGCTGATTGTGCTGGCCGTTGCCGTTTTGCTGTCACGTCCAGGCTGGTGGGTCGGCGGCCTGTGGATCTCCCCCGCAGCGCTGGTAACGCTGGCCTCCACGGTCTTTTACCTGCGGCTGGATCGCATACTGGGCGTGGTGATGGCGGTCCTGCTGGCCTTGTGCATCTGGACGGGGGCGAATCTGGCGCAGCAGACTACGATGGTCTGGCTGAGTGCGGGTGTGGGGTTGTTCGTGATCGGCTGGATCATTCAGTTCATCGGCCATTATTACGAAGGCCGTAAACCGGCGTTCATCGACGACATCACCGGGCTGATCATCGGGCCGCTGTTCGTGGTGGCCGAACTGGCATTTTTGATGGGCCTGCTCAAACCCTTGCAGCACGCCATCGAACAACGTGCAGGCCCGGTGGGCCGCAACGCGCGCAAAGCTGCGGTTTAACGCCGCGCTATCGGGCAACGGCGAGCAAGCTCAGCTGCCTCTGTGGCGGATATACCGGGTTATTCGCGGACAAGTCCACTCCCACAGACCGCCCGATCCTTCGATCAGGGGCGCTGATCACTCCCGTGGGAGCGGACTCGTCCGCGAAGGCTGCATTTGATGCGCTGCATCCTCGACGGATGTACCGGGTCGTTCGCGGATCAGTCAGTTGTTACAACTTCTGCCAGACCTTGGGCTTGAAGAACAGCGTTTCACCTCGCGCCAGGCCCACCAGACTGTCGTGATCCTTGACCACTTCGGCCTCGATCAGCTCGCCCTGCCCTTCGACTTTCAGCGTGACCCGCGTGGTCGCGCCAAGCGGTCGGATATCGCGTACTTCAGCGGCGTGGTGGTCTTCCAGTTCCTGACGCGACAGCGACACTTCATGCGGCCGGAACAGCACATGGCCATCATCACCCAGACTCAGGCGGTTGGAATCACCCAGGAAGTGATAGACGAAATCGTTGGACGGGTTCTCATAGACCTCGCCCGGGGAGCCAATCTGCTCGATCACACCCTTGTTCATGACAACGATCCGGTCCGCCACTTCCATGGCTTCTTCCTGATCGTGGGTCACGAACACCGAGGTCAGGTTGATGTCTTCGTGCAGACGTGCCAGCCAGCGACGCAACTCCTTGCGCACCTTGGCATCCAGCGCTCCGAACGGCTCATCAAGCAGCAGCACTTTAGGCTCTACCGCCAAAGCGCGAGCCAGGGCGATGCGCTGGCGCTGACCGCCGGAAAGCTGCTCCGGATACCGGTCGGCCAGCCAGTCCAGTTGCACCATGTTCAGCAGTTCATGGACTTTTTCGGCGATACGCGTCTCGTTCGGACGCTCGCGCTTGGGCTTCATGCGCAGGCCGAAGGCAACGTTGTCGAACACCGTCATGTGACGAAACAGCGCGTAGTGCTGGAACACGAACCCGACGTTGCGATCACGCACGTCGTGGCCGGACACGTCTTCACCGTGGAACACGATACTACCGGCGTCCGGGGTTTCCAGGCCGGCGATGATGCGCAGCAAGGTGGTCTTACCGCAGCCCGACGGGCCAAGCAAGGCGACCAGTTCGCCACTCTGGATGTCCAGATTGATGCTGTTCAGGGCCTTGAAGGCGTTGAAGTTCTTGCTGACGTTACGGACTTCGATCGACATGATTATTCCTCCGCCGCGCTTTGGCGCAGACGGTTAATGCGGGATTCGCTCCACTGCTTGAGCAGCAGGATGAACAGCGCCAGGACCAGCAACAGACTCGCCACCGCGAAGGCTGCGACGTGGTTGTATTCGTTGTAGAGGATCTCGACGTGCAGCGGCAGCGTGTTGGTGACGCCGCGGATGTGACCGGACACCACCGACACCGCGCCGAACTCACCCATCGCCCGCGCGGTACACAGCACCACGCCGTAGATCAGGCCCCATTTGATGTTGGGCACCGTAACGTGCCAGAACATCTGCCAGCCGTTGGCACCCAGCAGGCGCGCTGCCTCTTCTTCCTGCGTGCCCTGCTCCTGCATGAGCGGGATCAGCTCACGCGCCACGAACGGCACGGTCACGAAGATAGTTGCCAGCACGATGCCCGGCAGGGCGAAGACGATCTGGATGTCGTGATCCTGCAACCACGGCCCGAACAGGCCCTGGGCACCAAACATCAGCACGTAGACCAGACCGGCGATGACCGGCGAGACCGAGAACGGCAGGTCGATCAGGGTGACCAGAATGCTCTTGCCGCGGAACGAGTACTTGCTCACACACCACGCGGCGCTGACGCCGAACACCAGGTTGAGCGGTACCGAAATCAGCACGGCGATAACCGTCAGCTTGAGCGCCGACAGCGCGTCGGGCTCAAGCACCGCTTCGAGAAACGCGCCCAGCCCGTTCTTCAGGCCTTGGGACACCACGATGAACAGCGGCAGCCCCAGAAACAGAACGAAGATCAGCCAGCCAAGCCCGATCAGGACACGCCGCGCAACCGCATTGCCACGACGTGCGTCGTTGGCGGAGGCTGCAGCGGAAACCGATGAATATGACATGCTCGCCTCCTCAGGATGGGGTTTCGATGCGCCGCTGCAGCAGGTTGATCAGCAGCAACAGAATGAAGGAAACCACCAGCATGAGAACGCCAATGGAGGTCGCGCCGGTGTAATCGTATTGATCGAGTTTGACCATGATCAGCAGCGGCATGATCTCGGTCTTCATCGGCATGTTGCCAGCGATGAAGATGACCGAGCCGTACTCGCCCACGCCTCGGGCAAACGCCAGGGCGAAACCGGTCAGCCAGGCAGGCAACAGCGCGGGAACGAGGATGTGGCGAAACACCTGCAAGGGACGGGCACCCAGACAGGCGGCGGCTTCCTCGACTTCACGCGGAATATCGGCCAGCACCGGCTGAACCGTGCGCACCACGAAGGGCAGCGTCACGAAGGTCAGCGCAAGCGTAATGCCAAGCGGGGTGTAGGCGATCTTGAACCCCAGGTCGGTGGCGAACTGCCCGACCCAGCCGTTGGGCGCATACAGCGCCGTCAAGGCGATACCGGCCACGGCGGTCGGCAGGGCGAATGGCAGGTCGATCATCGCATCGATGACCTTGCGGCCAGCAAAGGTGTAGCGCACCAGCACCCAGGCCAGCAGCGTACCGATCACGCCATTGATGACGGCTGCATAGAACGCGGTACTGAAGCTCAGCTTGAGCGCCGCAATCACTCGCGGCGCGGTGATGATGGTCCAGAACTGATCCCAGGTGAGCTGTGCGGCATGTACGAACATGGCGGCCAGCGGTATCAGCACAATCAGACTGAGGTACACCAAGGTGTAGCCCAGCGTCAGCCCGAAGCCGGGTATGACGGGGGAGATACGACGCGACATAGAAGTCCTTGGTTTTACTTGCACGAAGCCCGGAGGGTGATCCGGGCTGCTTGACCTGCCATGAAGATACCGCGCCCGCTCAGGCTGAAGCGGTATCTTCACTCGGTTTACTGCGCTTGATAAATCTGGTCGAACACGCCGCCGTCATTGAAAAACTTCGGCTGCGCAGTCTTCCAGCCGCCGAAGTCTTTGTCGATAGTCACCAGGTCCAGTTTGGGGAATTGCTTCTCGTACTTGGCAGCGACTTGCGCGTCACGTGGACGATAGAAATTTTTCGCGGCAATCTCCTGACCTTCCTTGCTGTACAAGTGCTTCAAGTACTCGGTCGCGACAGCGGTATTGCCCTTCTTCTCGGCGTTCTTGTCAACGACCGCCACTGGCGGCTCGGCGAGGATCGACAGCGACGGCACGACGATATCGAACTTGTCCGCGCCACCGTCTTCTTTCAGCGCCAGGAACGCTTCGTTTTCCCAAGCCAGCAGCACGTCACCCTGACCGTTGTTGACGAACGTGATGGTCGAGCCGCGTGCGCCGGTGTCCAGAATCGGCACGCGTTTGAACAGGGCCTGCACGTATTCCTTGGCCTTGGCTTCGTCACCGTGACCTGCTTTCAAGCCATAGGCCCAGGCGGCCAGGAAATTCCAGCGCGCGCCGCCCGAGGTTTTCGGGTTGGGCGTGATGACAGAGACGTCTTTCTTGATCAGGTCGCCCCAGTCCTTGATGCCCTTTGGATTGCCCTTGCGCACCAGGAACACGATGGTGGACGTGTAAGGCGTGCTCGCGTCCGGCAGACGGGTCTGCCAGTTTTCAGGCAGCGTCTTGCCCAGCCTGGCGATTTCATCGATGTCACCGGCCAGGGCCAGGGTCACGACATCGGCACGCAGACCGTCGATCACGCCACGGGCTTGTTTGCCAGACCCACCATGAGACTGCTTGATGGTCACGGTGTCATCGGGGTGGGCCTGTTTCCAGTGCTTGGCGAACTCGGCGTTGTATTCCTGATACAGCTCACGCGTCGGGTCGTACGACACATTGAGCAGTTCGTAATCCTTGGCAACAGCGGAACCTGCGAATACCGCGCTGGCGAGGGCGGCCAGGGCAAAACGGCGAATGAACATAGGTGAAGCTCCTGGAAATTCTGTGTGTCGGCTTTTTTTGATTTCTTCGTCGCACGCCCGAGCGATGTCGCTCGGGCGCGCTGCTTGTCACGGGTACATCGGGTTCCGCTGTTTCGCCCAGCTCAGACTCAGCTCGGCTTGTTGGCAGGGTTCTGCAAACGGAATTTCTCTTTGCGTTCGATCTGCACCACTTGTGCGTTATGCACGGTGATTTCGACGGCGCCAAAACGCAGGTCACGCAACGCACTCTGAATCTCACGCAGAATCGCTGCTTCGTCCTGACCGTCAACACTACGTAGAGATGCGCTCATAATCGTATTCCTTGAAATGTGAGAAGCCAGCCATCGCGACCGAGCCGCTGGCATGTGGCGATAGAGCAATAGTAGTGAGGTGCGGATATTCTTAAAAAGACTATTTAAGAATGCAGATATAACCAAAAGAAATTAACCAGCGAGCCGCTCCAACAAGACGCGTTGCACGTCCTGCCAGCTCAGGCCACAGGCGACCTTGCGCCTTTCAGAACGCGCCAGTGGAGAAGGCCGGCGCATGCGTCCAGTCAATCGATTCCGGCGGCAGCGGACGGGCAAACCAGTAGCCCTGCCCCAGCTCGCAACCATTGTCGAACAGAAAGGCCGCCTGCTCCGGATGCTCGATTCCTTCTGCCAGCACGCGCATGCCCATGCTGCTGGCCAGCGCGATGACCGCTCGCACAATTGCGATGTCATCGTCGTCGCCCGGCAGCCCGGCCACGAAGCCCTGATCGATCTTCAGCTTCTGGACCGGCATCCGTTTGAGCCTGAGCAATGACGAATAGCCGGTCCCAAAGTCATCGATGGCCAGGCTCAGCCCCAGGTCGCGCAGCCTATGCAATTGCTCGATGGCCTGCTCGGGATCTTCCATCACTGCGCTTTCCGTCACCTCCAGCTCCAGCAGAGCGGGATCGAGCCCGGTTTCATGTAACACCCGGCCCACCTGACGATCCATATCGCCAGCGCTGAACAACCGGCTGGAAACGTTGACGGCCACGAAGGCGATCGGAACGCCGCAGGCCTGCCAGCGCTGCATCTGGCGACACGCCGACTCCAGTACCCAGGCGTCGATATCGGCGATCAGTCCGCTCTGTTCGGCCACCGGAATGAACTCACCTGGCGACACCATGCCACGCGTCGGATGCTGCCAGCGCACCAGCGCCTCGACACCCACGATGCGGCGGCTGGCCAGGTCGTGAACCGGCTGATAGAAGACACGTAACTCCTCGCGTTCGATGGCGCCACGCAACTCGCTGGCCAGATGCACGCGCTGACGGGCATGAGCGGTCAGCTCTTCGGTGTACAGCGCATAACCGTCACGGCCGCTGCTCTTGGCCTTGAACAGTGCCGAATCGGCGTTGCGCAGCAGTTGCTCGTCCGTCAGCGCGTCGCCGGGAAACAGGCTGATGCCCAGGCTGGCAGTGATGAACAGTTGCTGCCCGCCGACGGAAAATGGTGCCTTGAGCACCTCGATGACCTGCTGCGCCAGCGCGGCGGCCTGCACCACCTGCCGGGAGTTTTTGACCAGCAGAGCGAACTCGTCGCCGCCCAGCCGGGCCAGAGTCATGTCGCTTTCGATGACACCTTTGAGTCGCCCGGTGACCGCCTTGAGCACTTCATCGCCGACGTTATGGCCCAGGCTGTCATTAATGTTCTTGAAATGGTCGAGATCGATCAGCAACAAGGCACAGCCGCGCTTGCTGGATCGTGCGGAGGTCAGCGCCTGACTGATCCGGTCAGTAAGCAGCAGGCGATTGGGCAGGCCGGTCAGCGCGTCGTAATGAGCCAGTTGTGCCAGCTCGCGCTCGGAACGCTTGATGGCCGTGATGTCGGAAAACACTGCGACGAAATTCTTCGTTTGACCGTCATCGTCCTTGATACTGCGAATGGTCTGCCACTGCGGGTACACCTCGCCGCTTTTGCGCCGGTTCCAGATTTCGCCACTCCATTGTCCGGCGCTGAGGATCGAGCGATACATCTGCCGATAGAATTCAGGCCCGTGGCGGCCGGACTGGAACTTGCTGGGGTTGAAGCCCAGCACTTCTTCGGGCTGATAACCGGTGATGTCGACAAAGGCCCGATTGACGTGAACGATGTTGCCCTTGGCATCGCTGACCAGCACGCCTTCGAGGGTGCTGTCGAACACCGCCGCAGCCAGCCGTAAGCGGTCATGGTCCTCTTGCGTACGCTCGGACAGTGCCTTGCCGCTTATGGCTTTCATCAGACGGTCACGCGCAACGAAGAGCATGATCGCGCTCATCAGCACCCACCCATAACCGGCTACGCCCTGCAAAATGCTCAACCGAGCCGGTTCTTCGATGAAAACGGGCAACAGCCAGTCGCAGGCCAGCAGCCACAAAACGGACAGTACGCCATACAGAATGGCCGTCCTGAGGGCTCCGCCAGTAGAGTCCGTCATAAGAAAACTCAAAACTTATGAAAGGGCGGAATTATAAAGCAAGAAACATCCTGCGACTCTTATCTAAAAGCGTGACTGGTTTTCTGTGGGATGTCAGTGATAATGCAGTTGTTACTTTTTTCTTCACGAGTGTCTCAACGAGGGCCAAACAGCCTATGTGGTACAACGGTTTGCTCGACCTTTCCGTCTGGCAGGTAATAGCAGTCACACTGGCCATGACCCATGTGACGATTGTCGGCGTCACGGTCTATCTGCACCGCTACTCAGCCCACCGCTCCCTGGAACTCAACGCGGGGCTCAAGCATTTCTTCCGTTTCTGGCTGTGGCTGACCACTGCCCAGAACACCCGCGAGTGGACGGCTATCCACCGCAAGCACCACGCAAAATGCGAAACCGCCGATGACCCGCACAGCCCGGTCGTCAAAGGGTTGTCCACCGTTCTGCGTAAAGGCGCCGAACTGTATCGCGAAGAAGCACAGAATCAGGACACGCTGCGCATCTACGGCAAGAACTGCCCTGAAGACTGGATCGAACGCAATCTGTACTCGCGCTACAAGATGCTGGGTATCGCCCTCATGGCGGTCATCGACCTGGCGCTGTTCGGCGCCATCGGCATTACCGTCTGGGCGATCCAGATGATGTGGATTCCGTTCTGGGCTGCAGGTGTGGTCAATGGCTTGGGCCATGCGGTGGGTTATCGCAACTTCGAATGCCGTGATGCGGCGACCAATCTGGTGCCGTGGGGCATCGTGATCGGTGGTGAAGAGTTGCACAACAACCACCACACCTACCCCAACTCGGCCAAGCTGTCGGTCAAGCCGTGGGAATTCGACATGGGCTGGGCATGGATCAAAGTGTTCAGCTTCCTGCGCCTGGCCAAAGTGCAACGTGTCGCGCCCATCGCCCATCGGGTCGAAGGCAAGGGCCATATGGACATGGACACCGCGATGGCGATCCTCAACAACCGCTTCCAGATCATGGCCCAATACCGCAAGGTGGTGATCGGCCCGTTGGTGGCTCAGGAACTGGCCAAGGCCGATGCGTCGGTTCGTCACCAGTTCCACCGCGCCAAACGCCTGCTTTCCCGTGAGACCAGCCTGCTGGACGACCGCCATCACCTGCGTATCCAGACCATGCTGGAGCACAGTCATGCGCTGAAAGTGATTTATGAAAAGCGCCTGGCGCTGCAGCAGATCTGGGTCAAGACCAGCAGCAACGGTCACGACATGCTGTCCGCGATGAAAGAATGGATTCACGAGGCCGAAGCCAGTGGCATTCAGTCGCTGCGCGACTTCGCCGATCAGTTGAAAACCTACTCGCTTCGCCCGGCTCACGCCTGACACCGTTGATCGGTGCGCCCCTTGCGGGCGCGCCGGTTTCGGAACTTACCCCCTGAAAATCTATCTCATCAACTTTCCCATCCTCATTGGGAGAGCGGGTGGCATCAGCCGCACGCAGCTTGAGATGTCGGTCTATGGAAAAGCAAAGCCCTACCGCTTCACCCAACGCTACAACCGTCCAGATGCCCGCCGCCGCTGAAACCCTGCTGGCCCTGATGCATGCACAGGCCGAGGTTGCGCGTCTGAGCGAGCGCGAACAGTTGTTCAGCTCGCTGCTGGTAAGCGTGAACGCCGTGCTCTGGGCGTTCGACTGGGAAACCCAGCGCATGATCTATGTCAGTCCGGCGTACGAACGTATCTTCGGGCGCTCGGCAGGTCTGCTGCTGGCCGATTACAGCGAGTGGCGCGACAGCATCTATCCGGACGACCTCAATTACGCAGAGCGCAGCCTGAGCGAAGTGATTGAAAAAGGCGCGATCGAGGATCGTGAGTACCGGATCATTCGCGCCGATGGCGAAGTGCGTTGGCTAAGCGATAAATGCTTCGTCAGCCGTCAGACTGATGATGCGCAGCGTCTGGTCGTGGTGGGCATTGCCGAAGACATCACTGAAAAGAAGCAGCTCGAAGATGAACTGCAACGTCTGGCGACCACCGATGTACTGACCCAGAGCAGCAACCGCCGTCACTTCTTCGAATGCGCGCAGCGCGAATTCGAGATAGCACGCCTGAACGGCACTCCGCTGGCATTCCTGCTGCTGGACATCGATGATTTCAAGCTGGTCAATGACACTTACGGGCACCAGGAAGGCGACACCGTGCTGCAACGCATAGCCGAAAGCGGCCGTTCGGCACTCAGGCGCGGTGATCTGTTCGGACGAATTGGCGGCGAAGAGTTCGCGGCGGTCTTCCCCGGCTGCGCGCCGGAGATGGCCATGCAGATTGCCGAGCGCCTGCAACGCGAGATCCAGCGCCAGAGCTTCCAGTGCGGCAGCAGCACCTTCAGCATTACCGCCAGCCAGGGTTTGACTAACCTGACCAAGGATGACCTCAGCCTGGAGGCCCTCTACGGCCGCGCTGACGCGGCGATGTACCAAGCCAAGCGGCAGGGCAAGAATCAGATCGTATTGGTCTGATCGTCTACTAGATCACGCCGGGACACAGAGCGTCCCGGAACACGATCTCTCTATTCACACCGCCATCGGTGCCGTCATTGCCGGGTGGTGCTCGTAACCTTCCAGCGAAAAGTCCGACGGCTCGATCAATTCGAGCCATTCCGGTTGGTACACGCCCGTCTTGGCGAACTCAGGCACACGGTCGGAAATTTTCAGTTTTGGCATCGGGAACGGCTCGCGGGTGAGCTGCTCGTTGAGCATGTCCAGATGGTTTTCGTAAACATGCGCGTCGCCGATGAAGTAGGTGAACCAGCGCGGCGTGTAGCCCGTCAGGCGGCCGATCAGGCTCAGCAGTGCAGCGCCCTCGGTCAGGTTGAACGGCGTGCCCAGGCCCAGATCATTGGAACGGATGTAGAGCGTCAGGGAGATTTCACGCGTTTGCGGGTTGGGGTGCAACTGGTAAAGCAGGTGGCAAGGCGGCAGCGCCATCTCGTCGAGTTGCGCGCAGTTCCAGCCGTGGAACAGGATGCGACGGCTGCCCGGGTCGTTGATGATGGTGTCGACGCACTGACGGATCTGGTCGATGGCCTTGTACAGCACGACGAACGCCTGGCCGTCTTCTTCGGACTCGGCAATCTGACGATAACCCTCACCTACTGCTCGCTCGATGGCGGCCACATTGCCCGCATCGATACGCTTGTAGGCGGGCCACTTGCGCCACTGCACGCCGTAAATTTCGCCCAGATCGTCTTCGCCCTTACGGAACGGGTTATTCAGCCACTGGGCGTTTTCGTTGGCATTCTGGTCCCAGACCTTGCAGCCCAGTTCACGAAATTCGGCCGCGCTGTTCACGCCCCGCAGAAATCCGACCATCTCGCCGATGGCCGACTTGAACGCCATGCGGCGCGTGGTAATCGCCGGAAACCCTTCCTGCAAGTCATAACGCAGCATCGCACCCGGAAAACTGATGGTGTTCACGCCGGTACGGTTGGACTGCAGAGTCCCGTTCTTGATCACGTGAGCGACCAGTTCCAGATATTGCTTCATAAATCACCTGCATCGTTGAATGCGCCGGGAAATGAACACCCGGCGTTTCAGGTTTAAACCGCAGCGTTGGTGGCTGCGGGCGCACGCTTGTAGGCCAGCCAGATCATCACCAGACCGGCGATGATCATCGGCAGACTGAGAATCTGCCCCATGGTGACCCAACCCCACGCCAGATAGCCCAGCTGGGCGTCCGGCACCCGGACGAACTCGACCACAAAGCGGAAAATGCCGTAAAACAGCGCGAACATGCCGGAAATGGCCATGGTCGGACGTGGTTTGCGTGCGTAAAGGTTGAGAATGATGAACAGTGCCACACCTTCCAGTGCGAACTGATACAGCTGCGACGGATGACGCGCCAGTTGCGCAGGATCGCTGAACGGCGGGAACACCATGGCCCACGGCACATCGGTCGGCTTGCCCCACAACTCGGCATTGATGAAGTTGCCGATACGACCGGCACCCAGCCCGATGGGCACCAGCGGCGCGACGAAGTCCATGAGCTGGAAAAAACTCTTGCCGTTGCGCTTGCCGAACCACCATGCGGCGATCATGACGCCGACGAATCCGCCATGGAAGGCCATGCCACCCTTCCAGACTTCGAAAATCAGCAGTGGGTTGGCGATGTAAGCTGACAGGTCGTAGAACAGCACGTAACCCAGGCGTCCACCGACGATGACACCCATGGCCAGCCAGAAAATCAGATCGGACAGCTTTTCCTTGGTCCAGGTCGGGTCGAAGCGGTTCAGGCGGCGCGATGCCAACAGCCACGCGCCACCGATGCCGACCAGGTACATCAAGCCGTACCAGTGAATTTGCAGCGGGCCGATAGCAACGGCCACTGGGTCAATCTGCGGGTAAGGCAGCATTGCGAATCCTCAATTGGAACGCCCGTGCGGGCGACTGAATCAGGCGGGCATGTTACCGGAGCCCGGCTTGTTGCTCTAGCGGCCAGGGACCAAAGCTGAGTAGAGTGACCGAAAAAAGGAGCACTTGATGTGTCTGATCGCGTTCGCCTGGCGCCCGTCCCATTCCCAGCCGCTGATTGTGGCGGCCAATCGTGACGAATTTTATGCACGCCCGACCCGACCGCTAAGCCGATGGGAGGACGCCCCGCAGGTCTGCGCCGGCCGGGATCTGGAAGCGGGTGGCACCTGGATGGGCATCGGTGCGCAAGGGCGTTTTGCCGCCGTGACCAATATTCGTGATCCGGGCCAGCCTACAGGTCTGCGTTCGCGAGGCGAATTGGTGGCGAAGTTTCTGAAGGGCGAGCAGTCGCCCGAGGGTTACGTGACCGAGATTGCTGCGCGGGCGGGAGAATACACGGGCTTCAATCTGCTGGTGGGCGATGCAGGCCGTTTGTATTACCTGAACTCGGCCGCCCCTGTTCCGCAGTTATTGACCGAAGGCGTCTACGGGCTTTCCAACGCACTGCTGAATACACCCTGGCCCAAGCTGCTTCGGGCCAGGGCGGCGCTGTACGCGCAACTGGAATTCCCGTCCTCCGAGGCGCTGCTGAACCTGTTGCACGACCCGCAGCCCGCCGCCGAGGCCGAATTACCCGACACCGGCGTCGGCCTTGCGACCGAAAGCCTGCTGTCCAGCATCTTCATTGCCAGCCCCAATTATGGCACCCGCGCCAGCACGGTACTGATCGTCAATGCCGATGGCGGCAGCCAGATGATCGAGCACAGCTTCGGACCGCATGGCGGCAGGCTGGGCGAGGTTGAACTTAAAGTTTGAGCGTGAGAGCGATCAGCGCCGGGACATGCGCCTGGTGATCGCTCAGCCAGAGACTAGTGCCCCTTCACAGACCCGGGATTGATCATCCTCGACAGCCCCAGGTTCTTCAGCGCCAGCTGCAGCGAGCTGCTGATCACTTGCGGGTTATCGTTGGTCATCAACTGAGCCAGCAGGTCCTTGGCCTTGCTGAGGTTGATCTGACGCAGCATCCACTTCACTTTCGGCAGGTTGGTGGCGTTCATCGACAGGCTGTCGAAGCCCATGGCCATCAACAACACCGCCGCGGCAGGGTCACCGGCCATTTCACCGCAGATGCTGACGGGTTTGCCTTCGGCATGCGCATCACGCACGACGCTTTGCAGCGCCTGCAGCACCGCCGGGTGCAGGTAGTCGTAGAGGTCGGCGACGCGCGGGTTGTTGCGGTCGACGGCGAGCAGGTACTGGGTCAGGTCGTTGGAGCCGACCGACAGGAAGTCCACCTGACGCGCCAGATCACGGGTCTGGTAAACCGCAGCAGGCACTTCGATCATCACGCCCACGGGCGGCATCGGCACATCGGTGCCCTCGTCACGCACCTCGCCCCAGGCGCGGTGGATCAGGTGCAGCGCTTCTTCGACCTCGTGAGTGCTGGAGATCATCGGCAACAGAATGCGCAGGTTGTTCAGGCCCTCGCTGGCCTTGAGCATGGCACGGGTCTGAACCAGAAAGATTTCCGGGTGATCGAGCGTGACACGAATGCCACGCCAGCCCAGAAACGGGTTTTCTTCCTTGATCGGGAAGTACGAAAGCGCCTTGTCACCGCCGATGTCCAGGCTGCGCATGGTCACGGGCAGTGGATGGAACGCGGCCAGTTGCTCGCGATAGATCGCCAGCTGTTCCTTTTCGCTCGGAAAGCGTTGATTGATCATGAACGGCACTTCGGTGCGGTACAGACCGACGCCTTCGGCACCGCGCTGCTGGGCGCGCGCCACATCGGCCAGCAGGCCGGTGTTGACCCACAGCGGCATGCGGTGCCCGTCGAGCGTCACACAGGGCAGTTCGCGCAGTGCGTCGAGGCCTTGGGAGAGCTGACGCTCCTCCTCCACCACCTTGCCGAACTGCTTGCGCATAATGTCGCTGGGGTTGGTGAAGACTTCGCCGTGATAGCCGTCGACGATCAGGTCAATACCGTCGACCTTGGAGTACGGAAAATCCACCAGGCCCATGACCGTGGGAATGCCCATGGCCCGCGCCAGAATCGCAACGTGAGAGTTGCCCGAACCCTGCACCGACACCAGACCGACCAGCTTGCCCTCGGGCACTTCGCCGAGCATGGCCGGCGACAGCTCCTCGCTGACCAGAATCGTGTTGTCGGGATAGACCAGCGCTTGCTGCCGCGCCTCCTGAAGATAGGCCAGCAAACGGCGGCCCAGGTCCTTGACGTCCGACGCCCGCTCACGCAGGTAGGCGTCGTCCATCAGTTCGAAACGTTTGACGTGTTCGTTCACCACCGAGCGCAGAGCGCCCTGCGCCCACTGCCCGGTCTTGATGACATTGGTGACTTCGCTGCCCAGCGAGGCATCGTCGAGCATCATCAGGTAGACGTCGAACAGAGCACGTTCTTCGGGACGCAGCTGAGTGGCGAGCTTGGCGGACAAGGTGCGCATGTCATTGCGCACACCTTCCAGCGCATTCTGGAACAGCGCCAGCTCAGCCGCGATGTCGGTGACGGTCTTGTCCGGAACCACTTCAAGATCGGCAGGCGGCAGCATGACGACCGCCACACCGACTGCGGCGCCAGGCGAGCCGGCCACGCCGACGAACTTGGCTTCCTGAATGCCTTTGCCCTGGCGACCCAGACCGCGGATCGAGCCGGTGGCTTCAGCGTGAGCGATAACGCCCGCCAGTTGCGCGCTCATGGTAACCAGGAAAGCCTCTTCGCCCTCGTCGAACTGGCGACGCTCCTTTTGCTGGATCACCAATACCCCGACCACGCGACGGTGGTGGATGATCGGCGCGCCGAGGAACGAGGCGTAGCGCTCTTCACCGGTCTCGGCGAAGTAGCGATAACGAGGGTGATCGGCAGCGTTTTCGAGGTTCAGCGGTTCTTCGCGAGTACCGACCAGGCCGACGAGGCCTTCATTCGGTGCCATGCTGACTTTGCCGATAGAGCGTTTGTTCAGGCCTTCGGAGGCCATCAGCACGAAGCGGTTGGCTTCGGCATCGAGCAGGTAGACCGAGCAGACCTGGCTCCCCATGGCCTCCTTGACGCGCAACACAATAATGCCCAACGCCGCCTTGAGATCCTTGGCGGAGTTAACTTCCTGGACGATCTTGCGCAGCGTATTGAGCATGGCTCGGGGTCGAACTCCGTGTCAGTCGCGCGATAACAGGCGCGGGGCAAGCTCTTTGAGTGCGCGTCGATACACCTCGCGCTTGAATGTCACCACCTGGCCCAACGGATACCAATAACTGACCCAGCGCCAGCCGTCGAACTCCGGTTTACCGGTCAAATCCATCCGCACCCGCTGCTCGTTGGAGATCAGGCGCAGGAGAAACCATTTCTGCTTTTGGCCGATGCACAGCGGCTGGCTGTGCGTGCGGACCAGTCGTTGCGGCAGACGATAGCGCAACCAGCCCCGGGTGCAGGCAAGTATTTGCACATCATGTCGTTCGAGCCCGACTTCTTCATTCAACTCACGATAAAGCGCGTCTTCCGGCGTCTCCTGCGGGTTGATTCCCCCTTGCGGAAACTGCCAGGCATCCTGGTTGATACGCCGAGCCCATAGGACCTGACCAGCATCGTTTGTCAGAATAATCCCGACATTAGGACGGAAACCATCGGGGTCGATCACGGCAACAACCTCGCAAACGCATGTCGCCGCATTGTTCCACAAAGGCGATCAAACCAGCAACGAGGCTTGTCACCTTATGTGAAGACTTGTGAAAACCTCGTATTCTTGGACTCTTTTTTCAGATAATTCAGCGAGTAACCGTATGCGCCTGGCTTTATTCGACCTCGACAACACACTTCTGGGTGGTGACAGTGATCACGCCTGGGGCGATTATCTGTGCCAACGCGGCATCCTCGATGCAGCGTCCTACAAAACGCGCAACGATGAGTTCTATCAGGATTATCTGGCCGGCACGCTGAACATGACCGATTACCTGAACTTCACGCTGGAGATTCTGGGTAATACCGAAATGGATCAGTTGGCACAATGGCATCGCGAGTTCATGCGCGACTGCATCGAACCCATCATGCTGCCCAAGGCGATGGAACTGATCGCTATGCACCGCGAGGCGGGCGACAAACTGGTGGTGATCACCGCAACCAACCGTTTCGTGACCGCCCCCATTGTGGCGCAACTGGGCATCGATACGCTGCTGGCCACCGAGTGCGAAATGGTCGATGGCCGCTACACCGGCCGTACCACCGGCATTCCGTGCTTTCGAGAGGGCAAGGTGACGCGGCTCAATCTGTGGCTGGAAGAGAATGCATTCAGCCTGGAAGACAGCTATTTCTACAGTGACTCGATGAACGACCTGCCACTGCTGGAGCAGGTGGCGAACCCGGTGGCAGTCGATCCTGACCCTAAATTGCGGGCCGAAGCCGAAAAACGCGGCTGGCCGGTGATCACACTGCGCGCCTGACCGAAACGGTCCTCAAGCCGGTTTGAACCCCATCAAGCCGGCGATCACGACAAAACTCACCACGCTGACGACCGCCAGCACCAAGGTGAAACCGCGCCGGTCCGTTCTGGAGCCGAGGCGTAAACGATTAAGCCTCGCCACCAGCCAGACCCAGCTGAACAGCCCGACGGTGTACAGCACGCTGCTACCCAACACCCATGTCTGTCCCAGCGACAGGCCCAGCGAATGCACCAGCCACCAGCCGCTGAACGGCAGGATCGCCAGACACGCCGCCATCAACAGCCAGAAAAACAGCAGGGGCCGCGTGAGCAGGCGGTTTTGAATCGTTGCGTCACCCTCGAGACGAACCTTGATGACGCCACTGGCCAGCACCAGAATGCTGAGCAACAACAGCGTGATCGCGGCAATGTGCAGGGTTTTGAGGGCGGTGACGGGTTCCATCGGCGGTATTCCTGTCGTTTAGAGGCCTTAAAGTCTAGCAGCAGGATGATACAACCCGGGCATGCACCCGCTGGAAGTGCAGCGCCTGAACATCAGCCTTCGTGGACAAGTCCACTCCCACCGTCCTAACGCCGCAGGAGGCCTTCATGGACAAGCCCACCCCACCCTGACACTTCACCCACGCAGGCCCTTACCCCAAAAACAACCGATACGCCGGGTTCTCGCTTTCATCCCAATACGGATAGCCGATCTCGGCCAGTGCCTGACTGACCAGATGCCGCTCGTCTTCGGGCACCACCAGGCCGGCGACCACGCGGCCATCGGCGGCGCCGTGGTTACGGTAGTGGAACATCGAGATGGTCCAGCGCCCGCCCAGGCGGTTGAGGAAGTTGAACAGCGCGCCGGGCCGTTCGGGGAATTCGAAGCGCAGCACCACTTCGTCGCTGACCCGCTCGGCATGCCCGCCGACCATGTGGCGGATGTGCAGCTTGGCCAGTTCGTTGTCGGTCAGGTCCAGCACCGGAAAGCCCTGCTCGGTCAGGCTGGCGATCAACGCGCTGCGCGGGTCGTTTTCGGGATGGGTCTGCACGCCGACGAAGATGTGCGCTTCGCGGTCGGTGTGGTAGCGGTAGTTGAATTCGGTGATCTGGCGCTTGCCGATGGCCTCGCAAAACGCCTTGAAGCTGCCCGGTTGCTCGGGAATGGTCACGGCGATGATCGCTTCGCGGCCTTCGCCCAGCTCGGCGCGCTCGGCCACGTGGCGCAGGCGGTCGAAGTTGACGTTGGCCCCGGAATCGATCGCCACCAGAGTCTGGCCGCTGACGCCGCGCTGCTCGACGTACTTCTTGATCCCGGCCACGCCCAGCGCGCCCGACGGTTCGGTGATGGAGCGGGTGTCGTCGTAGATGTCCTTGATGGCCGCGCAGATCTCGTCGGTGCTGACGGTGATCACCTCGTCGACATAATGGCGGCAGACCTCGAAGGTGTGATGGCCGATCTGCGCCACTGCCACGCCATCGGCGAACAGCCCGACCTGGCTGAGCACCACGCGCTCACCCGCCGCCAGCGCGGCCTGCAAACAGTTGGAATCGTCCGGCTCGACACCGATCACCTTGATGTCCGGTCGCAGGTATTTCACGTAGGCCGCGATACCCGCGATCAGCCCGCCGCCGCCTACCGGCACGAAGATGGCGTCCAGCCTGCCCGGTTGCTGGCGCAGGATTTCCATCGCCACCGTACCTTGCCCGGCGATGGTGTCGGGGTCGTCGTAAGGGTGGATGTAGACGAAGCCCTGTTCGTCGACCAGCTTCAGCGAGTAGGCCAGCGCTTCGGGAAACGAGTCGCCGTGCAGCACCACCGTCGCACCGCGTGAGCGCACGCCTTCGACCTTGATCTCCGGCGTGGTGCGCGGCATGACGATGGTCGCCTTGATGCCCAGTTCCCGCGCCGCCAGTGCCAGGCCCTGCGCATGGTTGCCCGCCGAGGCGGTCACTACGCCACTAGCCGCTTCCTCGGCCGTCAGTTGCGCCAGCTTGTTATAGGCGCCGCGAATCTTGAAGGAGAACACCGGCTGCTGGTCTTCGCGCTTGAGCAGCACCTGATTGCCGAGCCGCTCGGACAACTGCCGCGCGCCCTGCAGCGGAGTTTCGATGGCGACGTCGTAGACGCGGGAGGTGAGGATTTTCTTGACGTACTGTTCAAGCATCGGGACGACATCACTGACGGAAAGGGCAAGACCGGCAAGTCTACCCCGCGCTCTGAGACACGACCATACGAATGACAGGGCTTTGCGCCGCAGTCATCGCTATAATGCGGGCCCTTTTGCTTACCTCTGGCACCCGTGGAGCCCGCATGACCCAGGATCAACTCAAACAGGCAGTCGCCCAAGCCGCTGTCGATTTCATCCTTCCCAAGCTCGACGACAAGAGCATTGTGGGTGTCGGCACAGGCTCCACGGCCAACTGTTTCATCGACGCCCTTGCCCGACACAAGGCAGCCTTCGACGGTGCAGTGGCCAGTTCCGAAGCAACCGCCGCACGCCTCAAGGGCCACGGAATTCCGGTGTATGAACTGAATACGGTCAGCGATCTGGAGTTCTACATCGACGGTGCCGACGAGAGCGACGAGCACCTGAACCTGATCAAGGGCGGCGGCGCGGCCCTGACCCGCGAGAAGATTGTGGCGGCGGTTGCGAAGACCTTCATCTGCATCGCCGACGGCAGCAAGCTGGTCCCGGTGTTGGGCGCCTTCCCGCTGCCGGTCGAAGTCATCCCGATGGCGCGCAGCCATGTGGCTCGCCAGCTGGTCAAGCTGGGCGGCGACCCGGTCTACCGCGAAGGCGTGCTGACCGACAACGGCAACATCATTCTCGACGTGCATAACATGAGCATCACCAACCCGGTGGAGCTGGAAGCGCAAATCAACGCCATCGTCGGCGTGGTCACCAACGGTCTGTTCGCCGCACGTCCGGCAGACTTGTTGCTGCTGGGTACGGCCGAAGGCGTGAAAACGCTGACCCGCTAAGCTATCCAACCCTGCCCACCGCGTGGGCAGGGTGCTCCAACGTTACGGTTTGCGAAACACGTAGAACAGATTCGGTTCGCTCACCAGATACATCACCCCATCGTCGTCCATGGCAACACCTTCGGCCTGCGGCACACTCTTGCTCAGCCCCATCTGTCCCTTCTTCAACGAACTGCTACCAATCGGGCGGCCATCGGTGTCCAGCTCGATAATCTGTTTCGACTCGTCGGACAGTGCCAGCAAGTGCCCGCTGTTCTGGTCGAACTGCAGGCTGGAAAGGTCGCGAACAAACAAACCGGCATCCCGCTTGCTGTCGGAGATGACCTGAAGGTTGTTGGGGCCATCGGCACTGGTCCTGGGAAAGCCCCGCACTTCGATGATCTGCACCGGGTCGCGCTCACGAGCGACGAACAGGCGCTTGTTGTGCCGATCGTAGGCCAGACCTTCATAGCCCTTATTGCCGCCGGCATTGAGGCCCAGTGTCAGTTGCTCGGCGTTGGCGGCATCCAGCGACTGAGTGGTGTCATCGATACGTACCTTGATCAGGCGCTGCTGACGCTCGTCACTGATCACGTAGACGCCGGGGCTGATGTATTCGACGGCCTCCGCATCACCGAAGCCGACCAGCTTGATGCGCCGCAGGACGCGCCCGTCCAGGCTCAACTCGATCATTTCAGCGTTCTGGTTGGTGACCGTGAACAGGCTTTTACGATCCGGATCGAAACTCAGGCCCGAGACGTCGTCCGAAAGGCCCTCAATGACGTGCTCCTCGACCACTGCGCGGTATTGGTCCAGGCCGATGGCTTCCTGTGAATCGGACTGCCAGAAAATCCGCCAGTCGTACTGGGCGCGCTCTACGAAACGGTATCGCTGGTTGGCGAAGACAAACAGCACGATCAGGGGCACAAGGACGACAAGCACGAGCAAAGAGCGGGTAGAGCGACGCATTGACGGTGACTCGGAAAGGTTGAGCGGACGGCATTGATAGCACGGCATTCTGAAAACAAGCTTAATGGCGTAATGCTATTTCTTTACCAGTTATGTGATCGGCCGTCCTGGCTCAGTGCTTGCGAAATGAATAGAACAGATTCGGCTCGCTCACCATGTACAGCGTTCCAGCTTCATCCAGCGCAACGCCTTCGGCGCGCGGGATCGTGTCTTTCAGACCATTCATGCCACCCAGCAACGTCATGAAGCTGACCTGCTCGCCCTGCTCGTCCACTTCCAGCAGCAGGTGAGAATCCGCCGACAGCGCCAGCATGTGGCCGGTGCGCGGGTCGATGCTCAGCGAGGAGAGGTTGCGCATGTCCAGCGAACGACTCGGCAGTTTCTGCTTGTCCCCTGTGAGCACGTCGCTGCCATCGCTCTTCCAGGTAAAGAGCGCCGCAGGACGCTCCTCACCCAGCAACAGCTGCTGACGACGCGGGTCCCAGGCAATGCCCTCGAAACCCTTGTTCTGGTTTTCCGATTTGCCCAGGTCGTATTTCGGGAAATCATCAATGTTCAGCGTGGTGGTGTCCGCCGTCACCTTAACAATGGTCAACTGGTGCTGACGCTCGTCAGTGATGGCGATCAGGCCATCATTCATCACGGCGACGCCTTCCGGGTTACTCCAGCCGACCAGCGGGATCTTGCGCAGAACGTCGCCGGTCAATGTCAGCTCCACCAGAAACGCATTCTTGCCCATGACAGCAAACAGGGTTTTGGTCACGGGGTTGTAAGACAGATCCGACGCCTCGTCGTCTTCCATGCCAGGCAGCACCTTCGCATCGATAGCGACATGGTAGTCCGGCAGCCAGATGCTTGCGTTGCGACCCGCCTTGTTTTCAAAGCTTTCCTGCAACCAGAGTATCGCGCGGTCGTCCCAGTGCATGGCGAAGGCCAGGCCGTAGCCCATGATCACCGCCAGCAACAACCACGAATACCAGCGCAGGCTTCGAATGAAGGCAAAGCGTTTTTTGGAGGCGGGCAATGTCTGGGCTGGAAGGGGCATTCAAGGTGTTCCCGAGCAGAAATAACGTCGTAGTTGGCGTATTGCCCGTTTGCAGGGCCGGCAGGATTATCCAGAACAGGTGTGAAAAAAACGCAAAGCGGTGGGAACTATTACCCAGCGGACAGACAAAAGCCACCCGAACGTCAATCCGGGTGGCTTTTGCAGTTAAGCGCGGTTGAGCGGGTTAGCGCACGACGCTCTCGAAAGGCGTCTGGCCCGCCAGTTCCAGGACGATCGTATCACCGGCTTCGAACGGACCTACACCCGCTGGCGTACCGGTCATGATGATGTCGCCAGCCTGCAACGAGAAGTTGGCGGCCATGTGCTGGATCATTGGCACGATGGGGTTGAGCATCAGACTGCTGTTGCCGTCTTGCACGACCTTGCCGTTGATGGTCAGACGAATGCCGATATCGGTCAGGTCAGGGAAGGTTTCGGCAGGCACGAAAGGCGCGATCACGGCAGCGCCGTCGAAACATTTGGCCAGTTCCCACGGCAGGCCCTTTTCCCGCAGACGCGATTGCACGTCACGCAGGGTCAGGTCCAGACCTGGCGCGAAGCCACTGATGGCGTCCAGCACTTCTTCACGCGACGGGTTCTTGGTCAGGGGCTTGCCGATCAGCACCACGATTTCGGCTTCGTAGTGCACCGAGCCCCGGTCGGACGGGATGGTAAAGCCGCCTTCCAGCGCCACCACGGCGCTGCCGGGCTTCATGAACAGCAAAGGCTCGGTGGGGACCGGGTTGCCCAGCTCCTTGGCATGCTCGGCGTAATTACGACCGATACACACCACTTTGCCCAGCGGGAAGTGGATGTTCGTTCCATCGACATATTTGTGCTGATAGCTCATGACGTCTCCTGGGTCTGATAGATGCGGCTTTTTATTGATATACGGTCCGGCAGGTGATCAAACAGCGAAAATCTTGCCGGGATTCATGATGCCGTTGGGGTCGAAGATCGCCTTCAACGCCTTCATGTACTCGATCTCGACGGGTGAGCGGCTGTACGTCAGGTAATCACGTTTGGTCATCCCGACCCCATGTTCGGCGGAAATCGAGCCGTTGTACTTCTCGACCGTCTCGAACACCCACTTGTTGACCCGCGCACATTTGACGAAGAATTCGTCCTTGTCGAGTTGTTCGGGCTTGAGAATGTTCAGGTGCAGGTTGCCGTCGCCGATGTGGCCATACCAGAGCACGTCGAAATCGGGGTAGTGTTCAGCGACAATGGCGTCAATTTCGGCAAGAAATTGTGGCACTTTCGAGACCGTGACCGAGATGTCGTTTTTGTAGGGTGTGAAGTGCGAGATGGTTTCGGAAATGTACTCGCGCAGTTTCCACAGGTTGCGCAACTGCTGCTCACTCTGGCTCATCACGCCATCCAGCACCCAGCCCTGCTCCACGCAATGCTCGAAGGTCTCCAGTGCCTGATTGGCCAGGTCTTCGGTGGTGGCTTCGAACTCCAGCAACACATAGAACGGACAGGGCGTGTCGAACGGCGACGGCACGTCACCGCGCGCCATGACACGGGCGAAGGACTTGTCGGAGAAGAATTCGAAAGCGGTCAGGTCAAGCTTGCCGTGGAAGGCATGCAGCACCGGCATGATCGAATTGAAGTCGGTGGTACCCAGGACCATGGCGGTCAGGTTGCGCGGCGCACGGTCCAGACGCATGGTGGCCTCGACCACGAAACCGAGTGTGCCCTCGGCCCCGATGAACAATTGCCGCAGGTCGTAACCAGTGGCGTTCTTGATCAGGTCTTTGTTCAGTTCCAGCAGATCGCCCTTGCCGGTGACCACCTTCAGGCCCGCCACCCAATTGCGCGTCATGCCATAACGAATGACCTTGATCCCGCCGGCATTGGTGCCGATGTTGCCGCCAATCTGGCTGGAACCCGACGACGCGAAATCGACCGGATAATACAGCCCGTTTTCTTCCGCCAGCGCCTGCAACTGACGGGTAATCACGCCCGGTTGGCAGACCGCTGTGCGGTCGGTCAGATTGAGGTCCAGCACCTGATTCATGTAGTCGAACGAAACCACCACCTCGCCATCGGCTGCGACGGCCGCGGCTGAAAGCCCCGTTCTGCCACCGGACGGCACCAGCGCGACGAGGCGCTCATTGGCCCAGCGCACGATCGCCTGCACCTGTTCGGTGGTCTTGGGAAACACGATGGCCAGCGGAGCGGGGGTGAATTGCTTGGTCCAGTCCTTGCCGTACGTTTGCAGGGAACCCTCGTCGGTCAGCACTTTGCCAGGGTCAACCAGGGTCTTGAGCTCATCAATCAAAGCGGGATGGGTCATGGACTCAACTCTCGAACAATTCATGGGCATCCTGAGAACGGTTCACGTTCAAGAATGGGGTTTCGCGGGGTGCATATGCTAGCATACGCCCCCCGTGAACCGCGCCAAGACGCCGTTCCGGCCACCCCCTGCCAATTTTCTTCGGGACACAGGTTTACGCAGATGAGCAAGACTTCCCTCGACAAGAGCAAGATCAAGTTCCTTCTTCTCGAAGGCGTCCACCAGTCCGCTGTCGACGTCCTCAAGGCAGCCGGCTACACCAGCATCGAGTACCACACCAAGTCTCTGCCGGAAGCCGAGCTCAAGGAAAAGATCGCCGACGCTCATTTCATCGGTATCCGCTCCCGCACTCAACTGACCGAAGAAATGTTCGATTGCGCCAAGAAACTGGTCGCGGTCGGCTGCTTCTGCATCGGCACCAACCAGGTCGACCTCAACGCAGCGCGTGAGCGCGGTATCGCGGTATTCAACGCGCCTTACTCCAACACCCGCTCCGTGGCCGAACTGGTGCTGGCCGAAGCCATCCTGCTGCTGCGCGGTATCCCTGAGAAGAATGCCTCCTGCCACCGCGGCGGCTGGATCAAAAGCGCCGCCAACTCGTTTGAAATCCGTGGCAAGAAGCTGGGCATCATCGGCTATGGCTCGATCGGTACTCAGTTGTCGGTTCTGGCTGAAGGCCTGGGCATGCAGGTGTTCTTCTTCGACCCGCTGACCAAGCTGCCGCTGGGCAACGCGACCCAGGTCACCAGCCTGAACGAGCTGCTGGGCCTGGCCGACATCGTTTCCCTGCACGTGCCTGAGCTGCCATCCACCCAGTGGATGATCGGCGAGAAGGAAATCCGCGCCATGAAGAAAGGCGCGATCCTGATCAACGCTGCACGTGGCACCGTGGTCGAGCTGGACGCCCTGGCTGCCGCGATCAAGGACAAACACCTTATCGGCGCGGCCATCGACGTGTTCCCGGTCGAGCCACGTTCCAACGACGACATTTTCGAAAGCCCGCTGCGCGGCCTGGACAACGTGATCCTGACCCCGCACATCGGCGGTTCCACTGCTGAAGCGCAGGCCAACATCGGTCTGGAAGTGGCCGAGAAGCTGGTCAAATACAGCGACAACGGTACGTCGGTGTCCTCGGTCAATTTCCCGGAAGTGGCCTTGCCCGCTCACCCAGGCAAGCACCGCCTGCTGCACATCCACGAAAACATCCCGGGCGTGCTCAGCGAGATCAACAAGGTCTTCGCCGAAAACGGCATCAACATCTCCGGTCAGTTCCTGCAGACCAACGAGAATGTCGGTTACGTGGTGATCGACGTCGACGCCGAATATTCAGACCTGGCGCAAGAGAAGCTGCAACAGATCAAAGGCACCATCCGCAGCCGCGTGCTGTTCTGATCTGATTACTGCGCAGTAATGAAAAAGGAGACCTTCGGGTCTCCTTTTTTGTAGGGCTCGGGTGGAGGGCTTTTCAGAACAGAACCGGTCTGTATCGTTCTCTTCGCGAGCAAGCTCGCTGAAACCTCAACTGCGTCCCACGTCACTTCACATTGATCGTGATCTTTTTCGACTCGACGCTCGGGTTCAGCGGGATGTGGCTCTTGTCACCGACCAGCAGTTGCAGGGTGTGCTGGCCTGGGGGCAGGTTCACTTCGGTTTCGGTCTGGCCCTTGCCGAAATGACGAATGTTGTCGGTCATGGGCAGCGGCGCGTCCATCGCAGGCTGGTCTTTGACGTCGATCAGCAAGTGGTGATGACCGGTCTCGGGAACGTCGACACCGGCAGGGGCCACGCCCATGCCTTTCAGACCGAACTGCACCTTGAACGGTGACGTCACGGTTTCACCGTCCTTGGGCGAGATGATGTAGACCTCGGCACCCGCTGGCGACGCCGTACGCGGAATGTCGGCAGCGCTGACCAGCATCGAAGCGCTCAGCAGGACGCTCGCAATGACGGTTCCAGAAAATAGCGTCTTCATGATTCCTCCAGACTCGATTGACGTAATGTCGGACTCTGCATCAGGCCACTGGGTTCAGGAGCGGATGAGGCATGGCTACGATAGCCCGCCCGGTGGTCCGAAGGCTGAAGGCTGAAGGTCTTGATGAAACAGTTTTCATGAAACAGGTACGCGACCTACGGGAACACCTCGTTGCCACGCCGCCGGAACCAGCCGGTCAATGAAAGCCGGTCACGGGTCGCGGGCAACACTTCATGAGGGATATCGCCAGACAGAAACACCACCAGACAGCCGCCGGTAGGCTGCACGTCATAAGCCACCTCGCCCTTGAGGTACATGCGCAGCTGACCGCCATGCTCCGGCAACCAGGCATTGTTGAGGTACAGCACCGCCGACACCATGCGCTTGTCATCGTCGCGAAAGCGATCCACGTGACGCAGATAGAACGCGCCGGGCGGATACTGGGCAAAATGACTTTCGTAATCCTCAAGCCCCAGAAACAGACCACGGTTCAGTGCCTCGCGCAGGCTGTCCATCAGCTCAAGATAGCTGTCGCAGCAGTCCGCCTGTCCTGCCTCCAGCCACTGGATACGATCCCCACGAATGCCCTCGCGCACTTCCTGCGCAGGGCCGCGCCCGACGCCCGCAGGCTCAAGCTCACCTTCGGCCGCACGCTTGCGGCACTCCTGTTCGAGTTCAAGGGTCAGACTTTCGGGCAGGAAAATATTCTGCTGCGACCAGCCGTTTGCGGCCAGGTCGTCGACGATTCGTAGCAGAAGCGGGTGATCGGAGGGTATGCGCATGCGGCGCATCATATCCATAAGCCCTGAAATCCGACAGAGGCGCGTTTGCGTAGTGTCATATGCCGCAGATTTCGCTCGGCAAGGGCAGTGATAACTCGACAAGCCCCCGGTAACACCCGGAGAATAGCGACCTGCCGACAGGAGTCCCTAATGCGCCGTTTGTTTGTTTTGTTGTTGATGTTCTGCACTGCGCCTGCCTGGGCGGACAGCTATGACCAGTTGTACAAGGCCGCAGGCTGGCCGGAACAGCGCGCGCACTTCAACGATGCCTTGAAAGCTGCGCAGCAGCGCTATCAGAACAACTTGCCGCCTGCGGTCTTTCAGGCGTTGGTCAATAACAGCAATCAGCGTTTCGCGGCGCAAGCCATGGATCAGCGTGCCGCCCGACGCCTGCGTGAAAGCCTCAAGGACCCCAATCCGTCGCTGCAATTCTTCCAGTCGCCGCTGGGCCGCAAAATCGTCAACGCCGAGCTCACCGCGACCCGCGCCGACCAGCTCGCCAAACACGCCGACGGACTTCCGCACATCGAAGCCGACGCCACTCGCCAATTGCTGATCGGTCACCTCGCCCAGGCGCTGCCCGCCAAACAGGCCGGTGCAGAGGTCAGCCTGGCGATTGCCGGTGTCGCTGCCGACAGCCTGAGCCAGATGATTCCCGGCCTGCTGGGCGGCGGTCAGGCGCAGGGCATGCTCGAAGGCCAGCGCGAGCGGCTGATGGCGCAAATCAGCGCAGACCTGAACAACACGTTGCTGTACGTCTACCGCGACCTGTCGGATCCCGAGCTCGAAGAGTTCTCGACTTTTGCCGAATCTCCCGAAGGCAAAGCATATTACCAGGCCGCTCTGGCTGCGATCCGTGCCGGACTGGCCGTCGGGCAAAGCACATCGAGCCTGACGCCTGCGCAATGACGCCGACATTCTCACAAGGCTTGCGATGAAAGATTCGATTGCACGGTTGGCCACCGCCATCGTCATGGCGATTCTGGCCTGGTTGTTCTGGTCCCAATTGGGTCAGGATGCCTTTGGTGTACTTGGCCTGATCATGACCCTTACGCTGGTCGTCGATAACGTCCGGCTGCGTCGGCAGGTCAAGGCGTTGTCAGCCAATATCACTCAAAAGCCTTAACGCAACCGCGCAGCCAGGAAATCGAAGTAACGGGTCCGCAACTCGGGCAGCTCGTTAGCCAGATGATGGCGGGCATGGCCGAGCATGAGGATCTGTGGCTCGCTGAACTTGTTCTTCAGCACGTTCAGGTTGTGCGACCAGTCGACCGTCATGTCCGCTTCACCCTGAATGATCAGCGGGCTGCGCGTGCTGCGTGGCGCCTGTTCTATACGCACGATCCACTGCGCCAGCGCACCGACCCAGGCGGTGGGCAAGCGATTGGGCTGAAGCGGGTCGGCCAGCAGAAACGGCAGAAACGCCGGCGCGTTGGAGTTTTCGGTAAAGCGCCGGGCAATGCCGGTGACGAACGGCCTGATCAAGTGATAGCTGAGCCGCGACCAGCCCCACGCGCGTGGTCGCACCAGCGGTGCCAGGAGAATGACCTGTCCTTGCGCCGGGCTGTCGGCGCCCTGATTGAGCAGGTGATCGATGACGATGGCACCGCCCGTGCTCTGTCCACACAGGTGCCAGGGTTGCGGCAGCTTGAGGGTCTGCGCTTCGATCAGCAATTGCTGGAGCACAGACTGGTATTCCGCGAAGTCATTGATACTGGCGCGGCTGCCACTGGAAAGGCCATGGCCCGGCAGGTCGCAGGAAATCACCGCGAAGCCCTGCCCCAGCGCCCACTCGATCACATGCCGGTACAACCCCATATGGTCATAGAAGCCGTGAAACAGAAACAGGGTGGCAACTGCGTTTTCCGGTATCCACACCTGACCGACGATCTCGTACCCGGCAACGTCCAGACGCCCCAGCCAGCTGCGGATCACGTTCTCCCCGCCCAGCCCGGACAGGCCATAGAAACGCTGATACGCCTGCCCATCCAGGGAAAGTGGATCGATGACGCTCAGCGGCAGCAGACTGGCGCGTAGATTATCGGGGTCGAAAGTGACGGACATGGGGCTTCCAGATTCGGGCGTGAGCCGCGAGAAGGTGATGCAGGGATATTCTTCTGTCTGCTTTGGCATGGCAAGCCGCACCCGCGCAGTCAGAACGTCTTTCAGAACACTGACTCATTGTATCTGCCTGGTATCTTCACTACCCAGCCCTGAGTCAAAACGGTAGCCTTCATCCCCGCAGTACGCCACCCATAGAGGAACCGGATGAAACGCAGCCTGATCGTTCTCGCCATCATCATTGCCGTTATTGCCAGTGGCGCGGGCTGGTACGTCCACAGCAAGCAGCCGGTGCGCGATGGCGAGGTCGCCATGAGCCATCTGCAGGCGCCGGTCAGCGTGCGTTACGACGAACGCGGCGTGCCGCATATCCGCGCCGAGAACGAAGCGGATCTGTACCGCACACTGGGCTACGTGCACGCCCAGGATCGGCTGTTCCAGATGGAAATGCTGCGCCGCCTGGCGCGCGGCGAACTGGCCGAGATCATGGGCCCTCGCCTGATCGAGACCGACAAGCTGTTCCGCAGCCTGCGCATTCGCGATCATGCGGATGCCTACGTGGCGCGTCAGGACAAGAACACGCCGATGTGGAAGGCCCTTGAAGCTTACATCGATGGCATCAACCAATATCAGGACACCCACGCAAGGCCGATGGAGTTCGACGCACTGGGCATTCCCAAGCGCCCTTTCAGCGCCGAGGACACCCTCAGCATCGGCGGTTATCTGGCCTACAGTTTCGCGGCGGCATTCCGTACCGAACCGTTGCTCACTTATGTACGAGACGAACTGGGTCCGCAATACCTGAAGGTCTTCGATCTGGACTGGCACCCGGACGGCGTGCTGGGACAGAAACCGGTACTGGCCGGTGCGGACTGGAAAGGCCTGAATGCACTGGCCAGGCTGAGCAACGAGGCGTTCGAGCAAGCCGGTCTGCCTCAATTCGAGGGCAGTAACGCGTGGGCGATTTCCGGCAGCCGCACGCAGAGTGGCAAACCGATTTTGGCGGGCGATCCGCACATTCGCTTTTCGGTGCCTGCCGTCTGGTACGAAGCGCAGCTGTCGGCCCCCGGTTTCGAGCTATACGGCCATTTTCAGGCGCTCAATCCGTTCGCGTTTCTGGGCCATAACATGGACTTTGGCTGGACCCTGACCATGTTCCAGAACGATGACGTGGACCTGATTGCCGAAAAGACCAATCCTGACAACCCCAATCAGGTCTGGTATCACGGCCAATGGGTGGACATGACCGGCACCGAACAGCAGATCACCGTCAAAGGCGAAGCACCGGTCAGCCTGACCCTGCTGGAATCGCCGCACGGCCCGATCGTCAACAATGCGATGGGCAAGAATGCCGGCCAGGCCCCCATCGCCATGTGGTGGTCGTTTCTGGTGTCGAAAAATCCGGTGCTGGACGGTTTCTACGAAGCCAACCGGGCCGACACGCTGGACAAGATGCGCGGTGCGGCAGAGAAGATTCAGTCGCCAGGCCTGAACATCGTCTGGGCCAACGCCAGGGGCGATATCGGCTGGTGGGCAGCCGCACAACTGCCGATCCGTCCCGACGGCGTCAATCCGGCTTTCATCCTCGACGGCAGTACGCCGCAGGCCGACAAAACGGGCTTCTATCCGTTCAGCGCCAACCCGCACGAGGAAAACCCGGCTCGCGGTTACATCGTGTCCGCCAACTTCCAGCCGGTTTCACCCACCGGCATGTCGATACCCGGCTATTACAACCCTGCCGAGCGTGGCCAACAGCTCGATCATCAGCTGAGCGACTCTTCGGTGAAATGGGATCTGGCGACCAGCAAAGCGCTGCAACTGGGCACGCGGACCGATTACGCGCCGAGCATTCTCAAGCCGCTGATTCCTGTGCTGCGAAGCGTGGTCAGCGATCCTGAGGAGCAGGCTCTGGTGGAAAGGCTGGCCAACTGGGACGGCGAGTACTCGGTGAATTCGGTTGGCGCGACGCTGTTCAACCAGTTCCTGTTCGACCTTACCGAAGAAACCTTCCATGACGAACTGGGCGATGGCTTCTTCGAAACCTTGCTGTCGACCCGTGCGCTGGACCAGGCCCTGCCGCGTCTGGCCGCCGATGCCGACTCGCCGTGGTGGAACAACCGCAACTCACCCCATGAAGAGAGCCGCGCAAACACCGTCAAGGTCGCCTGGCGCGCCAGCGTTTCGCACCTCAAATCGCTGTACGGCAACAACCCGGATGAATGGGTCTGGGGCAAGGCACACACCCTGACCCAAGGGCATCCGATTGGCTCGCAGAAACCTCTGGATAAAGTGCTGAACGTCGGGCCCTACCCTGCGCCGGGTACGCATGAGGTGCCGAACAACCTGTCTTCCAGCATCCGTCCTGCGCCGTGGCCCGTAAGCTACGGACCCTCGACCCGGCGCCTGATCGACTTCGCCGACCCGACCAACAGCCTGGGCATCAACCCGGTGGGCCAGAGCGGCGTGCCGTTCGACAGGCACTACGCGGATCAGGCCAAGGCATACATCAGCGGGGAATATGTGAAGCAGCACCTCAGCGAACAGGATGTGGCTGAGCACACTGAAAGCGTTCTCAGGCTCATACCGGGAAAGTGACCCGGAACACTGATCGTGCCAATGCTGCGTGTCCGGCCGTGACGCTCTGTGTCACATCACGGCCGGACGCGTGCCTTGATAGGAACGAGCTGGCTCGCGAACAGGCCAGTACACTCGCCAAAGATGCATCGGTTGAAACACAGCCTTCGCGAGCAAGCTCACTCCCACGTTGAAGGCACGCGGCCCTTTTGGTGGGAGCCAACTTGTCCGCGAAGACGCGGGTAGGGCCGACCTGGACCGGGTGTCTGGAAAGCAGCCTTCGCGAGCAAGCTCGCCCCAAAGGTTCGACCTCACGCAGCCGGTGCGCGGCGTGGGTCGGGTTGTTTCCAGCCGTCGGCTGCGCTTTCCTCGATGGCTTGCTGGATCGCCCGCTTGCGGTTGTTCTCCGCGCGGCGGCTGAAGAACCAAACCAGAAAGGTCGCCAACGATACAGCCAGCAGAATCAGGCTCGCCACCGCGTTGATCTCGGGTTTCACACCCAGACGCACAGCGGAGAACACTTCCATCGGCAAAGTGGTCGAGCCCGGTCCGGACACGAAACTGGCCAGCACCAGGTCGTCCAGCGACAGCGCGAACGACATCATGCCGCCCGCCGCCAGAGACGGCGCGATCATTGGAATGGTGATCAGAAAGAACACCTTCCACGGACGCGCCCCAAGGTCCATCGCCGCCTCTTCAATCGACAGGTCCAGCTCACGCAGCCGCGCCGACACCACGACCGCCACGTAGGCCGCACAGAACGTGGTGTGCGCGATCCAGATGGTCACGATGCCGCGTTCCTGTGGCCAGCCGATCAACTGCGCCATGGCCACGAACAGCAGCAACAGCGACAGACCGGTGATCACTTCCGGCATCACCAGTGGCGCAGTGACCAGCCCGCCGAAGAAAGTCCGGCCCTTGAAGCGCGTGATGCGGGTCAGCACGAAGGCCGCCATCGTCCCCAGCGCCACGGCCGCAATGGCCGTGTAGCAGGCGATTTCCAGCGAGCGCATCACCGAACCCATCAACTGCGAGTTGTCCAGCAGGCCCACGTACCACTTCACCGACCAGCCGCCCCACACCGTCACCAGTTGCGAAGCGTTGAACGAGTAGATGACCAGAATGACCATCGGCGCATAGATGAACAGCAGGCCCAGGATCAGCACCAGGTTCGAGAATCGAAAGCTCTTCATGCCTTGCCCTCCAGTTCTTTGGCCTGACTGCGGTTGAACAGGATGATCGGCACAATGAGCACCAGCAGCATGATGACCGCCAGCGCCGAAGCCACGGGCCAGTCACGGTTGTTGAAGAATTCCTGCCACAGCACGCGGCCGATCATCAGGGTTTCGGGGCCGCCCAGCAGCTCGGGAATCACGAACTCGCCCACCACCGGAATGAAGACCAGCATGCAGCCGGCGATCACACCGTTCTTGGACAGCGGCACGGTGATTTTCCAGAAGCTGTTGAAGGTGCTCGACCCCAGATCGGACGCGGCCTCCAGCAGGCTGGTGTCGTGCTTCACGAGGTTGGCGTACAGCGGCAGGATCATGAACGGCAGGTAGGAATAGACCACGCCGATGTACACTGCCAGGTTGGTGTTGAGGATCTGCAACGGCTCATTGATAAGGCCAAGCCACATCAGGAAGGCGTTAAGCAGGCCGTTGTTGCTGAGGATGCCCATCCAGGCATAGACGCGGATCAGGATCGCGGTCCAGGTCGGCATCATGATCAACAGCAGCAGAACGGTCTGAATGTCCTTGCGGGCATTGGCGATGGCGTAGGCCATCGGGTAGCCGATCAGCAGACACAGCAAGGTGCTGATGAAGGCCATCTTCAACGAGCCCAGGTACGCCGAAACGTACAGGTCGTCGCCGGTCAGCAAGGTGTAGTTGGCGAAGTTGAGCACCAGCTGCAGCTTCTCTTCGGCGTAGCTGAAGATTTCCGTGTACGGCGGGATCGCGACGTCGGCCTCGGCAAAACTGATCTTGATGACGATCAGAAACGGCAGCGCAAAGAACAGAAACAGCCAGAGGAACGGCACGCCGATGACCACCTGCCGGCCATTGGGCTTGATGCGCTCGAAGGCGCGTTTGATCTTGCGGATTTTCATGAGCGCAGTACCACGCCGCTGTCGTCTTCCCACCACACGTAGACTTCATCGCCCCAGGTAGGTCGGGCGCCCTGACGCTCGGCGTTGGCGACGAACGACTGCACCAGCTTGCCGCCGGGCAGCTCGACGTAGAACACCGAATGGCCACCCAGGTAAGCGATGTCATGGACCTTGCCACGCGACCAGTTGTACTCGAAGCCTGGCTGCTCGGTGGTGATCAGGAGTTTTTCCGGACGCAGCGCGTAGGTGATGCTCTTGTCCTCCACCGAGGTGCTAACGCCGTGACCGACATAGATATTGCGCTCCAGCTCGGGGCTGCGGATCAGAGCGTGGGCTTCCATGTCCTCGATCACTTCGCCTTCGAACAGGTTCACGCTGCCGATGAACTCACACACCAGCCGGCTGGTCGGGGTTTCGTAGATGTCGATCGGGCTGCCGATCTGGGCGATCCAGCCCAGGTGCATGATCGCGATGCGTTCGGCCATGGTCATGGCCTCTTCCTGGTCGTGGGTTACCATCACGCAGGTCACGCCCACGCGCTCGATGATTTCCACCAGCTCCAGTTGCATCTGCGAACGCAGCTTCTTGTCCAGCGCCCCCATTGGCTCGTCGAGCAGCAACAATTTGGGCTTCTTGGCCAGCGAGCGGGCCAGCGCGACACGCTGACGCTGACCACCCGAGAGCTGGTGCGGCTTGCGCTTGGCGTACTGAGTCATCTGCACCAGCTTGAGCATCTCGGCCACGCGAGCATCGATTTCCGGCTTGGCCAGCTTGTCCTGCTTGAGGCCGAACGCGATGTTGTCCGCCACGGTCATGTGCGGGAACAGTGCGTAGGACTGGAACATCATGTTGATCGGACGCTCGTACGGCGGCATGTCGGTGATGTCGACGCCATCGAGGTAAATGCGACCCTCGGTAGGACGCTCGAAACCGGCCAGCATGCGCAGCAGTGTGGACTTGCCGGAGCCCGATCCGCCGAGCAGGGCGAAGATCTCGCCCTTGTTGATTTGCAGGGACACGTCGTCCACAGCAATCGTCTCGTCGAATTTTTTCGTGACGCGATCGATCTTGACCAGCACCTCTTTGGGTTGCTGACCGCCTTCGATGGCTTTCTTGTAGGCGCCGGAGGCAACTGCCATGGGTGAAACTCCCAACTGATATGCAGCCCGGTCGATGTGGCCGGGCGCTGGTTTTTTATTTGCCCGACTTGACCTTGGTCCAGCTGCGGGTCATCAAACGTTGCACCTTGGGTGGCAACTCGCTGTTCACGAACAACCGGTCCAGCACTTCCTGCGGCGGGTAGACCGCTTCGTCGGTGCGGATCGCCTGATCCATGAACTCACCCGAGGCCGGGTTGGGGTTGGCGTAACCGACTTCATCGCTGACCTGGGCGATCACCTTGGGATCGAGCAGGTAGTTGATGTAGGCGCTGGCGGCCTTGATGTTCTTCGAGTCCGCCGGAATCGCCAGCATGTCGAACCACAGGTTGCCGCCCTCTTTCGGGATGGCATAGGCAAGCTTCACACCCTTGCCCGCTTCTTCGGCACGGGCTTTGGCCTGGAACACATCGCCCGAGAAACCGGCCGCGACACAAATGTCGCCGTTGGCCAGGTCAGTGATGTATTTGGACGAGTGGAAATAGGTCACGTAAGGACGAATCGCCATAAGCCTGGCTTCGGCCTTCTTGTAATCGGCTTCCTTGGTGCTGTTGGGGTCCAGCCCAAGGTAATTGAGCATGGCGGGCAGCATCTCGTCGGCGGAATCGAGAAACGCAACGCCACAGCTGGACAGCTTCTTGATGTTCTCGGGTTCGAACAGCACCGACCAGGAGTCGATCTTGTCGACGCCCAACGCGGCCTTGACCTTCTCGACGTTGTAGCCGATGCCATTGGTGCCCCACAGATAGGGCACGGCGTACTGATTGCCAGGATCATTCTTTTCCAGACGCTTGAGCAGCGCCGGATCGAGATTCTTGTAGTTGGGCAGCAGCGACTTGTCGAGCTTCTGGAACGCGCCCGCCTTGATCTGCTTGCCCAGGAAATGATTGGACGGCACCACCACGTCATAGCCGGTGCGACCGGCCAGCAGCTTGGCTTCCAGGGTTTCGTTGGAGTCGAACACGTCGTACATCGGCTTGATGCCGGTCGCCGCTTCGAAGTCCGCCAGCGTGGTCTTGCCGATGTAGTCGGACCAGTTATAAATATGCACGGTGGACTCGGCCTGAGCACTGAGCGCCAGTGTCAGCCCGACGCCCGCCAGCAAGGCTTTGGAAAGGATAGAAATAGACAAAGAGTGAGTCCTTTTAGCAGAGAGGCCTGAGAACCGGAGGGCGTCCGGACGACAAAACCGGCGCGCAACTTACCGTCTATGAGTCCAACCAGCAAAGTTTTCGGCAATATTCCTGTCGTCTGGAAGCTGCGCGCCGAGGGCTACGCAGCTTCCACAGGTTTCATGACAGGCTTATTTACCTGATTTGATCTTGGTCCAGCTGCGGGTCATGATCCGTTGCGTGGCCGCTGGCAGGTCCGCGATGGCATACAGTTTGGCCTGTACATCGGCAGGTGGGTAAACGCCCGGATCACTGGTGATGTCCTTGTCGACCAGTGCCGTTGCGGCCGCATTACCATTCGGGAAGCGCACGGCGTTGGTGATTTCAGCCATGACTTCCGGCTTCATCAGGAAGGTCATGAACTTGTAGGCACCTTCGACGTTTTCGGCATCCTTGGGGATGGCGACCATGTCATAGAAGCTGCCAGCGCCTTCCTTCGGAATGTTGTAACCCACCTTGACCTTGCCACCGGCCTCTTCGGCACGCGACTTGGCCTGGTAGATGTCACCCGAGTAACCGACCGCTACGCAGATGTTGCCGTTGGCCAGGTCCGAGATGTACTTGGACGAGTGGAAGTAGCCGATCGAAGGACGAATCTTCATGAACAACGCTTCGGCTTCGGCCAGTTGCTTCTTGTCCTGAGAGTCGGTCGGGTAACCGAGATAATGCAGGGCGATCGGCAGCATTTCGGTTGGTGAATCGAGGAAGCTGATGCCGCACGACTTCAGCCTGGCAGCGTTTTCAGGCTTGAACAGCAGGTCCCAGGAGTTGACCGGTGCGTCTGCGCCCAGGGCGGCCTTGACCTTGTCCGGGTTGATGCCGATACCGATCGAGCCCCACATGTACGGGAATGCATGCTGGTTGCCCGGGTCGCTGACCGACACGGCCTTGAGCAGCGATTCGTTCAGGTTCTTCCAGTTCGGCAGCCTGGACTTGTCCAGTTCCTGGTAAACGCCTGCCTTGATCTGCTTGGCCAGGAAATTGTTGGACGGTACGACGATGTCATAGCCGGACTTGCCGGCCAGCAATTTGGCTTCCAGCGTCTCGTTGCTGTCGAAAACGTCGTAGACCACCTTGATGCCCGACTCTTTCTCGAACTTGGCGATGGTGTCCGGTGCGATGTAATCGGACCAGTTGTAGACGTGCAGCACTTTGTCATCGGCCTGTGCAGCGGCGGCCACGACGCCCATCAGGGACAGAGCGAGAAGGGTCTTGCCAAATTTTTTCATGCGTAGCTCCAATGTTTTTTATCACTGACCGATTAGATTAGCGGCTTGTAGCCATTAGTCTGGCAAGTTCAAGGGCAGGCTTTCAAGCCGCCCCTTGTCGAACACCCAAATCAAACTGAAGAAACGCCATTCTGTCCTGCTCGCAGAACGATTACCCTTGCAGCGCCGCCAACGTCAGATCCAGGCAGCGACGAGCTTTTTCCACCAGTTCGTCGATCTGCTCGAAACTGATGACCAAGGGTGGCGCAATGATCATGGTGTCACCCACGGCCCGCATGATCAGGCCATTATCGAAGCAGAAGGTTCGACAGATCATGCCCGCACCTTTGTCCGTGTAGCGCTCGCGGGTCGCCTTGTTCTTCACAAGCTCGATGGCGCCCAGCAGACCGATGCCGCGGACTTCGCCCACGAGCGGATGATCGCTCAGCTCACGCAGACGCTTTTGCAAATATGGTGCCGTTTCAGACTTGACCCGTTCGACGATCTTTTCTTCGCGCAGGATACGAATGTTCTCCAGCGCCACGGCGGCGGCCACCGGATGCCCGGAATAGGTGAACCCGTGGTTGAAATCGCCGCCCTCGTTGAGCACAGCCACGATTTCGTTGCGCACGATCAAGCCGCCCATCGGCACGTAGCCGGAGGTCAGGCCCTTGGCGATGGTCATCATATCCGGCTTCAAGCCGTAGAAATCGCTACCGAACCACTCACTGGTGCGGCCAAAACCACAGATGACCTCATCAGCGACGAACAGGATGTCGTAGCGCGACAGGATCTCCTTGATCTTTGGCCAGTAGCTGTCTGGCGGGACGATCACACCGCCCGCGCCCTGGATCGGTTCGGCGATGAACGCGCCGACATTATCGACGCCCAGCTCGAGAATCTTCTTCTCCAGTTGCTCGGCCGCCCAGATGCCGAACTCATCCGGCGTCATGTCGCCACCTTCGCCGAACCAGTACGGCTGCGGAATGTGCGCGATACCCGGAATCGGCAGATCGCCCTGCTCGTGCATGTAGGTCATGCCACCCAGACTGGCGCCCGCTACCGTGGAGCCGTGATAACCGTTGATGCGGCTGATGATGGTCTTCTTGTTCGGCTGACCCTTGAGCGCCCAGTAATGGCGAACCATGCGCAGCATGGTGTCATTGCCTTCGGAACCGGAACCGGTGAAGAACACGTGATTCATGCCTGGCGGCGCGATGTCGGAAATCACTTTGGCCAGTTCCAGCACCGGCGGGTGAGCGGTCTGGAAGAACAGGTTGTAATACGGCAGTTCGCGCATTTGCTTGCTGGCGGCATCAGCCAGCTCTTCGCGGCCGTAACCGATGGCGACGCACCACAGGCCTGACATGCCGTCCAGAATGCGATTGCCTTCGCTGTCCCACAAATAAACGCCGTCGGCGCGGGTAATGATGCGCGGGCCTTTTTCCTTGAGCTGCTTGTAGTCGCTGAACGGTGCCAGATGATGCTCGCTGCTCAAGGCTTGCCATTCAAGGGTTTGCGGGTTGTGGTTGGCACTCATGCAGCACTTCCTTTAATCGGGTCGGTTAGCGGGACGCCGCTCTTTTGCACGGCGGCGTCCCGCCGGATCAGACGGCAAAGAGCAGGAACTCGCGCTCCCAGGAGCTGATCACGCGCTTGAAGTTTTCATGCTCGGCGCGCTTGACCGCGACGTAACCGATGATGAATTTCTTGCCCAGGTATTTCTCGATGGTCTTGCTGTTTTCCATCCGCTCCAATGCGTCCTCGATGGTCAGCGGCAGGCGCAGATTACGGCGCTCGTAACCGCGGCCCACCACCGGCGCGCTCGGGTTGATGCCCTCGACCATGCCGATGAAGCCGCACAGCAGGCTGGCAGCGATAGCCAGATAAGGGTTCGCGTCCGCGCCCGGCAGGCGGTTTTCCACGCGACGGTTCTGCGGACCGGCATCCGGCACACGCAGGCCGACCGTGCGGTTCTCTTCGCCCCACTCCACGTTGACCGGCGCCGAGGTGTCCGGCAGGAAGCGGCGGAACGAGTTCACGTTGGGCGCGAACAGCGGCAACAGCTCGGGGATGAATTTCTGCAAACCGCCGACATGGTTGAGGAACAGTTCGCTCATCGTCCCGTCGTCGTTGGAGAAGATGTTCTTGCCGGTCTCGATGTCGATGATGCTCTGGTGCAAGTGCATGGCACTGCCGGGCTCGCCGGTCATGGGCTTGGCCATGAACGTCGCCGCCACGTCGTGCTTGAGCGCCGCCTCGCGCATGGTGCGCTTGAACACCAGAATCTGGTCGGCCAGCGACAGGGCGTCGCCATGACGGAAATTGATCTCCATCTGTGCCGTGCCGTCTTCGTGGATCAGCGTGTCCAGGTCCAGGTTCTGCAGCTCGCACCAGTCGTAGACATCCTCGAACAGCGGGTCGAACTCGTTGGCCGCTTCAATGGAGAACGACTGGCGACCGGTTTCGGGACGTCCCGAGCGACCGACCGGAGGTTGCAGCGGATAGTCCGGGTCGTCACTACGCTTGGTCAGGTAGAACTCCATCTCCGGCGCCACGATGGGCTGCCAGCCTTGATCGGCGTAGAGCTTGAGAACTTTCTTGAGCACGTTGCGCGGCGACAGCTCGATGGGGTTGCCTTGCTTGTCGTAGGTGTCGTGGATGACCTGCGCGGTCGGCTCGATGGCCCAGGGCACCAGATACACCGCGTTCTGGTCAGGGCGGCAGATCATGTCGATGTCGGCCGGGTCCAGCAGCTCGTAGTAGATGTCATCTTCCACGTAGTCGCCGGTCACCGTCTGCAGCAGTACGCTTTCAGGCAGACGCATGCCCTTTTCAGCGATGAATTTGTTGGTCGGGGAGATTTTGCCGCGAGTGATCCCGGTAAGGTCGGACATCATGCATTCGACTTCGGTGATCTTGTGTTCTTTCAACCAATCGGTGAGCTGGTCGAGGTTGGTACTCATAAATACCTCAGGGTTTTGGTGTCCTGATCACGATCAGGCGTTTTTCAGACGCATCGGCGTCATGGTGTACAACTCGTTTAAGAAGCCAATAAGGGGTAAGGTGACAGCTGAGCAGGCAATGTGAAAGCCACGGCGCGTTCATTCAGCCTGCCCGAAGCACACTTCCAGGCAGCCGCCGTCACACTGGCGGGGCCGCTATAGTGGTAGTGTCCAGCATTGAGAGTGAAACAGGTGAGGCCCGACGGCCATCCGGGTGCCTTCGGAATCGACAGCGCACCGTGAGCACTGATATCACAGGCATGATGACCGTTCTGCGGATTGGACATGGTCATGCCGGTCAAGGGAAGGCGCAGCATTGAACCCCCGGTATTATTGCTTTATGGGTTGCAATCGAGCTTAGCCTTGTTCATTTTTTTATACAACAATCCGTTAAAAATAGAAGACAGGCCGCTCTCGCTCAGATTTTACGGCAGCCGCAAACCCGAAAAAATGCCCCAAATAGCAGCAAAAAAGGCTATTCGGTGCAGTTTTAGGGCACATACAGGCTCTATTGACTTCATCATGGCTTTCGGATTGACTGAGATCCGCAATCATTGATGATTGATATTTTTAACAACAAAGGTGTTGCATCATGTCGGTACCCCCGCGTGCCGTTCAGCTTAATGAAGCGAACGCGTTCCTTAAGGAACATCCTGAGGTTCTGTACGTTGACCTTCTGATTGCAGATATGAATGGTGTGGTGCGTGGCAAGCGCATCGAACGCACCAGCCTCCATAAGGTTTACGAGAAAGGCATCAACCTGCCAGCCTCTTTATTTGCTCTGGATATCAATGGCTCCACGGTGGAAAGCACCGGCCTGGGCCTGGACATCGGTGATGCTGACCGAATCTGCTATCCAATCCCCGACACCCTGTGCAACGAGCCTTGGCAGAAGCGCCCCACCGCGCAATTGCTGATGACCATGCACGAACTCGAAGGCGACCCGTTCTTCGCCGACCCGCGCGAAGTGTTGCGCCAGGTCGTGACCAAATTCGACGATCTGGGCCTGACCATCTGCGCCGCGTTCGAACTGGAGTTCTACCTGATCGATCAGGAGAACGTGAACGGTCGTCCACAGCCTCCGCGCTCACCGATTTCCGGCAAACGCCCCCACTCGACCCAGGTCTATCTGATCGACGACCTCGACGAATACGTCGATTGCCTTCAGGACATTCTGGAAGGTGCCAAAGAGCAGGGCATTCCGGCTGACGCCATCGTCAAGGAAAGTGCCCCGGCGCAGTTCGAAGTGAACCTGCACCATGTCGCCGACCCGATCAAGGCGTGCGACTACGCGGTCCTGCTCAAGCGTCTGATCAAGAACATCGCCTACGACCACGAAATGGACACGACCTTCATGGCCAAGCCCTATCCGGGTCAGGCAGGGAATGGTCTGCACGTTCACATCTCGATTCTGGATCGCGATGGCAAGAATATCTTCACCAGCGAGGATCCCGAGCAGAACGCCGCATTACGTCATGCGATCGGCGGTGTGCTCGAGACCCTGCCGGCGCAGATGGCGTTCCTGTGCCCGAACGTCAACTCGTATCGCCGGTTCGGTGCCCAGTTCTACGTACCCAACTCGCCAACCTGGGGCCTGGACAACCGCACGGTTGCCATCCGGGTTCCGACGGGCACGGCAGACGCCGTGCGTATCGAACACCGCGTTGCCGGTGCCGATGCCAACCCGTATCTGCTGATGGCTTCCGTGCTCGCAGGTGTGCACCACGGTCTGACCAACAAGATCGAGCCTGGCGCTCCGGTGGAAGGCAATTCCTACGAGCAGCACGAACAGAGCCTGCCGAACAACCTGCGCGATGCCCTGCGCGAGCTGGACGACAGCGCCGTCATGGCCAAGTACATCGACCCGAAATACATCGATATTTTCGTGGCCTGTAAAGAGAGCGAGCTGGAGGAGTTCGAACACTCCATCTCCGACCTTGAGTACAACTGGTACCTGCACACCGTCTGATCGACGGCCGGGCAACAAAAAACGCCGCAGGCTCTATGAGCTTTGCGGCGTTTTTTATTGCGCAACTGCAAGCCGTTTTCAAGCAGGCCTTACAACCCGCCGACGTGAAACGCCTTTACTTCGAGATACTCATCCAGGCCGTAGCTGGAGCCTTCTCGGCCCAGGCCGGACTGTTTGACGCCGCCAAACGGCGCGACTTCCATCGAGATGATGCCGGTGTTGAGCCCGACCATGCCGAACTCCAGCGCCTCGCCAAAACGCCATGAGCGGCGCAGGTCCTGAGTGAAGTAGTACGCGCCCAGCCCGTACGGCGTGGCGTTGGCCAGCGCCAGCGCCTGGGCTTCGTCAGTGAAGCGCATTAGCGGCGCGACCGGGCCGAAGGTTTCTTCGTTGGCCAGCAGCATGTTGGCGTGCGCGTCCCCCAGCACGGTCGGCTGGACGAATTGCGTGTCGCCTTCAGGAATGCCGCCACACAACAGGGTCGCGCCCTGACTCAAGGCGTCATCGATGTGCCGGGCGACCTTGCCGACGGCTGCCGGGTTGATCAGCGGGCCAATGGTGACGCCCTCTTCCAGACCGTTGCCGACCTTGAGTTTGCCCACCTCCTCCACCAGCCGCGCCGCAAACCGGTCATAGATGCCGTCCTGCACCAGAATCCGGTTGGCGCACACGCAGGTCTGTCCGGCGTTGCGAAACTTGCTGAGCATGATGCCGGTGACTGCCTGTTCAAGGTCAGCATCATCGAACACGATGAACGGCGCGTTACCACCCAGTTCCAGGCTCAGGCGCTTGATGTGTTCGGCGCTCTGGCGCATCAGCAACCGCCCGACTGCGGTCGAGCCGGTGAAGGAAATCTTGCGCACCACCGGGTTGCCGGTCAGTTCTTCACCGATACCGGCGGGCATGCCGGTGACTACATTGAATACGCCTGCGGGAATGCCCACACGCTCGGCCAACACCGCCAGTGCCAGTGCGGACAAAGGCGTCAGGTCCGACGGTTTGACAATGATCGGGCAGCCAGCCGCCAGCGCTGGCGCGCATTTGCGAGTGATCATCGCGTTGGGGAAATTCCACGGTGTGATGGCCGCGCACACGCCTACCGGCTGTTTGAGCGTCATCAGGCGACGGTCCGCGCTGGGCGCAGGAATGGTCTCGCCGTAGGAGCGGCGCGCTTCTTCGGCAAACCATTTGACGAAGCTGGCGCCATAACGGATTTCGCCACGCGACTCGTTCAGCGGCTTGCCCTGCTCAAGGGTCATGATCAGCGCCAGGTCTTCGACGTTTTCCAGCATCGCCTGATGCCAGCGCTCCAGCAACACGGCACGCTCGGCAGCGGGACGGGCGCGCCAGGCGGGCCACGCACGGTCGGCGGCCTCGATGGCGCGGCGGGTTTCAGCGCCTTGCAAGGCCGGAACCCGGGCGATGACCTCGCCGGTCGCCGGGTCAGTGATGTCCAGCGTCGCGCCGTCGTCGGCAACGATCCATTGCCCATCGACATAGGCGCGTTCTACCAGCAGGCTGGGGTCTTTCAAATGGTTCTTGAGCATGGTCGGTCGAGTCCTGTTCCGGGATGACTGCCAGTCTAAGCAGCCATCACAGTCCAGGATGCCGAAAGCAGAGCGCGCGAGCTGCGTGCGATGCTGAATTTTGCGCCCGCACGGCAGCCTCTACTGCTTCAGCGAGCCCAGCAGACTTTGCAGAAAACGCTGACCTGCGTTCATCTGACTTTCCTCGATGAACTCGTCAGGTTTGTGCGCCTGCTCGATGGAGCCCGGTCCGCAGACCACCACGGGTACGTTGAGGCGCCCGGCGAACAAGCCGCCCTCGGTGCCGTAAGAGACCTTGATGTGTTGCGTGCCGGGTTCGGCGAATGCGTGCAGCATGCGCACCGCTTCAACGCTGGGATGGGTCTGCAGCGCCGGGTACTCATTCATGATCTCGATCTCGATGTCGGCCACGCCGGACAACTGCCGAGCCTCGCGCACCAGCACGTCGGCACGCTCGCGCAGTTGCTCGAGCAACTGATCGGGATCATCGCCCGGCAGATTGCGGTATTCGAACTCCAGCGTGCACAGGTTGGGCACGATGTTCAGCGCCTTGCCGCCATCGATACGCCCGATGTGCACCGTGCTGTAGGGAATGTCGTAGCCGTCGTCACGCACGCCCTGCTGCTCGACCCGTGCCTGACTTTTGCGCAGCTCGGCAATGAAGTCGCTGGCCAGATGAATCGCGTTGACCGCACGCGGTGCCAGCGAGGAATGTGCTTCCTGGCCACGGCAATAGGTGCGGTACGAACTCTTGCCTTTGTGACCGACTGCGAACTGCATCAGCGTCGGCTCACCCACTACACACAGAAACGGACGCACAGGCGCCAGATGCAGCACGTCCAGCAGACGCCGCACGCCGACACAGCCGATTTCTTCATCGTGGGACAAGGCCAGTTGCAGCGGGCGCGTCAGGGTCATGTCTGCGGCATCGAGCATGGCGTCTATGGCCAGCGCAATGAAGCCTTTCATGTCACAGGTGCCACGCCCATAGATACGCCCGTCACGCAGCGTCGCTTGAAAAGGAGGCACCGTCCACGCCTGACCGGCGGCAGGTACCACATCGGTGTGCCCGGAGAGCAACACGCCCGGCTGGTCTCGCGGACCAGTGCTGGCAAACAGATTGGCCTTCTTCCCGGTCTCGTCTTTGACGATCATCGACTCGATGCCCTTGGTGGCCAACAGGTCGCGAACATAGTCGATCAACGCCATGTTCGACTCAGAAGACACGGTTTCGAACGCGATCAGACGTTTGAAGATATCCAGTGCACGCGGTGTCATGAAGCTTTACTCGCAAGTCCGGAGAAGGCGGCGAACCGGCGGATATCGAATGGGCTGATCAGCGTGCTGGTGCTGCCGGTGCTGATCAGCTCAGCCATGACATCGCCCACGCCAGGGCCCAGCTGGAAGCCGTGACCACAGAAGCCGAACGCGTAATACAGGCCGTCGACCTTGCCGCTGGGCCCCATGATCGGCAGCGAGTCTGGCGTATAGCTTTCGATGCCGCTCCATACGCGAATGATGTTCAGGTTGCCGACACCAGGTAGCAGACGGCGCATCTGCTGCATGTGGTTGATGAGGCTGTTGGGGTCGAAGTACGCACGGCGGTTGACCATGTCCGGCCTGGTCCGCACGCCACCGCCGATCACGATGTTGCCGCGCGCGATCTGGCGGAAGTAGACCACTTCATGCGGGATTTTGGTGAACACACCAATCACTGTCGGCAGTGCGTACGGCACTGGCTCGGTGACAGACATTTGCGGACCAAAGGTTTCCAGCGGCACCGGCTCGCCGAACTGCGACGAGAGCTTTTCGCCCCAGGCACCGGCAGTGATCAGTAATTGATCAGCGGTGAAAACTCGGCCATCCGTGGTCGTGATCTGAAATTCCTTGCCGACTTTTTCGACGTGCAGCACCTCGGTGCGCTCTTCGATTCGAGCGCCAGCACGTATGGCAGCGCGTGCCCAGGCCGGTGCGGCGAGACGCGGGTTGGCGTGGCCGTCATGTGGCGCGTAGGAGCCGCCTTTCACGTCCGGCCCCAGAAACGGAAAACGTTCGTGCAGTTCCTTGCCACGGTAGACCTTCAGGTCCAGCTCTCGCGCCTGAGGTGCCGCCGCATAGGCGTCGAGCTCTTCGATTTCATCTTCGCGGTAGCAGACCCGCATGTGGCCGCTGGGCAGAAACTCGAGGTCCTCGCCAATCAGCTGTGGCAGTCGCTTCCACAGCGCAAACGAGCGGTTGGCCAATTCCAGCTGATCCAGATGACGACCCTGACGGCGCACGTTGCCGAAATTGACGCCGCTGGCGTACTGGCCGATTACGTCGCGCTCCAGCAGCGTCACCGACTTGCCGCGCTGGCGCAGGAAAAACGAAGACGCAGCGCCCATCACGCCACCGCCGACAATCAGTACATCGACCTTGGGCTGCTTCATGACACCACCTCGTCTGTCATCATCGACAACGGTTTGACCGGGGCCTGACCGCGTTGACGGCCGACCTGCTCGACCGGCACGCCGGATTCGGCAGCGATCACTTCAGCCCCGGCCTGCGAGCAATAACGCCCCTGGCAGCGCCCCATGCCGACACGGCTGAAGGCTTTGGCGCGGTTGACTTCGCAGGCGCCTTTTTCACGCACCACGCCGCGCAGTTCGCCCGCGCTGATCATTTCGCAGCGACAGATGATGGCTTCATCAGGCAGCGCCTTCGCCTGCGCAGAAGGCCACGGAAAGGCTTCCATCAGGCCGACACGAAAACGATCCATGATCGCCAGGTTCTTCCGCACGTTATCCACAAGCCGGTTATCCACAGGCTTGCCCATGTCTGAAAGCAACGCCAGCGCAGCCAGCCGCCCGGCCTGTTCGGCGGCATCGGCTCCGCGAATCTTCGCCCCGTCGCCAGCGGCATACACGCCGGTGACGGAGGTGCGACCATCATCATCGACGGCAAGCACCCATTGACCGGACGCTTCGTCGAAACGCAGTCCGCACCCTGCCAGATCGGCCAGTTGGGTTTCAGGACGCAGGTGATAACCCAGCGCCAGCGCATCGCAATCGACGGTCAGCGCGCTGCCACTGGCCAGACGCACACGCACGCCGCTGACGCCATTCTGTTCGTCACCCAGAATCTCTTCAGGCTGGATGCCGAGATGCACCGGCACCTTGGCGCGATACAGATCGGCCAGCAGTTTCATGCCGTTGAACAGCAGTCCCGGACGTGCAAGCAGCTTGGGCATCGCGCCGATGCGCTTGCTGAACGGCGAGGTATCGAGCACCGCCGCCACATCGGCACCGGCCTTGACGTACTGACTGGCGACCAGATACAGCAACGGGCCGCTGCCCATGAACACCACGCGACTGCCGATGGACACCGACTGCGACTTGAGCGCGATCTGCGAGCCACCCAGGCTGTAGGTCCCGGCCAACTGCCAACCCTTGATCGGCATCAGACGATCCGTGGCCCCGGCACACAGAATCAGCGCGTCGTAATCCACCACCGTGTGCACGCCCTTGCTGACACAGCACAGCTGGCCTGCGGTCAGGTTCCAGGCCAGCGTGTCAGGCCGGTAATCGACCTGGTCGCGCAGGCGGTCGAAACTTTCGTGCAGATCCCGCGCCTTGGCCGCTTCGGTACCGTAGAGCGCCGAGTAATCGCGCTTGAAACCTTCAGGCTGACGACGATAGATCTGCCCGCCGTCACGACGATTCTCATCGATCAGAACCGGCTTGATCCCGGCAGCCAGAAGAGTCTCGGCGCAGCGCGTGCCGGCAGGACCGGCACCGACGATGACGACGCGTGGCCTGTCAGGATGAGCAACGTTCAACCGTGCATGAGTGGCCATTTCGCCTCCGGTTGGGTAGTGACGATATCCAGCCCATCGCGAACTTCGTTGGAGCAGGCGCGCAGGCGTTCGCCGTTTCGGGTCCAGACCCAGCAGTCCTGGCACGCGCCCATCAGGCAGAACCCCGCTCGCCGTCCGGAATCGAACTCGGACTGACGCAACGCAGCACCCTGGGTCAGCAGCGCCACCATCAAGGTGTCGCCCTGCAAGGCCTTGATCGGCGCACCGTCGACCAGCAGATTGACGACCGGCCGATCACGCTCGCCCAGTCTTACAAAACGGCCACTCATGCGTAGGCTCCTACGTTTTCCAGATTCGGATTGTTCTGAATTTCCTGCAGCTCGCCACTGTCGCGATGACAGAGAATTTCGCTGCCGCCAGCAATGTAGCGACGACCCGGCGCGGTCTTGTTACACAAGCCTTCGACGCGGACCGGACAGCGATTGAGAAAGGTGCACAGTTCCGGCATGTTCGCCGGTGCACTGATCGGCGGTAGCTTGCCGTGGGTCAAGCCACAGCTTTCCAGCCAGCCCTGCCGCAGCTCCGGCACCGAATTGACGAGCAAGTCGGTATACGGATGGAACGGTGCCTGGCTGAACGATTCCCGGCTGCCTTCTTCCACCTTATGGCCGCTGTACATCACCACGATGTCATCGCACAGGGCGCGCACCGTGGAGATGTCGTGGCTGATGAACAGGTAGGAAACCCCCAGCTTGCGGCGCAGCTCGCCCAGCAAGCTGAGGATGCAGGCGCCGACCACGGTGTCCAGCGCCGAGGTCACTTCATCGCACAGGATCAGGTCCGGTTTGGCCGCCAGGGCACGGGCCAGGTTGACCCGTTGCTTCTGGCCACCCGACAGTTCATTCGGGCGACGATCGGCCAGATCCAGCGGTAGACGCACCAGATCCATCAGCTCATGGATGCGATCACGCAGGGCCTTGCCCTTGAGGTTGAAATACATTTTCAGCGGCCGGGCCAGAATCGCACTGACGCTGTGCATGGGGTTGAGCGCGGTGTCGGCGTTCTGAAACACCATCTGGATACGCCGGAACTGATCTTCGGTGCGCCCCGCCAGAGTGCCGGACAACTCCTTGCCGTCAAACGTCAGGCTGCCTTTGGCAGGATCGAGCAGACCGGCGACCACACGGGCCAGCGTCGACTTGCCCGAGCCGGATTCGCCGATCACGCCAATGGCCTGGCCACGGCGAACGGTCAGGTCGATGTCTTCCAGCACCCGGATCATCGGCATGCCTTGCAGGTTCTTTTTGCCATAGCCTGCGGTCAGGCCCTTGATGGTCAACAGCGTGCTGTCCTTGACCATGTCGCTGGCCGGCGACATTTTCGCGTCGGGGCGCGCCGCCGCCAGCAGGCTCTGGGTGTACGCGTCTTCCGGTCCTTTGAGCAACGCAGCCGTGCTGCTCTGCTCGATGATCTGTCCGCCGTTGAGCACCACGATCTGGTCGGCCATCTGTGCGACCACCGCCAGATCGTGAGACACATAGACCGCTGTCGCGCCACGGTCCCGCACGACACGCTTGAAGGCGCGCAGTACGTCGATCTGCGTGGTGACGTCCAGTGCGGTGGTCGGCTCGTCGAGTATCACCAACAACGGATCACTGATCAGCGCCATCGCCGCCATGACCCGCTGCAACTGACCGCCCGATACTTGATGCGGGTAACGCTGGCCGATGGTCTCAGGGTTGGGCAGTGCGAGATCACGAAACAGTTCGATGGCTTTTTTCTGCAGCTCTGCGCGGCTCGCCAGACCATGAATCAGCGCGCCCTCGATCACTTGATCGATCAGCTTTTTAGCCGGGTTGAACGCCGCTGCCGCGCTTTGCGCAATGTACGAAACCCGATTGCCGCGCAGGCTTTGCAACTGGCTTTCCGGCAGGCTGAGCATGTCGTGTTCGCCGACCTGCACCACGCCGCCGGCCAGCTTGCAGCCTCGTCGGGCATAGCCCAGCAATGCCAGCGCGATGGTGGTCTTGCCAGAGCCCGACTCGCCGATCAGCGCCAGCACTTCGCCTTTCTCCAGCGAGAAGCTGACACCCTTGACGATCTCCAACGGCCCCTGTTCGGTGTCGGCCACGACACGCAGGTCTTGCACCCGAATCAATTGACTCATATCAGTGCCCTCCCGAGCGTCGGCTGCGCCGTGATGACAGGCGGTCGATAAACAGATTCACACCAATGGTCAGCGAACCGATCGCCAGCGCCGGAATCACGATGGCCGGAGCGCCCTGATTGAGACCGCCGATGTTCTCGCGAACCAGCGACCCCAGGTCAGCGTCCGGTGGCTGCACACCCAGTCCCAGAAAGCTCATGCCGCTGAGCAGCAACACGATGAAGCCGAAACGCAGCCCCAGGTCGGTCAGCACCGGATTGAGCATGTTCGGCAGAATTTCGCGGCAGGCAATATAGAGCCGCCCTTCGCCACGGGTGCGCGCCACTTGCACGTACTCCAGCGCCTCGATATTCACCGCCATGCTGCGTGCAATCCGGAACGCACCCGGCATGTAGCTGAGCACCGCCGTGCACACCAGCAGCGCTTCGGAAGAGCCGAACGCCGAGACCATGATCAGTGCAAGCATTTTGCTGGGAATCGAAATCAGCGCATCCATCAGGCGGCTGATGATTTCGTCCAGCCATTTGGGCGCGACCACCGACAACAGCGCGCAGACGGTGCCGATACCACTGGCCAGCACGGCGGATACCAGCGCCAGGCCGACCGTGAAACGCGCACCGATCAGTACCCGGCTGAGCATGTCACGGCCCAGGTAATCGGTGCCGAACGGAAAGGCCGCGCTTATGTTTTCAAAGACGTTATCGGACACCACTTCGCCGACCGGATGCGGCGCGAGCCAAGGGCCGAAGAGTGCGACCATGAGCCAGAAGAAGCAGACCGAAGCGCCCACCAGGCCCAGCCAGGCGATTTTGCGACGCGCACGCACAGGAGTGGCGGCCGCAGATGTCTCAATGATTGGATTCATTGGTTTCTCAGCCTCGGGTTGGAAAGGATTGCACACAGGTCGGCCAGTAACACCAACCCAAGGTAAGCGGCGCAGAAGAGCATGGTGCAGCCCTGAACCAGCGCCATGTCGCGGTTGGTCACGGCATCGACCATCAGGCTGGCAATGCCTGGGTAGTTGAAGATGGTTTCGACGATCACCACACCGCCCAGCAGATAGGAAAGGCTCAGCGCCACGGCATTGACGATGGGGCCGATGGCGTTGGGCAAGGCATGCTGCAACACGATCCGCACCGGATTCACGCCCTTGAGGCGAGCCATTTCCACATAGGGACTGTCGAGCTGATCGATGACAGCCGCACGGGTCATGCGCGCCATCTGGGCCACGATCACGCAGCACAGGGTCATCACCGGCAGCGCATAGGTGCGGATGAATTGCAGCGGCGTACTGGCATCACCGCCGTAGGACAAGGCGGAGAGCCAGCCCAGTTTGACGGCGAAGATCAGCACCGCCAGGGTGGCAATCAGAAATTCGGGCACTGCCACCAGCGACAGGGTGATGAAATTCAGCGCATTGTCCAGACGCCCGCCCCGGCCCATGGCCGCACCGATGCCCAGCGTCAGCGCGACAGGAACCGACACCAGCGCGGTGGTCGCGGCCAGCATCAGGGTGTTGGGGAAACGCCCGGAAATCAGGTCGGCGACCGGCATCGCGTTGGACACCGACTCACCGAAATTACCGCCCAGCAGGTTCATCAACCACTGCAGATAACGCACCACACCCGGCTGATCAAGGCCCAGCTTCGTACGCAGGGCCGCGACCTGTTCAGGCGTCGCGAACTGCCCAAGTGCCTGCTGCGCCGCATCTCCCGGCAGGACCGCCGTAATGGCGAAGACCACCATGGAGACAATCAACAGGGTTACGATCGCAGCGCCGAGGCGCTGCAGGATCAACCCGAGTGTGTTGCTATTCATCTGCATTCTCCTGCTCGATTCACAGCCGTATTCACGCGTCCAGCCAGACCTGCTCACTGAACATGTAGCCCATGAACCCGCCCAGCGGATTGCTGGAGTAACCCTGAATGCGCTTGTCCACGCCGTCGATGTTGCTGATGAACACCGGGATGCCGATGCCGCAGTTCTGGCTGACCAGTGTCTGCATGTCGCCGTACATTTTGGCGCGCTTGTCGTCATCGGTTTCACCGCGCGCCAGCATCAGCAATTGGTCGAACTGATCGTTTTTCCAGCCCGATTCGTTCCAGGGTGCGGAGGACTGGAAGAACTGCGAGAAGATCACGTCGGCATTCGGACGCGGATTGATGTTGCCGAAGCTCAGCGGGTGCTTCATCCAGTGGTTGGACCAGTAGCCGTCGCTGGGCAGGCGATTGACGTTGAGCGTCAGCCCGGCCTGCTTGGCGGACTGTTGCAACAGCACGGCAATGTCGACCGAACCGGTGGCGGCAGGCGAGGCAGCCACGGCCATGGTGATCTTTTCCATGCCGGCTTTCTTGAGCAGGAACTTCGCCTTTTCCGGATCGTAGGCACGCTGTGGCAGGTCAGCATTGAAGTAACGCGAGCCCGGCGCAATCGGATGGTCATTGCCCACGCGGGCGTAGCCACGGAACACCGCCGACTTGACCTGTTCGCGATCCAGCAGGTACTTCATGGCCTCGGTGAATTCCGGGCTCTTGCCAGGCATCTGGTCCTGACGAATGATCAGGTCAGTGTAATTGCCCGACGGTGCATCGACCACGCGGTGCCCGGCACTGGCGGCAATACGGCTGGTGGAACGAGGATTGACCTCGTTGATCATGTGCACGTCGCCCGACAACAGCGCGTTGACTCGCGATGGCTCGTCGCCGATGGCGATGAACTCGATCTCGTCCAGGTACGGCAGGCCCGGCTTCCAGTAGTTGGCATTACGCACACTGATAGAGCGCACGCCCGGATTGAACTCCTTTACCTTAAACGGGCCGGTACCAATGCCTTTGCTGAAGTCCGTGGTGCCCTCGGGCACGATCAGCAGGTGCGAGACTGCAAGGATCGACGGCAGCTCGGCATTTGGCGAACTGAGGGTGATCTGCACTTCCAGCGGCCCGGTGGCCTTGATTTCGGAAAACTGCGCCATCAACGGCATGACTTTCGAGCCGGTGGCGGGATCCTTGTGGCGCGACAGCGAGAACACCACATCAGCCGCGGTCAGCGACTTGCCGTCGTGGAAGGTCACGTCCTTGCGCAGGGTGATGGTCCAGACAGTAGCGTCCTTGTTGTCGATCTTCTCGGCCAGCTCCATGTGCGGAACCAAATGACTGTCGAAACGGGTCAGACCGTTGTAGAACATGAAGTGACGGACATAGTCGGTGGACAGCGCGCCCTTGGCCGGATCCAGCGTATCGGCCGTGGAACTGGACATGCCCGCCACCCGAATGCGACCGCCCGGCTTGCCTTTGACAGGCGCGGCCTCGTCATCGGCGAAGACTTTCCCGGCGGCGCCGAACAGACTGGTGGAGCCTGCCGCGACCACACCGGCAACGCCCAGCATACGCAGCGCATCACGACGCGAGAGGCCGCGATTGAGACCCTCGAAAACGCGCAGGCTGTCTTCACCTGTGATCAGCGGGGAATCGTTTTTCTTGTCAGCCATATCAGTTCTACCTGTCGAAAAAGGGAAATTCCGAGTTGCTCACGGTTGACCGGAGCGTCCTTAACACACGCGACGACGGTGAAACACAACACTCAGTGACGACTGTCCTGATAGCGGTAATAAGCGCCCACCAACGGCAGGAACCACGGTTTGCCAAAGTGGCCTGGAATGGCTGGCCAGCTCAGATCCTTCCAGGGATTGGCGTGCGCCTTGCCTTCCATGACATCCGCCATGACCTGCCCCATGTGCACCGACATCTGCACGCCATGGCCGCTGTAGCCCATCGAGTAGAAAACGCCGTCGTGCTCGCCTGCACGCGGCAGACGATCGGACGTCATGTCCACCAGACCGCCCCAGCAGTAGTCGACTTTCACCTGCGCCAGTTGCGGAAACATCTGCACCATGGCCGCGTGCAGCACTTTGCCGCTCTTGGCGTCGGAGCTGCTGTTGGACATGGCGAAACGGGCGCGCCCGCCGAACAGCAACCGGTTATCCGGGGTGAGGCGGAAATAATTGCCGATCAAACGGCTGGTGACGTAAGCACGCTGGTTGGGGAACAACTGGTCGATCAATGCCTGAGGCAGCACTTCGGTGGCGATCACGAAACTGCCGACCGGGACGATGCGGCGGCGATACCAGCCCAACCCACCGTGCTGGCAGGCACCCGTTGCGAGGAAGACTTGCCTGGCCTGCATCGAGCCTTTCGAGGTGTTGACCACAAACCCGTTGCGATTGGCCTTCCAGCCCTTCACCGTCGTGTCCTGATAGATTCGCGCACCGTGACGCGCCGCCGCGTCGGCAAGGCCCAGGCCAAAGCGACCGACGTGGATCTGTATGCCATTGCGCTGCAAAAGACCGCCGTGAAACGCGTCCGAGCCGATTTCGGAGCGAATGTCCTGTGCCGACAGCAACTCGACATCGGCATCGACTTCGCGACGGATCAGCTCGCAAGTGCGCGCCAGTCCTTCGTAATGACCCGGCTTGGCCGCCAGCTTCAATTTGCCGTTGCGTTTGATGTCGCAGGCGATGTTTTCCTGCTCGATGACGCTGACGACGCTCTGCACCGCGCTTTCGTACGCTTTGTAATAGTCGCGGGCCTGGTCGGCCCCCAATGTGGCGCTCAGGGAGGCGTAGTCCTGCGCCACACCGGTGTTGCACTGCCCACCATTACGTCCGGAGGCTTCGCCGATCACGCGGCCTGCATCCAGAACCACCACGCTGGCACCTTTCAAGGCCAATGCACGCGCAGCCGAGAGCCCGGTGAACCCGCCACCGACAACCACTACGTCAGCCTGCCCTTCCACCGCGCCAGCCTGCGCGCCGGTGAAATCTGGAGCCGTATCGAGCCAGTAGGACTCACTGCGCATCTTGTTCCCCTTGTCACTCATGAAAGAGCACCCTGAAAAATGCCGTAGTGCGTGACCGGCTTACAGGCCGACCAGTCCTGCCAGACCGCCGATGTCAGGAATCTGGTGATAGTTGAAGGAGCTGTGCGCAGGCTGTTCGTGACCGCGAGCCACGAAGGCCTTGTTCTTGATTTTCATGTCGTGCGCCGAGAACAGGTCGTAGCGGAAGCTGGAAGACACGTGCAGCACGTCTTCAGGACCGCAGCCGAGGTTGTCGAGCATGAATTCGAAAGCGGCCAGGCGCGGCTTGTAGACCTTGGCTTGATCGGCGGTGAATACCTTGTGGAACGGTGCGCCCAGCTTCTCGACGTTGGACATGATCTGGCTGTCGCTGGCGTTGGAGAAAATCACCAGCGGAATCTTGTCGGCGATCTTCGACAGGCCGGCCGGTACATCGGCATGCGGACCCCAGGTCGGCACGGCGTCGTAATACAACTGACCTTCACCACGGTATTCAACGTTCCAGCGCTTGCAGACCCGCGACAGCGACTCCTTGAGAATTTCGTCGTACGGCATCCAGTCGCCCATGACCTGATCCAGCCGATACGCCGAGAAGTCCTTCACGAACTGATCCATCTGCTCGGCCGGAACACGGTCGGCAAAAATCTCGCGCGTCATGGTGCCCATGTGGAAATTGGTCAACGTGCCGTAGCAGTCGAACGTAATGAATTTTGGTCGAAGAAAGCTCATTGTGTGCGGTCCTGAAAGTTCGTTGAGGTCATGGCATGACGAGCAGTTTGCGGCACCGTTGCAAGGGCCGTGATGCACGCTGCAGCACACCCTCATTACAACACCGTGAAATCAGCAGATGGCGTTAAAAGTGCTGGCTGCTTGATAGAAAGCACCGTTTTGAGGTGCGCGCTCAGCAGACTTTGCGGGGCGCTCCAGCCTTGGGCAAACCCCGGTTTCTGGCGCTTTTTTGACCCTTTTCAGGGCGCTCGCGCTCAAACACGCGGCTTTGCACCGCAGATACTGCGCCTGTGCGAACGCGTCTGCTCAGCACAATCCACTGTCTGGACAAAGGGTCGATTCGCGCAGCTATATAAGGCAGAAAAACTGCCGAAAAGCCTCAAGCATTTGCTGCCGGACCCGCGCCCGATTTAAGCAGTAACTGTGGTCTGGCTAGCTGCCAGTCGCGAAATCTACCGAATGCTTGCAGCCCTCTTGTCACCCTGTCGCGCAGGTGGGATACAACAAGCCTGCCGCATCCTTTTATACCCCTGTGCATCCTTCTGGAGGGAGACACATCATGCTCGCCCAGCAACGCCTCGACTTTGAATACCGCCCGATGACCGCCGACGACGTGGCCAACGCCCACGAACTGTCCATCGCCCTGAAATGGCCGCACCGACTCGAAGATTGGGCCATGCTCCAGCGGGTTGCCCAAGGCTTCGTCGCCCTGCATAACGGTCGCCTGATCGGCAGCGCCTTTGCCTGTCATCAGGGCGAGTTCTCGACGATAGGCCTGGTGATCGTCAGCGACGACTATCAAGGCAAGGGCATCGGTCGCAAGTTGATGGAAATGGCTGTGGGCAGCGTTCCACCGCGCACCGCCATTCTCAACGCCACGCTCGCCGGCGCGCCGTTGTACGCCAAGATGGGCTTTGTCAGCTTCGGCGAGGTTCAGCAACGCCAGGGTCAGGCGCAACTGCCCGAACCGACGGCCTTGAAAGCGGGTGAGCAGTGCCGCTCGCTGACCGAAGCCGATCACGCCCGGATTGTCGAGTTGGCCAACGCAGGCACCGGCCTGGATCGCTCGGCGGTTTTGAGCGATGTCTTCGGCAACCTCGAACATGCGGTGGGCGTCGAGCGCGATGGCGGGTTGCAGGCGGTGGCACTGATGCGCCCGTTTGGTCGCGGCCTGTGCATCGGCCCGGTGATCGCCGAGAACGCGGAACAGGCCAGGCATATGATCGAACAACTGATGGCGAAAGTGCCTTATGCCTTCGTACGCATTGATGTTCCAAGCGATGGCGGGCTGGTGGACTGGCTGGAAGCAGCAGGCCTGAAACGCGTCGATGCGGTGGCCTGCATGAGCATGGGTGCCGTTCCGCAGCCCAGCCAAGGCGTGCGCCAGTTCGCATTGATTACCCAGGCGATCGGTTAAGGGTTGCGTCACTTCTCACTGACACAGCGTTTACCTCGCTGCCAACAAACAGCCGCAGCAGCGCTGCCTGCCCGCGATGGCGTGTTCACAGTCGATTTTCAGTGGCTGAGCCATCGCCATTGCGGGCAAGCGCGGTCACGCGGCTCACGTGTGCTTTCAGTTGCTCACCTGCCGTTCGCGATTACGCCCGGCTGAAGACTCAAGAGATCATTCCATGCCACAACCTTCCGTACTTTTGCTCGCCCGCGCCGATCACAGCCCTGTCGACACCGAATTCACAACCGGCCCGCTCGACGCCAACGATCCATTCACCGAGGGTCGCCGCACCGCCTTTTTGGATGAAGCCGACATTGCCGCCGGCATCGTTCACTTTGGCAACTCGTTGTCGGTCGACGCTTATCCCTACACCGAGATGCTGGTCGTGCATCGCGGCGCCGTTACGCTGAGTTCAGATGCCGACAACGTCACGATTCGCACCGGCGAAAGCGCGGTCATCGGTCGTGGCACCCGGTTGCGTATCGAGGCGCAGCCGGACAGCCTCTGGGCCTTTTGCGCTGCCACTCAGGCGACCGGCCCGGACAAGCCTGGCATCACGCATCTGGATCGCCTGGCGATGCTCACGCCGTCCTCCCCGCCGGACCCGGCGATCATGATCAGCGCGCTGCCGCAGTGCCGCAGCAACAACCTCTTCGAAGACACTGCAAGCACCCTGCGCATCGGCGTCTGGGATTCCACACCTTACGAGCGCATATCACGCCCGCACCGGATCCACGAGCTGATGAACCTGATCGAAGGCAGCGTGACGCTGGGCATCGAAGACGGCGCAGCAGTGGTCGTCAAACCCGGTGACACCGTTTTCGTCGCACAAGGCGCGCCCTGCAAATGGACCAGCACCGGATATGTGCGCAAGTTCTATGCAGTGACATGAGGTGCCAGCCGCACCCTTGCGCTATACGGGGTGCGGCCAGTCGGTGAACACGCAACGCTCGCCAGCGCAGTTAATAGGTGATGCAAGTTCGATACAAGCATAAATAGGTTACTTCGCTGTTTATTTAAACAACCCCCAACACCCCATTGCTTTCCCTGCCAGACTTTGATTAAACGTCTGGTAGCGGATAACAGCGACTGCCCTTTATCGTCCTGAAACGCCTTAATCCAGAGCATTCATACACTGAGCGTGAACACTCAACACACCCATTGACTGGAAGTTACCTATTCGATCGGCGCTTAACTTGCGCAACTTTTCTACTCAACTATCACATCGAAATCCAAACGTAATCAGTCGGCGCCGGACAAGCATTGCGGCGAGCCGACTGCTGCTTAAACCATTGTAAACAACATGAAGTTAATCATTTAATTTAAGGACCTGTCCATGAAAACCAATCATATTGCACTGACCTTTCTCGCCTTGGCGACATTAGGCGCAACCGTTACAGTACAGGCGGGACCGCCGGTTACGGTGACGTTCAAGAATTTGGGGACGGAGCAAGCCGACTATACCGTCGTGACTCGCAATGAAAGTTCCACACAGATGAATGCAAGGAGCCCCATCAGGCCGGCGGTCAGACCTGGCGAGTCAGATACCTATCACGTACAAAGCACCCTTTCACCGGACACGAGCTACGCAAGTGTCAGGTATGTGATGGGATCAAAAGTCTGTGTATTTTCCACCACGTTCATGAAACTGCCGGGTGCGGGAGGCGCTAAAATCCCGAAGTGGAATCGCACGGCAGCCTCTGAGGGCGCTGCAGTCTGCACCGCCACCTCACGCGCCACTAACCTTTCCACCTACGCGTGGGCTGCCGAGTTCACGATGAAATAAAAACAAGCAGGCGCGTCGCTATCCGACGCGCCTGCCTTGGGCAGGTTAAAGTTCACCTACGCAGTGCCGATACAGTTTACGCAGATAGCGCCATGGACCGGCTACCACCGCGAGGACGCGATCATGATAGACGCTCAACTTTCCCCTACGATTATCAGCATTACACCCGCAGCGGCAGCCAACGCTGTTTCCCGGACAGACAACAACATCAAAACCAAAGCACCTGAGCCCGAAGGTAACAGTTCGAAGGGCACGACGCTCTCCGGTTTTGCCAGACAACTCAATCAACGCGCACTACGCGCCAGCTCCCGTGAAGCCCGTCTGGGTACCAAAGAGCTGGCCACACTCGCAAGATCCGTCATCGACAAATTGACCGACAGCAACGACCGCAAGAACAAAGCATTACACGACGCTGAGGTCCCGGACACTCAGGATTCCAGCCTGCTGGAAAGAGCGAAGCAGGCCACGCGATTCACGAATGGATTAGGATCTAATCCATTCGCAGGTCTTTCGCAAGATACCTTGGCATTGATCATCTATGACGAAAGTGGCGATTTCACGCTCAACGAGCGAAAGGCTGCGTTTAAAGAAAGCTACTACCAGCAAGAAGCCTGGAACGTTTTAATGTGCCAGCGCTATGTTGATGAATATAACGAAACCGGCAAGAGCACCCAGACGCTGTTCATGATCCTCGCCCAGTACAACGACCTTCCACCCCATACAAAAAGCACTATACCCGGCCTTTACCCCGCCACAGTTCGGCACTGGCGCTTTTCAATAGCCTTAAAAGCCGGTCAACAGCGCCTCAGTTGCCCAGCCCCAGCACGTAGAACTTGCTGTCCTCTTCGCTAAAGCCATGCTTTCAGAGAAGCGTTGTGCGGCGAGGAGTATATCGGCGGCGCTCAGAGAGCAGAAACGTCACGTATAACGCCACGGATTGGCTGTCCACGCGAGGACGCAACATGATGAATATCCCGTCTATTCAGACCGCCAAGGTCCATCAAACGACCAGGTCAGCGGCCCCGGCTGCCGATGCCACACCCGTGGAAAAACCGGCCTCAAAACCGACCAATCGGGACGGCGTTGCCTTATCGGCACTGGCAAGACAATTGAACGAAAGCGCGGTGCGTGCTCAGTCCCGCGATGCGAGCCTTGGCTTCAAAGAATTGGGCATTCTGGCGAAAGACATTATCGACAGAATCGCCGGGACCGGTTTTCACTCCAATCGTGAACGGCACGATGCCGAAGTGCCCGATACGGACGATCCCGCACTGCTCGAAAGAGCCCGCCAGGCCACTCTGTTCGAGCGCGGTTCAGGAAAAAATCCATTCGCTGGCCTGTCGCCGGATCAACTCAGGCTGATCATGTACGACGAGAGTGGCAATTTCACGATCAATGAAAGAAGAGCCGCGTTCGACGAGGAATATTCGCAAGATCAGGCCTGGAAGCTGGTCATGATTCAACGTTACATGGATGAGTACAACGAAACGGGCAAAGGTACACAGACCTTGTTCATGATTCTCGCCCATTACAACGACCTTCCGCCTATAGAAAAAGCGCAATACCCGACCCACTACGTGGCCAACCTGACCTCGGGCGACAGTTCAGCACTGGCGCTTTTCAATAGCCTTAAAATCCGGTCAACAGCGCCTCAGTTGCCCAGCCCCAGCACGTAGAACTTGCTGTCCACTTCGCTGAAACCATTTTTTGGAGAAGCGGTGTGCGGCGAGGAATGTATCGGCTGTGCCCAGAAAGCAGAAACGTAACGCATAACGCCACGGATTGGCTGTCCACGCGAGGACGCAACATGATGAATATCCCGTCTATTCAAACCGCCACGGTCCATCAAACGGCCAAGTCAGCGGCCCCTGCCAATGCCACACCCGTGGAAAAACCGGCCTCAAAACCGACCAATCGGGACGGCGTTGCCTTATCGGCACTGGCGAGACAATTGAATGAAAGCGCAGTGCGTGCTCAGTCCCGCGATGCGAGCCTTGGCTTCAAAGAATTGGGCACCCTGGCGAAAGACATCATCGACAGAATCGCCGGGAGTGGTTTTTACGCCAATCGTGAGCGGCACGATGCTGAAGTGCCCGATACAGACGACCCCGTGCTGCTCGAAAGAGCCCGTCAGGCCACTCTGTTCGAGCGCGGTTCAGGAAAAAATCCATTCGCAGGCCTCTCTCCGGATCAACTCAGGCTGATCATGTATGACGAGAGTGGCAGTTTCACGATCAATGAAAGAAGCGCGGCGTTTGACGAAGAATATTCGCAAGATCAGGCCTGGAAGCGCGTCATGATTCAACGTTACATGGATGAGTACAACGAAACGGGCAAGGGTACACAGACCTTGTTCATGATCCTCGCCCATTACAACGACCTTCCGCCCATAGAAAAAGCGCAATACCCGGCCTTTTACCCCGCCAATCTGACCTCGGGCGACAGTGCAGCACTGGCGCTTTTCAATGGCCTTAAAAGCCGGTCAACAGCGCCTCAGTTGCCCAGCCCCAGCACATAGAACTTGCTGTCCACCGCCATGACCGGAAAGCTTTCGGGCAGACTTTCCCTGGCCACTTCGCTAAAACCGTGCTTCTCATAGAAGCGGTGCGCGGCGAGGAATTTGTCGGTGGTGCCCAGAAAGATTCTCTTTACACCTCTGCCTCGGGCGTCGTCGATCAGACGATTCAGCAGTCGGGCGGCCACCGAATGTTCACGTCCGCGAAATGGCGCGGCGACGAACATCTTGCGCAACGCCGCCTGACCGGCACCAATGTCCTTGAGACCGATGGTGCCCACTACCTGCTCGCCATGTCGGGCTACCCAGAAGTCTCCGGTGCCTGTCTGGTAGAAGCCGGGAATGGCGTTGAGGTCCGGCTGGTCATTAGCCGTGATGGCGATGTCGAACTCTTCACGCTGGATGGGCAGAATCACGTCGACCACGCCCTGCTGGTCTTGAGGCTCGAAACGCTTGATCAAAATATCGGTCGGGTTCAAAACGCAGCTCCTTGTCGTCATCTGAAACAGGAAAGCAGTATCCCGGACAAGCAAACGCC
>NZ_MUIO01000105.1 GCF_002087235.1 Pseudomonas floridensis | reverse complement strand
CAGGTCCACACCGGCGCCCCATCACAACAATGATCAGACTTCAGGAAAGCCCCAATCCTGAAGCGGCGAAAGCTGAGAAAGAAATTCAAGATGCTCGATGACTTTAACCTTTTGAAGATTGTTCAGTTCTATCGGCCCGCCAAGGGCAAGAGCCGGTACGAAGCCATATATTTCATCGTTTTCAAGAGCACCTAGTCTTTTTAACGCTGGCTTGAAAAGCCCATCAAAATCATTGGACTCAATAATCAACGATGCGAAGAATGCTTGAACCCCCAAGTCGAGGTTATCAACCGCAAACATGGATTTTCGAATGGAGTATCGGGCAAGGCAAGAGGAAATGGTCATGCAATATCCTTCCTGTTCTCCCCAGACATAAAGCAGTCCAAATGCACTGCGCGCTATTACGTGATAGGTGCCTGACTGAAATCCTTCTATATCAGCTAGCCAATGTTCAAGTACGCGCTCGTATTCATAAGGATTCACGGTCCAAAACAAACCATTTGCATAGCCGCACCAACCGTGCTCAGCCCAATAGTCTAGCAGCTGACGGGGCAGCTTGTTTTGGTACTTGGTAATACTCGATTCGGGAACCTCTAGACGCTCATTTACAGGGCTAAAGTTCTCCAAGAAAAAAGCATAGTATTCATCCATACCCTACTCCTCAATGCACCTTTTAAGTTTTGTGTTGATCTTTGTTATGCCGCGAACGGAAGTAGCTACTTTATTCGCTGCCGCATCCAGGCTTTTAATCCGACTTGACCACTGTGAGCCAATACTGGAATTTACACGCCGATCCCCAAAGCCGTCGATCATATCTTTTCCACCTACAACTAAATCCGGATTATGAAGTGCAGCCAATGTCGACATTTTCTCAAGCATCTTTTCCTTTGCCAGAGACGCGGCTTTAGTAGGCAATTTACCCTCTAATAGGTATTCATCTCGAAACATGGTTTCCAAATCAGTGCTTAGTGCAACACGAGCAGCCTTGGCTACCTTCGGGTCCCGAACCATATCCTTGCTTGTAAACGCCTCCCGCCCCTTCAAATACTCATCCACCGTCAGATCATTCAACCCCTTCTGCTGACCCGCCAACTGCCGGTCGAACTCCGGAATCCGATCAAAGTGTTTCGGGCTCACATTGAAGCATGGCACCTTGTGCTCGGGCATGCCTGACCCTTTTTTCGATGGAGGCTGGTCGGGTTGCCGAGGGGGAGGCGCTGCGGGTTGCTCATCATGGCCCGGTGCGCCTCTACGCGACTCTGCTTGAGGCAGATCGGTGCGTTTCTTCAGCGCGTCTTCGTGCTTGAGCATCCACTGCCCCAGCTTCGCGCCCCTCGCGCTGGCCTGCATTTCGCTGGCGAGAATGGACGCGCTGCCACGACCACGCGTGAGGTAGGCCATGATGGCACCCAACAGCAGCAGCACCATCTCTTCGTGGCCTCTGGCGATCTGATCCGACGCTCTGCCCACGGCCTGGAAGTCATCACCGCCAAATGGGTTGAGGCCATGATCCCCACGCGTGCCCTGCCACACGATGGAGATGCCACTCAGGTAGTACTCGCCGATACGCGGCAGACCATCGACGAAGAATTCGGCAATCGACATCAGGCCCATCGCACTCAGTATCCAGGTACTGACCTGCAGACCCATCATTGCACCTGCCGCGCCGAAGGGAGCCGCTCCCAGGCCGCCAAACAAGGTGCCCACACCAGCCCCGATGGCGCCTCCGGTCAAAGTGCTCCCTGCAACGATCATAGCGACCTGGGTTGCCATGTCGATCAGGTCATTGATGATGTCGGCGATGTCGAGGTCGGAAAGGCGCTTCCTCAATCTACCGCCAGCCGCCCATTCGGCACGCGCGAATGCACTTCTGAGGTGGCTGATGCGCCGGAGATTGAGCGCCAGCGTCGGGACGGGTTTATTGTTGTGGGTGCGGTAAGTGCCGCCACTTTGATAGCCCATGTTGTGAGCAATGCGGTTTTCTATCTCGAACCACGTAGGCACGACATTCCATGACGGCATTCAGCGTCTCCCTGACGGCTGCGTATACACGAGCAGGGAGGATAGGGACGGCCGGGAGCGGAATCAAAGCGGTTTGGGCTTTTCTGATTGATCCTACATGCTATGTCGTAAAATCTGATGCGCTGTCACCTGCGTTAGCAGGGGACAGCGATTGCTGCGCTAAGCTCTCAAAACGCCAACGTCACCCGCGCATTCAGCGTTTGGTCAGTCGTGTCGTTGCCGATCTGTCCGTTGTAGCTCACGCCCACGCTCAGTCGCTCGCTCAATCCCAGGTCCACACCGGCGCCC
>NZ_MUIO01000104.1 GCF_002087235.1 Pseudomonas floridensis | reverse complement strand
TCGGTGGTGTTTGCACTATCGCGTAAGGATGAAGCTCTGCTAGTGGGAGCGCGCCGGGCGGCGTTCCGCCTGCTCGCGAAGGGTGCAGATTGGTTTATCACGAAGATTGCCGCGTGTAAGAATGCGTTACTCAAATCAACCATGCTATTTATTGCTACCCCGAATCAGCCCGCGTAAGGCAAACCGGTTCGGGTGGCAAGCTTCGGCAACGCTGCGGGGCAGGGGGAGGGGTTCGTTGTCGAGCCAGGCGGCGAGCAGTTCGGCGGACAGCGGGGCGGTGATCAGTCCGCGTGAGCCGTGGCCGCTGTTGATGTAGAGGCCGTCGAGCCAGGGACAGGCCACGTCGGGCACCTGGCGCGCATCCTTTGCCAGCGCGGCAAAGGCGTCGAGAAACGCCTGCCGATCGGCCAAGGGACCGACGATCGGCAGGTAATCCGGGCTGGTGCAGCGAAACGCGGCGCGACCTTGCAGTTGTTCGGGTGGCAGCTGATTGGTCTGCAGGCGCTCCACGAGATCGTGGGAAATTTCTTCGAGCATCTGCAGGTTGCCCAGATGATCCGTCACGTTGGGTGTCAGATCGGTGCTATTAAAGTCGAAGCTCGCGCCCAGCGTATGTTCGCCGAGACGCGCCGGGGCGACGTAACCTTCGGCGCAGACTACCGTGCTCAAGGCCTTGCTGGCCGGTGTTTCCGGCAGGCGGGTGATCTGCCCGCGGATGCGTTTGAGTGGCAAATCGGCGCTTTGCGCGAATTGTTTGATGTCCGCCGCGCCAGCGAGCACCACGACTGGTGCACTGTCGATCAGGCGTTCGTTATCCCACGCCTGCCATTGCCCATCGACCTGTCGCAATTGCAACGCTTCTTGATGGCCAATCAGCCGAATATTCGGGTGCCTGGCCTGTAAATCGCACAACGCTGGTGGATTGACCCAGCCGCCTTCCGGATAAAACAATCCGCCGCTGGCCAATTCAATGCCGCTGTGCGCTTCGGCGGCAGGTCGGTCCAGCAGGTGCAGCAATGACTCAGGAAAGGCATCGGCCAGTTGCGCCTGACGCCTGGCCTCCTTGTCGTCGAAGGTCAGTTGCAGCACGCCGCAGCCGTCCCAGTCGATGCCGCGCTGCAGGCGTTCAAGCAGACGACGGGTGTGCCCGAATCCACTGAGAATCAACTGTGACAACGCCGTGCCATGCGCGGACAGTTTCAGGTACAGCACGCCTTGCGGGTTGCCCGAGGCTTCCTGCGCCGGGGCAGCGTGGCGCTCCAGCAGGCTGACCTGCCAGCCTCTGTTCGCCAGGCTCTCGGCCGTGGCGCAACCGGCCAGTCCGGCACCGATCACCAGCGCCATGCGCTCACCTTGCACTACTGGGGGACGGGCAAACCACGGTTTTGCAACGGGTGCGGGTGGGGCGTCTTCCGGCCAGGCGATGAACGTGCCGCGCAGCACTTCCCATTTATGCCCGATGCCCGGCACCCGTTTCATCTTGAAGCCAGCCGCGTTCAGCGCACGGCGCACCCAGCCGGTGCTGGTAAAGGTGCCGATGGTGGTGTCGGTCGTCGACAGGCGTGCCAGTTCGGCAAACAGTTCCGGTGTCCACATTTCCGGATTTTTCGCCGGGGCGAAGCCGTCGAGAAACCACGCGTCGATCTGACCGTCCAGCTGCGGCAGCATGTCCAGTGCATCGCCGATCAGCAGGGTCAGGGTGATCCGCCCCTGATCGAACACCAGCCGCTGAAAGCCTTCGTGTACCGCGACGTACTGAGCGAGCAACGGTTCTGCGAACTGCGCCAGTTCCGGCCACAACGCCAAGGCGCGTTGCAGATCGGTGCGGCTCAACGGGAATTTTTCGACGCTGATGAAATGCAGTCGTGCGCCGGGCCGGGCGCACTCATCGAACAGTTGCCAGGCGCAGAGGAAATTCAGTCCGGTGCCAAAGCCTGTTTCGCCGATGATCAGGCGTCCATCTTCCGCCAGGTCGGTAAAACGACGACGCAGATCGTTCTGAACCAGAAACACATGGCGGGTTTCGTCGAGACCGGATTCGGTCGAAAAGTACACATCGGAAAACGTACGCGAATGCGGGTTGCCTTGGTCGTCCCAGTCGATCTGGGCGTGGCGGGTAATGGTCATGTTCGGCTCAGCAGGGGCAATCACGGCATTTTAGCCGTCTGCGCGGATAAAAGCGGTATTGCTGTTGCAGCGATTGACCCATGGCGGCAATCGGTGGTCTTTATGTTCATCTGGGCTCACTTGGCCATCATCCCCGAGCCGTATCACATAGGGAGCAGTGCATGTTTGAATCCGCTGAAATCGGTCATGCCATCGATGACGAGACCTACGAGGCCGCTGTGCCTGCCTTGCGCGAGGCGTTGCTGGAAGCGCAGTACGACCTGCATGAACAGGCTGGCCGTCAGGTCATCGTGCTGATCAACGGCATCGAAGGCGCGGGCAAGGGTGAAACCGTCAAGCTGCTCAACGAGTGGATGGACCCGCGCTACATCGAAGTGCGCACCTTCGACCAGCAGACCGACGAAGAGCTGGCGCATCCGCCGGTCTGGCGTTACTGGCGGCAATTGCCCGCCAAGGGGCGCATGGGGATTTTTTTCGGCAACTGGTACAGCCAGATGCTGCAAGGCAGGGTCCATGGCCGGTTCAAGGACGCTGTGCTGGACCAGGCCATCAGTGGCGCGGAGCGGTTGGAGAAGATGCTCTGTGATGAAGGCGCGGTGATCTTCAAGTTCTGGTTCCATCTGTCCAAGAAGCAGATGAAGTTGCGCCTCAAGACGCTGAAGGACGACCCGCTTCATAGCTGGCGCATCAGCCCGCTTGACTGGCAGCAGTCCCGGACCTACGACAAATTCGTGCGTTTCGGCGAGCGGGTGCTGCGTCGTACCAGCCGCGAATATGCACCATGGCACGTGATCGAGGGCGTGGACCCCAACTACCGCAGCCTGACGGTCGGGCGGTTGTTGCTCGAAGGCATGCAGGCGGCGCTGAATAAAGTCGAGCCCGAGCCCAAATCGCAGAGCGCAGGCCCGGTGGCGAGCCATGATGAAGAGTTGACCCTGCTGGACAGCCTTGACCTGAGCCGGAGTCTGGACAAGGACGATTACAAGGAAGCGCTGATCACCGAGCAGGCGCGGCTGTCCGGCAATATGCGCGACAAACGCATGAAGCGTCATGCCCTGGTGGCGGTGTTCGAAGGTAACGATGCGGCCGGCAAGGGCGGCGCGATCCGTCGGGTGGCGGCGGCGCTGGATCCGCGCCAGTACGCCATCGTGCCGATTGCCGCGCCCACTCAGGACGAACTGGCCCAGCCCTACCTGTGGCGGTTCTGGCGGCAGATTCCGGCACGCGGCAAGTTCACCATCTTCGACCGGTCCTGGTACGGACGCGTGCTGGTGGAGCGGGTCGAGGGTTTCTGCAGCGAATCCGACTGGATGCGCGCCTATTCCGAAATCAACGACTTCGAGGAGCAACTCACCGACTTTGGCATCGTGGTCGTCAAATTCTGGCTGGCTATCGATGAGCAGACCCAGCTCGAACGTTTTCAGGAGCGCGAGCAGATTCCGTTCAAGCGCTACAAGATTACCGAGGACGACTGGCGCAATCGCAACAAGTGGCCGCAGTACCGTCAGGCGGTCGGCGAAATGGTGGATCGCACCAGCACTGAAATCGCGCCCTGGACCCTGGTCGAGGCCAACGATAAACGCTGGGCTCGGGTCAAGGTCTTGCGCACCCTCAACGAAGCGCTGGAAGCTGCTTTTGCCAGGGACAGGAAGAAATGAACGTTATTGAGGGAGGCACTGAAACCTGAAAATCCGAGGGTCGTGGGACGGATGACGCGATGGGTCTCTTTCCATTGAAGGAAACTTCCTAGACGTCTAAAGCGTATTGCGCCGCCGGGGCCGGGTCCATACTCTGCGCCCTGTCGTCGCACGCCCTGTGGCGACCAAGGTAATGATTAACCTGAGTGACGTGCCCCTATGCCTACCCTCAATCCTGCTTCATCCGGCCTGTTTTCAATCAACGAGAACCTGGGTGCCGAAGATGCGCTCAACCATGCTTCGGACCTGCTGCGCGGGATCATTGCCACGGCGGGTGAGTCCGCCGACTGTTCCCAGACGGCCATGCGCGACATGACGCTTGCCGTGGTCCATCTGGCGCAGATGGCCAAGATTCTGGTGGACGGTTCGATCGACAGTATCGCCAGGCACTAAGCCTTTCCCGCGGCCTTGAGTTCAGGCCTTTTTCAACGCTCGCGCAGGGCTTCGGCCCTGGCTTTGAGCACCGGTTTGAGCAAGTAATCCATCACGCTTTTTTCTCCGGTAATGATGTCCACGGTAGCGATCATGCCGGGGATGATCAGCAGCGGTTTACTGTCGCTGCCCAGATGATTGCTGTCGGTACGTACCTGAATCAGGTAGAAACTGTTGCCCTTGTCGTCGGCCACCGTGTCGGCGCCGATCAGTTCCAGTCGCGCCGGGAGTCCACCATACAGGGTGTAGTCGTAGGCGCTGAACTTGACCATGGCTTTTTGGCCCGGATGCAGAAATGCCACGTCCTGGGGGCGTACCTTCGCTTCGATCAACAGGTTGTCTTCCAGAGGCACGATTTCCAGCAAATCACTGCCGGGCTGTACCACGCCACCGATGGTGTTGACCTTGAGCGTCTTGACGATACCGCGCACTGGCGACTGCACCGTGGTTCGGCTCATGCGGTCGTCGATCGCGATGCGGGTGGCGCCGATTCGGGCCAGGTCATTGCGCTTCTCGTTCAGCTCACGCGCCGCGTCGGCACGAAAGGCCAGCTCCGATTCCTGCCCCCGGCTTCTGAGCTCGTTGATTGCCGCCTCGGCCCTCGGGATAGCCAGGGTGTTGGCGTTCATCGAACCGCGAATCTCGACGGCATTGCGCTTGAGTCGCAGGATTTCCACGGGGGAGACCGCCCCGGAGCCGACCAGCGGTGCCGACATGTCCAGCTCCTGCTGGACCAGCGCCAGACTGCTGCGAAATTGCTCCTGTTTGGCGCGAAACTCTGCCAGCTCTTGGGTCTTCTGCCGCAATTGCTCGTTGAGTGTGCGCTGTTCGCTGAGCAGATGTCGCTGTCGGGATTCATATAGCGCCTGCTCGTCCGCGGCCACCTGCGGCGCGCTGGCGATCACATCCGGCGGCAGTGTCAGGGCTCGACCTTCGGCTTCGGCCGCCAGGCGTTCCACTTGTGCGGTCAGGGTCAGGCGATCCACCTCGCTTTCGCCGCGGCTGGACAGAAAGCGCGTGTCGTCCAGGCGCAACAGGGTGTCGCCCTTGCTCACCACCTGACCTTCGCGCACGAAGATCTCGGTCACGATGCCACCTTCCAGATTCTGAATGACCTGCACCTTGCTTGACGGGATGGCCTTGCCTTCGCCAGTGGTGACTTCTTCGAGCACCGCGAACCTGGCCCAGAGCAGGGCGCTGAACAGCAGCCCGGCGCAGGTCCATACCGTGAGGCTCATGGTGGGTGATGAAGGATCTGCCAGCGCCGCAGATCGATAGGACAGAAAAGGGCGTTCGACGTGAGGGTTGCCGGACAGGGTCATGTGCGTTTCTCCTTCATACCGGCGTCTGGCCGTTGCGGCCTTTGCGCAGTGCATCGAGGACAGCGTCCTTCGGGCCGTCGGCGACCAGCTTGCCGTTGTCCAGCACCAGCAGGCGGTCGACCAGGCTCAACATCGACAGACGATGGGTGACCAGCAGCAGGGTTTTGCCGGGTATCAGGCGATGCAGATGCTGGCGCAGGTGTTCTTCGCTGGCGTTGTCCATGTGGCTGGTGGGTTCATCGAGCAGCAGAATCGGCGGATCCAGCAACAGTGCGCGGGCCAGCAGCACCGCCTGACGCTGCCCGCCGGACAGCAACTGACCGCGCTCGCCCACCGGACGATCGAAGCCGCGGGGATGCCGCAAGGCCAGTTCGTCCACGCCGGTCACTCGTGCAACCTCCAGCATTCGCGTGTCATTGACGTGTCGTGCGCCCAGGGTCAGGTTATCGCGCAGGCTGCCTGCCAGCAGCGGCAGGTCGTGGGAGACGTAGCCGATCTGTTGACGCACCTCGCCGAGGTCCAGCTGTTGCAGGTCCAGATCGTCGAACAGCACCTGGCCTTGGTCAGGGCAATGAAAGCCTGTCAGCAACCGCGCTAGGGTACTTTTGCCCGAGCCGCTACGGCCAATGATGCCGACCCGTTCTCCGGGCTCCAGACTGAACTGCAGTCCGCTCAATGCGGCGGCACCCTTGGGTTCATGAGTAAACCGCAAGTCGTTGACGCTCACTGCGCCCTTGAGCGGTGCGGCGTTCAGCGGACGGCGCTGGACATCGTGCTCCTGGGGCAGGGCCATCAGCGCGTCAGTGCTTTTCATCGTCAGTTGTGCCTGCTGATAGCGGGTGATGAGGCCCGCGACCTGTGCCAGCGGCGCCAGCACCCGGCTGCCGAGCATGTAAGTAGCGACCAGCGCGCCGACGCTCAGGTGCCCGCCAATGATGCTGTAGACCCCGGCGATCAGCGTGGCCATCCCACAGAACTGCTGGACGAACAACGTACCGTTGCTGGCCAGCGCCGCAAGCTGGCGGGCGTGATTGTCCAGGCGGGTCAGCGCGCCGTGAGTGCTTTCCCACTGATGCTGGCGTTCGTTCTGTGCATTACAGGCCTTGAGCGTCTCCAGCCCGCCGAGTGTTTCGATCAGCAACGCTTGTCGCGCCGCACCCAGGCTCAGGCTTTTCTGCACGGTGTCAAGCAGGCGGACCTGAATCGCCCAGGCGAAGGCGACTGTCAACGGAAAGGCCAGCAGCGGAATCAGCACCAGCCAGCCGCCCAGCAGACCAATGACCGCCAGCATCAGAATCGCGAACGGCAGGTCGATGAGGCTGGTCAGGGTCACGGCGGTGAGAAACTCCCGCAGGCCCTGAAAGTCATGGATGCTCTGTGCAAAGCCGCCGACTGTAGCCGGGCGTGCCTTGAGGTGCATGCCGACGATGCGCTCGAACAGAGTCGCGGACAGGATCAGATCGGTCTTGCTACCTGCCTGATCCAGCAGCCGGGCGCGGATCACGCGCAGGCCCATCTCGAACAGGGTGCCGATCAGCAGGCCGACGGCCAGTACCCACAGAGTGGCCGTGGCCTGATTGGGCACCACGCGATCGTAGGTCTGCATGACGAACAGCGGCATCATCAGGCCGAGCACATTGATCAACAGGCTGGCGAGCAGGGCGTCACTGTACAGGCGGCGTGACAGCTTCGCGGTGTCGCGAAACCAGGACGTCACCCTTGGCAGCAGGGGTGCATTCAACTGTTCCAGCTCGTGGCGCGGGCTGGCGAACAGCGCCTGCCCGGCGTAACGATGTGCAAGATGTTCGCCATCGATCCATTGCTCGCCGCCTTGAAGCTCAGAGGGCAGGATTAATGCACGGGCGTTTTCATCGCGGCGTACCAGCACGGCACAGCGCTGGTCCTTGAGTAACAGCAGCGCCGGCAGATTCAACGAGTCGATATCGGCCAGTTCGCGCCGCAACCAGCGCGCCTGTAGCCCTGCGCGAGCCGCCGCTCTGGTAATCAGTGACGGATCGAGACGCTGACCGGCCATCGGCAGGCCCGTGGTCAGGCTGGCGCGACTGTGAGGGGAACCGTGCAGACGACAAAGGATCATCAAGCCGTCGAGCAACGGATCTTCGACATCGTTCGGTGCTGCGGTCGACGTCACGGCATCGGGGGTGTCCAGACTGTTCAAGGGCGTGCTCCCGGTCGCGGCCTATTTGAGTTCGGGCAGGCGGGCTTCGCTCTGCACGTCGGTCAGCGCCACGGCTTCGGCGGGCAGCACCACGCGCTGTGTGCGCAGCAATTCGCCTTCGCTGGCCAGCACGCGGTACATGGCCAGTTCCTCGGTGTAGCGCACTTCGGTGTAGCGTCGGCTGGCGTTGTACAGCTCGTTTTCACTGTCCAGCAGGTCGAGCAGGCTGCGCTGCCCGAGCCCGAACTGGTCCTGATAGGCCGTGCGTACGCGGGTGGTGGACTCGACGTACTCCCGGGCAATAGGCGTCTGCTGGCGCGCGTTGCTCATCGCGTTCCAGGCCAGTGACATGTTTTCGTTGAGCATGCGCAGTGCGTTGTTGCGAATGTCCAGCGCCTGACCAGTCTTGTGTGCGTTGGAGCGCATGCGCGCCCGGTCGCGGTTGCCGTTGAACAGGTTGTAGTTCATTACCACCGCAGCTCGCCATTCGTTGTCGTGACCGCGCTCGCCTTGCAGGTTGTCATTGGCGCCGACTGCCAGTTCCGCATCGAAGCGCGGGTAAAACGGTGCCTTGGCGATCTCGTACTGTTTTTCAGCCGCTTGCACATCGGCCTGCGCCGATTTCATATAGGGATTGTTGAGCAGCATGCTCTGCTGCGCATCGCTCAGGCTCAGCGGGATTTCGCCTTTGATCGATGGCGGAGATTCCAGCTCGTCCGGCAAGCGCCCCACGGCACTTTCAAAGTTGGCTTCGGCGTCGGCAAGGTCCACCTGCGCGGTATGGAAGTTGTTTTGCGCCAGCGCCCGGCGTGCCAGCGACTGGTCACGGTCGGCCATGCTGCCGACGCCTCGTTCGCTGCGCAGGTTTATCTGATCGTTGATGCGCAAATGCGCCTGTAGATTGTTCTTCGCCAGTGTCAGCAGTTCACGGCGTTTCAGCACTTCCAGGTACACCTCGACGGCACGCAACGCCAGGCTTTGCGAGGTGCCCTGTACGTAATACGCCCGGGAATTGACCACCGCCTGAGTGCGTCCGACTTCGTTGGGCGTATTGAAGCCATCGAAGAGCAACTGGCGTAGACGCAACTCCGACCGGGTGTAATTCAACGCTTGGGTATCGTGACCGTAGAGTGCTCGCGTGCTGGGGTTATCAGTCTTCTGCCGACCGTAGGCGGCCACGGCATCGACAACCGGCAGGTAGCCGCCTCTGGCCACGTTCAGTTCTTCGTCGGCGGATAACCGCCCATGTTTGCCAGCCTGGACCTCAGGGTGATGGTCGAGGGTGCTCTGGATCGCCTCGGTCAACGAGAGGGCTTGGGCTTGCGCACAAGCCACCGCCAGAACGACAGCACTGTAAAGCGGGGTTAAATCGCGCATGGAGGATGTCTCCCTGGGAAGATTCTCGGTCGCCATAAAAATGACGATATCGGTGTTTTCAGCCGTTTCAGGCATGTAACAACACAGCTAAGAACAACTTTGAGAAAACCTCAGACGCTTTTTTCATAAGCGTTATGCGAAAAAAAACTTATGCCATTTTTCCAATTCGAGCGATGGTTGATTGCATTGAAATACTAATTTTCAGCACGTTATGGGCCTTAATGATCCGATTTAAGATTTTTGACGGAATGTCGTCGACAGGTGTGCCTAAGCAGTCATGGTCTGTTCAACGACGAAAAATCTGCATGTCAGTATTTTGGCGATTACTTTTTTTCAGCACAGAGGCGTTACACACGGACAGTCGTAGAAACGTGTGGCCAGGCAGTGACAGCGCTGATCATCTCGACAGTGGAGCAACCTATGACGAGGGTCATCGGGACAGTATTCAGGGTAGTGGGCGAAGTCTTCGCGGTAGCGGACGACGGTTCGAAGAGACTGCTTGGCAGCACGGACCGGGTATTCGCCGGCGAACAGGTGCAGACCGGGTCTGACGGCAGTGTCGTGATCCGGCTTGAAAACGGTCGTGAGCTGACGATGGGTCGCGACAGCCGCGTGCTAATCGAGGGGGCGGTGCTCGAAGGGCAGGCACCTCACGTGGAAACCCTCGATCCGCTGACGCCCACGTTGGGGGAGGTGGCGTTCATTGATCCTGAATTGCTGAATGGGCCGGTCGGCGATGCCAGCGGCGGAGGGCACACGGTTGTGATGCTCAGTGAAGCCGGTGGCGAGGTCCTGCCGGTGGTCGGCTTTGCGACCGAAGGGCTGGTCATGACGCCGATTTTTCCCGAAGGTCGTGACACCTTTGCTCGTGGCAATGACGGTGCTTTGCCTGACGACGGGGTCCCATCGCCCCCCTTCACACAGCCACCCGTTACTGAACCGCCCGTTATCAATCCACCGATTACGGAGCCGCCGGTTGAGCCACCAGTCGAGCCACCAGTCGAACCGCCGGTCGAACCGCCAGTCGAGCCGCCGGTCGAGC
>NZ_MUIO01000103.1 GCF_002087235.1 Pseudomonas floridensis | reverse complement strand
GGACTGGGCATTGGGCGTCCGCACCGCACCGCCGCCGCGCACGGTTTCCTGATTGCCGCCCAGCAGGCTGGTGCGCACCTGCACGACGGCGCCGTTCAGGGCACGGCTGATTGCAGCAAGCTCACCGCGCCCCTCAACCGCCACTTCGACACACAGGTTGCCGTCACGCAGCGACTCGGCCAGCGTGGTGATACCACTGGCGCTGTGGCGGATCGAGGCCTGCAAGCAGGCGAACAGGTACATGGCCAGCAGCATCAGTACGCCGAACACCACTGCCATCGGGATGAACTCCATGTTGGAGGAGTCGTGGTAGTAATCCAGCCGATCGTACAGTGCGTTCAGCGACTGGGTTCTGAAGTCCGCTACGCCTTTGGTCAATGTATCGATACTGCGCTCGAACTCCTGCGGCTTGAGCTTGATGCTGCCGCCGAAGACACCTTCGTCGAGCACTTTCAGCTCGGCATTGAGCATCTGCGTGACCGCTGCGTATTTATCGGCCCAAGGCTGCATCTGTGGCGGCAGCTTGGACATCAGCAAGCCGCCTGCCTTGTGCATCTGATCCCTGGCGTCATCGATACGGCTGCGCAGGTCGCGCATTTGCAGCCGGCTTTGCAGGCTGAACTGGCCTGAAGCGACCGAGGTCTGGCCAATGCTCGACATGCGGCCGATTCGTTCGATCAAATCGGGCACCTGCTGAGTGGAAAGCTGCATCAGCATGTAGGTTTCAAGCCACGGGTCGAGGATCAGGCCACTGTCCATCGCAACCTGTTCGCGCAAGGCCTGAACGTTGTTCAAGGCTGCGGTGAAGCGGTCGTAACCGTCCGGCCACCAGCCCACTGTGCGCAACGACGCCGTATCCATGCCTGACACCGAGGCCTGAAGCGTCTTGTACCGGTCCATCGTATCGGCAGGCACGCTTTCCTTGACCAGGGCCGCATTGAGGTTTTCCAGCGCCTTGGCGATGCGAGGATTGCCGGCATCGACATTGGCCATCGCAGCTTTCGCTTCCGGGGTTGGCTCCTTGAGGATGTCGGCCGCTTTCCAGCGCGCCGCGTGGTCACGCTGGGCGGCCAGTTCGACGTTCAAATCGTCAAGCGCCAGCAATTGCCGTACGCCCGACTGCTCACCCGAGATCACCGCCAGCTTGTTTCGATAGTCGCTCGCAATCACCCACACGCTGCCCACCAGCGGCAACATGAACAGCAGAAACAAGACCTGAAACTTGCGAGCAAAACCGAAATGCCCCATCAGGCGCATACCCGGCGACAAAAGACTGTTCATGTCCTGCGACTCCCCCGTGAAGTCCCGCCGCCTGGAAAAATTCCGGCGCGGTTCTTCTTTTAAAAAGCACTGAAAGCAAAATGCCATGCTATTGATTTTATGGCGATACGCGTCGCTTCTGTTCGTGTCGAAAAGCGTGGTCACCGGTCTGTTTTTTACGAAAAAGCGATCTGGACGCCGCCTTGAGAAGTCCCAAGCAAGTTCCAGACCGCGAATCACAACGCCAGACAGTGATCCTGCAAACGCACGCATTTCTTACGGCTAATCTGCGGACCCGGCCGCCAGCCATCATTTAGCATCGCAATAATGAACATCTGATTGTTCACTGCATCGGCAGGCCAGGCATAAACCTGAAAAAGCGCCGAAAACATTGATTCGCAGGCGTCACTGGAGGTAACGGAGGGGGACGAGGGGCACGGCACGTTATCGGGTCAAGTAGCACCGACCGATGCACCTTGAAGAGGCAGGGTCTCAGACGCGAGACCTAACCGGTTGATCGCACGCAATTATTTTTCACATCAACGCTTGACACATATCCGTTCTGCGCGAATAATGCGCGCCACTTGGCTACATAGCTCAGTTGGTTAGAGCATAGCATTCATAATGCTGGGGTCCGGGGTTCAAGTCCCTGTGTAGCCACCAAGTTCAACAAGAAGCCCGCCTCGTGCGGGCTTTCTTGTTTCTGGCTATCGCCTTTCATTGCCCGCCATGTATCGTCCAGGCACGAGCGCTAACAACCAATCTATCGATACCGCCCTTGCAATAACCCTTGCCTATCTACTTCCTTACATTTTATTAATTAGTCCCCCTGCCAGCGCTGGCGTATGGTCTCGGGCCAGGCGATATCTCAATGACATCATCGCCTGCCCTCTTCCGGAATCCCCGAGCCTGCCCCATGAAAACACCTGTCCGCCTCGCCACCCGTATCGGTCTCGGCTTTGCCGCGATCGTGTCGCTGCTCGTCCTGATCACCGCTGTGGGCATGCAGCGGGTCAGCGTCATCGATGCCACGCTTCAGGATGTCAGCGACAACGCCGCCAAGGTGCAGCGCTACGCCATCAACTTTCGTGGCAGCGTACATAACCGCGCCATCGCCATCCGTGACGCGGTGCTGGTCAATAATGACCGGGAGCTTGAGATTCATCTGGCCGAAGTGACCAGCCTCGAAAAGGCCTACACCGAGTCAGCCTTGCCCATGGATGTGCTGATGAGTTCTGCCGGGGTCACGCCTGAAGAACGGGAGCTGCTACGGGCCATCAAGGAAGTCGAGACCAGGACGTTGGCCTCGACACAGGCGGTCATCGATCTGCGCCGTGCCGGCAATATCGCAGCGGCTCAAGCCCTGCTGCTCAGTCGCACGTCGGGCGATTACAGCGAATGGTTGAAACGCATCAACGCGCTGATCGATTACGAAGAGGCCACGATCAAGGCTCAACTCAACTCGGTGCAAACCACGGCCAGCCGGTTTTCCGGGCTGATGCTGCTGGCAACCGGTGCAGCACTGGTGTTGGGCATCGTTCTGGCGCTGCTCATCATCCGCTTCGTCCAGTCGACCCTGGGCGCAGAGCCTGTCGAAGTCGCTGAAGCGATCCGGCGTCTGGCAGCAGGAGACTTGCGTCAGACGATGACGACGCGTTACCCCGACAGCGTCATGGGCGTACTGAAAACCACGCTTGAACAGTTGGCCGATACCATCACCCAAGTACGCAAGGCGGCTCAGGAAGTGAATCACTCTTCCAGCCAGCTTTCGGCGACCTCCACCCGTAACAACGATCACATCAGTCTCCAGACGCGTGAGGCCGAGCAGGTTGCGACGGCCATCGCACAAATGGCGGCCACAGTCAGCGAGGTTGCGGGCTACGCATCAAAAGCGGCCAGTGCCACGCGTGAGGCTGACAACGAAGTCGAGAGCGGCAATCTGCTGGTCGCCGGCACCACACACGCCATCGAAGAACTGGCCGTCACTCTGGGACAGACCACGACGACCGTCGAACAGGTGTCCAAAGACAGCGAACAGATCGAGACGGTCATCGAGGTGATCAACGCCATCGCAGCCCAGACCAATCTGCTGGCCCTGAACGCCGCTATCGAGGCCGCTCGCGCAGGCGAACACGGACGAGGTTTTGCCGTTGTCGCGGATGAAGTGCGTTCACTCGCCAACCGCACTCAGCAGTCGACTCAGGAAATCCGCGAAATGATCAGCAACCTGCAAAGCGGCACCGCAACCGCCGCGCATACCATGCGCAACTGCTGTGAACTGGTTTCCCGGACAGTCACACAAACCCGCAATGCCCAGAGCGCGCTGGCAAAAATCAGTCAGGAAGTGGGCGCCATCAACGACATGAATGCCCAGATCGCCAGCGCGGCAGTCCAGCAGAATGCCGTGGCCGAGGACGTGGCCAGGAACATCAACCGCATTCACGACTCCACGATCAAGTCGGCCAACGGCTCGCTTGAGGTGGCGTCGGCCAGCCAGGAACTGCAATCGCTCGCTGATCGCCTTACGCAAAAAGTAGCTATCTTCAAAGTGGGCGGAGCCTGATCAAATGATGGCACTAAGACATCGCCTACGCTGTCCTACTGAATTCGATGTCATCCCCTCCGGTGCAACATGCTCACTCCCGCCCTAGATCGTCCAACCCTCGAAGACTCGAAGACACTTGTCGAGGTCGAGCGAACGATTGCCTCGGGAGTCGGCAGGCTGGGCTTCAGTCCTGATCTGGAACGGCGCTACGAAGCGGACACTCATCAACAGCGACGCCGATTCATCACGATCGTCGGCATCGGCGGCGGGCTGATCTACAACCTGTATGTGATCAGCGACTGGCTGATGTTGCACGACATGTTTGTCTACGTCGCACTGGGTCGGTTGTGCGTGATCACGCCTATGTTCGTGGCGTTACTGCTGCTGATCCAGCGCCTGACGTCCCGCTGGGCGCTGGAGACCACAGCGGCAGTCGGCACGGTGATGTCGTCGCTGATGCCGCTGGTGGTGATGATTTACAGCGAAAGCCCCTACAAGCTGCATTATCAGCTCGGCATGCTGCTGGTGATGGTGTATTGCACCATGATCCAGCAACTTCCATTTCGCTATGCAACCGTGGCAATGCTGTGCATGCTGACCATTCAGCTGGTAACGACACACATGGCAGGTTTTGCGGACTTTCTTACCTGGCAGGCCAACGCCCTGCTGTTCATCTCCACGGTCACGCTGTTGTTGATGGCCTCCTGCTTTCTGGAACGGGGTGCGCGCCTGAGTTACCTGTTCGCCCTGCGCGGGCGGCTATTGCACACCCAACTGATGGAGGTTGCGCGCACTGACGCGCTGACGCGGTTGTTCAATCGTCGATATCTGGACGAACTGGTGACCTCCATTTGGGAGCGCGCTCGGGAAACCCCGGTAAATGTCGCGTTCATCCTGTTGGATATCGATCATTTCAAATCCTACAACGACAGCTACGGCCATCCTCAGGGCGACAGTTGTCTGAAACTGATGAGTCAGGCCATTCAGAAAAACACCCAGGACAACGGCGCTGTGGCGTTTCGTTATGGCGGTGAAGAGATTCTGATTCTGATGGTCAATACCGACGCCACTCAGGCCAGGATACTGGCCGAGACCGTGCAGGCCGCTGTGGCCACACTCAAATTGCCCCATCCGGCCCAGGGCGAAGGCGCACAGGTCACGATCAGCCTGGGCATCGCCGCTGCGATAGCACCTCAGGCCACTGCCGATCAGTTGATCAACGCCGCAGACATTGCGCTGTACGCGGCCAAGCACGCGGGTCGCAACTGCATCCGCTCAGCCTGACGCTCCCCAGTCGGCATTGCGCTGCGCCGAAGCTTTACCCCATCTGTGGGGCGTTCTACTCTCGCGACTTGCAATCAATGGCTGGGAGCCACCGCATGAGTGTGCACATTGAAGTCAAAACAGACCCGGATGAAGATGATCGGCTGGCGATTCTGGCCCCTCTCAGGCGTTATAACGCCGAGCAGGCCGGAGACGGGCAATCGGAAAAGGTTGCGTTTCTGGTACGTGACGAGGACACCGGCGAGGTGATCGGCGGTTTGCACGCACGCCTGTTCTATCGCTGGCTGTTCATCGAATTGCTGGTGGTGCCTGAGCAGACTCGAGGACAAGGCTTGGGCTCACGCCTGATGCAGATGGCCGAAGACCTGGCGCACGAGAGGAACTGTGTGGGTATATGGCTGGACACCTTCGACTTTCAGGCACCGGATTTTTATCGCAAACACGGTTTTACCGAGTTTGCCCAGCTGGATGACTATCCGCCTGGCCACCAGCGATTCTTCTTTCAGAAGCGTCTGCACATCTGATTCGGCGGGCAAAAAGCAGGGCACGCGCTTGCGAAGCGGGCCCTGCGATTTATTAGTGGCAGTGCGTCAGACCTTGAACCGGCCAACCAGGTTGTTGAACGAGATCGCCAGACGCGACAACTCCTGACTCGATGCACTGGTCTGATTGGCGCCAGCGGCGGTCTGTGTGGAAAGGTCCTGAATGTTGATCAGGTTACGGTCCACTTCACGCGCAACGTGGGATTGTTCTTCCGATGCCGTGGCAATCAACATGTTGCGGTCGTTGATTTCCGCAATGCTCTGCGCGATGCGCTCCAGCGACTGGCCGGTGGCCTGCGCCAACGACTGAGTGTTGCTGGCCAGCGTGCGGCTGTTGCCCATCGCGCGAACGGCCTGGTCGGCGCTGCTCTGCACGCTGCCGATCATCGCTTCGATCTCGCCAGTGGACGCCTGGGTACGAGCGGCCAGCGCTCGCACTTCATCGGCCACCACCGCAAAGCCGCGACCCTGCTCGCCAGCGCGGGCAGCTTCGATGGCGGCGTTCAGGGCCAGCAGGTTGGTCTGCTCGGCAATGCCGCGGATTACGTCCAGCACCTGACCGATCTCGCGCACGCGTCCCGCCAGTTCTTCGACCATGGCCGTGGAGCTGCTGATTTCGGTGCTGACGGTATTGATGGCATTCACTGCTTCGCGCGCCTGGTCACGACCGGTAGCCGCTTCGGTGCTGGTCAGCTTCGATGCGTCGGAGGTGGACATGGCGTTGCGCGCCACTTCCTCAACCGCTGCAGTCATTTCCGTGACGGCGGTGGCGGCCAGTTGAATCTCGTCGTTCTGACGCGTCAGGCCACGGCTGCTTTCTTCGGTGACCGCGTTCAACTCCTCGGCGGCCGATGCAAGCTGATCCGCCGCGCTGGAGATTTGTCCGATGGTGCTCTTCAGGCTGCTCTGCATGTCGCCCAGCGCAGACAGCATCAACCCCGCTTCGTCACGATGGGTGCTGACAATCGGCTGGGTCAGGTCACCGCCTGCGATGCGCTGCGCATTGACCAGCGCCGAAGCGATCGGCTTGCTGATCACACGACTGATGAACATGCCAAGCAGGAACGCGGCCAGAAAGGCTACACCAATGCCAATATACAGATTGAGCTTGGCAGCAGACTCGGTTGCGCCCGCGGCTATCGCACCCTCTTGAGTCTGACGGGCGTTGGAGTTGACCATGATGTTCAGCTCGTCCATGACTTTGACATAGACCTCACGAACCTCACCATCGACCAGCGCTCTCGCGGCACCGACATCGCCCGTAGCGGCGATCGCGACAGACCGGTCGATCAACGCCTGATACGCAGGCCAGTCCTTGTCCATCTGATCACCGGCCGCACGCTCGTCATCTTCCAGCGGCGTTGCGCGGTAAGTTGAGTAGGCTTTTTCTGCCTGAGCGCGATTCTCGCGGATACTGGCAACCACCTGATCCTTGGCACTTTGAGGCGCATTGGCAGCCACCGCAGACAGCAAGCGATACAGATCGCGGTTCTGGGCAATGGCGTTGGCCTTGGTTTCACTGGTTTTGGCGACCGACACCAGGTTGTTGGAGAACGCGAGCTTGAGGCTGGTCGAAAGATCGCCGATGCCTTGGCTGCCGATCATGCCTACCACCAACGTGATCAGCGCGCAGAGTGCAAACGAGATGAAGAGCTTGGTGGACAGCTTGGCGTTGTAAAACCAGTTCATGACAAATCCTTAGTCTGGACAGCAGGGTGGAGCCCCATCGCTGACGCGCGCTGCGTCGAATGAAGCGCTCTGTAAGGATTCCTATCGGCACGCGAGGATTCTGCTGGAGTTCATGAAGGACAGTTTTTACGAGTAGAGGCGAATTTGCCGACGGGAGGACGGCAGGATTCTGGCTGCAAAGGCCGGTTACGCAACGTCCTGAAACATGCTGACGGCCACACCGGGAATGTGTAACCGGAACTTTCCACCCCTGCTGCGTTACTATTTCCCGTCATGTTCAGCCAGAGCCCAAACCCCGGATGCCCCCCTCGCCCGCCGCACAGCACGCCTCATTACCCTCCGTCCTCGCCGGTCCGCTGCTGCGCCGCCAGGAAGCCAATCGCCTGGTACTGTGGCTGGTGGGCTCGCGTCCTCTGGGTCTGACCTTGCGGCTGCGGCCCGCTGCCGACGCAGGCAGTCCCTCATTTACAGACATCCCACTGAACCACGAGCAGTGTCAGGTCATCGCGATCGGCCGTCAGGCCTTCATCCATCTGATCGACGTGCAACTGGATGCCGAACTGCCCAAAGACTGCCTGATCGATTACGACCTGCGGATCGACGACGAGCAGACCGGCATCGCCGACTGGGCGCCTCACTTGCTTTACGACGGTGCCAGCCATCCCGATTTCGTGGTGCGCAGCAAGATCGACCATATGCTCCATGGCTCGTGTCGCAAGCCACATCACGGCTCGGCCGACGGTTTGCTGTGCGTTGACCGGCTGCTGGCTGACACTACCGACCCGCTGCAGCGACCGGCCTTGCTGATGATGAGTGGCGATCAGGTTTACTCCGACGACGTCGCCGGGCCGATGCTGCGTGTGATTCATGCACTGATCGACCGGCTGGAGCTGTTCGACGAGAAACTGGAAGGCGCAGTGGTCAATGACAGCCAGAGCCTGTATGACCACCCGGCCAGCTACTACCAGCGCGCCGACCTGCTGCCCGCCCTGAAAAGCAACGACACATTGCGCGAGCGTTTCTTCGGCGGCACCAGCAAGCCGGTGTTCACCAGCGCCACGGCGGACAATCATCTGGTGACATTGGCAGAAGTCATGGCGATGTACCTCCTGGTCTGGTCGCCGGTGCCCTGGGCGCTGGTCGAAACAGACATGCCCACGCACCTCGACGCTGAGGAAAGCGAGCGCTATGCCCGCGAGCAGAAGGTGATCGACGATTTCCGTGCAGGCCTGGGCGGCGTGGCCCGAGCCATGGCTCACCTGCCCTGCATGATGATGTTCGACGACCACGACATCACGGACGACTGGAACCTGTCCGCCAACTGGGAAGAGACTGCCTACAGCCACCCGTTCTCGAAACGCATCATCGGCAACGCACTGGTCGCCTACCTGCTGTGTCAGGGTTGGGGCAATAATCCGGATGCACTGAACGAACTGCTCGGCAAGGCCCGTGCGCTGAGCGATGCAGCGGTCGAACGAGACAATCAACTGGACAGCACGACGCAGGATGCGCTGATCGATGATTTATTGAAGTTTCAGCAATGGCATTACGTGCTGCCGACCCACCCTGCGCTGGTCGTGCTGGATACCCGCACCCGCCGCTGGCGCAGCGAGTCTGATTTCAACCACCCTTCAGGGCTGATGGATTGGGAAGCGCTCAGCGAACTGCAGCAGGAACTGCTCGATCACAAATCAGCGATCATCGTGTCACCCGCGCCGATTTTCGGGGTCAAGCTGATCGAGGCCATCCAGCGAATTTTCAGCTGGTGCGGCTACCCGCTGCTGGTGGATGCGGAAAACTGGATGGCCCATCGCGGGGCCGCTCAGGTCATTCTCAACATTTTTCGCCACTCGCGAACGCCAGGCAATTACGTGATCCTGTCAGGCGATGTGCACTACTCATTCGTCTACGAAATCCTGATCCGTCACCGCAGCGGCGGACCGCGGATCTGGCAGATCACCAGCAGTGGTATCAAGAATGAATTCCCCCGACGTCTTCTTGACACTTTTGATCGGTTGAATCGATGGTTATACTCACCGCGTTCACCGCTGAACTGGTTCACCAAGCGACGTCTGATGAAGGTCATCCCGCGTACGCCGGAGCATAGTAAAGCGGGTGAACGGCTGTGGAATTCGGCGGGTGTGGGCCAGGTGCTGTTTAACGACAAGGGCCAGCCAACGCTGATCAACCAGCTCAACGCTAACGGCGCACCGCCTACCTGCTTCGTCGAACCCGATGAATACAGAGACGAGCGGTCAGGTATGGATCGCCGTTTTCTGGAAAACGACAGGGAAACGAGCGATAGTCACCGCTGAACCTTATCGCCGATTGCCGGGTCGATAGTTGCTACCGGTCAGGTTTACGGCAAACCCTGACAAGCATTATTTCCTGGAGAGCGCCCCGTGATAACCAATCAACGCATAGCCAGAATCAACGCCTGGGGCGCGCACGGCTTTACCGCCACCGGCGTGGTCCTTGCGTTCCTGGCGACGATTGCCTTGTTCAACAATGAACCCAAAGCCTGTCTGCTCTGGCTGGGTGCCGCCCTGATCGTGGATGGGGTGGACGGTTCGCTGGCCCGCAAGGTCAACACAACCTCCGTTCTGCCGCACTTCGATGGTTCGGTTCTGGACCTGGTCATCGACTACCTGACCTACGTCTTCATCCCGGCATTGTTCATCTACCGCTACATACCGGTTCCCGATTACACCCTGCTGCTGAGTGTGTCGGTGATTCTGGTGTCGTCGCTGTTCTGCTTCTGCAACGTGGACATGAAGAGCAAGGACAATTACTTCCAGGGCTTTCCCGCAGCCTGGAACGTTGTCGCACTGTGCCTCTACATCCTGTCGCCGAGCCCTTGGCTGACCTTCATCACCATTATTGCTCTGGCGCTGCTGACCCTGACCCGCATGAAGTTCCTGCATCCGTTCCGGGTACGTCGCTTCATGCCGATCAATATTGCCGTCACCACGGTCTGGTTGCTGTCCAGCGCACTGCTGATCATCAACCACCCACATAACGGCCCGGTCGTCATGGGCCTGTGGCTGGCGATGTCGGCATATTTTCTGGGGATCTGTATCTGGAGAACGTCGCTGGAATGGTTGGGCAGACTCAAGGCCTGACCTGAACAGACTCGCTGACCGGCGACCCCGGTCAGCGAGCAGACAACACGATCAGACCTTGCTTTCGCTCGGCAGCCCGGCATCATTCGCGGTCTTGCCGAAGTGGTACGTGGTAAAGCAGCACAGCCCCAACCCGCCCAAAGCCAGCAGGCCGCCGACAATCCCGACGTTCGACACACCCATCTGACTGCTCACCACACTGCCGAGCAGCGCCCCGCCGCCAATCCCGATGTTGAAGATCCCCGAGAACAGCGCCATCGCCACGTCCGTGGCATCCGGTGCCAGCGACAGCACGCGAGCCTGCAACAGCAATCCGAAACTCATGATCGCCATGCCCCACACCACGGTCAGTGTACCCAGCGTCACTGCATCGCCCGACAACGGCAGCAGCATCAGCAGGCAAAGCGCGATGGTGCCGATTGCCGTGATCAACAGGCCATTGGGGAAGCGATCGCTGAACAGACTGAACACGATCGATCCCATGACCCCCGCGCCACCGAAGACCAGCAGCAGAATGGTCGTGACCTCGCCGCTGAGGTGCGCGACGGTGTCAGTGAACGGTTCGATGTAGCTGTAGGCCGTGAAGTGGGCCGTGACCACAAGCACGGTCAGCAAGTAGACCGCCATCAGCTTGGGACGCTTGAACAGCATCGGCAGGCTTCTCAGCGAGCCGGAGTTCTGGCTTGGCAAAAGGGGCAACGAACGGGTCAGCAAGAACACGACCAGTGCGGCAACGCCTGCGATGCCCAGAAAGGTGGTGCGCCAGCCCAGTGCTTCACCCAGCACTCGTCCCAACGGAATACCCAAGACCATCGCCAGCGACGTACCGGTTGCCAGCAGTCCGAGCGCCTGTACCTGCTTGCCCGGCGGCGCGATACGCACGGCCAGCGAAGCGGTGACCGACCAGAACACGGCGTGCGCGAACGCGATGCCGACCCGACTGATCAACAACACGGCAAAGCTTGTGGCCATGGCGGACACGATGTGGCTGGCGACGAACACCGCGAACACCACCATCAGCAATTTGCGTCGCTCGACATTGCGCGTCATCAGCATCATCGGCAGCGACATCAGCGACACCACCCAGGCATAGATGGTCAGCATCAGACCGACTTGCGCGGTGGTCATATCGAAGCTCTTGCCGATGTTGCTCAGCAGGCCGATCGGCACGAACTCGGTGGTATTGAAGATAAACGCCGCCAGCGCCAGCGCGAGTACGCCCAGCCAGCTACCGGTGTGTGCATTCGCAGGTGTAGTCATCAAAAATATACAACGCTCGAAGTGTGTTGCGACCCAAAGGCCTACCGCCACACATATGCAACACGCATGGCACCTGTACAGAAAGCTCAGGCTCGCCCCGCAACGAAAAAATCAACGCGAAAACGCCCCGCTCAACGATGAAGACGAGCGCAGCGTGCGAAGTGGATTATTGTCGATATGGGGGATACAGCCGAATGAGTGGAATTCTACGGCCCGATGAGGTGGATCACAACACATCCATGAAGCACACCCCTTGCAAGTGACCGCCGGTCAGGGGTGTTCGGCTGACGACGCGCCCAGAAAGCGCTTTTCGTGATCGGGCGATGGCAACAGGCACCGGTCGTAACGGCCAAACAGGCGATACCGATTCAGCGCGATGCGGTTGTAGGCCCAGTCACGCAAAAACCGTGGAAATACGCGAAGCACGCTCAACAACGGCCAGGGTGCGGGCAACAGACGCATGATGTGCAGAAAGCCGTCGGAACGCAGCCAGACTCGCCCGTTCTGGATCACGGCTATGGTGTGAAACTCATCCAGCGGCAGACCGGCCCATTCCAGCAGCGCCTGACCTTCTCTGGATTGCACGGCAGCCAGTCGCAGGCGCCCATGGGGATCGTGACGAATCAGAAACTTCACCACGCCGTTGCACAACTTGCACACGCCGTCGAACAGCACGACGCATTCATCGGGCTGGAGATAGGGTGCGGGAGCGTTCGACATGAGCAAACCCTGTGATGAAAACGGATGAAAACCGACGAGGCAAAAACCAAAAACGCCCCGCCGATCCACAGACCGACGAGGCGTTCAGGCTAAAGCGCGTGGCGCGTCGAATCAAACCTTTCTGACGAACTCGGACTTCAGCTTCATGGCTCCGATGCCATCGATCTTGCAATCAATGTCGTGGTCGCCATCGACCAGACGGATGTTCTTGACCTTGGTGCCGACCTTGACCACCAGCGAAGAACCTTTGACCTTCAGGTCCTTGATGACGGTGATGGTGTCGCCATCCTGCAACACATTTCCGGTGGAATCCTTGATGACCCTGACGTCATCGGAGCTCTCGGCGCTGTCACCTTCAGCGGACCACTCATAGGCGCATTCCGGGCAGATCAGCTGAGCGCCGTCTTCGTAGGTGTACTCGGAATTGCATTTCGGGCAGGGCGGTAAGCTCACAGGGGATCTCGCATCGGGTAAAAACCATGGATTATAAAGGGCTTTTCCCGTTTCAGGGAAAGTCGAAGGCAATACGTCCCGCGACTCACCGCGTCCACTGGACAGCCGCGCACCGCTGGACTAATAAATAAGCGTTGTCGCGCTGACCCCGTTCAGCCATTTCCCGGCCACACACTCACTTCCGATTACCTGCGCCTCGCGTTGGCGGTAGCTATGGCAGCCCGCGACGAACGCGCTTGGCCAGCCACCTTTTTTGCCAGCCACCTTTCAAGAGCACATTCCAAATGGGTATTTCTCATAACCCGGCGCTCGGCTATCGCCCGGAAATCGATGGCCTGCGCGCCGTCGCCGTCATCCCCGTGATTCTGTTCCACGCCGGTCTTCAGCTGTTTCCAGGCGGATTCGTCGGCGTCGATATCTTCTTCGTGATCTCCGGCTACCTGATTACCTCGATCATCCTGGCAGAAATGCTGGCCGGCCGGTTTTCGCTGCTCAATTTCTACGAGCGGCGGGCGCGCAGGATTCTGCCGGCCTTGTTCGTGGTCATGACCGTGTGCCTGCCAGTGGCCTGGCTGACGCTCGATCCGCCCGATTTCAAATACTTCGCCAAGAGCCTGGTGGCGGTGCCGACGTTTTCGTCCAACGTGCTGTTCTGGCTGGAGAGCGGTTACTTCGATGCGACCGCCGAACTCAAACCCTTGCTGCACACTTGGACTCTGGCGGTCGAAGAGCAGTATTACCTGTTCTTTCCGCTGTTTCTCATGCTGGCCTGGGGACTGGGCCGCAGATGGCTGGTGGCATTGCTGGCGATCGGCGCGCTGGCGAGCCTGGCGCTTTCGCACATGGGTGCCCGCCATGATGCGACCAGCACGTTCTATCTGTTGCACGCACGCGCCTGGGAACTGTTGATCGGGTCATTCATCGCCTTCTACTTTTCCTGGCGTCCGCGCAATGCCGATGCCGCAGGCCATCTCAATCAAGCCGGCGCGCTGCTCGGTGCGTTGCTGATCGGCTATGCGGTAACAGGTTTCGACAGCGGCACACCCTTCCCCGGCCTCAACGCGCTGGTGCCGACACTGGGCGCGGCCCTGATCATTGTTTTCGCCAACGGCCATACCTGGGTTGGAAGGGTATTGAGTTCACGCGGTTTCGTGTTCATCGGCATGATCAGTTACAGCGCCTACCTGTGGCATCAACCGCTGTTCGCGTTCGCGCGTCAGGGCAGCCTGGTCGAGCCCGGCCTGCCGGTCATGCTGTGCCTGGCGGGACTGTCGCTGGTTCTGGCGTGGCTGAGCTGGCGCTTCATCGAGCAGGCCTTCCGCAAGACCGGCGCGTTCAATCGCCGGCAGATATTTACCTTCGGCGGCAGTGCCTCGGCGCTGTTCATCGTGCTGGGGCTGGTCGGCTATCTGAACAACGGCTTTACCCAGCGCTTCAACGTAGATCCGGCGTTCTACGAAGAATTCGCCGACCCGCAGGTGCGCGACAACTGTGACCGCAATTACGACGGCAAAGGCTGGAATATAGACTTCTGCCTGTTCGGCCTGGCCGATGAAAACGCTGTTCCAGACATCGCCATGTTCGGTGACAGCCACGCCGAAGCGCTGCTGTCGACCTTCGACCAGGCGGCACGCGAACAAGGTGAAACACTGGTCCATATCGGTCTGGGTGGCTGCCTTCCACTGCTGGGCGTGGACGTCGCCCACGGTAATTACGACCTCGGTGTCTGCGAAGCGCTGGCCAGTCGCGAGTTCGAATACGTGAAGAAGCGCAAGATCCGGAAAGTGGTGCTGATCGCCCGCTGGACCCTGTACACCGACGGCAATTATGGTGAAGACACAATGAGCAAATACTTTCTGGTCACGGGCCCCAATCAGGAACGTTCCAGAGAGCATTCGCGCAAGGTCTTCGAGCAGGGGCTGGCGAGGACCATTCAGGCGTATCGCGACATCGGCAGCGACGTCTTCATCGTGGCGCAGGCGCCGCAACAAATGATCAACCCCAGAAACCTCTATTACCGTCTGGCCCGCGACCGCTCGGACAGCCAAGCGTATAAGTTGCGGCTGGTCAGTGAGCTGTCGGTGCCGGTGGACAAACATGCCGCGCTGCAACGCTTTACCCGCGAAGCGTTCGAACGTGACCGTCAATTGAACAGAATTCAGTTGATCACGCTGGACGAGCCATTCTGCGGGGACCGGCAATGCCTGATCGGCGACATGAATTCCTACTACAAGGATTTCAATCACCTGAATGCCAACGGCGCGCGGCTTCTGGCAGGGCCGATCAGCGACATCGTGGCCCGGTAGCGTAAGCATCGCGTTTTCTGCAATGCTTCTGCCCGTGCATACGCACCTGGAGTTTTCGATGATTGCCGAACGTTTTGCCCCGTTTGAAGACCTGGCTAGCCTGCTGATTCCGCATACCCACGCCGAAAAGGTCGACGGCTCACACGACGTCTCGCACCTGCTGCGTGTGTGGAAGAATGTCTGCGCCATCCGCGACCATGAGGGCGGCGATGCCCGCGTGCTGATAGCGGCGACATTGCTGCATGACTGCGTGGCCGTCGAAAAGGACTCACCGTTTCGCGCCAGCGCATCACGGCTGGCGGCGGCCCGGGCAAGCGAACTGTTGACGGACATGGGCTGGGATGAAGAAAGCATCACGTCAGTCGCCCACGCCATTGAGGCTCATAGCTTTTCGGCGCAAGTCACGCCGCTGACGCTGGAAGCCAGAATTCTGCAGGACGCCGATCGTCTCGACGCACTGGGCATGGTCGGCGTCGCCCGGGTGTTCTACGTTTCCGGGCGCATGGGCCGCTTTCTCTACGACCCGGCAGACCCGCAGGCCACGCAGCGGCCCTACGACGACAAGAACTTCGCGGTCGATCACTTTCAAACCAAACTGCTGCACCTGGCGGAGGGGTTTCAGACGCGCACCGGATCTGATCTGGCGACCGTCAGGCACCAGCGACTCAAGCGTTGCCTTGACGAACTGATGGAAGAAATCGGCGCCTGACGCGCACTGTTTCTTACAGGAGTGCGACACCCCATCGACATGTCATAAAGACATCACACAGTTGCCCTATAAACGGCTCTCCGAAAGGGTCCGCTCAAAGAGGTCATCTGCTGTGAAAACATTCCTGCCTCGTTTCTTGCGTCGAAAGTCCGGGGTCACGGTATTGCGCCGCTTCAGGATCGCGCCACGCCTGGTGATCTGCTTCGGCATCACGTCGCTGCTGATGGTTGCCCTGGGCGCGTTCTGCCTGCTGCAAATGCAGGACATCCGTCGTCAGGGTGAAGCCGTGGAAAGTGGTGCCTTGCCCAGTATCGCGGTGGCCGACGCCATCGCCATCGGCCTGGTGAAACTGCGCAGCGAAACCACCCGTTTGATCGCCAACGCCGATGATCCGGGTGCCGTGATCAACAGCAAGATCAATGTCGAGCAGCTCAGGAACGAAGTCGAAAAAGGCTTCGCCGAGTATCTGGCCCGTGTCACGGCCGGCACCGAGCATGACTCGATCATTGCCTTGCAGGACGCCTACAAGGCGTTCATGCCAGGTCTTCAAGACCAGATGGCACTGATCGAACAGAACAGACTGGACGAGGCGCGCGTGCTGGCCAACACCGTGCTGGCGATGCAGGGCGACCTGATGGACATGCAGGTGCAACTGCTGCGCGAGCTCAACAAGCAAAGCGCCGCCACTGCGGTCGATGCCGCCAGCGCCAGCTACGAACAAACGCGCATCATCGCCCTGAGCGCCATTGCCGTCGCGTTGGCGCTGACCCTGCTGCTCGCCTGGCGCCTGAGCGTCAGCATCATCCGCCCGGTTCGTCACGCGCTGCACATCGCCAGCACCATTGCTGACGGCGATCTGACACGCCATGAAATTCCGGAAGGCAAGGACGAAACCGCGCAACTGCTGACCACGCTGGGGCGCATGCGCACCAATCTGCATGGCACCATCGACCAGATCTGCGCAGCGGCGACCCAACTGTCGCAGTCGGTACAGGAAATGGGCACCATCGCCGAAGCCAGCGCACAGAATCTGCAATTGCAGAACAACGAAATCGAGCAAGCCGCAGTGGCCGTCAACCAGATGAGCCAGGCCGCCGTCGAAGTGGCGGACAATGCCAGCAACACGGTGAGTGAATCCGAGGCTTCCACCCAGGCTGCGGCGCAAGGTCAGGTCAAGCTGTCCGCCACCATCAGTTCGATCAAGGAACTGACCGAAAACGTACTCGACTCCTCGTATCAGGCCGAAGGGCTGGCCGAGCGCACCCAAAGCATCAGCAGCATTCTGGATGTGATCCGCGCCATCGCCAACCAGACCAACCTGCTGGCACTCAACGCAGCCATCGAAGCGGCACGTGCCGGTGAGGCCGGGCGCGGGTTTGCCGTGGTAGCCGACGAGGTTCGCTCACTGGCGCAACGCACCAGCGCCTCGACCGCGGAAATCGAAGGTTTGATCAGCGGCGTGCAGCACAGCACCCAGCAAACCGCCATTTCACTGCGCCACACCGCTTCGCAGGCCAGCATGACCCTTGAACAGGCCGCGGCAACCGGCGAGGCATTGAACGTGATCATCAGTTCGACCGGCACCATCAACGACCGCAACCTGCTGATCGCCAGCGCAGCCGAACAGCAGGCGCAAGTGGCGGGTGAAGTAGACCGCAACCTCAGCAGCATTCGAGACCTGTCTTCGCAGACCGCTTCCGGCGCACAGCAGACCACCGTCGCCAGCAATGCGCTGTCGATGCTGGCGACTGACTTGAACGTGATGGTGCAGCGGTTCGTGCTGTGAGGCGAGGCGGTGACCGCGTAAACGCGTTCACCGCCCGATCTTGAGGATCGATCAGTCCTGCGGACGCAGACGGTATTGCGGCGGCAACTGCTCGAAACCGGTGATGGTGGTGTCCAGACTTTTCCAGCGACCATCCTTGATGCCATAGATGCAACCATGCACCGACAGGATCTGACCGCGATGCCAGGCGTTCTGCACGATACTGGTGTGCGCAACGTTGGCCACCTGCTGAATCACGTTCAGCTCGCACATACGGTCCACACGCTCCTCTTCGGTAGGCAGCTCGGCCAGTACATGGCGATTTTCGTAGTACAGGTCACGAATGGTCCGCAACCAGCCATCGATCAGGCCGAACTGACGATCCTGCATGGACGCGCGCACACCGCCGCAGCCGTAGTGTCCGGTCACCAGAATGTGTTTGACCTTCAGCACATCCACTGCGTACTGAATCACGGACAGGCAGTTCAGGTCGGTGTGCAACACAACGTTGGCCACGTTGCGGTGCACGAAAAGATCACCGGGCAACATGCCGACGATCTCGTTAGCGGGAACGCGCGCATCCGAGCAACCGATCCAAAGAAATTCCGGGGTCTGCTGGCGAGCCAGCTTGGCGAAGAAGTCAGGGTCCTCCTGTTTAATCGCCTCGGCCCAACGTGCATTGTTATCAATCAGGTCTTGTAGATCGTTCATGCTTTGATGCCTCGTTTATGATGCTCAGCCTTGGACTGGCCTGCGATCCGCAGAGTCACGTCTCTTTACCACTCGTTGCTGGCACGCCATCGCCAATGCCCCGTCTGCAAACAAAAAGGAATCTTCAAAGTTGCGACCGGTCCACCTAACAAGACCACCTGCAAAGAGGATTCGTCATGAACGATTCACGCCGTCCGTTCGATGCCACGCAACCGGAACCCATCGACGACAATGAAGACCGCATGGGCTCGATGGAAGAACTGCACTTCGAAGAAGAAGAAACCGTCCGTATCGGCGATCTTATGCCCGAAGACGAACTGGAACATGAAATTCCTGATGAACGCGTGCGCGAAGCCGGGTTGACCGGAGCCTCCACTGACGACCATCAGCCCACCGACGATGATCTGTCGCCGGAAACCCTGATTCATGAAGATGGCGCGCGCTCGGCCAACGAACGCGGTGAAGACAGCCCTGCCGATCTGGACCTGACCGTAGTCGATGAAGACGACATCGGTGGCGGCGACGGACTGGATGAAGAAGAGATGGCAATCATCGACCCGCTGGATGGCAAAGCCGGGCGCTGAGTCTTACTCCAGCAGCGTGCACGCCATGACCACGGCGTCTTCGCGACCGCCCACAGCCGGGTAGTAATCACGCCGCCGGCCTATCTCGTTGAAACCGTAGTTTTCATACAGACGATAGGCCGGTCGATTGCTGTCACGCAGCTCCAGGAAACACTCGCGGGCATTGAGCTGATAGGCACGCTTCATCAGGTGATCCAGCAGCCGCAGTCCCAGGCCACGGCCCTGACTTTCAGGCTTTACCGTGATGTTGAGCAGATGCGCCTCATCGATGATGACCTGTATCACGCCGTGCCCCACCTGCTGAGCGCCTTCGAACATCAGCCAGATTTCATACGACTTGAGGCCATCGAGAAAGATGCCCCGCGTCCAGGGATGGCTGAAGGCTGCGTACTCGATTTTCAGCACCGCATCCAGATCGGCTTCGGTCATTGGCCGAAAGCTTATTGCATCACTCATCAGTCGATTTCCAGCGCGTCATCAGCCGACGCATGGCTTTCCAGACATCGGCCTTGCGCTCAGGCTCGTCCATCAATAATTCCAGCCCCGGCAGCGCCCAGGCAGTGCCCAGACCGTCAACCTCAAGCTCACGGTTATAAGATTCAGCATCCGCCTCGCCCGCAAACTTGATGGAAGGCAGGCCTACCAGCCAGAGACAGGTGCACGGCTCGTCCTCAAGCCTGGCGCCCACAAACCCCTGCACGAAGTCACGCGCCGCTTCCGGGCCTTGATCCATCTGGCCACGAACCAGCAACGGCCAGCGAACCGGCTCGCCGATAATTTGCGGGCTGTCGGGCAAACCAGCGGCACGCAGCATGTCCTTGAGCAACAGGTAGGAAGGGTCACGACTCTGGAATGGCTGGCCGGTAGACAACTCGACCAGCAGCAGGCAACGCCCGGCCCGCAACAACTGCAAGGCGAAACGCGGCGGTGGCACGACCACAGCCTTGGGCGCGGCGGGCTCTGCCTCCTCGACAACGGCAACCGTACGGGTGCTGGCCAGCGACGGCCGGGGCACTTCGATTTTCGGCCGTTCCGACGTACGCTCCGAAGCTCGCTGCATCGGCACCTCATCGTCCGCCACTGCCGGCGCAGGCGACGAAGCCGCCGGCGTGACCTTTAGCACCTCGACCGGCGGCGGCAACGGCGCGAGCAGTTCCGGGCGGGAGGGTGCAGCGAACGGCAGTTCGGTACGCGGCAGCCAGTTGACCACCTGCATGGCAGTCAAATAGGCGCGGCGACGGGACTCATTGAGCAAGGGTCAGCCACCTGTGGATAAGTTAGGCGCGCAATTCTAGCGTTGTTCGCCTTTTGATGCTGCAGCATATCGCGTGCGGGTGAAATCTTGAGCGGCTGATGCAGTACAATCGCCGCCTTTCCTTAGCCAACAGTCGGCCTCTCCATGATCGAACCCAAGCGCGTCCTGCGCGCCCTTGCCGAGCACTGGGCACTTCTGGAGCCTTTGTGCGAACACTTCGACCAGGGCACCTTGAGCCTGAGCGAACTGCGACTGCAGCTTGCCGCTCAACAACAGGACAGCACCCCGCAAGACATCACCAATCTGTTGGACGTGTGGATTCGTCTGGACATTCTGGTGCCTGTCGCCAAAAGCCCGAACCGTTTCGAACTCAATGCACAGATCCATGACTTTCTGTCGTATCTGCGCCGCGAACACCGATTGGGTCTGTGCCTGGAAATCGAGGCCTACCTGCGCCACCTGGAGCGTCTGGCCGGATACATCCAGGACGCCTTTGAGATTCGCGATGCCAATGACCTGGCCCGCCAACTGCGGTTGCTCGACATGCGGGTCCGCGACGTGCTCAAGAAGCTGGCCAACGACGAGCAGGCGCTGGTGGCCGTGGCCGATCGGGCCAAGACCAGCGACCGTCAGATCCCGCTGCGGCAACGCTACGCGGAAGTACTGGCGACCTGGGACGAATACGTCGAGCCGATGATTCAACTGGTCAACGCAGACGGAGCGTTCGAACAGGGCGTGCGCAAAGTCGAGAACGTCCTGCTGCGGCTGCTGACCGAACAGCAGCGTCTTGGTCATCTGGTTGACGACGACATGTTGCTGCGTACCCACGCGCGCATTCTGGAAATGCAGACCAGCGCGCAACTGACCCTGCGTCATGCCCGCGAACTGCTGCTGCCGCTGCGCGAAGAAGCACGTCGACACAACGCGGTGACCCGAGGCGCAGCGCTGGCCTTGTCGGCGATCCGACGCAAAGGGCTCGACGCCGTACCGCAGGCTGCGATGCCAATGTTCACCCGTCCGCAAAGCACCTTTCTGGGCAGCGCGAGCCAGGTAGAGGCATACGTTTACGCTCTGGCGCGCTTCGAACCCAAACCGGCGCGTTTTCCCAAGGCCAGCGGCACGCGCAAGGGCGAGCCTCCACGCGCACCTCGCACCGTCAAGGAAATGCTCGAGCGCTGCCAGGACGCGTTGCCAATGCCGGACCTGATGAGCTGGCTGCTCGAGCAGGAGCCAAACGGAGAAACCGAAGAATTGCTGTACTGGTTCTCGCGCCTTTCGCGTGACAAACGCTTCTTCCGCGAACGCCTGGAGCGCCGCGACTACTACACACGGGAGCACCGCGTCAGCCTGCGCTCCTTTGCCCTGCTTGCCGCCGAAGACAAGCAGCCAGAGAATTCCGAGAGCACTGTTCATGCATCTTGATCTATCCGAAATGTCCCAGCTCGCCCCGATCTTTCGCGAGCTGTTCAAGGGCTATCACGTCAGTCGCCGCGATCCGGAGCTGTACGCCCAACTCTCCAACTTCCAGGACCAGTACCGTGCGCTGTTCAAGGCCCTGGGGTTCGAACTGGTGTGCGACACACGAGGTTTCTATTACTTCGTGCCGGACCTTGCCGCCGCGCAAGTCAACAAGACCGCACAGCGTCTGGCCCTGTTCACCTTCATCCTCGTCGAGCACCTGGCCGATCAAGGCCGCGATCCGATGGCTGTGCTGGATGGCGGCAGTCTGGGTCGTGATGAATTGCCTTCGATGCTGGAAAAGTACCGCGATCTGTTCCTGCAGGCCGAGGTTCAGACCCAGGAAGAGCTGGAAGAAAAAATCATGCGGCGCATGACCCAGCTCGGTTTCGCCAGCGAAGAAGTGGGCATCTATCGTTTTCTGCCGCCGATGCACCGATTCCTCGATGTGTGCCTGTCGGTCCAGCAGGACCGCGATCTGGCCGCCAGCCTGCACAGCGCCCTGCCCTTGCCGACGCCGGTGCTCATCGATGACGACAGCGATGAAAAGCTGCTGGAAACCGATGATCCGCTGGACCTCGCTGAATTCAGCGAAGAAACCGAAGAAGAGGCATTGGCCCGCGCCATTGCCGATGAACAGGAGTTGGACGCATGAGTCAGGAACGCTTCGGCATTCGCCGTTTTGCCCTGCTGAATACCGCAGGCTACAGCCTGGGCCTGTTCCCGCTGGAGAACCCGCTGTCGGTGTACGGCGCGAACAACCTGGGCAAGAGTGCTTCGATCAACGCGCTTCAATTCCCGATCCTGGCCCGCATGTCGGACATGAGCTTCGGCAAGTACAGCCTGGAGCAGTCCCGGCGGTTCTACTTCGCGTCGGACACCAGTTACATTTTGGTGGAAGTCGCTTTGCCTCACGGACCGCACGTAATCGGTGTGGTCGGTCGCGGACCGGGCGGCGGCTTCGGGCACCAGTTCTTCGCCTATGCCGGTGAGCTGGACCTGGGCCATTATCAGAAGAACGACACCTGCCTGCGCCAGAAAGAGCTGTTCAGCAATCTGGAAAGCAAGGGCCTCAAAGCCTATGAATTGAAACCGGACGAACTGCGCCGCCTGCTGGTGGGCGGCCACACGTCGATTCCACTGGACCTGACGCTGATTCCACTGCGTTCGACCAGCGAACAAAGCCTGAAAACGTTCCGGGCATTGTTCATCAACTTGCTGCACATGCGCGAAATCACGGCCGCCAAACTCAAGCAGTTGTTCCTCGATGCCTTCGAGCACAGCCTGCGCTCCGGTAGCGTCGACTACATCGCCGCATGTGAAGAAGCATTCCGCGACGTGCGACGCATGGAGCAGGATTACAACTCGCTGGTACTGGCCGGCCCGCTGGTGGAGGCTCTGGCCGCAGGCGTCAAACAACGCGACGTGTTGCGCGGCAAACTGCATCGTCTGTCACCGATCCTGGATTCCCTGCTGGGCACCTGGTCGGACTATTCCGGCGCTCGCAAGGAAGAACTGGTTATCCAGGCCGAGCATTATCGGGCGCAACAGGATGAAATGCAGAACGAACAGCGCAACAGTACGCAGGAGTTGATGCGTCTGGAACGCGAGATCAGCAGCATCCAGCGCTGGGTAGGCGAGCTGTCAGTACTGAAAAACCGCTTTGCTCTGGTCGATGACGTCAAAGTGCTGGAGCAGCAGTTGCTGGCCGCCAAGGACGCTCACGACGAACTGGCCGGCGCCATTGCTCAATCCCGGCAGTTCAGCGCCGAGGATCTGGAAGAGCGCCTGCGTGATCTGGAAAAACGCCTCAAGTCGGTCAAGCAGCAACTCGATCACGCGGACAACAACAGCTACGCCCGTCTGCGCGAAGAGTTCTCACAGCCAGACGTCGAGCGTCTGATGCGCCTGTTCAACAGTGCGCTGTTCAGCTTGCCGCTGGGTGAACAAGGCATCGCGCTGGACGATGGCGATGCGTGGGTTAAATCGCTGGAAACGATTCTGGACGGTTTCAAGGGCGAGCAGTTCTCCGTTCCGGGTTTGACGATCAACCTGTCGAGCATCGAACCTCCAGCCTTGCAGGCACTGGCGGATCGAGCGGCATTGCGCGATCAGAAAGAGCGTCTGGAAAAAGAACTCAAGCAGTTGAAAACGCAACAGGCTGTGGCTGCGGACCGCTCGGCGAGCAAGACACAGACCGAAGCGCTGTACCAGCAAGTGCTGGACGCGCAGAAAGCTCTGGAAGATTTCCGTCGCTGTCAGACGTTGAGTGTGCAAGAGTCGTCCAAACTCGAAGAACTGGCGCAGATGGAAGCGGCGCAGGATGAACTCAAACGCTCCAGCGACGCCTTCACCGAACGCGTTCAGCAATTGTCAGCCAAGCTGCAACTGGTGGCGCGTCAGATCGGCGATCTGGAGTCCAAGCAGCGCACGCTGGATGACGCACTGCGTCGTCGGCAGTTACTGCCTGCCGATTTACCATTTGGCACACCGTTCATGGATCCGGTCGACGACTCGATGGACAATCTGTTGCCATTGCTCAACGACTACCAGGACAGCTGGCAAGGCCTGCTGCGCAGCGATGGACAGATTGAGGCGCTGTACGCCCAGGTCCGTCTGAAAGGCGTGGCGAAGTTCGACAGCGAGGACGACATGGAGCGTCGCCTGCAGCTGTTAATCAATGCTTATGCGCACCGCACCGACGAAGCCCTCACCTTGGGCAAGGCACGCCGCGCAGCAGTGACTGACATTGCCCGTACGCTGCGCAATATTCGCAGCGACTACGACAGCCTCGAGCACCAGCTTGCCCTTTTCAACCGCGAGATCAACAAACGTCAGGTCTCCAACCTGGCGAGCTTCCGCATTGTGCTTGCACCCAACAAGGAAGCGCTGAAACACATTGACCAGATCATCCACAGCGCGGGCCAGTATGAGGAAGGCGAAACGCTGTCGGTGTTCGATCTCAGCCAGAGCGCTGAACAGGACAACAAGAACGAAGAGGCCAAGGAATACCTGGCGCGCCTGGTGGCCGCGAACCACAACCAGTTGGGATTGAAAGATCTGTTCGAATTGGCTTTCGAGATCACCAAGGTCAACGGCCAGCCGGTTATCCACACCGACATCGACGGCGCGGCGTCCAACGGCACGACCATGACCATCAAGGCACTGACCAACATGTACCTCTTGCTGCACTTGATGGATCGCGACCAGGCCGGCCGGGTACGCCTGCCGTACTATCTGGACGAAGCTGCAGACATCGACGAAAAGAACCAGGCCGCCTTGCTGGAAACCAGCCTGCAACTGGGCTTTGTGCCTATTCTGGCCAGTGTGAAGCCGCAGGTCTCTGCTCACGTCGCCATCGACCTGGAAGGCGGCAGCGGGCCTAACGGCATCTACATTGATGAAGCAGACTGGAAATACATTCAACGCCGTGACGACGTGAAGAAGGTAGTTCCGGAGCTGGCTTCTTAAGCCAAAGATGTTATGACAAGAAGGCCGCATGTGGATGCGGCCTTTTTTTTGAACTGCGTTTCAGGTTTTACGGCTGGGTTATAGATCCATGCCGCGTGGACCGGATGGATGAGCAAAGAGGAGGTAAGCGTCTGCCAAACACACCTTCAGAATCCCCAGATTAAGGGCGATGGTGTCCACCTAAAAATAAGTGGACACCGTCGCCCTTAATTCAAGGAACAACATGCGCCAGCGCACCTCTTATCCCAAACCCTTCAAGGCCCAAGTTGTCCAGGAGTGCCTGAACCCTGACGTATCAATTGCCAGCATAGCCCTGCGACACGGCATCAACACCAATCTGGTTCGAAAGTGGATTTCCCTCTATCGCGACCAACAAGCTTCTACCCTATCTGCATTTATACCGTTGAAGCTTGAGGCCGCAGCGATACCGGTTCGACAGGCTGTAGCCCGCATCGATATTTCCTCCGGGCATCAAACACTCACTGTGAACTGGCCAATCTCCGACCCGCACGGCTGCGCACGTTTTATCCGCAGCCTCTCGCAATGATACGCATCGATGCTATCTGGCTCGCCACCGAGCCCATGGACATGCGCGCTGGCACCGAAACTGCGCTGGCCCGCGTGGTGGCGGTGTTCGGTGCGGCGAAGCCGCACTGCGCTTATCTGTTCGCCAACCGCCGAGCCAACCGGATGAAGGTGCTGGTGCACGATGGCGTAGGCATCTGGCTTGCTGCACGCCGGTTAAACCAAGGCAAGTTTCACTGGCCTGGTACTCATCGCGGCCTGGAAGTTGAACTCGATGCTGAACAACTGCAAGCGCTGGTGCTCGGTTTACCCTGGCAGCGTGTCGGTGTGAACGGCGTCATTACAGTGATTTAGTCCTGCCTTTGAGCTGTGGCGGATCAGTTGCTTTGGTAAAATCCACGGCATGACTTCCTCGCCCAATCTCGACCAAATGACACCCGACCAACTGCGCGCACTCGCTGTGCAGTTGCTATCGAAGGTCGACACCATGGACCGAAAGATCCATCGTGACGAGACGATCATCGAACAGCTCTCTCACGAATCGCCATCCTCAAACGCCACAAGTTCGCCAAGCGCAGCGAGCAGATCAGCCCGGCTCAAGGCAGCTTGCTGGATGACATGCTCAACACCGACATTGAGGCCATCGAGGCAGAACTGGACGCGCTTCGTCCTGCCACAGCGTCGGACGAAACCCGCCAAAAGCCGAAGCGTGCGCCGCTGCCGCCGCAGTTCCCACGCACCGTCATTCGTCACGAGCCAGAGAACACCCAGTGTGCTTGCGGCTGCCAGCTTCAGCGCATCGGCGAAGACGTCAGCGAGAAGCTGGATTACACACCGGGCGTGTTCACCGTTGAGCAGCATGTACGTGGGAAGTGGGCCTGCCGCCAGTGCGAAACGCTGATCCAGGCACCGGTGCCCGCCCAAGTCGTCGACAAGGGCATCCCTACTGCTGGACTGCTTGCTCATGTAATGGTGGCCAAGTTCTCCGATCATCTGCCGCTGTACCGGCAGGAAAAGATCTTTGGTCGAGCAGGCCTGGCGATCCCGCGTTCAACGCTGGCTCAGTGGGTGGGCCAAACCGGCGTACAACTCCAGCCGTTGGCGGATGCCCTTCGCGAGGCGGTGTTGGCTCAGCGAGTCGTGCATGCTGATGAAACTCCCGTACAGATGTTGGCGCCGGGAGAGAAGAAAACGCACCGCGCCTATGTCTGGGCTTACTGCACAATGCCGTTCTCGGCACTGAAAGCCGTGGTCTACGACTTCAGCCCCAGCCGTGCTGGCGAACATGCACGTAACTTCCTTGGCACGTGGAAAGGCAAGCTGGTCTGCGATGACTTCGCGGGCTACAAGGCCAGCTTCGAGCTAGGCATCACCGAAATTGGCTGCATGGCCCACGCACGCCGTAAGTTCTTCGAACTGCATGTGGCAAACAAAAGCCAACTGGCCGAACAGGCACTGCACTCAATCGGCGGTCTGTACGAGATCGAGCGACAAGCCAAAGACATGCGCGATGACGAGCGCAGACGATTACGTCAGGAAATAGCGGTTCCCATCGCAGGAAAGTTGCATGAGTGGATGCTAGCTCAACGCGAACTCGTGCCAGAAGGCTCGGCTACGGCCAAAGCTCTGGACTACAGCTTGAAACGCTGGGTAGCGCTGACGCGCTACCTAGATGATGGTGCCGTGCCCATCCACAACAATCCGGTGGAAAACACGATCAGGCCGTGGGCGCTTGGGCGCTCCAATTGGTCGTTCGCCGGATCTCTGCGCAGTGGCAAACGAGCGGCAGCGATCATGAGCTTGATCCAGTCGGCACGCAGGAACGGGCATGATCCGTATGCCTATCTCAAAGATGTGCTGATGCGGCTACCGACGCAGCGGGCAAATGAGATCGGACAATTGCTGCCGCATCAGTGGGTACCGGTCTGACCTATGTTACGTAAGTCAGGCTACAGCTTACAATTTGGTGTCCGCCACGTCAGATGAAGTACTAGAGTGGCGAACAACGCGAAAGGCAGTCCGATTCCCAGCGATATTTTGTGAGCCAACAGTGCTCCTGTACCACCACCCACAATAAAAGCCAGGATCAGGAAGCAGCTGTCAGCCAGTTCAGTTCCAGGCCGGATAATGAGTTTCAATAGATAATGCATGCTGAACTGTCTATTCCAGAGTTCGGTGGGATACGTTGATCACAGCATCGGGCCAAACCTAATCGCCTGGGGTTGCCGCGAGAACCGCCCTTTCAGCCTCGCTAGGAATCACCCCTGTAGTTTCAGCCAGCAGCACAGCTTGGCCGGTGCTGTTCTTCACGATGACTTCGGCTTCCGCTCGATGTCGGTCATCAATCCGGACAATTGTCCATACGCAGGTCAACTCCTCCCCAACATAGACAGGCCGCTTGAACTTGAAGCTCATTGATGTAGCCAGCCAACCCAAGTGCCCGCCAATCTCGGTGATCAAAGTCGCAGTAAGGAGTCCTTGAGCGATGGTGCCGTCAAAACCTTTAGCTACAGCGTATCCGGCATCGGAGTGGACTGGGTTGTGATCATGCGATAGTGCTTCGAACTGAACGATGTCCGCCTCCGAGAAGGTGCGCTTGATCTCGAATGTGTCGCCCTGTTCAAGCCCTTCAATCGCCCTCTGGCGTATCGCGTTCATTGGACTCTCCTGCCGCATCAAAAAGTGTGCTCAGATCCTGGGAATGATCCTGACTCCACATCCTTAGCAAAGGCTTGAGCAGCGTCATTCAACACCTTTCGCACATCAGCGTATTGCTTGACGAATCGAGGCAACTGACCTTGCCGCAGACCTGCCATGTCCTGCCATACCAGTACTTGAGCGTCACAGCCGTTCCCCGCCCCGATTCCAACGGTGGGAATGCCAACTGCCTCGGTGATTCGGCTTGCAACCTCGCCTGGCACCATCTCAATGAGCAGGCCAAACGCTCCTGCGCGCTCAAAAGCCATCCCTAAATCAATCAACCTTTGCGCGTCTGAGCCCTTGCCCTGGATACGGTAACCGCCCAGTTGATGCTCTGCCTGCGGGGTGAATCCAATATGGGCCATCACTGGAATCCCTGCGGCCACCAGCTTCTCGACCTGGGGGAGCATCTCAATTCCACCTTCGAGCTTAACGGCGTGCGCGCCACCTTCTTTCATAAAGCGCACGGCTGTATGGAAGCATTGCTCAGGTGACCCCTGGTACGAACCAAAAGGCAGATCTGCAATGATCAATGCGCGCTTGGTAGCCCGCGAGACCGCGCTGACCAAGGGCAACATTTCGTCAGCGGTTACTGCCAAGGTCGAGTCATAGCCGAAGACGTTGTTACCGGCTGAATCGCCGACCAGAAGCACAGGAATTCCTGCCTCCTCAAATATGGCTGCGGTGTACATGTCATAAGCGGTCAACATGGCCCATTTTTGGCCCCGCGCTTTCATCTGGTGTAGATGAGGAATTCTTACCCGCCCACGATTTTGGCTAGCGTAGGGGGCGGTGGTCTGTTCAGACATTGGTTCACCTTCCATTAAACGGTCAGCCGGTCAGCCGCGAGGACGACAGCGATGAGAATCATTGCGGCCCCTGAGATGCGGCTTACATTTAGCGCGGCCCCAGGTCGAGAAGTCAGTACTGCGCGGGCGCCATATCCCACGGCCAGATAAACGACTCCGCAACTGAAAGCATGGATGAGCCCTAGCGCAATGATCTGGACTACAACCGGCCAAGCGGCAGACGAATCAGTAAACTGAGGCAGCAAAGCCAGGAACAGCAGCAGCACTTTTGGGTTCAGGCCGCTCACACAAAGTCCCTTGAATGCCCAGGTGATCCAGCCTCCATCATCTGCGGCGTACCCTTGAGCGGGAACTGAGGGTTTGAGCAGCATGTTAAAGCCTAGCCACAAGAGATAAGCAGCCCCCATCAGCGTAAGCGTCAACAACGCATAAGGGATTTTCACCAGCAGGCCACCCACACCCGCCGCTACGATCAATGTCGCGAGAACATGGCTTGAGAGCATGCCCAATACCGCAGGCACCACGGTATGGCCTCGCAAACCCGCTGAAATGGCGTAAGCCCAATCAGCCCCTGGGGTGATAACAAACAGAAACGAAACGGCCCAGAAGGCCATCATCAAAGAAGCGCTCACGATCAATTTTCCTCTCGCTCATCACCAGTACGGCACCTTCGGCCCTGGTAGAAACTGAGATAGAAGGATAAAGAAAGTCTGGTGTTATTATCTTGCGTAGTTACTCGCAGAGCCCTAAGGCCGTGGAAGGTTTTACGAAATGGATCGAATTGATAGGAAGATTCTTGCGGAGCTGCAAGGAGATGGTCGCCAGTCACTCACGGACTTGGCCGAGCGCGTGGGGCTGAGCTTGTCCCCTTGCCATCGACGAGTTCGCGCTTTAGAAGAGGCTGGAGTGATCAAGGGATACCGCGCCCACCTCTCTGCCCCCGAGCTAGGGCTCAATTTCTCTTCACTGGTGTTCGTGACGTTACAAGAAGGGCATCAGCAGGCCGTAGCAGACTTCGAAAAAGCCTTACCAAGCATTCCCTACATCGTCCAAGCTCAACGACTGTTTGGTGATCCGGACTACCTGCTAATGGTCGTAACCGCAGACCTTCCGGCGTTTCAGAAGCTCTATGATGAGGAGTTATCGAGGCTGCCAAATGTACAGCGGCTAACCTCGACCTTGGTAATGAAACACGTCATCACAGATCGCCCACTGCCGTTGGAATGAGCGCCACGAATCCGGTTGTATCAACCTGACTTCACCGGACGCTTACAAGAGGAGTGCTGAGCAAGCGTTTGATTTATAAACGCCACAAAGACAAAACCCCTTACCGCGTGAGCGATGAGGG
>NZ_MUIO01000102.1 GCF_002087235.1 Pseudomonas floridensis | reverse complement strand
GCGTGATCATGCGGTTTGAGTGGGGCGGGCTTGGCCCGCCATCGCGGAATATATCCGCGATGGCATCATAAAATGCCCATTCATCGGAGGATGATGAAAGACAGTTGGCTCCCACGGGGAGGTGGGTGGACTTGCGTGGAGTGACGGTGTTGCGAGCGTGCATGTCCGGGGATTCGCGGACATACGCGCTCCCACGGGTGTCAAACCCCGCCCAGCACCACGCTCAGCGCATTGCGCGCATCATCCAGTTGCACCAGCGAGGCATGGCGGGCGCCGAGGGCGTCGCGGTTCTGGATGGCGGTGAGGATGGCCTTGTGACGCGGCATTGCCAGCTCGTGCAGGTTGGGCCGCTTGTTGGAGTACTTGAGTGCTTCGCGCAGCGCCAGGGACAACATGTTGCACAGATGAGCCAACAGATCGTTGTGGGTCGCATCGGCGATGCGGCTGTGGAAGTCCAGGTCAGGTTGCAACAAGTCTTCCGGCGTTGCAGCGGCTTCCATGCGCTGGTAAGCCTCATGAATCGAATCGATCTCATCGTCCGTGGCGTGTTGCGCCGCCAGGGCTGCAACCGCAGGCTCGATCACAGCGCGCACGCTGGTCAACAGATTGAAAAACTCATTCTGCGGCGAACTCTGCATCACCCAGTGCAACACATCCGGATCGAGCAGGTGCCATTCCCGGCGGGCCTTGACCACGGTGCCGACGCGCGGGCGCGAGTAGACCAGGCCTTTGGCAACCAGAACGCGCGTGGCTTCACGCAGCACTGGACGACTGACGGCATACTCTTCGCACAGCAGCGCCTCGGCGGGCAGTTTTTCGTCGGGTTTGAAGCGACCGGAAACAATCTGCATGCCCAGTTCCTGGACGATGCGCGCATGCATGCTTTTACGGTCGGAAGGCTTTCGATAATCCATGGGAACGCACGTCGATCCTGGCGGTGAGTGCCGCGCATCATACCACTGCGAAAAGCCTACGGCGGTCGTCTGCGTCTGCGAAGCGGACGACCGCCATTGCGGCTAGTGAGAGTGCCTTGGCACTTCGGCGCCCCGGCAGCCGATCAGGAAATCGAAGTCACACCCCTGGTCGGCCTGCATGACGTGGTCGATGTACATCTGGCGATAACCTCCGACCAACAGTTGCGACGGGGCCTGCCAGTCGGCGAGACGAGCGGCCAGTTCGGCTTCGGGAATATCCAGATGCAAACGGCCGCTGGCGCAGTCCAGTTCGATCCAGTCGCCTTCCTGCACCACCGCCAGCGGTCCGCCTGCCGCCGCTTCCGGCGCGACGTGCAAGACCACGGTGCCATAGGCCGTGCCGCTCATACGCGCATCGGAAATCCGCACCATGTCGGTCACGCCCTGCGCCAGCAGCTTGGCGGGCAGGCCCATGTTGCCGACCTCCGCCATGCCCGGATAACCCTTCGGCCCGCAGTTCTTGAGGACCATGACGGAGGTCGCATCGATGTCCAGATCGGGATCGTTGATGCGCGCCTTGTACATCTCGAAATTCTCGAATACCACCGCACGGCCACGATGCTGCATCAACGCCGGTGTGGCGGCAGAAGGCTTGAGCACGGCGCCCAGGGGTGCAAGGTTGCCACGCAGCACGCAGATACCGCCGTCGGCGCGAATCGGGTTGTCCAGTGCACGGATGACCTGATCTTCGCCGTAGATCGGTGAATGGCAGGTGTTCTCGCCAATGCTCTTGCCGTTGACGGTCAATGCATCGGGATTGGGCAGCAAACCGGCTTCGTTCATGCGCCGTAACACGGCAGGCAGGCCGCCCGCGTAGTAGAACTCTTCCATCAGAAACCGTCCGGACGGCTGCAAGTCGACGATGGTCGGCATGCCCTTGCCAACGCGGGTCCAGTCGTCCAGCTCCAGATCGACGCCGATGCGACCGGCTATGGCTTTGAGGTGGATGACCGCGTTGGTCGAGCCGCCAATCGCGGCATTGACCCGGATAGCATTTTCGAACGCGGCCTTGGTCAGGATCTTCGACAGACGCAGGTCTTCGCGGACCATTTCCACAGCGCGCATGCCGGACATGTGCGCCAGCACGTAACGTCGCGAGTCCACGGCAGGAATCGCCGCGTTGTGCGGCAGCGAGGTGCCCAGCGATTCGGCCATACAGGCCATGGTCGAGGCGGTGCCCATGGTGTTGCAGGTGCCTGCCGAACGGGACATGCCGGCTTCGGCGGAAAGGAACTCATCCAGGCTGATCAGCCCGGCTTTGTAGGATTCATGCATCTGCCAGACGATCGTACCGGCGCCGATGTCCTTGCCCTCGTGCTTACCGTTGAGCATCGGCCCGCCGGTCACGACGATGGCCGGAATGTCGCAACTGGCTGCGCCCATCAGCAGGGCAGGGGTTGTCTTGTCGCAACCGGTCAGCAGCACCACGCCATCGATCGGATTGCCCCGAATCGCTTCTTCGACGTCCATGCTTGCCAGGTTACGGGTGAACATCGCGGTGGGGCGCAGGTTGGATTCGCCGTTGGAGAACACCGGGAATTCCACCGGCCAGCCACCTGCCTCAATCACGCCGCGTTTGACGTGTTCGGCAATCTGACGGAAATGGGCGTTGCAGGGCGTCAGCTCAGACCAGGTGTTGCAGATGCCGATGATCGGCTTGCCTTGAAACTGATGATCGGCGATGCCCTGATTCTTCATCCAGCTGCGGTACATGAAGCCGTTCTTGTCGGCGGTGCCAAACCACTGGGCAGAGCGGAGGGTCGGTTTTTTATCGGAGTCAGACATGATCGGCTCTCTTATTGTAAGACTTAATGTCGATGCTGCTGGCTAAGGTAAGCCTAAAAAACGCCGATTGGAAGAGTTGTCAGTTTAAATAGTATTACTATATAGTCGTTTTCAATTGAGGGACGATCCTCGCCTGTGTGTTGCGTCATAACAGCACCCGGGCCAGAGACGATCCCCGCAGGTTCCATAACAAAAACAATCGGAGACCGCCTACATGAGCCAGGAATTGCGGCTTATACGTCGCATCACCTTCAAGCTGATTCCCTTTCTGATCCTGCTCTACCTGATCGCTTACGTAGACCGTTCCGCCGTGGGTTTCGCCAAGCTGCACATGGGCGCTGACATCGGTATTGGCGACGCGGCGTACGGACTGGGTGCCGGCCTGTTCTTCATCGGTTATTTTCTGCTGGAAATCCCCAGCAACCTCATGCTTGAACGTTTCGGTGCGCGCCGCTGGTTCGCCCGGATCATGATTACCTGGGGCGCGATCACCATCGGTATGGCGTTCGTGCAGGGACCGCACAGCTTCTATGTCATGCGCTTTCTGCTGGGCGCGGCCGAAGCGGGCTTCTTTCCCGGCGTGCTGTATTACATCACTCAGTGGTTTCCGGTTCGCCATCGCGGCAAGATCCTCGGCTTGTTCATTCTCTCGCAACCCATCGCCATGATGATCACCGGACCGGTGTCTGGCGGTCTGCTGGGCATGGACGGGGTGCTTGGCCTGCACGGCTGGCAGTGGCTGTTCATTGTGATCGGCACCCCTGCGATCCTGCTGACCTGGCCGGTGCTGCGCTGGTTACCGGACGGTCCGCAGCAGGTCAAATGGATGAGCCAGGCCGAGAAAGACTGGCTGACCGGTGAGCTGAAAAAGGATCTGGAAGAGTACGGCCAGACCCGTCACGGCAACCCTTTGCACGCGCTCAAGGACAAGCGTGTGTTGCTGCTGGCGCTGTTCTATTTGCCCGTCACACTGAGTATCTATGGCCTTGGCCTGTGGCTGCCGACGCTGATCAAGCAGTTTGGCGGCAGTGACCTGACCACCGGTTTCGTGTCTTCGGTGCCCTACATCTTCGGCATCATCGGCTTGCTCATCGTGCCGCGCAGTTCCGATCGTCTCAACGACCGCTATGGTCATCTGGCGGTGCTTTATGTGCTGGGCGCCATCGGCCTGTTCTGCAGTGCCTGGCTGAGTATGCCGGTTGCGCAACTGGCCGCGCTGTGCGTGGTGGCCTTCGCGCTGTTTTCCTGCACGGCCGTGTTCTGGACCCTGCCGGGGCGCTTCTTCGCCGGTGCCAGTGCGGCGGCCGGTATCGCGTTGATCAACTCGGTCGGCAACCTGGGCGGCTACATTGGTCCGTTCGTGATCGGTGCGTTGAAAGAGCTGACGGGCAGCCTGGCCTCGGGTCTGTACTTCCTGTCCGGCGTCATGGTGTTCGGGCTGGTGTTGACCGGCATCGTCTATCACGTGCTGGAGCGCAAGCATGTGCTGCCAGCGTCCGAATTCGCTGCCAGCGCCAAGGTGCGGTAGGTCCGGCTTTCCACTCTGTCTGAAAGGAGATTTCCATGCGGTTGGTACAATTCGAATTGAGCAACGGTCAGCGTCGGGTCGGTCTGGTGGACGGCGGGCAGGTCCGTGAAGTGCAGGGGGCCGAGAGTGTCCGGGAACTGGCGCTGGCGGCCATCAAGGCGGGCTCGGGTCTGGCACAGCAGGTTGAGGGACTCGGGTTCGGCAATGCTCATGATTATGCGCAATTGCTTGAAGAGCGCCGGATTCTGCCGCCGCTGGACCATCCGGATCCGGCGCACCTGCTGGTCAGCGGTACCGGGTTGACGCACCTCGGCAGCGCTTCCGCGCGGGACAAGATGCACCAGCAGTCTGGCGACGAGTCAGCGATGACCGACACCATGCGTATCTTCAAGTGGGGCGTGGAGGGTGGCAAGCCGCAAGCGGGGCAGGCTGGCGTGCAGCCGGAATGGTTTTACAAGGGCGATGGCAGCATTGTGGTGCGGCCGGGCGAATCCTTCTCGCTGCCGCCGTTCGCCGAGGATGGCGGCGAAGAGCCGGAACTGAGCGGCCTGTACGTCATCGGTTATGACCGCAAGCCTTATCGGCTCGGGTTTGCGATTGGCAACGAATACTCCGACCACATCATGGAGCGCCGTAACTACCTGTACCTGGCTCATTCCAAGTTGCGCGCCTGCTCGTTCGGCCCTGAACTGCGAGTCGGTGAGCTGCCGCAGAACCTGTCCGGCACCAGCCGGATCTGGCGCAATGGTGAAGTGTTGTGGGAGAAGGAATTTCTCAGCGGCGAGGCCAACATGTGCCACAGCCTGGAAAATCTCGAGTACCACCATTTCAAATACGCCCAGTTTTTGCGTCCGGGTGATGTGCACGTGCATTTCTTCGGCACCGCGACCCTGTCCTTTGCCGACGGCGTGCGCACCCAGCCGGGCGACCGGTTCGAAGTCAGTCAGGCCGAATTCGGCAAGCCGCTGGTCAATGGCCTGGCGCCGAGCGAAGCGGTGTTTCAGCCCGGCGGGGTCGGCAAGCTGTAAGTTGAGTTCAAGCCCTGACGTTCTGCGTCATGGCCGTGATGTGACACGCAGCGTCCCGGCTGCGTGCCGAAGCGCAGTGTCGGCATGATCATCCCCACGCTCCCGCGCGGGGATGCCGCCAGGACGCTCCACGTCCGTTCTTCGCACTCGGCCCCATGCGAAAGATCATGGCAACTCAGCGCGCTATTGCCCTATTATTCGCGTTTTTGCAGGCTGGAAACCCTCATGACCACCACCCCGGACACCTTGCTCGCTGCCCTTAAAACGTCCTCGATGCTCGAAATCGACGGCCTGCATGCCTGGGATTTCTCGCTGGGCGACGAACTGAACATCGAGTGCATGGACGGTCGCGAGCGCAAGATGTGGCGTTTCACGCTGGACCAGGTGAAGGCTGCCAGCTTCGACGAATCACTGCAGAGCTGGGTCGTCAACGATGGCAATGCCGATCATCGGATCGTCTGCCTCGACGCCTTCACGCCGTCCGACGAAGACGATGCCGACGAAGCTTGATCCAGATCAAGCGCGCGTCACCGGTTAACCGTTAGATTCACGCCCCCCGTGCCTATTGCTGGCTGACAGCACCGGCGCGGTTAACAGGGTGCCTGGCGTGACGTCATGACAGACGGTTCGCGTCTTGCACACACGGATGTGCTTGCCTTTTCTTATTGCCCTGGCGGGCTGTGTCGCCAGGGAATAACGACGTTTCACACACTGGCCATGCCAGTGTCGGCCCAATGGATGGGGCCAGATCAAATCGATAGGGAGATCCAATGTCTACTCAAGGTGCGTTGAGTCGTGCACGTCTGTTGCCGACGTTTCTGGGTGTTCTGCTGCTGATGCTCGGCGTGGCCATGCTGATTGGCGGCTTCAGGCTGTCCGGTCTTGGTGGTTCGTTCTATTACATGTTGTGCGGATTTGGCTTCTCGGCCATTGGCGTGTTGTTGGTGATCGGGCTGCGTTTCGCGGTCTGGCTGTTCACGCTGATGCTGTTATTGAGCACCGTGTGGGCGTTGTGGGAGGTCGGTCTGGATCGGCCGCAACTCATGCCGCGGCTGTTCGTGTGGTTTCTGATCGGTCTGGTGCTGCTGTTGCCGATCACGCGACGCGGCCTCAAACCCTTGCATCGGCGTGTGCCGGTCAGCGGGCTGGTCATTGCCTTGCTGTTGGCGGGCGTAAGTCTCGATCCCGTCGGTCAGATCAGGCAGCTCACGCAACACACTCAGGTTTTCGTGGCCACGCTGGTTCCGGGCATCGACCTGCCATGGCTGCTGTCCACCGATCGACACGCACGACTTCAGCAGCCCGAAGGATAAAAGGACTAACTCATCTGCCCAAGATAAAACTAGACCGTTCACTTGGGTGTCATAGAGCTGAACGTCGCGTGACAGGCGTCATAACTTCAACAAAAAGGGATGCCCCCCCATGCCCCATAAAATATTGCCTTGGCTGGCGATGGCCAGTGCCATGAGTGCTTTTACCTTGCAGGCCCAACCCATGACCGACTCCGAACTACTGCTGGGTTCCTATACCCAAGGAAAGAGCGAGGGGATCTACCGTTTTGGCTTCGACAGCAAAACCGGCATGATCGATACCACGCCCCGTCAGGTGATCAAGGCTGAAAATCCGTCCTGGCTGACCGCTTCCAAAGACGGGCGCTATCTGTATGTCGTCAACGAAAACGGTCCTGGCCAGAAAGATACGGTCGGTAAAGTCAGCAGTTTCGCCATCGACCCCGAGACCTTCAACGTCACCCCGATCAATCAGGTCCAGACCAAGGGCGAGGAGCCGACGCACTCGAGCCTGAGCAAGGACGGACGTTACCTGTTCGTGGCCAACTACGCCGTCAATCCCGATCCGGGTGGCGCGCTGACGGTCATGCCGGTTGGCAAGGATGGCCGATTGGGCGAATCGGTTCAGGTACTGCCGCTGGGCCCTGGCAGCAAGGTCAATCCTGAGCGTCAGATGTCCTCTCACGTACACTTGGCCGTGCCGACACCGGATGACAAGTATGTCGTGTCTGCCGATCTGGGGGCTGACAAGCTGTTCGTCTACCGTTACGACGCCGATCAGAGCAAACCGCTGCAGCCCGCCAAAGTCCCGACCGTGCAATTGCCAGCGGGCAGTGGTCCGCGCCATGTGCTGTTCAGCCGCGAGGGCAAGCATGCCTGGCTGGTGCTGGAAATGTCTGCGCAGGTGGTGGTGTTCGATTACCTGGACGGCGCGTTCAAGCAGACCCAGATCGTCGACATGAAGAACAAGGGCGTTGAGCAGAAGAACGGCGGCGGTGCCTTGCACACGTCGCCCGACGGCAAGTTCCTGTACGTGACCAACCGCGGCGATGCCAATCAGGTCGTGGTGTTCCGCATCGATCCTGCCAGCGGACAACTCGAAGAAATCCAGCGTCGTTCAGTCGAGGGCAAGGAGCCACGTGAGTTCAGCTTTGACCCCAGCGGCACGTTCATGCTGTTCGCCAATCAGAAAAGTAATCAGATCGTGACCGTGCGCCGCGATCCGCAAACCGGACTGATCGGCGAAACGGTGCAGACATTCGATGTGGATGCACCCTCGTATCTGCATTTTCTGGGTGACAAATAGGATACACAGCGTCCAGCCCGCGAAAATCGCGGGCTGGAGCCGTTATCAATCTTGATGATATGAGTTAGTGCCACAAAAGATTTTTGCTGATCCAGCCTCAGGCGTAAGTTTGACTCACGGCCAAGAAGGCCAGAACTCAACAGCGGCACCGTTATCGGGTGCGGCACTCACTCAGAGAGGTGATCAACATGAACTTCAATCTTTTCTCCATCATTGCTGCATCGGCTATTTCCGCATCTGTTGCACTTCCCGCCAGTGCCAGTGTGGATGTCAGTGACAAGAAAACTCACGCCACACAGACGTATACACCCAAGTACCTGCAACAGAGTGCCAACTTCTACGCTGCGCTGGATCACAAGTCCGCGCAATGAAACGTGCGTGAATCCATTCCCCGTTAACGAAGGTTTTCGATACCGGGGAATGGATTCGTGAACACCAATGCTTTCGCGAGCATGTTCGCCCAGACAGGTCCATGCGACCTCTGCCCATTGCGTGGCAGGCCATGCATGGACTGTTACGTGAGCCTGCTCGCGAAAGTGTTGAATCCCCTTATCCCCGTTACTTCATCCGTAACGGGGATTTTTTTGTGTGCCGATCATTAGGCTATTTACGAAAAGTGGCTGCGCATCGGTGATGCTGCGTTAAAAACAGGCTCGATTTTTCGTGCAGAGCCTGGAGGGCGATCCTGATAACGCCCCAGTAAGTAGTTTTCCTATCAAGTCGATGGCCGCGCTCAATCATTAAACCAACTGATATCCGGTATGCCAATCCATCGTTTTTAAAGCATCCGTATTGGGGCGATCCTGTCGGCAAGGAAACACACTACGGAGCAACACCCATGGCCACTGCCATTCTCTATTCCATTAAACAGGGCGCCTACATCGCCATCGCCCTTTATGTCGTGTTCATTGCAGTGGTCACTGTTACCAGCATGAATCCACACTTTGGATCCCCGACCCGTTCGGCGCCTGAAGCTTCCTGGGTCGATGTCAAACAACCCGTGACAGTGGTGCAGGAGCGCGCATCGTGAGTGGCGCCAATCTGTGGGTCACAGCCGGTCTTGCAGTGATGATCAATGGAAGTTCGTTATTGGGTGCCGGGCAGAATTCGGTGGGTGCGATTGCACGTTGCATCGAAAGTCGCCATGAACTGAACCACGCGATCGAGCGGGCCACGTCTCACAAGATGCTGCTGACCATTGCCCCTCAACAGTCAGAGCAATGGCCTGTCGAAACCGGCGGCGTCTTTTCGATAGTCTGAACCGGCATCCGCATCGTCGGCTTACTTGCGCATGACCGCTTCGAACAGCGCCGAATCCAGAAAACGCTGCAGCCAGTCGCGCACTGCCGGGTAGGGACTGTGTTCGAACCAGTGCGGATCGACAAAGCAGAACTGACGAACGAACGGCGCGATGGCAATGTCGGCCAGTGTCTGCCGCTCGCCTATCAGGCAAGTGCCCGTTTGCAGGCGTTGTTCCAGCGTGTGCAGGAACACTTCGCCCTGTTCGCGGTAATGTTCGGGCGGCTGCTCCGGGTAACGAACGGCGTACTTGTAGCGGTCCAGGTTCAGCTTGAAAACGTGGTCGTTCTCTTCGATCAGATCGGCGATCTGCTGGCGTGCCACAGGATCATCTGCCCGCAGCCAGTCATCCGGATCGTGCTGCGCTAATGCCCAATGCATGATGTCCAGGCTCTGTTCCAGAACCCGGTCGGCCAGGATCAGCACCGGCACCGTGCCCTTGGGTGAGCGCTCGAGCATTTCCGGCGGCTTGGCCTTGAGGCTGACTTCATGGATGTCGACCTGGCATCCCGCGTAGTGCAACGCCATGCGGGCGCGCATGGCGTACGGGCAGCGGCGGAAGGAGTAAAGCACCGGTGTCATGAGCTGGCGACTTCGATGGTGCTCAGTCCGTTGCCCTGACGCCTGACCTTGATCTGCACCGGGATGCGCTCATGCATTTCCTGAACGTGGGAGATGACGCCGACCTTGCGGCCCTGTGCTTGCAGCCCGTCCAGTGCATCCATGGCCAGTTGCAGCGATTCAGGGTCCAGACTGCCAAAACCTTCGTCGATGAACAGCGATTCAATGCGCAATGTGCTGGATGCCATGGAGGCCAGGCCAAGCGCCAGGGCCAGCGATACCAGAAAGGTTTCCCCGCCGGACAGCGAATGCACCGAACGTGTTTCGTCGCCCATCTCGGTGTCCAGCACCAGCAGGCCGAGCATGCTGCCGCCGCGTTTCAAACGATAACGACGCACCAGTTGTTTCAATTGAGCGTTGGCGTGATGCACCAGCAGATCAAGGTTGTAGGCCTGAGCGATCTTGCGGAACTTGTCTCCTTCAGCGGAGCCGATCAGGGCGGCGAGGCGTGCCCAGCGCTGATATTCACCGGTGGCCTCGTTGATGCGCGTCTGCAATTCGCTGTTCGCATTGCGCCGCCGCAGGTCTTCGTTCAGCTCGGCACGCAGTTCGGCGCAGCGCAGCTCACCGTGCTCTGTCTGTTCCTGGGCCTGGCGCAGCGCCTCGGTCAATGTGGCGCTGTCGGTCACGTCGCTGTGTTGCGCCTGATGCTGCTGCACGCGCTGTTCACGCTCATTGAGCAGGACTTTGGCTTGTTCGAGGGCTTTTTCGGTCGCCTGCGATTGCTGGCGCAAATGCTCGACATGCTCGTTGTCGTAGGTGAGCAGGGTGTCGAGCGCCGCGTCGTCCAGTTCGCTGTGCTGACTGCGCCAGTCACTGAGCAGCGTGTCGAGTTCCGTCCGTTCCTGCTGCAACGCCTGATGCTGCTGCTCGCCGGATTTCAGCTCGGCGGCCAGTTGAATGGATTGGCTGTGCAGGTCCTGCAAGGCCTGCGCAGTGGACATTTCAACCTGTCTGGCCTGCTCGACGGCCTGCTCCAGCGTCTGTTGCCACTGTTCTGCAGTGGCGTGATCGCCCAACAGCCCGGCCAACACCTGCTCACTGGCCTGCTGCTGTTCGCTGAGGGCCGTGACCGCTTGCAGGTGTTCATTGACGCGTTGCAGGCGGTTTTTTTGCTCGACCTGTTCGTTGTCGATGCGCTGCTGACGTTCGCGCTGTTCCTGCTGTTCTTCGCTTTGCTGCTCCAACTGGTCGAGGCGTTGAATGACCTGCTGTTCAAGCTGCATCACAGTGCTCGATGCATCGCTGCGCAAGCCCTCCAGCGTCTGTGACGGGACCAGCGACGCGAACGCGGCCAGCTCCTCATCCAGTCGCTGTTGATCGGCGTTCAGTTGCTGAAGCTGATCGGCCACATGGCGGGCGGCGGTCTGGCTGGCTTCCTGCGCGGTTTGCACCGATTGTTGCAGGCGTGCAGCGTCTTTTTGCAACGTGAGCAGGGCTTGCTGGCGCTGCTCGTCGCCGCCGATGACCTCGTTCAGTTGCGTGAGTTGCTGGCTGAGCCAGGCATCGCGTGTTGCAGCCTCGCAGTCCAGCAACTGTGCGCCGAGCGGGTGGGCTTGCAGATCCGGCGCGAGTGTCTGATGACGCTGCATCAATTGTTCGTGCTGGCGCAGCAGTTCCTTTTGCTGGACAATGATCCCGCCGACCTGCACGCGCAACTGATTGAGTTGTTCAGTCAGCGCGTCAACGGCTTTCTGCGCGCTGGCCTGTTCGTCTTCGTCGTGCTGCGTAAGGCTCTCCAGCAACGCCTCGGGTTTGTGCCATGGGTGTTCGGCACTGCCGCAGACCGGGCAGGGCTGGTCGTCCTGCAACTGGGTGCGCAGTTCTTCGACGCTCGCGCTACGGGCCAGACGCTGGCGCTCCAGCAGTTGCCGGGTCACGGTCAGTGTCTGTTCAGCGACGGTCAGTTCATCTTTGACCTTGATGCCCTGAGCGACCAGGTGCTCGCGTTGCTGCTGAGCATCCTGTTGCTGGCGGGCCAGATCTTCCAACTGCCGGTCGATGTCCTGCTGGCTGGCCCACAGACGCGCCAGTTCCTCGAAAGCGCGCTGTTGCTTGCGGTTGTCCTGCAGCAAACTGCCGAGAATCTGCAACTGTTCGGTGACAGCGGCGACTTCACAATCCGCCTCGCGGTACAGCAGCTCCAGTGCGCCGCGTTGTTCGGTCAACTGCTGTTCGGCGTCGGTCGCACGTTGTTCCAGCGAGGGCAATTCGTGCTGACCGTGCTTGAGGCGATTGGCGGTCAGCGTCAAGGTTTTCAGGCGGTCGCGCCAAGCGTTCCAGCCTTGCGCCAGCGGCGCCAGTTCGCTGCTCTGCTCAAGCTGTTCGGCGATGCGCTCAAGCCGTATGGCAACCTGCTGTTGCTGATCGAGCAGGGTTTGCAGGCTGGCTTGACCCTGGGCGCAGAGTTGCTCGGCCTGTTGATGCTGCGCGCCGGTCTTGCTCACTTCCTGAACCAGACGGTTCAGGGTGCTCTGCGCGTCGAAGGCCTGCTGCAACAGTGGCCTGGCCTCACTGTGCGCCTGCTGTGCCTGATGCAACCGGGCCTGCGCTTCACTGCGCCGGGTTTCGAGTTGCTGCCGGTCGGTCTGCAACGTGGCGTGCTGTTCTTGATGCTGACGAATCTGTTCAGCCAGTGGCGCCAGCCTGGCGTTCAAGGTCAGCCGACGAGCGAAGCGGTGGCGTTGCGGCCCCAGGCGTTCGAGCTGGCCAAGCGTCAGGCGTTCGCTGCTCTGATCGTTCCAGGCCTGTTGCGCGCTGTTCAGGCTTTCCTGAGCGGCGAGGTGTTCATCACGCAGACGATGCAGTTCACTCAGCCACTGTTGTTGAAGTTCCAGCTGCCGCTGTCGCGCCTGATGGGCCTTGAGCTGTTGCTGGGCATCGCTCATACGGTTTTCGAGATCGGCCAGTTGCTCGGGAGGCAGCGGGCTGATGTGGCTGGCTTGGGCCGTCAGTGCCTTGAGCGCTTCCTCGGCTTCCTTGCTCTTGCTGTAAGCGCGTCGCCCCAGCTGGCTGTAGATCGCGGTATTGGTCAGCTTCTCCAGCAGTTCGCTGCGCTCTTTGTCGTCGGCTTTGAGAAAGGCGCTGAACTCGCTCTGGGCGAGCATGACCGCGCGGGTAAACTGCTCGAAGTTCAGGCCTAGCCGGCTTTCGATTAACTGTTCGAACTCACGCTTGCTCTGATTGCTGAGGATCTGCTCGCTGTCCAGATCGGTCAGGGTCTGGCGGCTGGCCTGCAATTTCTTGGCTGCGTTGTCACGGGCGCGGTTGGTTTCCCAGCGGGCCCGGTAGCGGCGCTGGTCGATGCCGATGAAATCGACTTCGGCATAACCGCTGCCTGTGCCACGGCGCAAAAGCGTGCGCGGGTCGCTGGTGGTGATGTCGCCGTCGATGTCCGGAACCTTGGACTGGCCGATGTTGCTCAACCGCGGAATGGCACCGAACAGGGCCAGGCAAAGGGCGTCGAGCAGCGTGCTCTTGCCGGCCCCGGTCGGGCCGGTGATGGCGAACAGTCCGGCACTGGCCAAGGGCTCTGCGGTAAAGTCCAGCTCGAACGGTCCTGCGAGTGAGGCCAGGTTTTTCAAGCGAATGGCGAGGATCTTCATGGCTGTTCGCTCTCCTGCTGCACTTCACGCAACAGCGTGGCGAAATCGGTCAGGGTCTGTTCATCGACCTCGCTGCCGAAGTTGTCCTGCCAGGCACGGCTGAACAGTTCCTGCGGGCTGAGCTGATCGAGTTCGATCAGTGTCGTGTCATCTTCGCCTTCAGCGCCGCTGCCCTTGCCCGCGTATTCGGCGCCGATGCGCACCAGACGCACGGCCTTGCCCTGCAGCGCCGTTTCGATCCGGTTGCGCAGGTCCGGTTGCGGCTCGTCCAGCCGCACGCGCACTTCCAGCCACGGCTGTCGATCCGGGTCGGCCAGCAGATCGACATTGGGCAAGCCTTCCAGTTGCACCAGCAATTCGGCCAGCGGTGCAGGGCCCATGCGTTGCAGATTGACGGCGCGAGGGATCAGGCAGGTTTCAACGCTGGTCAGTGTTTCACCGTCGCAGTTGATTTCCAGAATCTGATGCGGGTAGCCGATCTCCGAAAAGGACAACGGAATGGGCGAGCCGCTATAGCGAATGCGCTCCTCACCGTTGACCCGCTGAGGTTTGTGCAGATGACCGAGGGCGACATAGGTGATGCTCGGGCCGAACAGGCTGGCAGGCAGGGCTTCGGCGTTGCCGATGATCAGGCTGCGCTCGGAGTCCTCCGATACAGAACCGCCGGCCATGTGCGCATGGCTCACGGCAATCAGCGCCTGACCGGGTTGGCGCTTGAGGTTGGCGGCTTCGATCAGGCGTTCGTGAACCCGGGCGATGCCTTTGAGGTAATCGTCGCCCAATGTCGGGCCGGTCACTTCTGCGGGGCGCAGAAATGGCAGCGCCAGGCACCAGGCGCGAACCTCACCTTCGGCGTCGGGCAACGGCAGCAGCAAGCGCTCGGCATCCAGCACGCCTTCATCCAGCCACAGCACTCGCCCCAGAGCATGAGTGCGCAGGCGGCGCATCAAGGGCGCGGGCAGTTCGATGCGAGAACCGGAGTCGTGGTTGCCGGCGATCATCACGATGGTCAACGACGGGTTTTGCTCGTGGGCATTGACGATGAAGTCGTACAGGCGTTCCTGGGCTTTGACCGGTGGGTTGACGGTGTCGAAGATGTCGCCCGCGATCAACAGCACATCGGGTTGCCGCTCGGCCAGACGGGCCAGCAGCCAGGTCAGAAAGCAGGCGTGTTCGAAATCCCGCTCCTGACCGTGAAGGTTCTGACCCAGATGCCAGTCGGAGGTGTGGAACAGACGCATTGATTTACCTTGTCATGAAGAGGGAGTGCCCGGCTGCATCCTCACTTGGGATACAGCGGCGGCAGCCCGGCATCGCCTGCCGGGTCCTGAATATGTTCGGCGGCAGGCAGGCTGCGTACAGCCCGCCACAAGTCTTCGCCCAGCCAGAGTTTGCCGGTCTCACTGTAGAGCGCGCCGTTGAGCCCATCCAGAGCATCGGACAGCGGCACGAAGCGGGCGGCCATGTCGGCCAGGGTTTCCGGCTGCTGGCGTGCCCAGGCATCCAGTGCCTGGCGCGTGGCTTGCGGGTCATTGGCCAGACAGGCGCGCTTGAGGTCGTCGAGCACGGTACGCGGACTTGGACCGGCCTGCACGGTTCTGGCGATTGCCGGTTGGCCACGCGCCCGCCACCAGAGCACCAGACCCAGCAGCGTGGTGCAGGCGAAGAACAGGGTGCTCATCTGCCATGGCCAGACCGGCGGGCCGATGACGGTCAGGCCACCCATGTCGTTGCTGACCGGCGTATCCACGCTCAGGCCGGGATTGGTGCTGATCTGCAGGGTACGGGCGGGCAGGCTGGTGTGTTCCAGATGGTCCTCGCGGGTGTTCCACCAGGTGACTTCCACCGCAGGCAGATCGATGGCCCCGGCGCGAGCCGGGACCAGTGCTTCGCGTTCTTCGCGGGTGCCGATCAGGCCGCGTTCGCTGGGCAGATTGCGCAACTGTGGCTGGTCGGGGTAGCGGCGCAGGCCGGGCACATCGGTGGGCGGCAATGGTGGCAACTGCGCCCCGGCCAGGCCCTCGGCCTTGAGAATGATCGTGCGAGTCAGGGAGTCGCCAACCTGGGTCTTGCCCGGCTCCGGACTCCAGCTCTCTTCAAGGCTGATGCTGCGTGCCGGCAGCCACGGCACATGCGTGGGGTAATCCGCAGGAACCGCCTTGACGCTGAGCGGGACTTCGGCGGAACTGACCCGCATCACCTTGCCCGGCTGCGGGCCGAACGGGTTGGCGTCCTGACTCTGCGCGCTGGCGGGCTGAGCCTGCACCTGAGTCGCACTGAACACCTGCGCCGGGATGGTCAGCACGCCACTGTGCTGGGGATACAGCGCGTAACGCATCTCGATGACGCCGTGACGTACGTTATTGATCAGTTTTTCGTAGGTTCGCGAATCGCCCAGCTTCTCGATGCGTGCATCGGGTACTTGCAGCGGACTCAGGCTGCTGTCATCGAACAGTTGCACCGAATGATAGATGCGCAGGGTCAGCACGGCCTGGGCCTGAACGTAGACACTGTCCTGATCGAGCGTCGCCTCGATGAACACCGGAGCCAGTTGGCGCTCCTGCTCCTTGGGCTCGCTTTGTATGACTTGCAGGGTCAGAGGCTGGCTTTTCAGCTCGCCCAGTTGCAGGGCCGGAATCGTCACGCTACCGGTCTGGCGCGGCAGCAGGGTGACGATCCAGCGCGTAGTCGCCTGATTGTTGGTTCCCAGCGTCGTGAGCCGGTTGACCTGACGTGTATCGCGCACCTCGAAATTGCCGTCCAGCACGTTCAGGTCGGGCTTGCCGAACTGGGTGACGTCGTCGGTTTCCAGCGTCAGCTCGACCGTTTCACCCGCATTCAGACGCGTGCGGTCAACACTGGCCGTCAGCTCCGCAGCCAAGGAAGACAAAGCGACCAGGCTCAGTAACAGGCCGGTCAGTAAGGTGTACACGCGACTCATCGGGTCTTTTCCTGATGTTGCTGTTCGTAGCGGAATTTGCGCCGCAGCAGTTCGCCCGGATCGTCCGGGATCTGGCGCAGCCACTGCTCCAGCTCCTGACGTCGCTCACCGCTAAGGGTGTTATCGGCGGGTTGCAAGGGCGGGCGAGTGGTCTGTTCGTCATCCGTCGACGAACCTGACGCCTGCATGCCGGACGTGTCCGGAGCAAGGCTGTCGCTGTTGCTGTCTTCGCTCGGCTGAGCGGTGTCCTGTTCGGCAGGCGAACTGCTGCTGGTCTGATCCTGCGCAGCCTGCTGACCGGCATCGTCCTGCTCGGTCTTTTGCGGCTCGTTCTGCTCGGGCCGTGCGGCATCTGCCTGATCCAGCAGGCTCTGCACCAGAGCGCGATTGCTCTGTGCCGCCGGGAAGTCGGGCTGACGCTCCAGTGCCTGTTCGTAGGCGTCCAGCGCCGCTTCCAGCTCACCGCTGCGGGCCAGCGCATTGCCGCGATTGTAATGGTCTGCGGCGCTGTTGCCTTCGGCGAAACGCTGGGCAGCGGTGGCATAGTCCCCGGCTTCGTAAAACGCCACCCCTTTCCATTGTGGGTTTTCGAAGCGTTGCGCGGCCTCGGCCGGTCGACGCTGTTCGAGCAGGCGCTGGCCCTGCTGGTCCGGACGCAGCCACAGGTCCTGAAATTCAAAGGCCTGGCTGGTTTGCGGAAACATGAACAGCAGCGGCAGACAAAACAGCCAGCCGCGTCGCCCGGCGCACGCAGCGATCAACAGTAACGGCAGCAAAAACCAGTGACCCTGATCGGCCCAGGTGTCGAGCTGCACGATCTGCCCGTCACTGCGGACGCGCTGCGGGCTGGCGAGCAGACCCAGACTGCGCAGGTCTTCGTCATCGGTTCGCGCCTGACGATAGCTGCCGCCGACCTGATCGACAAACTCATTGAGACTGGTGCTGTCCAGGCGCGGCACCATGATCGCGCCTTGATCGTCCTTCAGCAGGCTGCCGTTTTCCTGAGTCACCGGCGCGCCTTCAGCCGTACCAATCCCGAGCATCAACAAAGGCGGCGACTGACCGCGCAATGCCTGACGAATGCCGTCGCGTTCCTGCTCGCTCAACGAAGAGCCGATCAGCAGAATCCGGCCCTGACCCAGCGCGCCTTGTTTGAGCAGGTGCAGCGCTTTGCCGACCGCCAGATCGGCGCGCTGACCCGCCACTGGCATGATCGAAGGTCTGATCGCTTCCAGCAAGTTATGGCTGGTGACCAGATCGTCGGACAGCGGCACCAGCGTATGCGCGCTGCCCGCGTAGACGACGATGGCGGTCTGTGAATCGCTGCGCACTTGCAGCAGGTCGAGCAATTTGCGGCGCGCCTGTTCCAGCCGTGTTGGCGAGATGTCAGTGGCGAGCATTTGCGGCGTCAGTTCCAGTATCACCACCAGCGGGTCGACCGGTTTCTGGCTGAGCTGCTCGACACGCTGCCAGCTGGGGCCGAGCAGCGCGGCGAGCGCCAGCAGCCAGGCCAGCCCCAGCACCACCCATGGCAGCTTGCTGTTGCTGCCGCGACTGCCATTAAGCAGCACCGCGTGAAAGGCTGTGGGCAGAATGATCTGCCAGCGACCTGCACGTTTCTGGCGGTGCCAGAGCTGCCAGATGAGCAGCGCCAGCAACGGCGTGATCAGCAACCAGCCTGGACGAAACCAGTGCGGCCAGAGAGATGCGATCATCGCGACCTCCAGAGGCGCTCGAGGCGCTCCCGCCAAGCGAACGTGCGCAGGCGCGTCAACAGACGTTGCACGGCGTTGGTCGGCCACAGTCCGCGGATCACCAGCAATACGCTCAACAGCAGCGCAGCCGAAAGCGGCCATTGATAGAGCACCTGAGCCGGTCGCGCTTGCGTGGGCTGTTGGGCGACAGGCTCCAGCGAATCGAGCGTGACACGGATCTTTTCCAGTTGGTCGCCATCACGGGCCCGGAAATACTGGCCGCCACTGAGGCCGGCGATGTCCTTGAGCGTTGGCTCATCGAGGTCCAGGCTCGGGTTGAGGCCCAGCAGTCCCTGAATGCCGTTTTTGTCCGGGTCCGAACCGATGCCGATGGTATAGATTCGCACGCCTTCGTCGGCCGCCAGCCGTGCGGCCGTGATCGGGTCGATCTGTCCGCCGTTGTTGGCGCCGTCGGTGACCAGCACCAGTACCCGGCTGTTGGCGGGGCGCAGACGCAGGCGCTTGAGCGCCAGACCAATGGCGTCGCCAATGGCGGTGTTCTTTCCGGCGATGCCGATTTTCGCTTCGTCCAGCCAGACGCGCACAGTGCGCCGGTCGAAAGTCAGTGGCGCCTGAACGAAGGCCTGGCTGCCGAAAAGAATCAGGCCGACCCGGTCACCCTGGCGCCCTTCGAGAAAATCGCCCAGCAGATGCTGAACCAGTACCAGTCGGCTGACTTCGTCGCTCTTCCACTGCATGTCCGGATAATCCATCGAGCCGGAGACGTCCACAGCGACCAGCAGATCCCGACCACTGGCGGCCACCGGCAGCGGTTCGCCCAGCCACTGCGGTCGTGCAGCTGCCATCAGCAGCAACAGCCAGATCAGCAGGAAAGGCGAGCGCTGTCGCCACGCGGGCAGATTGGCCTTGGCTCGCCGCCCGCTGAGCCCTTCGAGCTCGTTGAGGAAACTGACCTTCAGCGCGGCTTCGCCACTGTCGGCCATCGGCAGCAGAAAACGCATCAGCCAGGGCAGCGGCAGCAGGGCGAAAATCCAGGGCCAGACGAGCTCAAACATGTTTGCGAATCCAGGTGTCGACCGCCTGGGTCAGGCCGGTGATGGCCTTGTCGTCCAGTTTGCACTCGGGTTTGTAGGCGCCTTCGACCAGAATCATCCAGCGTGTCAGGCCCGCGGCGGGGCAGCGATTGTCGAGGAACGCCAGCCATTTGCGGCCGTTGAGGGTGTGGCTCTGGCTGTGAGGATAATGGTTGCGGCACAGACGTTTGAGCAGGCCGTTGATCTGCTGCAGCCAGGCGCCAGCGGGTGCACCGTCGTAGGGTTTGGGCAGACTGGCCAGTTCGGCCAGCGCGGCGACCCGCACCGGGTCCAGCGGTTGTTCGCTACGACTTTTGCTGGCTTTGACCGGCAGCAGCGTGCGCAGACGCCACGCGCCCCAGCCCAAGGCGGGGATCAGCAGCAATAGCAGCCACCAGCCCGGCGCAGGCGGCCAGAAACCGACCGCTTCGGGGGCGATGAGCGGCTGCAGTTTATCCAGAGGATTCATTTGCGCTTTACCGGGCGCTGAGCGTTGAGGTATTCGCGCAGCTGTTCGACCAGTTCGAACTGGGTGCTCAACGGCATGAGCAGAACCCTCAGTTTCTGGGCCAGCAGCTCCCAGCGCGCAGAGCGTTCTTCGCCCTGAACGCGGTAGGCCCGACGCAATTCCGGGTTGAGGGTGTCGAGCTCCAGCTGCGCGCCACGTTCAGCAAAGCGCAGCAGCCCGGCTGCCGGCAGGGCGCGGTCCAGCGGATCGGACAGCGGCAGCAACAGCAGGTCGCTGTGCCGCGCCAGCAAGGTCAATTGTTGCTCGGCCGCATCGGACAGAGCGCGTTCGTCGCAGAGCACGATCACCAGACTGCCAGGGCGCAGCACTTCTCGAGCACGGCGCAGGGCGGTGCCGAACGCGTCGCCTTCGGCCGGGATTTCGGTGTGCAGCGACTGGTTGACCCGCACCAGGCGGTTGAGTAATTGCAGCAGGCTTTGCTTGCTGCGTCGCGGTTTGATTTCGTAATGCTCGTTGTCGCCGAACACCAGGCCGCCGACCCGGTCGTTGTGCTCAAGCGCCGCCCAGCCGATCAGTGCTGCAGCCTGCGCCGCCAGTACCGACTTGAACATCTGCCCGGAGCCGAAGAACAGGCGGCGGCTCTGTTCCACCAGAATGAAAATGGGTCGCTCGCGTTCTTCATGGAACAGCTTGGTGTGCGGCTCCTGGGTGCGCGCGGTCACGCGCCAGTCGATGCTGCGCACATCGTCGCCAGCCTGGTAGACGCGCACCTGATCGAAATCCACGCCGCGGCCACGCAGCTTGGAATGGTGCAGGCCGATCAGCGGGCTGCGCTGGCTCGGCGTGGAAAACAGCTGCACTTCCCGCACGCGATGACGCATTTCGATCAGCTCATTGAGCGTGACGCGAATGCCCGGTTGGGGGATCAGGTAGGGTTGCATGGGGTCAGGCGACGGCGACGACGTCGAGGATCCGCTGAATCACGCGGTCCTGATCGATACCCGCAGCCTCCGCCTCGAACGACAGGATGATGCGGTGGCGCAGCACGTCGAACAGCACGGCTTGAATGTCCTCGGGGCTGACGAAGTCGCGTCCGGCCAGCCAGGCATGGGCCCGGGCGCAGCGGTCCAGCGAGATCGAGCCGCGCGGGCTGGCGCCGTAAGCGATCCATTCGGCCAGTTCCTGATCGAACTTGGCCGGTGTGCGGGTGGCCATGACCAGTTGCACCAGGTATTCCTCCACCGCATCGGCCATGTACAGACCGAGAATTTCCTTGCGGGCAGCGAAAATGGCCTGCTGGCTGACGCGTCGTTCCGGCTTGGTTTCCCCGTTCAGGGCTTCGCCACGGGCCTGTTGCAGGATCTTGCGTTCGACGGCGGCGTCCGGGAAGCCGATCTTGACGTGCATCAAAAACCGGTCCAGTTGTGCTTCGGGCAGCGGATAGGTGCCTTCCTGCTCGATGGGGTTCTGGGTCGCCATGACCAGAAACAGCGGCGACAGGTCGTACGTGCTGCGGCCAACGCTGACCTGACGCTCGGCCATGGCTTCGAGCAGCGCCGACTGGACCTTGGCCGGGGCCCGGTTGATTTCGTCAGCCAGGACCAGATTGTGAAAGATCGGTCCCTGCTGGAACACGAAGCTGCCGGTTTCCGGACGATAGATCTCGGTGCCGGTGATGTCGGCGGGCAGCAGGTCGGGGGTGAACTGGATTCGATGGAACTGCGCTTCGATGCCTTCGGCCAATTCCTTGATGGCTTTGGTCTTGGCCAGCCCCGGAGCGCCTTCGACCAGCATGTGGCCATCGGCGAGCAGCGCGATCAGCAAGCGTTCGATCAGTTTTTCCTGGCCGAGGATTTGCGTTGAAAGAAATGTTCGCAGCGCGATCAACGCTTCACGATGTTCCATCGGTGACTGTTCCTGGCAGGGTAATCAGCCGTGTCTGATGACAACTAAGCTGGGGGCGATACTTTAATTCATTCGGGCGGGTATCGACTAACGACTCTAATGTTTTTTAGAGAGTTTAGAGCCAGTTCCGATCTTTATTTGGGAATTGTCCTACATGTTCTGTCTGTTCTTTGTGGGAAGTCGCAAACAGGCAGCGTGCATACGCAGCAGGGCCGGACAGACCGCCCGACCCTGTGCATCGACGCGCTGCGTCACAGCCGATAAAACGCCGCCGCATTGCCCCATAGAGCGTTTTGCGCGCCAGTTTCACCCAGCGCGTCGATCACCCTCTGAATATCGCCCGGCTCGAATGGCCGAGGTGCGCGGGTGGAGGGCAGGTCGGTGCCGAACATCAGGGCTTCGGGGTTGGCCGAATGAATGTCCTTCAAGACAGGCTCCACCGCAAAGTCGACGCGCCCGAATCCGCAGGCCTTGATCCGCACGCCCCGTTCGGCCAGGCGCAGCAGCACTGGAAGTCCTTCGGCGCTCAACCCCAGATGATCGATACTGACGGCGGGCAGCCTGAGCAGGCGAGACTCGATGTCGGCCAGTTCCCGTGAGTCGATGTAAAGCTCTGAATGCCAGCCAACCTGATCGTGAACCCTTAGCGCAAAGGCCTCCAGTTGGTCGAGCTGTTCCGAGCCGCCGCGCTTGAGGTTGAAGCGCAAGGCGCGTACGCCGGAATCGTTAAGCGTGTGCAGTTCTGCATCGGTCACCGTGGCTGGCAACTGGGTCACACCAACGAAGCCTGGACCCAGACGGTCGAGCGCGGCCAGCAGATAGCTCTGATCGAACCCCTGAAATGACCCCGAAACCACCGCGCCGCCGCAAACATCCAGCGGTTCGACCAGATCCAGATAATCGGCCACGCCGAACGGCTCCGGCAAAAAGCCGTTATTGGCTTGCAGTGGAAAGGCTGGATCGATGATGTGGCAGTGGGCGTCGAAAATGACCTGCATGGCAGGCTCCTGTTGATGGCGGTTGAGTCGGACCAGTGGAGTCAGGCGAGTTCGCTGATATAACTGCCGACGTTTTTCAGAATGATCTGCAGGGTTTCCTCGACCTCTGGCAGCTCGCCTGCCGAGGTGCTGTGCAGGATCTCATAACGCTGATGGCCGTCCAGTTGCTTGCCATCGGCCGGGTCGATTTCCAGCAGCAGGCGTTCGGCACTGAGCGTGACCGTTAAGGTCGAGACCGTGTGTGTCTTGTCGTCGTGGACGGTGATTTCCACTTCGTCCTCGTCAGGGAAACGGCTGAGCGAAAACAGCTCGCCGTGCTCGCTGTGGCAGCAGAGCAGGGCCATGTTGTCGTATTCGTCATCGCAGGGATTGACGATAAGGCTGGCAGTCTTGATTTGCATGGTCGCAGTTCCGGATCGGGGCACAAGGGCAATGGTGTGGATTCTGCCAGTCCCGGGCAAGATTTGTCGGCCAATATTGGTACGCTCGTGCGGGCCGGCCTGCTAGGCGATGACCGAATATGTCGCAGCCTCGTAAGCAGTCGGCGGTCGGCTGTCGTTAAGCTGCACCAAAGGCGTGCGTGCGCGAAGCGTGCCGTTCAACGCGTTTTTCTTTCTGACGAGTACCCGGGAATTCAAATGTGACTACCCTGACACGACAGGCGTTAGTACTTTAGCTTTACACTCGATCAGGTGGTGTCCATGCAACCGGACGCCGGTACACCCGGTCACAACACCTTCTTCAAGCCTCCCCAATAAAAGCCAAAGCGGAGTACCACAGATGGCGTTCTTCACCGCAGCCAGCAAGTCCGACTTCCAGCACCAACTGCAATCGGCACTGGCTCAGCACATCAGCGAGCAGGCACTGCCACAAGTGGCGCTGTTCGCCGAGCAATTCTTCGGCATCATTTCACTGGATGAACTCACTCAGCGCCGGCTGTCGGACCTCGCGGGCTGCACCCTGTCGGCGTGGCGTCTGCTGGAGCGTTTCGAGCACGCCCACCCTCAAGTCCGTGTCTACAACCCGGATTACGAGCGTCATGGATGGCAATCGACTCACAGTGCCGTCGAAGTGCTGCATCACGACCTGCCGTTTCTGGTCGACTCCGTACGTACCGAGCTGAATCGTCGCGGCTACAGCATTCACACGTTGCAAACCACGGTACTGAGCGTGCGTCGCGGGGCTGGCGGCGAGTTGCTCGAACTGCTGCCCAAGGGCACGACCGGCGATGATGTGCTGCAAGAATCGCTGATGTACCTGGAGATCGACCGCTGCGCCAACGCCAGCGAGTTGAATGTGCTGGCCCGCGAGCTTGAGCAGGTGCTCGGCGAAGTTCGCGCTGCCGTCGAAGATTTCGAGCCGATGAAGGCGCGCCTGCGCGAGTTGCTGGTCAGCATCGACGCCAACGAATCCAACACCGACATGGAAGAGAAGGCCGAGATCAAGGTCTTCCTCGAATGGCTGGTGGACAACCACTTCACCTTTCTGGGCTACGAAGAGTTCGAAGTCAGCAGCGACGCCGATGGCGGTCAGCTGGTGTACGACGAATCGTCGTTCCTGGGCCTGACCAAACTGCTGCGTCCGGGCCTGAGCCGCGAAGAGCTGCACATCGAAGACTACGCGGTGAAATACCTGCAGGAGCCGATGCTGCTGTCGTTCGCCAAGGCTGCCGTTCCGAGCCGCGTGCATCGCCCGGCTTACCCCGATTTTGTCTCGATCCGTCAGATCGATGCGTCGGGCAAGGTCATCAAGGAATGCCGTTTCATGGGCCTCTACACCTCGTCGGTGTATGGCGAGAGCGTGCGGCAGATTCCTTACATCCGCCGCAAGGTCGCGGAAGTCGAGCGCCGTTCCGGTTTCGATGCCAAGGCACACCTGGGCAAAGAGCTGGCGCAGGTGGTCGAAGTGCTGCCCCGCGACGATCTGTTCCAGACTCCGGTGGACGAGCTGTTCACCACCGTGATGTCCATCGTGCAGATTCAGGAGCGCAACAAGATCCGCGTGTTCCTGCGCAAGGACCCGTACGGCCGTTTCTGCTACTGCCTGGCCTACGTGCCGCGTGATGTGTATTCCACTGAAGTTCGGCAGAAGATCCAGCAGGTGCTGATGGATCGTCTCAAGGCCAGCGACTGCGAGTTCTGGACCTTCTTCTCCGAATCCGTGCTGGCCCGCGTGCAGTTGATTTTGCGTGTGGACCCCAAGGTCAATCTGGAAATCGACGTTGCCCAACTGGAAAACGAGGTCATTCAGGCCTGCCGTTCCTGGAAGGACGACTATGCCAGTCTGGTCATCGAAAGCTTCGGCGAAGCCCACGGCACCAACGTGCTGGCCGACTTCCCGAAAGGTTTCCCGGCAGGCTACCGCGAGCGTTTCGCGGCGCACTCGGCCGTGGTCGACATGCAGCACGTACTGAGCCTGAGCGAAACCAATCCGCTGGTAATGAGCTTCTACCAGCCGCTGGCGGGCGGCCGTCAGCAACTGCACTGCAAGCTGTATCACGCCGATACGCCGCTGGCGCTGTCCGACGTGCTGCCGATTCTGGAAAACCTGGGCCTGCGTGTGCTGGGTGAGTTCCCGTATCGCCTGCACCACGCCAACGGTCGCGAGTTCTGGATTCACGATTTCGCCTTTACCTATGGCGAAGGTCTGAACCTGGATATCCAGCAGCTCAACGACACGCTGCAGGATGCGTTCGTGCACATTGTCAGCGGCGATGCCGAGAACGATGCCTTCAACCGTCTGGTGCTGACGGCCGGCTTGCCATGGCGCGACGTGGCCTTGCTGCGCGCCTACGCCCGTTACCTGAAGCAGATTCGCCTGGGCTTTGACCTTGGTTACATCGCCAGTACGCTGAACAACCACACCGACATCGCCCGCGAGCTGACGCGTCTGTTCAAGACCCGCTTCTATCTGGCGCGCAAACTGGGCTCGGATGATCTGGACGATAAGCAGTTGCGTCTGGAACAGGCCATTCTGACCGCACTGGACGATGTTCAGGTGCTCAACGAAGACCGCATCCTGCGTCGCTATCTGGACCTGATCAAGGCCACTTTGCGCACCAACTTCTATCAGACCGACGCCAACGGCCATAACAAGAGCTACTTCAGCTTCAAGTTCAACCCGCGCCTGATTCCCGAACTGCCTAAGCCGGTGCCCAAGTTCGAGATTTTCGTGTATTCGCCACGCGTCGAAGGCGTGCACTTGCGCTTCGGCAATGTGGCCCGCGGTGGCCTGCGCTGGTCGGACCGGGAAGAAGACTTCCGTACCGAAGTGTTGGGTCTGGTCAAAGCCCAGCAGGTAAAGAACTCGGTCATCGTGCCGGTCGGCGCCAAGGGCGGCTTCGTGCCGCGTCGTCTGCCGACCACCGGCAACCGCGACGAAGTGCAGGCAGAAGCCATTGCCTGCTACCGCATCTTCATCTCCGGGCTGCTGAACATCACCGACAACCTGAAAGAGGGTACGTTGGTGCCGCCGGTCAACGTGGTTCGCCACGATGACGACGACCCCTACCTGGTCGTCGCTGCCGACAAAGGCACCGCGACCTTTTCCGACATCGCCAACGGCATCGCCATCGATTACGGTTTCTGGCTGGGGGACGCGTTCGCTTCGGGTGGCTCGGCCGGTTACGACCACAAGAAAATGGGCATCACCGCCAAGGGCGCGTGGGTGGGTGTGCAGCGACACTTCCGCGAGCGCGACATCAATGTCCAGCAGGACAGCATCAGCGTGATCGGCATCGGCGACATGGCCGGTGACGTGTTCGGTAACGGCCTGTTGATGTCCGACAAGCTGCAATTGGTCGCAGCCTTCAACCACCTGCATATTTTCATCGACCCGAATCCGGATCCGGCCACCAGCTTCGTCGAGCGTCAGCGCCTGTTCAATCTGCCGCGCTCGGCCTGGACAGACTACGACACCAGCATCATGTCCGCAGGCGGCGGTATCTTCCCGCGCAGCGCCAAGAGCATCGCCATCACCGAACAGATGAAGGCACGCTTCGACATCAAGGCTGACAAGCTGACCCCGACAGAACTGCTGCACGCGCTGCTCAAGGCGCCGGTGGACCTGTTGTGGAACGGTGGCATCGGCACATACGTGAAGTCCAGCGAAGAGTCCCATGCCGATGTGGGCGACAAGGCCAACGATGCGCTGCGCGTCGATGGCAACGAGCTGCGCTGCAAAGTGGTGGGCGAGGGCGGCAACCTGGGCATGACCCAACTGGGCCGTGTCGAGTTCGGCCTCAACGGCGGCGCGACCAACACCGACTTCATCGACAACGCCGGTGGCGTGGACTGCTCCGACCACGAAGTGAACATCAAGATCCTGCTCAACGAAGTGGTGCAGGCCGGTGACATGACCGAGAAGCAGCGCAACCAGTTGCTCGAAAGCATGACCGATGAAGTGGGCCACCTGGTGCTGGGCAACAACTACAAGCAGACTCAGGCATTGTCGCTGGCGGCCCGTCGCGCCTACGATCGCATCGCTGAATACAAGCGGTTGATGAATGATCTGGAAGCGCGTGGCAAGCTGGATCGTGCCATCGAGTTCCTGCCGGCTGAAGACCAGATCGCCGAGCGTGTCGCGGCTGGTCATGGTTTGAGCCGTGCCGAGCTGTCTGTATTGATTTCCTACAGCAAGATCGACCTCAAGGAAGCGCTGCTCGAATCCCGTGTGCCGGATGACGACTACCTGGCCCGTGACATGGAAACCGCGTTCCCGCCGTCGCTGGGCGCCAGGTTCTCCGTCGCCATGCGCGGTCACCGTCTGAAGCGCGAAATCGTCAGCACTCAGATCGCCAACGATCTGGTTAACCACATGGGCATCACCTTCGTGCAGCGACTCAAAGAGTCGACCGGCATGAGCGCTGCCAGTGTGGCCGGTGCCTACGTGATCGTGCGTGACATCTTCCACCTTCCGCACTGGTTCCGTCAGATCGAGGCGCTGGACTACAAGGTGTCGGCAGAAATCCAGTTGTCGCTGATGGATGAGCTGATGCGTCTGGGGCGTCGTGCCACGCGCTGGTTCCTGCGCAGCCGTCGCAACGAACTGGATGCCGGTCGTGACGTGGCGCACTTCGGTCCGCACATCGCTGCGCTGGGTCTGAAACTCGACGAGCTGCTGGAAGGCCCGACCCGTGAAGTCTGGCAGGCGCGTTATCAGGCATACGTCGAAGCCGGCGTGCCTGAGTTGCTGGCGCGCATGGTTGCCGGTACCACTCACCTGTATACCTTGCTGCCGATCATCGAAGCTTCCGACGTCACCGGGCAAAACGCTGCCGATGTGGCCAAGGTGTACTTCGCCGTGGGCAGTGCGCTGGACGTGACCTGGTACCTGCAGCAGATCAGCAGCCTGCCGGTGGAAAACAACTGGCAGGCGCTGGCCCGCGAAGCGTTCCGCGACGACATCGACTGGCAGCAACGGGCGATTACCGTGTCGGTTCTGCAAATGCCGGAAGGTCCGGCTGACGTGGAAGAGCGTCTGGCGCTGTGGCTGGAGCAGCATGCGCCTATGGTCGAGCGCTGGCGTGCCATGCTGGTCGAGTTGCGTGCCGCAAGCGGTACCGACTATGCCATGTACGCCGTTGCCAACCGCGAACTGCTGGATCTGGCCATGAGCGGGCAAGCCATCACGGTGTGAAGGGTTGACCAGGCTACAGGCTGAATGAAAACCCCGTGTCGGAAGATGCGGGGTTTTTCTTTTTGAACGTACGTGCTCATTCGCTGCGCTGAGCATTTATACGATCAGCGGGGTCAATACCCCATCATCCACTTCACGGGAGAACAACGATGCAGGCAGACGCACTCACATGGGGCCACGGCGCTCGCATTCTGGAAGTGTTTCTTGAGCCCACATGCCCATTTTCGGTCAAGGCTTTTCGCAAGCTCGACAAGCTACTGGAACAGGCTGGCGAAGATCGCCTCACGGTCAAAATTCGTCTCCAGTCACAGCCGTGGCACATGTTTTCCGGCGTCATCGTACGCTGCATCCTGGCCGCCTCGACCCTTGAAGGCGGCAAGAATACGGCCAGGGCCGTGATGGCAGCCGTTGCTGCGCACCGCGACGAATTCGAATTCGAGCATCACGCCGGCGGCCCCAATCTCGACGCCACACCGAATGACATCATTGCTCGTCTGGAGGGTTACAGCGGCGTGCGTCTGGCTGAAGCCTTCGCCCAGCCAGAGCTTGAACATGTCATCAAATGGCACTGCAAGTACGCCCGCCAGAACGGCATCCATGTGTCCCCGACGTTCATGGTCGACGGTCTGGTCCAGTCTTCGATGAGCAGCGGTGATACGGTCGAACAGTGGCTTTCCCAGCTTCAGTTGGACTGAGAGGTCTATTGTTCAGGGGTCGCCGATTTAAAGCTTCATGCCCACCGCGAGCCGGTTGAACGCATTCATCAAGGCCGCCGCGAGCGTCAGGTCGGAAATCTCGGCGTCGGTGAAATGTGCTTTAAGGGGCTCGTAAAGCTCGTCTGGCGCGCCTTTCTTGCTGACATGTGTGAGCGTTTCAACCCAGGCCAGTGCTGCACGCTCGCGTTCGTCGAACAGCTCGCTGATGCGCCAGCCCGCCAGGCAGTCGAGTCTGGCCTGCGACACCTCGCAGTCTCGCAGCGTCTGCGCGTGCTTGCCCAGGCAGAATGCGCAGCCGTTGATCTGTGAAATGCGCAAGTAGACCAGTTCAACTAACGGCAGGCCGAGCGGGCCTTCTTCCAACGCTTTGTTGGTGGCAAGCAAGCCTTGATACGCGGCAGGTGACAGTTTGGGAAAGGGCAGTCTGAGTTGGCTCATGATGAAACTCCAGTAAGAGCATTGAAGGTCAGGCGCAGGCCAGGTTGCTGAGCAACGGCTGCAAGGTCAGGGTGCGGACGCAAGATCCGCATCAGGGCGAAACCGGCCTCGAATGCATATTCATTTCCAAGGTGTTCGATGATGTAGGTCATGCCCGATCCTTTGTGCGGAGGAGGGCTTACTTTAGGGCGGCAATGACATAGGCTATAGAGCCAAAAAATCAAAAAGCGACTGGGCCATGCTGATCCCCTTCGAACCCGATCGTGAACGCTCGGCCCCGATTTATCGCCAGCTTTACCAGCGCTTTCGGGAGTGCATGGCTGATGGACGTCTGCGTCCGGGTGACCGCGTGCCTGCGGTTCGAGCATTGGCGGCGGAGCTTAATCTGGCGCGCGGCACCGTGGAGGCGGCTTATCAACTGTTGATCGGTGAGGGTTACCTGATCCCGCGAGGTCCGGCCGGGACCGTCGTTTCTCCGCAATTGACGACGCAAGCTGCGCCTGTCACGCCAATACAGGTCGAGCCCGCTGCGCATCCGGCCATTCACCCCGGAACCGCGCCGCTACCATTGCAGATGGGGCTGCCTGCGCTGGATGCGTTTCCGCGCAAGCTCTGGACCCGGCTCGCCAGTCGTCAACTGCGCCATGGCAGTGTTGAAGCGATGATCTATCCGGACGCGCAGGGGCATGCATTGCTCCGGGCAGCCATTGCCAGCTATCTGGGCATTTCCCGAGGCATTGCCTGCCGCCCGGAACAGGTGTTCGTCTGTGCCGGCTATCGTGCCTGTCTCGACCTGATCTGCCATGTTCTGATGAACGATGGCGATCAGTGCTGGGTGGAAGATCCTGGTTATTTCATGGCTCGTCACACGCTCAGGCAGGCGGGCGCGCAGTTGGTGCCGGTGCCGGTAGACGAGCATGGAATCGATGTTGCGCGAGGCATCGAGCAGGCACCTGAAGCCCATTTCGCGGTGGTCACGCCAACCCACCAGAGTCCGCTCGGGATGCCCCTGAGCCTGGCGCGTCGGCTGGCGCTGCTGGACTGGGCCAATCGCTATGGCAGCTGGATCATCGAGGACGATTACGACAGCGAGTACCGTTATCTCGGCAAACCGTTGCCAGCGCTCAAAAGCCTGGACCAGCAGGGACGCGTGCTCTATACCGGCACTTTCAGCAAAGTCCTGTTTCCGGGGTTGCGTCTGGCTTATCTGGTGGTGCCGCCGGAACGGGTCAGCGAGTTCGCCTTTCAGGCCGATCGGCTTCACAACCGCTGTCCGCTGTTGCTACAGGCCACGGTCGCGGCGTTCCTGAGTGAAGGTCACTTTGCGCGGCACCTGAACAAAATGCGTAACCTCTATGCTCATCGTCGGCAATGGTTGATCCAGGCGCTTCATATTCAGTGTGGCGAGCACCTACAGATCGACTTGCAGGCAGGCGGCATGCACCTGGTGGCGGTGTTGGAGAAAGGTGAGGATCAAGACATTTGCCGACGTGCCAGGGCATTCGGGCTGGCCATCGAGCCTTTGTCGAAGTGGTATCTGCAAACACCGCCGCGTCAGGGGTTGGTGATGTGTTTCACCAATATTGCCAGCCTTGAGCAGGCAAATGATCTGGCCTCACGACTCGCTCGTGTGCTGGCTGCATGATGAGCGTTGTTCACGCCCAGACGTGACACCCTGCTGAAGACGCTCCATTTTCCAGGCCAAAAAAACCCCGCACGAGGCGTAATGCTGTTCACT
>NZ_MUIO01000101.1 GCF_002087235.1 Pseudomonas floridensis | reverse complement strand
GGCAGACAGGCTCCACGTGTTCAACGTTCTGGTTTTTCTGCGCCAACAAATGCTCTTCGGTTTGCAGCAGCGACCTTTTGACATGCCCCTGAATGTGGGTGGTCAGACGATTTTTCCGGTAGAAAAAGCGCACGTTGGCCTCACCCTCGACCGAGTGGTTTGCCAGGCGATCCAGAGCGTCGTAGCGGTAAATGCAGCGTGAAACCGGTATATCGCGTGTCATGGTTCATCCCTGTACTCATGAGCGATCGAGACCAATCTACCTCCGACGGTGCATGTTTCGCAGCTGTCAGAAATAAGAGGCAGGATGACGTGAGGCGCTCAACAGTCTACGCAGGTATCACCGCCACCACGCAATCTCCACACAACCCACATCCTGTCTCCACATGCCCATTCCAGACTTTCCCCAACGAAAAACAGGGAGAGCCCCATGAACCGAAATCTGGCTGTTAAACTGGGCACCATTGCACTGCTGATCATTCTGTTGCTGATTCCGCTGCTGATGATCGGCAGTCTGATCACGGACCGACAAGTGCAGCGCGACGGGGTGCTGGACGATATCGCACGCAGTTCAAGCTTCCGTCAGCGGCTGACCGGTCCGCTCATTGTCGTACCCTATCGCAAGAACGTACGTCTCTGGAAAACCAACGCCCAGACCGACGAGCGTTATGTTGAAACCGCCCAGCAGCGTGGGCATCTGTATTTCCTGCCGGAGCGTTTCGAGCTTGATGGCAAGGTGCAGACCGAGTTGCGTTCACGGGGTATCTACGAGGCGCGTCTCTATCATGCCGATAACCGCATCAGTGGCCAGTTCGTGCTGCCCGAAAAGCTCGGCGTAACGGATGACTTCGCTGATTACAGTTTTGAAAGGCCTTATCTGGCGATCGGCATCAGCGATATTCGCGGCATCGAAAGTTCGCCGAAACTGCAGATGAACGGTCAGGCGCTGGACCTGCTGCCGGGTTCACGTGTCGAGTGGCTGGGCGAGGGCGTGAGCGCCGACCTGCCCGGGCTGGATGGTCGCGAGCCGATCACGCTGGCGTTCGCATTCGATCTGCGTTTGCAGGGCACCGGTCAGTTCGAGGTGACGCCAGTGGGCAAGTCCAGCAGCGTACAGTTGAGCGCCGACTGGCCGCATCCCGGTTTCATCGGCAACTACCTGCCGACAACGCGCACCATCACCGATCAGGGTTTCAATGCCACGTGGCAGGCTTCGTTTTTTTCCACCAACCTGCAGGACGCGCTCAGCCGCTGTCTGAACGCGAAGTCGTGTGAGGATTTCAAGGGTCGCAGCTTTGGCGTGAGCTTTGTCGATCCGGTGGATCAGTACCTCAAGAGTGATCGGGCGATCAAATATGCCTTGCTGTTCGTCGCGCTGACTTTTGCCGGATTCTTCCTTTTCGAAGTGCTGAAAAGTATGGCCGTGCACCCGGTCCAATATGCGCTGGTGGGTGCTGCGCTGGCGTTGTTCTATCTGATGTTGCTGTCGCTGTCCGAACACTTGGGCTTTGCCACGGCTTATCTGCTGTCGGCCAGCGCCTGCGTAGGCCTGATCGGTTTCTATGTATCCCATGTGCTGCGCAGTGTGCGTCACGGCCTCGGGTTTGCGGCGGGGCTAAGCGGGTTGTATGGGTTGCTTTATGGTCTGCTCAGCGCCGAGGATTACGCGCTGCTGATGGGCGCGCTACTGCTGTTCGGCTTGTTGAGCGTGTTCATGGTGCTGACCCGCAAGCTTGACTGGTACAGCCTTGCGGTCAGCCGCCCGCCGCGGATGCTCGATGCCAGCCCGGAGACGCATCATGAGTAAGTGGCTCGGATTGCGAGAGGATCAGGCGCATGCACGCCGCTTGATCGCACTCATCATTCATTCGTTGCCTGCTCCACCACGCACTGGAGTTCGATCCCGCAGCGTCAGGCGGGCGGTTGAGTCGCCAGCATCGAAGGCCGCTGGCTGACTTCCAGGTACCAGTTCGCCAGCCGTGGGTAGGCACCGCGCCAGCGCAGGTCAGGCTGGCGGAAGTCAAGATAACCCAGGGCCGCTGCGACGCCGATGGACGCTACATCGAACGCCGAACTGAGTTCGGTGATGGCGTCCTGTTCGAAATAGCTGAGCATGCGTTCGATCTTCGCCTGCTGATTGTCCAGCCACAGATCCCAGTGCTTTTCGGCAGGGCGCAAGGCGGTTTCATAGCGGATCAGGATGGCCGCGTCGAGCAGCGCATCGGCCAGCGATGCAAGGGTCAGCCGCCTCCAGCGCGCCGAGCCTTCACGCGGGATCAGTGGATTACCCACATGCTGGTGATCCAGATAGTCGAGGATGACCCGGCTGTCATGGATCACATTGCCGTCAGCCAGACGCAGGGCCGGGAGCTTGCCTGCCGGGTTGTCATCGTTGAGTTCGGTAGACGGATTGACCGGAGTCAGCACTGTGGCATGCAACTGCACGCGGTCGAGCTGACCGGTTTCATGCAGCATCACCACAACCTTGCGGGCGAAAGGGGAAGCCGCGTTGAAATACAACGTCATCGTGGGCGCAGACATGGGTGTTCCTCGACTGAGACAGGCCCATAGACTAGTCAGCGAGTGACAGGTGTGCAATCGGCAGGCAGGTTTGAACCTCGCATGGCGCGCCGGCCCCTTCACGAGCAAGCTCGTTCCCACCGGTCATCCGCGATCCCTGTCGCTCAGAACGCTTTGAGTGTCAGCGACCATGCACCAGCATGCCCTTGATGCTCAGGCCTGCGGCCGTTGCCATTCCCAGCCACGCCAGGGTGTCCCACCAGCCATCACCCAGCAGCGCGGCGAACAGACCGGCACCGGTCAGCACGGCGATGCCGGTCGGGATGGCGAAGGTTTTCCAGAATCGTGACGGTTTGTCCCTCATGGCGCCACCTGCGCCTGACCCATGCCCACGGTGCGGGCAGCGCGTCGCCTGACCCACCAAAGGTACACGCCGCTGCCGAGCACGATGATGGTCAGCACATCCAGTGCGGCCCAGAGGATCTTCATCGGCATGCCGCCGTAGTCGCCGAAATGCAGCGGTTGCGACATGCCCAGTGCGTCCATGTACCACGGACGCTCGACCACGGCCGTGACCTGCAGCGTCTGCGCGTCGATCAGCACCGGTGTTGCCAGATGCGCGGTCAGGTGCGTGTTGCCCTTGAGGAACACCGCGTAGTGGTGCTCGCTGGAGAACCGCGTGCCGGGGAACGCGATAAAGTCCGCCTGCATGCCGGGCGCGGCGGATTCGGCGATTTCCAGCAACCGTGTGGCCGGGGCTCGTTGTGTCAGCGGCGGCGCGTCACGGTACGGCGCGATCATGGTCGCCAGCGCGTCATTGCGCCAGGAGGCAATCAACAGGTCGGCGCAGGCGCTGATCACGCCCGTGACGCCGACCACCAGCGCCCACGTCAGGGTCACGACGCCGATCAGGTTATGCAGATCCAGCCAGCGCGTGCGCGTGGACTTGTTCGCGCGCACGGTGCCGAACTCCAGTTTGCGCATGAACGGCGAATACAGAACGGTCCCGGACACAATCGCCACCACGAACAGCAGGCCCATGAACGCCAGCAGCAGTTTGCCGGGCAGTTCGGCATACATGTCCACATGCAGGCGCAACATGACCATCATGAAACCGCCATTGGCCGAGGGCATTTCCAGCGCTTCGCCGGTGCGTGCATCCAGCGCGAAGGTGTGTGACGAGTTCGGCTCTGTCCCGGCGGTTGCCGCAGTGATGGCCATTACGCCGTTGGGGTCTTCATCGTCCCAGCCGAAATACTGCATCACTTCGCCGGGACGATGCGCTTCGGCCGCCTTGGCCAGTTGTTCCAGATTCAGGTGCGGGGTATCGGCGGGCAGCTCTTTGTAATGCGGTGCGTCGCCCAGCAAGTGATCGATCTCGTGATGGAAGATCAGCGGCAGGCCGGTGATCGCCAGCATCAACAGGAACAGTGTGCAGATCAGGCTGCTCCAGGTATGGACGACAGACCAGCGACGCACGGTTTGGCTTTTCATGGGGTATCCACAGACGAAGGGGTATGGCGTATCAAGGCTAAGCCGGATGAGATTCGAAAAGTGTCAGGGCGCGCCAGCAACCTGTTGCACCGCTGTGTTTCAGCGTTTTGCGGGCGCGGCGTCATCCTTGGGCAAGACTGTGACCCACCAGGGCGTATGCTGCTTGATCTGCACCGGCAATGCAGGCTGCAGGGCCTTGAGCGCGAGGTCGGTATCGGCCAGCGGAAAACTGCCGGTGATACGCAAGTCCGCGACCTTATGATCGACGCCCAGATGGCCCGGACGATAACGGTCCAGCTCCGCCAGCATGTCTTCCAGACGCACGTTGTCGACCACCAGCATGCCGCGTGTCCAGGCATCCGCGCCCATCGGCAGGGCAAGCAGCGGACCCAGACCATCATGGGTCAGCCGGATCTGCTGGCCTTCGCGCAGCACCTGTTCCTGGGGCGTGTCGCGAGCGCTCGCGGCTACCGCCGATTGCAGGACGCTGAGCAGTGTTCCGCCGGCGTCACGCTTGACCAGAAAGCGCGTACCGAGTGCGCGCATGCTGCCGTCGGGCGTTTCCACAATGAAGGGGCGCGGGTCCTCGTGATCGCCGGTCTGCACCAGTATTTCGCCGTCCTGCAGAATGACGCGGCGCTGGTTTGCGTCGAAACGCACGTCAATGGCGCTGTGGGTGTTGAGGCGGATCAGGGTGTTGTCCGCCAGACGCACATCCCGCTGTTCGCCGGTCGCGGTGCGTTGATCGGCGAGCCAGTAGTCCAGCGCGAGGTAACGGTCAGCCATGAACAGCGTCAGGCCGCAAGCCAGCAGTACGCCGGCCAGACCACTTCCCAGCTTGCGCAGGTTGCGCCGCAGGGCACCGGGCGACTGCTGCAAGGCCTTGCGCGCCGGGCCCGATGGCACCGTGAAGCGTTGATTGAGCATGCCCAACTGGTTCCAGGCGCGAGCGTGCTCCTCGTCGGCTGCCAGCCAGCGGGCGAATTCGGCGCGCACGGCATCGCTACCGCTGGCAGCGTCCAGATTCAATTGCCACTCGATGGCGGCATCCAGCACGAGGGCCGATACCGGGCGGGTCTTCATGTCGGCTCGCCGTACAGCGCTACATAGCACTGGCGCATGGCCTTGGCCAGATACTGCCTGACGCGCGATACCGACACGCCCAGCCGTTCGGCAATTTCGCCGTGACTGAGCCCGTCCAGACGGTTGTAGAGAAACGCCGCCCGCGCCTTGCCCGGCAGACTGGCGAGCAGACGATCGATGGTTTTCAGGTCTTCAAGGATCAGCAACTGATCTTCGGGCGAAGGGTGTTCGGCTTCCGGCACCCGCATCAGTTCGCTGAGGTAGGCCTGTTCCAGTGCCGCTCGGCGGAAATGATCGAACATCAGGCCCTTGGCAACGGTTGCCAGAAAGGCACGCGGCTCTCGGGGCAATTGCAGTTCGTCACGGCCCAGCAAACGCACGAACGTGTCCTGACTCAGATCCTGAGCGCGCTGCGGACAGGTGACATTGCGCCGCAGCCAGGCCAGCAGCCAGCCGCGATGATCGCGATACAACGCACCAACGATCTCGCTATGAGTGCTTGGGACTGACGACACGAACGGCCTCGATGAGAAGAATCTGACTAAAGAGAATCATTCGCGATTGTGGCAGAGCACGGGAATAGTGGCAATTGGCGTCTGTCGGGTGAACGTTTCGGGGTGCTCTTGATGATTGTTCCTGGTGGAAGAAGCCTGAGACGCCTGTCCAGAGCGCCGGCACGATCAGGGCCCGGAAGCCGAACGCGCAATATGGAAGCATTCACCGGGCAACGAGCGACTCGCTGATCAAAACGAATGCGGCTGCTTGCGTCTGCGCCATTGTCCCAGGCATTCCTCCAGCCGCACCGGGCTGTCGATCTGCTGGCGGCGGGCGTGGCTGAACAGAATCAGCGCCAGTTCGGCGGTGACCAGCGCATCGGCGCTGGCGTTGTGGCGTTCCTCGGCATGCAGGCCGAAAAAACGCGTCCAGTCGTCCAGCCCTGCATGGCGCAGGTTGGCCTGCTCACACAGCATCGGGGCGATTTCCGCGACATCGAAAAACGGATGCAGCAGGCGATAGCCAAGGCTGTCTTTCAAGGCGCGAGACAGCATGTGCTGGTCGAACGGGGCGTGAAACCCCAACACCGGGCTGTCACCCAGAAATTCCATGAAGTCCAGCAGTGCTTCCACCGGTTCGCTGCCGGCCGCGATGGCACTGGGCGCCAGACCGTGAATCAGCACGGCGGGGCTGACCTTGTGATCAATCCGCAACAAGGTACGTTCAAACTGCTGACCCAGGTCGATGGCACCGTCCTCGATCACCACGGCACCGATGGACAGTACCTGATCGCGGTTCATATTCAGCCCGCTGGTTTCCAGATCCAGCACCACCCAACGCTGCTGGCGCAACGGTTTATCGCTGAGCCTCGCACAAGTCGGCAGTGCCTTGAGCCGCTGCAGATGATGGCTTTCCAGTGGAGTCTTCTTGGGGCGCGGCCGCAGCCATTCGAACAGGTTCATAGTGTGCCGATAGTCACAGTTGGTAGCGCAAGGTCAGACTGGTCTGCAAACGCTGCGCCTGACGAAAGGATTCACGCAGGATGCGCCGGTCCAGATGGTTCAGCGTGTCCGGATCGATCCGGTTGGAGTACGCAAGGTTCTGGCGGCTCTGCAATTGATGCTGCTGCATACGCGTCTGCTGGATGAAGTGGTACGCCTCTTCGTAGGCAGCACCGTCCAGCGGATCGATGACCTCGCGCTCGACCAGTTGCCGCAGCCGTTCAAGGGTGTTGTTGACGCCGATGCCGTTGGCCAGTGCCAGCAGGCGTGCACCGTCCACAAAGGGCGTAAGGCCTTCGGTCTTGAGGTCCAGCGTGTCTTTTTCGCTGCCCTTGCGAGCAAGCACGAAGTCCTTGAAACGACCCACCGGCGGACGCTGGCGCAGCGCGTTCTCGGCCATCATGCGCTGGAACAGGCGGTTATCCGCGACCTGATCGAGAATGCCACGGCGCAGTTGTTCGCCACCGCTCTCATCGCCCCACACCACACGCAGGTCGAAATAAATGCTCGAGGCCAGCAGGTTTTCCGGCGTGGCTTCACGAATGAAGGCCGCGAAGCGCCGGGACCATTCGACCCGCGACAGGCACAGCTCCGGGTTGCTGGCCATGATATTGCCTTTGCACAACGTGAATCCGCACTGCGCCAGACTCTGGTTGATGCGCTCGGCAATCGGCAGCAGCAAGCCGCGAATGCGGTCGGCGTCTGCGGCATCGACTGCTTCGAACAGAATGCCGTTGTCCTGATCGGTGTGCAGCGTCTGCTCGCGTCGGCCTTCGCTGCCGAAGCACAGCCAGCTGAAAGGCACGCCAGGGTCGCCTTTTTCTTCCAGTGTCAGCTCGATGACCCGGCAGACGGTGTGGTCGTTGAGCAAGGTAATGATCTGGGTGATCTGGGTCGAAGACGCGCCGTGCGCCAGCATGCGGTCCACCAACTGGATAATATCGCCGCGCAGCCCCGTTAGCGCTTCGATGCGCGGCGCGTTACGTATAGTGCGCGCCAGGTGCACCAGATCGACGCGTTGCAGGGAAAACAGATCCCGCTCAGACACCACGCCGCACAGGCGTCCATCCCGGACCAGGCACACATGGGCGATATGCCGCCCGGTCATGGCGATGGCCGCATCGAATGCGCTGGCGTCCGGGCTCAGGTGAAACGGGGTCGGGCTCATGCTGTGGCGGATGTGCGCACCGAAATCGGTGCCCACATCGGCGACCGCTTCGCGCAGATCGCGCAGGGTGAAAATACCCAGCGGGGCCTGGCGCTCATCGACGATTACGATGCTGCCAACCTGCTGCTCGTGCATCAGCTTTACGGCTTCACGCATCGGCATTTCAGGGCCGCACATCACCGGATGACGCATCGCCAGTTCGCCCAGCCGGGTATTCAGCGAGTATTGCGTGCCGAGGGTTTCAGCGGCGCGCTGTTGAACCTGTTGATTGACCTGATCCAGCAGGCTGCTGACCCCGCGCAAGGCGAAGTCGCGGAAGGTGGTGGATAATGCGAACAGCTTGATGAACGCCTGCTTGTTCAACTGCAGACAGAACGTGTCTTCGGCGGCCAGATGCTCGGTGCGGGTGGCACGTTCGCCCAGCAGAGCGGCCAGTGGAAAGCATTCGCCGGTGGTGATTTCGAAGGTCGTTTCAGTACCGCCTTTGGCAGAGTGCGGACGTTCGCCTACCACTCGACCCTGTTTGACGATATAAAAGTGCTCTACTGGCCCATCGCCGGGCTTGATGATGCTCTCATCGGCAGCGTAAAACCGGAGCTGGCACTGTTCAACGAGGTACGCCAGATGGGCGTTTTCCATCTGGTTGAAAGGCGGGAATCGTTGCAGGAACTGCATGGTGCCGTGGATGTTCTGCAGCACGGCCGTCTTGCCTGCCTGGGCGAAAGCGTCTGCCTTACTCATGAGCTGTTCCGCGTTTTTGTTATTGGTGCTCATGGTCGGCCGCTTGCAGCACAGTGCCCATTGGACGTAAGTCTTACGCCTGCGCTGAACGCAAGGGCTAACCTTGATGCCGAAGAATTGATTGGCGAACGCACTGGAGCGCGAACGATCATTGGCCAGGAAGCCGACGAAATGCATTGCAGATCTATCGGTATCTGCTGTCGGATGAGTTCAGGGAATGATGAGATTGCGATGATTGACCATGACATATTGAGCGACGAAGAGCGCAATGCCCTCAGTGAGGTCATGCTGGAGCCCAACCGGGACGCGCCGCAACGCGTGCTGATCGTCGATGACGACAACGACGCGCGTGAGCTGCTGGCCGAAATTCTGAGTCTCAACGACATCAGTTGCATGACCGCTGCCGACGTCGAAACCGCGATGTCGCTGATCGAGACCCGCGAGTCCATCGGTCTGCTGATCACCGACCTGCGAATGGCGCCTTCTGATGGCCTGGACCTGATCCGTCAGGTCCGCGAATCGGATCGTGCCGAATTGCCCATCATCATCGTGTCCGGTGATGCCAACGTGCGTGACGCCATCGATGCCATGCACCTGAGCGTCCTGGATTTTCTGCTCAAGCCGCTTAACACCAAGCAGTTGGTGAAGCTGGTGAAGCGAGAATTGGGCATCAGCTGATTCGTCATCATCGAGCTGGACTGAAGCTTTGTCCTGTCAATGCTGCATGTCGCTGAAGACGGTACGGAGCCTGATGAACACGTCCCCGCGCCGCGAGGCGCAGGAACGAGAGCCGATCGACAGGCTTATAAGCCGTCTTCCACGGTACCGGCCGTAACCGGGTTCGGGCATCAAGGCGGCGGAAACTGCGCCGCTGTGCGCTGGCCGTCGACATTGGACAGCTTCTGCCAGCGCAACAGGTTGCGCCAACCCGTCACGGTCGAATCCCTGGCCCGTTCACGCACGATCAGTACCAGCGGTCGCCAAGTCTCTTGCGTCAGCAGAATATCGTCGATGGCGCGCTGGGCAGCTTGCGCTGCTTGCAGGTCGCCCCGTCGCACCGCCAACGCCTGAATGCCGCGATACCCGTCTATTTCCGCTCCCGCCCGGCCCTTCATGGAGTAATTGACGTTGTACTGGCAATAATTGCTCGTTTTGCCCAGATGTTTGATTTCTGCCTCGAACGCATCGAGCAGCACCGCGGCGCGCAGGCGATTGTCTGACGTGTTTTTGTTTCCGCTGTCGTCCGGCTCCAGCGTCTCGATACAGCGCAGCAACCATATGTCACGGTTCGTGGTGATTTCGCTCAGCATGTCTTGAGGCGTGGAGTAGTGTCGGTCAAGGTCCGCGTCCTGCTTGTCGCCTATCAGGAACGGCGATATTTCGTTTTTTTCCAGCGCCCAGCCCAGGTCCCGGGACATGCCCAGTTGCAGGCCCAGTCCTTGCCCTTGGACGCCATAGTCGGCCCCTTTCTTTGCCGGCGTGGCTGAACTGGCAATCGGTGCGAAATTCAGGTTGGCGGTAACGCCTGCGCGTTGCTGGGCGGTGTCTCCCTTGGCACCGACGACACTGATATAACCGCCGGTTTCCTTGCGCTTCTCTTTGATGCGGTCGGCCTCGATGTACACCGAAGGTTCCAGCGTCAGGGTCTGGGATGCGTCGCTGGCACCGTCCTTGAAACGCACGGCCGGAGCACGCAGCGCCACACGTGCCGCCAGGTTGCGGGTGCTGGTGGTTGCGTCGATCTGGCTGATGGACACCTGTGGGTTGCGCGCCAGTATCGCCTCCAGAGGGCCGCTATAGCGCGGGCCTCGTTGCGGGTCGATGATGTCCCAACGAACCATGCTGTCCAGCGCGTTCAGCATGTTGCCGCGCATCTCGTCGTCCTTGTGACGGGTCCGGAAAAAGCGCATCAGGGTCGAACTGGTTTGGGTTTCCTGAGCCGTTACGCGTCCTGTGAGCGCGGCCTGGATCGCTACGCCGTCGGCGACTGCGGCCCCGACCGCGACACCGACGGTCGCTTCGGCGGCATCGGTTCGCGCTTTGCCGAAGGACATCTCCATCCCCAGAATGGGCATGAACAACTGAGCGAAGGCTTCGTCGCTGCGGGATTTTTCGGCGGAAAAAATGGGTGAGACAAGCGGCGATATCAGGCCGTAAGGCAAGGACGGCAGACCGACACCCAGCGTGCCACCACCGCCCAGCCGCAAACGATCACGCAGACGGCTTTCAAGAATGAATGGCTTGAAAAAGGTGACGATGTCGCTTTTTTCGCTCAAGTGTCGGGCTTTCAACAGTTTGATCGCCGCGCTCATGTCGTCCTCGAGCAGCTCTTCAGCGGACTGAGCGGGCTGCAGCGACGGCGGCAGGATCCCACGCAAATGTTCGTCGACCCTGTTGAGCGCTTCGTAGACTGACAGTTTGCCTTTGGCCAGTTCCGCATAGAGCGGCGGCAGCTCGACATGCACGTTTTTTTGCAGGCCACTGACTGCACGCTTGCCGGTCGCGTCCGGTTTATCCCACATTTGTGACAGCCGTTGCTGGTGGACTCTGGCCTTCATCAGACTGTGCATCGACTTGCCGTCGCGCTTTTCAAACGTGACCTGTGACAAGTGTTTGCCCTTCTTTTCCAGCGCTTTCAAGTGATCGAGCAGGGCGTGGGCTGCCGATAGCTCATTCTGCAGTTCCGGTGCGCCACGGCCGTTCTTCAGCGCTTCTTCCAACTGACTCATGCGCCGTGAAATGACCTGATCGACCTGCTGCCTGGGCGACTGCAAGCCCATGCTTTCTCCCACCGAATAGGCGCGGTCCAGCGTCGATCTGGCAAAGGGTGTCTTGTTCAGGGTCGGTATGAGGCGGCGCGGCAATGAACCTTTCGCAGGTGCAGTGGCTTGCGGGGTTCGTGGGGCGTTGGCCGCTACTGCGCGCATGACCCATTCCGTTGTCGCTTTCTTCAGACGTTGGTCATGTTGTGCGTAAGGCGTGCCGGGGGCATTGCTGAGGTAGCCGTTGCGCACCGCATTGAAGGCCGCGTGCGCACGGTCGTCGAATGCCTTGTCATCAGCCGCCAAGGTGTGGCGCGCTACGTCCTTGGCGCTTTGCAGCCACGCTTTTACCTTGTCGTCCGGTTCTCTTCGCTGCGCTTCATCGGCGTTCCAGAATGCTCGTAACGGCGTGGCCCGGTCGGCGGTTATCGGTGTTGCGCCGTCGCGGGACAGCACATGAAGAATTTCCATGCCACGCGGCACGTTCGCCAGCGTTCGACAGAGCTCAAGCGTGTCCTGCTGGACGCTGTGGTTGTGCGCGCTGCGGGTTCTGACCGATTTCGACAGGTCCTCGGCGACGTCTGCCCAGTGTTCCAGAGGATGCCTGTTCAGCAGGTCGAGCACACGGTCGGCGCGCATGGCGTCGTTGCCGGTCAACTCTGCCAGCGCCGAGGTCACGACCTCGATCACCGCAAAATCCGGAAGAGGTGTTGGCGCAGGCGTGCCTTGCAGACGATCAGCAATGCGCTGCAGAGCGGGTTGCAGGTCTTGCGTGCCTGACGAGGCAAAGGCGTGCGCTTCGCTGATCTGACTGGCGAGGTACTGAGCGCGGACGTTCTTCAGCGCGACCCTGTCGATGCGGGCTTCGGCTTCCCCCTCGGCGGGCTCTGTCGGCTGAGCCGATGCTGGCAGTTTGTGCTGCAATGCGCTGAGTGTAGAGCGTTCGCCACTGACGACGGCCAGGCGAGTGTAAAGCTCGCCTATCTCGTCATTCAGGCGAGCACAGTCGACATCGACACGTACCAGCCGCCTGGCCAGTGCTTGGTGTGTCTGCATGGCCTGGGAACGCTCTTCCAGGGCCTGTTCGATCTCCGTGTCCAGCCTGCTGGCGTCGGCTGAGCCCTCCGGTGTTTCCCTGCGTTGGGCACGCAAGCCTGAAAGGTGACTGTTGGCCAGCGCTGCTGCGCGTTCGGCGACCGTCATGTCGTGGTCGAGGGCAATCAACTCGCGGGTTTCGGCCACCTTGAGTTCAATTTCGATAGCGATGGCAGCGTGTCGGTCGGCGAAACGGACATCCACCGCCTGCATACGTGTGCGCAACTCATTCAGCCAGTCTCGGGAGAAACCGGCCTTCTGTTCGAGCTGGTCCTGCCCGTCACTCAGCGCGTTCAGATGTAAGACATCCGTGCCCTGGATCAGCTCACGAAGTTGCTGGCTGGCCAGACGCGTAGTGTTATCGGCCTGTCGAGCCCGGGCTTGCGCCTGACTCAGTCGTTCGGCCGACGCAGGCGGGGTGGCCTGTTCGAGCGAGGCAAGGTGTTCGCGTGTTGCAAGCAACGCGTGAGTCGCCGTGGCGAGCACCTTGCTCTGGTGATCCAGTCGGGTGCTCAGCGCTTCAACGGCATTTGCGATGTCTTGTGGGCTTTGTGACGGGTTCGGCGTTTTGGCAGTGCTGTCCGCCTTGATCACGTTGCGCACTGACGCCGGTTTCAGCCACGGAAAGACTTTGGTGGTGATACGTCGGGCAGTCGAAGGCGAAGGGCGTTCCCAGACGGATGTCGGTACGGCCTTCAGACTGGTCATTGCCGACTCGGCCAGTCTTTGTAGCGTGTGAGCCTCTTCCAGCAATGGATCGTGATCCTGCGCGTCGAGCGCTTGTTTCGGATCGTTCGCAATGCCGCTGCGCAAAGGACGGTTGATCGTGCGGCCCGTGCCAGGAATGCCGAGACTGTAGTTGGTCTGGCGTTCAGACAGCTTGCCGGCCAGCCGCGTTTTCAAACCATGCGCGTGCTGAGCACCGGGTGCTGATCGGGGGGCTGCGGGGTTGGCGACAGGGTCAGGCTGAGGCGGTTTTGCCGGAGGTGGTGTCGGTTGCGAGGTTGATTCCGTTTCCACAGGGGCAGGCGTGTTAATGACAGGTGTATTGATTCTCAAGGTCATGAGCAGGCTCCATCGGCTCAGGTATCAAGTTCGACAGTTCAATACAGGTGGTGGTGGTAATCGAGACTGCGCAGCGGGTCATGCGTGAAACGTGTTTGAAGAGTGGATCGCCATAGCGCCAGGGGCGTTACAGGCAGACATTCTTCAGGATGCCAGGGCGGCACGGGGAGGCGTGTTTGCTCGGGATATTACGGTACTGACTCGCAGGGTGTTCCTTTGGTGGTCAGTCATTCACTCAGATGCCTGAAACCTCCTCGATCACATGGAGGGCGGTTTTCGGACCTGTGAGGGTGAGTGGTCAGTGCGTGGGTCCGGTTCCGTCTCGAGTCGAAAACGGTAGTGTTGCCTGAAGAGTCGGCATGAAACGCAGCCTCTGCTTCGCCTTCTTCCCGAAGCGGCAGCATGCCGCCGCTCCGGTCAGATGGTGGTAAAACCTACTGGGCGTTGCGGGCCTTGAACTCGCGACGACGACGGTGCAGCACCGGCTCGGTGTAACCGTTTGGCTGGCGCGTGCCTTCGATCACCAGTTCAACCGCCGCCTGAAAGGCGATATTGCTGTCGAAGTCCGGTGCCAAGGGGCGATACAGCGCGTCGCCCGCGTTTTGGCGATCCACCACGGGGGCCATGCGCTTTAGGCTTTCCAGCAGTTGAGCTTCGGTGACCACGCCGTGACGCAGCCAGTTGGCCATGTGCTGGCTGGAGATGCGCAGGGTTGCGCGGTCTTCCATCAGGCCGATGTCGTTGATGTCCGGCACTTTCGAGCAACCGACACCCTGATCGATCCAGCGCACCACGTAACCCAGAATGCCCTGAGCGTTGTTGTCCAGTTCGTTCTGGATCTCTTCGGGCGTCCAGTCAGTGCTCGGGGCCAGCGGAATGGTCAGGATATCGTCGACCGATGCGGGCTCGCGCCGGGCCAGTTCCGCCTGACGGCCGAATACATCGACCTTGTGATAGTGCAGCGCATGCAACGCGGCTGCCGTCGGTGAAGGCACCCACGCCGTGTTGGCGCCCGCCATCGGATGAGCGATTTTCTGTTCCAGCATGGCGGCCATAAGATCCGGCATGGCCCACATGCCCTTGCCGATCTGTGCCTTGCCTTGCAGGCCGCACTGCAAGCCGATATCGACGTTGGAGTTCTCGTAGGCGGCGATCCATTTCTCGGCCTTCATCTGCGCCTTGCGCACTACCGGGCCCGCTTCCATCGACGTATGGATTTCGTCGCCGGTGCGGTCCAGGAAGCCGGTGTTGATGAACACCACGCGCTCGCTCGCCGCCTGGATACAGGCCTTGAGGTTGACCGTGGTGCGGCGTTCCTCGTCCATGATCCCGACTTTCAGTGTATTGCGCGGCAGCCCCAACACCTGCTCGACACGGCCGAACAGCTCATTAGTGAACGCTGCTTCTTCAGGACCGTGCATCTTTGGTTTTACGATGTACACCGAGCCGCGACGGCTGTTGCTGCGCGTGGTGTTGCCGTTGAGGTTATGGATCGCCGCGAGGCTGGTCAGCAGGCCGTCGAGAATGCCTTCCGGCACTTCGTTGCCCTGCTTGTCCAGAATCGCATCGATGGTCATCAGGTGGCCGACGTTACGAATGAACAGCAGCGAGCGACCGTGCAGCGTCACTTCGCCGCCTTCGGGCGTGGTGTAGACGCGGTCCGGGTTCATGACGCGGGTGAAGGTCTCGCCGCCCTTGGTCACCGACTCGGCCAGATCACCTTTCATCAGGCCCAGCCAGTTGCGGTATACGAGCACCTTGTCGTCTGCATCCACGGCGGCAATGGAGTCTTCGCAGTCCATGATGGTGGTCAGCGCCGCTTCCATGAGGACGTCTTTGATGCCTGCGGGATCGGTCTGGCCAACCGGGCTGGAGGCATCGATCTGGATTTCGAAATGCAGGCCGTTGTGTTCGAGCAGCACGGCAATGGGAGCCGAGGCATCGCCCTGAAAACCGATCAGTTGCGTGTCGTTTCGCAGCCCGGTGTTACTGCCACCTTTGAGGCTGATGACCAGCTTGCCGTCGATCAGCTTGTAGGCGGTCGAATCGACATGTGAGCCGGCTGCCAGAGGCGCGGCCTGGTCGAGGAAGGCACGAGCGAAGGCGATGACCTTGTCGCCGCGAACCTTGTTGTAGCCTTTGCCCTTTTCCGCACCGCCCGCTTCGCTAATGGCATCGGTGCCGTACAGCGCGTCGTACAGCGAGCCCCAGCGTGCGTTCGACGCATTGAGCGCGAAGCGTGCGTTCATCACCGGCACGACCAGTTGCGGGCCGGCCATGGTGGCAATTTCTTCATCGACGTTTTGCGTCGTGATCTGGAAGTCCGCCGCTTCTGGCAGCAGGTAGCCGATTTCCTGAAGGAATGCTTTGTAAGCCGAGGCGTCGTGGGCCTGTCCGGCATGGGACTGGTGCCAGGCATCGATGCTTGCCTGCAAGTCGTCACGTTTTTTGAGCAGCTCCCTGTTTTTGGGGGCGAGTTCGTGGATCAGCTGGTCCGCGCCAGCCCAGAATGCAGCACCATCGAGGGCGGTTCCGGGAAGGGCTTCGTTCTGCACGAAGTCGAACAGGACCTTGGCAACCCGCAGGTCACCGACTTGAACGTACTCAGTCATTGCACTTGCCTCACTCTGCTCAGCAGGGTCGAGCTCACTCAAGGAGCGCTCTGTCATTGGTTTTGGTGTTATGTAGTGCGCGCCGCGAAATACTACATGAGCGCCGTCATTGTGAAAACGCTGGCGAATATGTCATTAAAACGACTGGATTCTCTTATTCGGTCACGCTTTGCGCCGCCTGTACTCAAAAAGCGGTGCAGATTGTTCCACAGGACGTGTCAGACGGTACACGATTTGCCGTGCAAGGTCCGCTGCGCAACCTTGCCTATACTCATTCAACCCTTGCCGTATGAACAAGAGAGGAATTGCCCGTGGATCATCTCGTTGTAACGCTGGTCGCTCCTGATAAACCGGGGCTGGTCGAACGCATCGCCCAATGCATCGCCGAACACGGCGGCAACTGGCTGGAGAGCCGCATGTCGCGCATGGCCGGGCAGTTCGCAGGCATTCTGAAAGTGGGCGTGGAGCCTGAAAAATATGATGATTTGATTGCGGCGTTGAACGCACTGTCGGCCCACGGCATTCGCATGCAGCTGGCCGAGAGCGTGGTCGAGACCGCAGGCGAGACCCGCCCGATCAGCATGGAGCTGGTCGGCAACGACCGCGCCGGGATCGTGCGCGACATCACCCGCCTGCTGGCCGAGCAGGGCGTCAACGTCGAACGGCTGATCACCGACGTCTCGCCTGCGCCGATGAGCAGCGAACTGCTGTTCCACGCCGAAGCGTTGCTGGGCGTGCCGGTGAGTCTGCCGCTGGATGATTTGCAGGCACAGCTGGAAACGCTGGCCGATGATTTGATGGTGGAATTGGTGTTCAAGTCGCAGGGTTGATCTGCCCCAGGCTTATCCCCGCTTATCCTGCACCTGCCTGTGGATAGGCTGGGGGAATCGGGCTGCGCGCCATGACTGGCGTGGCTCGGCGAGAGTTGATCAAAAAACCAGCAGTTTCAACGGCTTGTGCACAAATAACGTGAGCCTGCCTGTGGATAACCTTTGGAGAACCCCGTGCAGACCATATGAACCGTGGCTTGCATGGGGTTGTACGTTTTTTGATCAGGCGCGACGGCGCAGGCTCATCCAGGCGTCAATGCTGTAAATCGCCAGCCCTGCCCAGATGCAAGCGAAGGTGACGATGGTGCTGGCGCTCATGTGTTCGTCGTACAGCAGCACCGCCAGCAACAGCACCAGCGTGGGGGCCAGATACTGCAGAAAGCCCAGTGTGGTGTAAGGCAGATGACGGGCCGCAGCGTTGAAACACACCAGCGGCACCAGCGTTACCGGACCTGCCGCTGCCAGCCAGATCGCTTGGGAGGTGGTCCAGAACTCAGGTTGTGCGCTGAGCGCCATCGGGTTGAGCAATAGCCAGATCAGCGCCAGCGGCACCAGCATCCAGGTTTCCACGACCAGGCCGGGCAGGGCGGCGACCGGGGCTTTCTTGCGGATCAGGCCGTAGAAGCCGAAGGTCAGCGGCAACGCGAGAGACACCCAAGGCAGATTGCCCACTTGCCAGACCTGCTGCGCGACACCGGCTGCGGCGAAACCGACCGCCAGCCATTGCAGACGCCGCAACCGCTCACTCAGCAGCACCATGCCGAGCAGCACGTTGACCAGCGGGTTGATGTAGTAACCGAGACTGGCCTCGACCATGCGTCCATTGTTCACCGCCCAGACATAGACGATCCAGTTCGCCGCGATCAGCGTGCCGCTCAGGGCCAGCACCGCCAGCCGCTTCGGGTTGTCGCGCAATTCGCGCCACCAGCCGGGGTGCTTCCAGAACATCAGCACGATCGAGCCGAACAGCGCCGACCACAGCACCCGGTGGATGATGATCTCGATGGCCGGTACGGCAGCGATGGCTTTGAAGTAGATGGGGAACAGGCCCCAGATGGTGTAAGCACTCAAACCGAGGATGTATCCGCGGCGCGGATTGGCAGCTTGCATGGGTCGTCCCTTAAGAGCAGGTTTTTACAGTGTTGTTTTAATCATGGGCATGCGCCGTGTGGGCATGCCGCCCGGGACGCTGAGCGTCCCGATGGATCTGATGATTCGAGTGTTTCTTCGTGGGAACCTGAACGCGCAGCATCCTTAAAGGCGTTACCTGGTGGCGCGTGGGAACGACCGATAACGGGTTCAGAACAGCTTCAGTGGCTCCTCATTGAGGGCCGACATCTGCTCGCGAAGCGCCAGAATGTGATCGCCCCAATACCGCTCGGTGCCGAACCAGGGAAAGCTGTGCGGGAATGCCGGGTCATCCCAGCGTCGCGCCAGCCATGCGCTGTAATGCATCAGGCGCAGGGCGCGCAGCGGTTCGATCAGCGCCAGTTCACGCGGGTCGAAATCGTGGAATTCGTTGTAGCCGTCCATCAACTCGGACAACTGACCAAGGCGCTCCTGGCGATCACCGGCGAGCATCATCCAGATGTCCTGCACCGCAGGCCCCATCCGGCAATCGTCCAGATCCACGATATGGAACACGTCGTCGCGGCACATCATGTTGCCGGGATGGCAGTCGCCGTGCATGCGGATATTGGTGTGCGGCGTGGCGGCGTAGACATCTTCGACGCGCTTGAGCAGGTCGCGGGCGACGGATTCATAGGCTGGCAGCAGGCTGCGCGGAATGCGGTCGTTTTCCAGCAGGAAGTTGACCGAGTCATGGCCGAAGTTCTTCACGGCCAGCGCTTCGCGATGAGCGAACGGTTTGGTCGAGCCGACGCCATGAATGCGCCCCAGCAACTGGCCCAGCCGGTACAACTGGTCGAGATTGCCGGGCTCGGGCGCGCGTCCGCCGCGGCGCGGAAACAGCGTGAAGCGAAAGCCCGCGTGTTCGAAGAGCGTTTCCCCGTTGTGCACCATGGGCGCCACGACCGGCACTTCGACGGTGGTCAACTCGTGGGTGAAGCTGTGTTCTTCGAGGATCGCGTCGTTGGTCCAGCGCTGCGGGCGGTAAAATTTGGCGATCAGCGGCTGGCCGTCTTCGATGCCGACCTGATACACCCGGTTTTCGTAACTGTTAAGCGCCAGAATGCGCGCGTCACTGAGAAAACCGATGCTTTCGACGGCATCTAGCACGAGGTCGGGCGTGAGTGTTGCGAACGGATGAGCCATGACTACTCCTGCGCGCAGCAGGTTGCCGCGTCGAACCGCTGATGGTAACGCAGACCGGTCACGGTTCGCTAAACACCTGCGGTTTAATCTATGCAAACGCACTGATTGTCACTGAACAGTCATCGGCCGTTCTCGGTTCGGCAATGTTGGGCCCTTAAAGTCGCGGCCAATGAGATCGATCTCAAAGGGGGCGACGATGACGGATTTGAAAGCGGTTGCGCGGTTGGCGGGGGTATCCCGGGCCACCGCTGCACGAGCCTTTGCAACGCCTGACGTGGTGCGATCCGAGACCCGCGACAAAGTATTTGTCGCAGCCCGTGAGCTGGGCTTTCGGCCGAATCGCCTGGGACGCCAGTTGCGCCTGCAAATGACCAACCTGATCGGGGTGGTCGTCCCCAATCTTCACAATCCGATATTTGCCGAACAATTCCAGGCGATGGAAAGCGCGGCACGCCAGCGCGGTTACAACTTGCTGCTGGTCACCACCGATTACGCCATCGAGCGCGAAAGCGATGTGGTCGAAGAGCTGTTGCGCCAACGGGTCGACGGGCTGGTGCTGACGGTGACCGACGCGGAGCACAATCAGGTGCTGGAAGGGCTGGTCAATGAAGACACGCCTTTCGTGCTCGCCTACCACCAGACCGACAACCCCGATTACAGCGCCGTCTCGGTGGATAACCGGGCAGGCATGGCCCAGGCAACCCGTCATCTGATCGCGTCGGGGCATCGGCGCATCGCGATGGTGGCAGGTCCGGCCATGCAGTCCGACCGCGCCCGTCTGCGTTACGCCGGGTATTGCGATGCCATGATCGAGCACACCCTCAAGGCACTGCCGGTGCTTGAAATGCCGGCTCACACCGCCGCCGACTTTGCAGCGATCGAGCCCCTGTTGCGCTCGCCGCAGGCGCCTTCTGCGCTGGTGTGCTCCAACGACCTGCTGGCCATCAGCCTGATTGCCGAATTACGCCGCAACGGCCTGGACGTGCCTGGCCGCATATCCGTCATGGGTTTCGATGGCATCGCCCTTGGCACCCAGATGCATCCGACGTTGTGCACCGTCGTCCAGCCCATCGCCGAGCTGGCCTACACCCTCATTGACCAGTTGCTGGCGCAGATCGCCGGGTCTGCGCCGGTTTCCCATTGTCTGCCGTGCCATATCCGGCCCGGTGAAAGTATTCAGTCCTACCAGGAGACGCTTCATGCTCAGCTTCAGTAAAACCCTCGCGGCGCTGTTGTTGTGCGGCGCGGCCAGCCTTGCCCAGGCGGCCGAAACCGCCATTTGCTACAACTGCCCGCCGGAGTGGGCGGACTGGGGCTCGCAGCTCAAGGCGATTGCCGACAGCACGGGCGTGCAGGTGCCACTGGACAACAAGAACTCCGGGCAGGCGCTGGCGCAGATCGTCGCCGAGCAGGCCGCACCGGTCGCCGACGTGGTGTATTACGGCGTGACGTTCGGCTTGCAGGCGCAGAAAGCCGGGGTGGTCGATACCTACAAACCCAAGCATTGGGACGATATCCCTGCTGGTTTGAAAGATCCGGCCGGGCACTGGTTCGCCATTCACTCAGGCACCTTGGGCATCATGGTCAACGTCGATGCACTGGGCGGCCTGCCGGTGCCGCAGAGCTGGGCGGATCTGCTCAAGCCCGAGTACAAGGGCATGGTCGGCTACCTCGATCCTTCGAGCGCTTTTGTCGGCTACGTCTCGGCCGTGGCGATCAACCAGGCCATGGGCGGCACGCTGGACAACTTCGCGCCTGCCATCGACTACTTCCAGAAATTGGCAAAAAACTCGCCCATCGTGCCCAAGCAAACGGCTTACGCCCGCGTGCTGTCCGGTGAACTGCCGATTCTGGTCGACTACGACTTCAACGCCTACCGGGCTCGCTACAAGGACAAGGCCAATGTGGCCTTCGTGATCCCCAAGGAAGGTACCATCGGCGTGCCGTACGTCATGAGCCTGGTGGCAAAGGCGCCGCATCGCGCCAATGCCGAGAAGGTCCTGGATTTCGTCCTGTCCGACGAAGGTCAGGCGCTGTGGGCCAAGGCGTATCTGCGTCCGGTGCGCTCGACGATGCCGGCCGATGTAGCTGCGCAGTTTCTGCCTGACAGCGATTACGCCCGGGCCGGTGTGGTGGATTACCAGCACATGGCCGCGGTGCAGGAAGCGTTCGCGGCCCGTTACCTGCGTGAGGTCAAGTAATGGCAACCTCGCTGGAGCAAGCCGTGGCCCTGCGTTCGAGCGCACTTTTCAGGCTGCGCCTGCGCCCGACCGCCGCCGTGGCGCTGGCCCCGGCGATGGCGGTACTGCTCGCGTTCTGGCTGTTGCCGCTCACGCATCTGATCATCCTCGGTGCGCAAGGCAACGACGTCGATGGCAGCGGTTACTGGCAGGTGCTGAGCAGCGCTCAATACATGGGCAGTCTGGCGCAGACCTGTGTGCTGGCGGCGGTGGTGACATTGGCAGCGTTACTGGTCGGCGGCATCAGCGGGGTGTTTCTGGCGCGCAATAGCTTCTTCGGACGCTCTGCGCTGGTGGCGTTGCTGACGTTTCCCCTGGCATTCCCCGGCGTGGTGGTCGGTTTTCTGGTGATTCTGCTTGCCGGCCGACAAGGCATCTTCGCCGCGCTCGGTCTGGAGCTGGCAGGCGAGCGATGGGTTTTTGCCTATTCGCTGACCGGCCTGTTCATCGGCTATCTGTATTTCTCCATCCCGCGGGTGATTCTGACCGTGATGGCCGCCTGCGAAAGTCTTGACCGCAGTCTGGAAGAAGTCGCGCACTCGCTGGGTGCCGGACACTGGCGCGTGGTGTGCGACGTGATCGTGCCGGGTCTGATGCCTGCGCTGGTGTCCTGCGGTGCGATCTGCTTTGCGACTTCGATGGGCGCGTTCGGCACGGCGTTCACCTTGGGCACGCGTTTGAACGTCACGCCGGTGGCGATCTACAACGTGTTCACCAATTACGCCAATTTCACGGTGGCCGCTGCGTTGTCGGTGATTCTCGGTCTGGTGACCTGGACGGTGCTGTTGCTGGCGCGTCGTCTGGTCAGAAACTCGGGGATCGCCCTGTGAAACGTTCGCCTCTGTTTGCCGCGCAATTGCTGTTCACTCTGCTGGTCTGCGCGTTCATGCTGGTGCCGGTGGTGCTGTCGCTGCTGGCCGGCCTGACCCGCAATTATTTTCAAGGTCTGTCGAGCGGGCTGACGTTCGACTGGCTGATACAGGTCTGGCAGGCCTATTCGCCCACCGTCTGGCTGTCGCTGCAATTGGCCGTGGCGTGTGCGCTGTGCGTCTGCGTGATCGGCGTGCCAGCCGCTTATGCGCTGGTGCGCATGAATAACCGGTTCAGCCGTGCCTTTGAAGAGTTGATGGTCCTCCCGGTGGCCATGCCGGGTCTGGCCAGTGCCTTGGCGCTGCTGCTGACCTACGGGCAATTCGGCAGCTTTCGCGGCAGTTGGCTGTTCATTCTGGTCGGGCATGTGCTGTTCACGCTGCCGTTTCTGGTGCGGCCGGTGATGGCCGTCATGCAGCGCCAACACTTGCCGGTGCTCGAAGAGGCTGCAGCGAGTCTGGGTGCCGGGCCGATCAAGCGCTTCTTTAGCGTGGTGGTGCCCAACTGCCGGGCCGGGATTCTGGCTGGCGTGCTGATGGTGGTGACCCTGTCGCTGGGTGAATTCAACCTGACCTGGATGCTGCACACGCCCATGACCAAAACCCTGCCGGTCGGTCTGGCC
>NZ_MUIO01000100.1 GCF_002087235.1 Pseudomonas floridensis | reverse complement strand
ATAGCAGCCCGCCGCGGCTGATCGGTCAACTGGAACCGCTGCCGGTGCTGCTGGTGCATTTGCAGGATCAGTGGGTGGCCGTGCAGGTCGATGCGTTGGCCGGTTCACGGGAAATCGTGGTCAAGAACCTCGGCGCCCAGTTCGCCAGGGTTCAGGGTATTTCCGGCGCGACCATTCTGGGCGACGGGCGCGTGGTGTTGATTCTCGACCTGATGGCGCAAATCCGTACATTGCAGGGACGTCTGCACAGGCCTGCCATAGACGGGCCCGCACCGACATTCAATGAAGCCGAACAGGGCAGGCCGCTGCTGGTCATGGTGGTCGATGACTCGGTCACCGTGCGCAAAGTCACCGGCCGTTTGCTGGAGCGTCACGGCATGCACGTGCTAACCGCCAAGGACGGGGTCGATGCCATGAGCCTGCTGCAGGAGCACACTCCGGACATCATGCTGCTGGATATCGAAATGCCGCGCATGGATGGCTTTGAAGTCGCCAGTCAGATTCGCCATGACGAACAGCTCAAGGACCTGCCGATCATCATGATCACTTCCCGCTCCGGCAAGAAACACCGCGACCGGGCGATGGCCATCGGCGTCAATGAGTACCTGAGCAAGCCGTATCAGGAGAGCGTCCTGCTCGACAGCATCGCCCACTGGAGCCAGGTCAATGTCTGAAAGCGCCTTCCAGACCAGCCGTCTGACCAGCCTGACCGGCCTGCTGCTGCCGCTGAGCGATCGCCATTTGCTGTTGCCCAACGTGGCGGTGGCCGAATTGATCGATTATCAGGATTGCAGCGCCGAACCGGGCGCGCCCGAGTGGTACTTGGGGCCGATCAGCTGGCGCGAACTCAGCTTGCCGCTACTGAGCTTCGAAGCCGCGTGCGGCGGTCGCACCCGCGTCGGTGGTCGCGCGCGAATCGTGGTCCTCAATGCCCTTGGTGGGCGAAACGACGTGCGGTTCATCGCCCTGCTGACCCAAGGCATCCCGCGCTCCTGCAAGGTCGACAGCCAGCTGAGCTACGTCGACGTGCCGCTGACCGAACTGGAACTGGCCGCCGTGCAGATTGGCGACACCGTGGCCCGCATTCCTGATCTCGAAGGTCTGGAAAAATGGCTGGTGGACGCAGGATTGGCCCACCCCATGCGCCGTTGAACGTCACCTGCGCGTTTGTGGACCTGTCGTGGTTGATGACCCCCTTCGTGGACAAGTCCACTCCCACGGTGCGATCCCGCTTCTGTGGGGGCGGACTTGTCCGCGGCCGGGGCCTATCCAGATCGAGTGGTAGCGTCTGAAAAAACCGTTTCGTGGACAAGTCCACTCCCACGGTGATCCCGCTTCTGTGGGGGCGGACTTGTCCGCGAAGGCCAGGGCCCATCCAGATCGAGTGGTGGCGCCTGAAAAGCCGTTTCGTGGACAATTCCACTCCCACGGTGATTCCGCTTTTGTAGGAGCGGACTTGTCCGCGAAAGGGGGCTGCACATCCCCTGAACCTGTTGCGTCCGGCACTTCTCGACTTCAATCAGCGTTACGGTTCACGACGAACAACTGATCTCCAGGTGCTTGCCCCAGTCCGGTGGGCGCTGGGCGTAGCGGTCCATGTCGGGTTGTTCGGCGAAGGGGTTGCACAGGACGTCATGCAAGCGGCGGACTTCTTCGTAGTCGCCTTGCTCGGCGGCCTTTATCGCGTTTTGCGCCAGGTAGTTGCGCAGGATGTAAAGCGGGTTGACGTCGTGCATGCGGGCTTTGCGTTCGTCTTGCGAATGGTTGTTCTCTTGTGCGACGCGCGCCAGATAGGCCTCGCCCCAGCTGTCGAAACCCTTGATGTCGACGAAGTCGTCACGCAGAACGCGCAGCGCATCGGCCGCAGGTTGATCCCCCAGGCGACGGAAGAACAGTGTGTAATCGACGGCGCTGTTCTGCATCAATTTCAGCAGACGAGCTATCAGGGTGTCGTCCTGATCATTGGCCTGGGTCAGGCCCAGGCGGCGGCGCATCAGATCCAGGTAGTGAGCCTGATACAGCGGCAGGAACAGGCCGATGGTCTCGCGCAGTGCGTCGACCCTGATGAACGGCGTCAGGGCCTGCGCCAGCGCGCTGAGGTTCCACTGTGCGATCGGCACCTGATTGCTGAAGGAATAGCGGCCTTCGTGATCGGAATGGTTGCAGATGAAGTGCTGGTCGAAATCATCGAGGAAGGCGAACGGCCCGAAGTCAAAGGTGATGCCCAGAATCGACATGTTGTCGGTGTTCATCACCCCATGACAGAAACCGTAGGCCTGCCACTTGGCAATCAGTTCGGCGTTGCGCTCGACGATCTCGCGGAACATCGCCAGGTACGGTTCGGGCTGTTCCTGGCACTGCGGGTAGTGCATCGCCAACACATGCTCGGCCAGTTGCTTCAACTGTTCGGGCTGCTTGGTGTAATAGAAATATTCGAGGCTGCCGAAGCGCACATGGCTCGGTGCCAGGCGCAGCACCGTCGCGGCGCGCTCCTCGGTTTCCCGCCATACCGGCGTACTGGACCCGATCACGCAGGCGGCCCGGCTGCTCGGGATGCCCAGTGCATGCAACGCTTCGGAGGCCAGAAACTCGCGGATCGAGGAGCGCAGTACGGCGCGGCCGTCACCCATACGGGAATAGGGCGTCTGCCCCGCGCCTTTGAGGTGCAGGTCCCAATGTTCACCCGCGTCGTTATAGACCTCGCCCAGCAACAGGCCGCGGCCATCGCCTAGGCGCGGATTGTAGGAACCGAATTGATGGCCGGAATAGACCATGGCGCGTGGCTCGGCTTCCGACCACAGCTTGTGGCCGCCAAAGATTTCCGCGAACAAGGGGGGTTCTGCCTGTCCCGGATCGAGGTCCAGCAAGGCCAGTGCGGCCTTGCTGGCAATCACCAGGCGCGGCTCGGCGATGGGTTCGGGCAGGACCGCAGTGGAGAACGCGTCGCCCAGACGGGCGAAGCGGTTGTCGAAGACGAGTTCGTCGAGGGCTTTCACAGGCCATCTCCAGCAGAGTGTGAGGGCATTCTGCTGGGGTTGACCTGATCAGTCGAGCCTGAGTTCAGGCGGCTCGGGCGCATCCTTCGTGGCCGGGGTCACTTTGGTGTTGACCGGCGGCGTGGTTTTCTCGGTCGGCAGCACGGTTTTTTCCTCCGGCTCCACGGGCACCATCTTGTATTCCTTGCCCTGAGTATTCTTGAGGTAGATCTCCATCTGGCGGAACGAGATGTTGATCTTCTGCTTCTTGAACTCGCGGTTGATGAACCGGTTGATTTCGTCGAGAACCGGGTTGCGGTCACCCAGATCGCGTACGTGCATGCGCAGTTCGTGGTCCAGTGTGCTTTCACCGAAGTTCAGGAAGTAAACGATGGGTTCAGGCTCCTTCAGTACGCGTGGGTTTTCACGAGCCGCCTGCAGCAGCAGCTCGCGCACCAGATCCAGATCCGAACCGTAATCCACGCCCAGTTTCAGGGTCACGCGGGTAATGGTGTCGGTCAGCGACCAGTTGATGAGTTGGCCGGTAATGAACGTCTTGTTCGGGACGATGATGTCCTTGCGGTCGAAGTCGGTGATCGTAGTCGCGCGAATGCGGATCTTGCTGACCGTGCCCGACAGGTTGCCGATGGTGATGGTGTCGCCGATCCGCACCGGACGCTCGAACAGAATCATGATGCCGGAGATGAAGTTGGCGAAAATCTCCTGCATACCGAATCCGATACCCAGTGACAGCGCGGCCACTAGCCATTGCAGCTTGTCCCAGCTCACGCCCAGGGTCGATAGCGTGGTGACGAAGCCGATCCCGGCGATGGCGTAGGACAGCAGCGTCGTGGTCGCATAGGCGCTGCCTTGCGCCAGGTTCAGGCGTGACAGCACCAGAACTTCCAGCAAACCGGGCAGGTTGCCGGCCAGGACGAAGGTGATGGCAATGATCACCACGGCGCCAATGAAGTCGCCAAGGCTGATCGGTACCATGCTCATGTTGGCGCCGGTGCCGCTGGTGTATTCGTACAGCGTAATGTTGTCCAGGTACGCGAATACAGTGATCAGGTCGGCCCAGACCAGATACAGCGCGCCGATGAAACCGCCCAGCAGAGCCAGACGGATCAGACGCAACGACTGTTGGTTGACCTGCTCGATGTCCAGCTTTGGCTCCTCGATCGGCGCATCACTGTCGCCGCTATCGCGTGCGGCCTGGCGTTTGGCCAGGGCGCGTTGGTAGGCCAGGCGACGTGCCGCAACGCCAAGGCCGCGCACGAACGTCGCTTCGACCACCAGCCAGAGCATCAGCAGGTAAAGGGTGTCGATCAGCCGGTCACTGAGCTTGAGCGCGGTGTAGTAATAGCCGAAGCAAACCGCCACGAACAGTGCGATGGGCAGCGCGGTAAAGGCCACGCCCACGGCCTTGCGGAACAGCGAAGCGTTGTGGTGAGTAGGGCTTGAGACCAGCAGGCGACCCAGCAGCCAGGCCATCAATGCGTAACAGGCCAGTACTACGCCGATGCCCAATACATCGTCGGCCAGTGCGGCAGGCTGGTGTTCGGCGACCGCGACCACGGCGACTAACGCCAGCACCACCAGACCGAGCCGGCGTACCCAGCCGCGCAGGAATTCGACCTGTGCCGTTTCCCAGCGGAAGTGCAACTGCGCAACGCCCGACGGGGCCAGGACGCGGTAGGCGGTGTAAAAGACCAGCCAGGCCAGGGCGATCTGCAACAGTGCCTCGCCCAGATTCGCGTTCTGCCCGCGGGCATCGATTTGCAGTGCATAGCCGCACAGCGCCAGGCCCAGTGCTACCGGCATCGCCAGCAGCACGTTGATCAGCAACGCCTGCGGAGTCTTCCACTGGCTGTCGCGCTTGAAGTGTCCGATGTCGGCATGCAGGCGGTTGAGTCGCTGGTACAGCGCCTTGCGCCGCCAGGTCAGGACACCGATCAGCAGCAGCAAGGGCAGAAACAGCAACGGCTGCTGGGTCAGGCCGTCTGACAGCTCGCTGAGGCTGGACGTCCAGGGCAGGGTCGCAATCTGTTTTTCCAGGCGCGGCCAGATGTTCTGGAACCACTCGACATCAAGCGGCTTGTTGCTGGGAATCCAGAACATCTGCTCGTCCAGCGTGGAACGCAGGCCGATTGCCGTGCTGGTCAGCTGTTTCTGGTTCAGTTGCAGGGTGATGGATTCGTTGAGCAGCGCGCTGAGTTCACGGTTCAGACGTTCCAGCAGGTCGCTGCGGGTAATCGCCAGGTCCAGCAGGGTCTTGCGCAGTTGCGGGGTGACGTTTTCCGGAGGCTGAGTGGCGAGCAGTTTTTCGACGTAAGCGGTCGGCGTGCTCATCTGCTCGCGCTGCTGATTGATCTCGAACTGATACAGGCGGATGTTGGCGATTTCGTCCGCCAGTCCTTTGTCCAGTTCCAGATGCGGCAGCGACTGCTTCTGTTTGTAGAGGATCTTGGACAGCAGCAGGCTGCCACTCAAGACGTTGATCTGCTCGCTCAGCGCCTGATCGGTCTGGGTCAGGTTGTCCAGTTGCTGCTTGGTCTTGAGGTTTTGCTGGGTCAGCTCGTTAAGGCGGTCGGTGCCGCGCAGCAGATAGTCGGACAGTTTGAGGTTGGCGGCACTTTCGGTCGCCAGCAGGCTGCTGCCCCCGGACTTTTGTGCTTCAAGGGACAGTTCGGCGACGGTTTTCTGCGACTGGGCACGGCGCTTGTCGTTGATCAGGGTTTGCAGGTCCTGAATTTCCTGCTCCTGACGCGCGACTTTTTCGGTCAACAGGTCATGCTGGCTGTTGCCCAGGTCCTGAAGCTGGCTGTTACCGGCCAGTTCCTGACGGCGTAGCAGGTTCAGGGCGTTGATCGATGCCAGTTCTGCATTGAGCAGGTTGCGCTGATCGGCGTTTAGGGTCTTGCCGTTGTCCTTGCCCAGCTTGAGGGTGGCATTGATCTGCTGAATACGGGTCTGGTTGGCGCTGATTTCCGCCTGCGCCCGCTCTGGACGAGTCTGGGCGGTGATGCTCAGGCTGTTGGCGTCGTTCAGTTCTTTCTGCAGATCGCTCTGCTGGGTGCTGCGCTGACTGAGCATCTGTTCGAGCTGCGGCACATCAAGACCGCCATAGCGCTGTGCCACCGGAACGACTTTGCTTTCCTTCAGGCGGCTCAACTCACGCTGATTCTCGACCGTCTGCCTGGGTGCCTGATTGAGCTGCTGCTTGAGCGCGCTCAGTTTCTGCTCGCTGTCCTGCTTGCTGGCCAGAAACCCGAGGGTCTGTTCGAGGACTTGCTGCAAGGCTTTCTGGTCGGCGTCTGGCAGTTTGCGGTCGGCGATCTTGTCCAGACTCTGCTGCACCGCTTCGCTGGTGGGCGGGTCGGCAGCCAGTGCTGGAAAGGTGGAAAGGCATAGCGTAAACAGTGTGGCAGCACAAAGGGAGCGCAGGGAAAACATAGACACCGGTCGCGTGATGGTACGAGTGAATTGGCAGTTTAAAGGAACAATCCGGGACCCGGGCGGCTTCCTTCGGGGAATTTGACGCCCACTTTCTGGATCTTGTTCCCGTCCATGACGGCAACTGTCCAAATAGTTCCGTTCCATTCGATCTGGTCACCCACCACCGGCTCGCCGCGATTTTTCTGAACGATGAACTGGCTCAGCGGCATGCCGGGGTCCACGCCATTGAGCTGCAGGCCGTAAAGCGCCGCTACATCGCCCAGATGTGCGTCGCCTTCGAGCACGAAATCACCGAAGAAGCGCAGATCCAGACCGCGTTGCGGGGCCTGGCTGAATAGCTTGCCGAGTGCCGGCAGGTCATGTTCGTGACCGATCACGCACAGCAGGTCGCCGACTTCCAGCGTCGTACTGCCGGACGGATGAAGCAACTGCTGGCCGCGAAACAGTGCCGCGATACGCGTGCCTTCAGGCATTTTCAGCTCGCGCAGCGCGGCGCCGATGCACCACTTTTCCGCGCCCAGACGATAGACGAACAGCTCCCATTCACTGGTGACGTGCACTTCGAGGGCGGAACGCGAGATCGGCGCCGGATCCGGCGGAACCGTGACTTTCAACAGCTTGGCCATCCACGGCAGGCTGGTGCCTTGCAGCAGCAGCGAGACCAGCACGATGAAGAACGCAAGGTTGAAATACAGTTGCGCATTGGGCAGCCCCGCCATCAGCGGGAACACCGCCAGAATGATCGGCACCGCGCCACGCAGACCGACCCAGGCGATGAATGCTTTTTCCCGACCATGGAACGCTTTGAAAGGCAGTAGACCGACCATGACCGACAACGGTCGAGCCACGAAGATCATCCATAGCGCCAGGCCGAGCGCCGGAATGGCGATCGGCAACAGATCGTGCGGCGTGACCAGCAGGCCCAGAACCAGGAACATGCCGATCTGCGCCAGCCAGGCCATGCCGTCGAGCATGTGCAGGATGCCATGACGGCTGCGGATCGGCCGGTTGCCCAGCACCAGACCGCACAGGTACACCGCCAGGAAGCCGCTGCCGTGGATGGCGTTGGTCAGGGCAAAGAGCGCCAGGCCACCGGCAATCACCAGAATCGGGTACAGACCGGCGGCCAGATTGATGCGGTTGACCAGTTGCAGCATGATCCAGCCGCCGCCGAGGCCGATGAACGCGCCGATGCCGAACTCCTGAAGCAAATGGCCGAACAGGCCCCAGTGCAGACCGGTCTGACCGCTGGCCAGCATGCCGATCAGGGTGACGGTCAGAAACACCGCCATCGGATCGTTGCTGCCTGACTCGATTTCCAGCGTGGCCGTGACCCGCTCGTTGAGGCCCTTGCCGCCCAACAGCGAGAACACGGCGGCCGCGTCGGTCGAGCCAACGATCGCTCCGATGAGCAGGCCCTGAATCATGTTCAGGTTGAACAGCCAGGCCGCGACCATGCCGGTTAGCACCGTAGTGATCAATACCCCGACCGTGGCCAGTGACAGGGCGGGCCAGAGCGCCACCCGGAAACTTGCGACCCGCGTGCGCAGGCCGCCGTCGAGCAGGATCACCGCCAGGGCGAGGTTGCCGACCAGATACGCTGTTGCGTAGTTGTCGAAAATGATGCCGCCGCCATCCACACCCGCGACCATGCCCACGGCGAGGATGATGACCAGAATCGGGATGCCGAGGCGTGAGGACAGGGAGCTGACCAGAATGCTCGCCGTTACCAGCAACGCGCCGATCAGGAACAGGCTGTTGATGGTCGTGGCATCCAAGGGCGGTACTCCATAAAAAACGAATTAGAAACAGAAAGGGCGAAAACTGACCATGCAGTCCGCGTGCCAAGGGATTTAACCTGTTGAATTGGCTGGCTGTCAAAGTGGAATTTTTGCGTGTTCAGGTTGAACCACGCGGGATGATGCCCGAGCCATTCAACGGACGCCGACTCTGAGCAGGCTCGCCAGCTGTATCACGTTGCGCGTGCGGTAAATAGTTATCGCACCATCTGTCAGTCGTTGTATCAGTATCGGGGTTCAACACAGCGGAGAGTATTCATCATGGACGATGAACTGAACACAGTGATGCAGGGTTACAAAGGCGTTGAGCAGCCGACCGATGATGACGAAGAGTTCTGGAGTTATGCCCGCGCGAGCTTCAAGGTCAATGATTTTCTCAGGCTCACGCCGATCAACCTGCAGTCGCCCTCAGCGATGGCGGCTGCTGTGGTGGCCAGCCACTGTCAGAGTGAATGGGGACTCGACATTGACCCCGACACCACCATTATCGCGACCACCTTCATGGAAGATCCTCGCTATCACCAGGTGCCCTATCGCGCCAACGTCGCACATTCCATGAGCCTGACCCAGGCGTTGCTGACCAACTGGCAACAGAACGGCAGCGGCGACTGGTTCGATCATCTCGGGCATTTGCAGGGGCATCACGAACAGGGCTTCGACACGCACATCGTTGCTGAAAAATTGCCAGCGCACGAATGCGTCGCTTATGAGGCGATTTATCGTGTTTCCAGCCCACAGCGTTATGACGCAACGACCCAACTGCCCATCAGGGCTGATCGATTCAAGCAGTTCATCTGGAATCAGAGCCAGCAGTCCGTTTATCTCACCTATCTACAACGGTTCTGGGAAGCCTACTCCGATGACTATCGAGACATGCTCAAAGCTGCGTTGCTGAAGGCAGCCTACATTCAGGCCGAACAGAACACGCTGACCGTAGAGCATAAAAACATGGTCCTTGATGCCATCGGTATCGCAAGGGACCAAGACTGGGGCAGTTTGAGCTTCGATACGCTTGAACTCGCCTCCGGCAACGGTCGAGTAACCCTCTCCGAGCTGCTTATCCATGGTTACCGTGCCGCCGACATCATGGTCATTCGCAGTGTGGATTCGCCTCAGGTATTGCTCTACATCCCTGGCAATTCCTCACCCATTCATGGCTTCAAAAATGAAAACGAGCTCAAGGATTGGGTTGCCGCGCTGTGCCGTCACCCTGGCAAGCGCCGGGCGTTCGAAGCCCATTTCAGCGCTGCAGACGACGCTGACGGTTTTTTCTACAGCGGCTTGCATACGGCCCTTGAAGGGATTGCCGTGTGGCCGAAACTGCTTAATTCATCGACAGGTGCCTGGAATCCTCGCAAGATTGTGCAGTTCAGTGAGCCACTGCAGGCATCGCCCTTCCAGCACTTCAAGGACCGCATCAAGGCAAAGTCGCAAGAAGATGCAATACAGATTTCAACCCACGCGGAGTACTGGACCCATGAGGCTGCCGTCGGTTTGGTCGGATGTCTGACTGTCGTGGGACCACTCGCGATCGTGTTTCCTGAGGCACTGCCCGTTGTGATAGGCCTATCGCTTGCTCTGATCGGGCTCGGTAGCTATGAAGCGATCACCGGCCATACGCTGAAAGAGCGTCAGCAAGGAGTGGGGCATGCCGTATTCGGGGTACTGAATGCGCTGCCGCTTCTCGGCAAAGGTGCCAGGGCGGTCGAGACCGGAGTTGAAACGGGGCTCGTCGAGGTCGAGACTCTGCCCGGGGATTACGAGGTGCCGGGCGCGACCGATGTCGTCAAGCCGCAGCCGGTTCCGGTTTTCCGGCCAGAGCCGCCTGGCTTACGCTCGCTGGATGCCAAAATGCGCCGTCTGCTGCGCAACCTGGAAGCACCTCAGGAAATACCGGGACTAATGGCAGGCGAGCCCTCAGGTATTCACCGGGTCGACGGCAAGAACTTCATTGAGTTGCATGACCAGGCCTATCGAGTGGAGTGGGTGCCGCAGGAAAGGCAGTACCGCATCCGCTCTGCCGAAGATCCTCGCACCTGGGGGCCATTCGTCAGGATTGGCGATCAACAGTATTGGGATCTGGACCTTCGCCTCGGCCTGCGCGGCGGTGAAAGTTTCGATGGGTCTCGCCTGCCGGGCGTCGATGCGGGTCCGTCAGTGCCCGAACCCGCAGTCGAACCGATGATCCAGCTGCAACCCAGAGACCTCAAGATTCAGGTCGAACTGCCGCTGGACGGCATCTCCATTGAACAGGTTGCGAGCCGTGAAACCGGGGTCATCAAGGAGAAGTATTTTATCGTCCTGAACGGCAGGAAAACCGGTGTGTATTACGACGCGGATAACTTCTGCTGGCAGGTGGACTCAGCAACGCCGGATCCCGTGTGGCTCGACAAGAGCGGCGAATGGAAAACCGGTCAGATGAGTGACTTCCGCAAAGTCGAGGCGAAGTTGCCACAGAGCAGGCGTTTCGAGATCTACCATTTCCCGCGCCTGCCCAGGCTGCCGACCGATGCACAGCCGATCAGCCGCGTGATTCACCATATCTGGATGGGCGAGCGGGCCCCCGGCGCGGGGCTGCTGGAAAATATCCAGCGCAACATGCGGGTCAGTCCAGACTTGCGCTTTGAGTTTCATATCGACATTGACGAACCCGGCGCCTTCGATCAATTGTCGGAGCATTTCTCCGGCTACCCGAATATGCGTATCTCCCGACTGACGGACGAGCCGTTTTATGAAGACTTCCTGAGCGGCGAAAATGGCGAAGCGTTCAACTACTTCCGGCATGCGGAAAACCGCAATTATGCGGCGGCTTCGGACATCCTGCGTTACCGGCTGGTCAATGAGTACGGCGGAATTTACATGGACTGCGACGACACCATTGCCCGCTCTTTCGCAGACGTACCTTTAAAAGCCGCTCCCCATGATGTGCTGCTCGGCGCCCGGCTGGATTCGGAAAGCCTGAGTTACAGAGGGCCGGGCAACAGTCACTTTGCCAGCCACCCCGACAATCCGGTCCTCAAGCGCGTGCTGGATGAGATCAAGGTGCGCTTCGACCGGGAAAAACTCGATAACAAGGCATTCTTTTCCGCCCGCAGGCCCTTCATCGACAACACCAGCGAGGCGCTGAGGAGTGCTTCGAAGGCCCGGATGAAACCTTACATGACGCGCATTTCCGAACTGACCGGCCCCAAGCTGTTTTCCGACGTCTTGCGTATTACAAGGCCTGACTACTTCGACTTGCTGGATCGCTCTTATGTACCGATCGATGAGGTCCTGTCAGTGCCCTACATCGACAGACTGAACGACGCGGTCGACTTTTACTTTCCCTTCAAGGGCAGGGCGAAGATCCAGCCTGGCAGTTCCAACGACTGGTAACCCGAGACGCAAAGGCGGGTCAGTATCCCGAACCGCCGAGGACTGAATCAGAACCACGCGTCCTGCATCGACAGGCAGGTGTCGTCGCGGTTTTCGAGAAGGTCCAGTTCGTGATTGCAGCCCGGTATTTCCCAGGTCAGGAAATACCGGGCGGCGTGCAATTTGCCTCTGTAGAAATCCGTATCCGGGGTCTCGTCCTTCGCAAGGCCTTCCTCGGCGCGTATCGCCTGCTCCAGCCAGCGCCAGCCAACCACCGTATGACCGAACGCTTTCAGGTAGAGCGCCGAATTGGCCAGGCTGCTGGCGATTCTGCCCTGTGCCATATCAGTCAGCAGTCCGAGGGTTACCGCCTGCAGTCTGGCGACCAGTTGCTCGAGCGGCTGGCGCAAGGGGTTCAAGGTTTCAAAAGCCTGTGCCCTTTGGCAGGTGTCGTTGATCAGGCGCAGCAGTTGTTCCAGGCCCGCACCACCGTTCTGCGTCAGTTTGCGGCCCAGCAGGTCCAGCGACTGAATTCCGTGTGTGCCTTCGTGAATCGGGTTGAGGCGGTTATCCCGGTAATGCTGCTCGACCGGGTACTCGCGGGTATAACCGTGGCCGCCGAGAATCTGGATCGCCAGTTCATTGGCCTTCAGGCAGAACTCCGACGGCCAGGATTTGACCACCGGCGTCAGCAGGTCCAATAACTCGTGGGCCTGCAGACGTACCTGTTCAGTCTCACCTGTCTGGGCGTCGTCGAACAGGCGGGCGGCGTACAGTCCGAGATCGAATGCGCCCTCTACGTAGGCTTTCTGAGTCAGCAGCATGCGCCGCACGTCCGTGTGCTGAATGATCGAGACCGGAGCACTGTCCGGGCTCTTGTTGTCTGGCAGCCTGCCTTGCGGGCGTTCGCGGGCGTAATCGAGCGAGTACAGATAACCCGCATAGCCGAGCATGACCGCGCCCATGCCGACGCCGATGCGCGCCTCGTTCATCATCTGAAACATGTAGCTCAGGCCATGATGCGGTTTGCCGACCAGATAGCCAACACACGCGCCGTTATCGCCGAAGTTGAGCGCAGTGGACGTCGTGCCTTTCCAGCCCATCTTGTGAAACAGCCCGGCCAACAGCACGTCGTTGCGTTCGCCGAGGCTGCCGTCCTCGTTAACCAGAAACTTGGGCACGATGAACAGGGAGATGCCTTTGACCCCGCCGGGCGCATCTGGCAGCTTGGCCAGCACCATGTGCACGATGTTTTCCGACAACGGGTGATCGCCACCGGAGATGAAGATCTTGTTACCGCGCAGAAGGTAGGTGCCGTCCGCTGCCGGTTCGGCGCGGGTTCTGATATCCGAAAGCGAAGAGCCCGCGTGAGGTTCGGTCAATGCCATGGTGCCGAAGAAGCGGCCCTCGATCATGGGTTGCAGAAAGCGCTGTTTCTGCTCGTCGCTGCCGAAGCTTTCGATCAGGTTCGCAGCGCCCATGGTTAGAAACGGGTAGGCCGTGGTTCCGGCGTTGGCGGCTTGAAAGTGGGCGAAACAGGCTTGTGACAGCAAGGTAGGTAACTGCATGCCGCCTGCGTCGAAGTCGCGTGCTGCGTTGAGAAAACCAGCCTCCAGAAAGGCATCGACCGCAGGCTTGACCTCGGGAATCAAAACCGCCGCGCCGTTTTCATAGCGCGGCTCATTTTCGTCGGCCTTGCGGTTGTGTGGCGCAAAGTATTTCTCAGCGATGGTACGGGCGGTGGTGATCGCTGCGTCGAAGGTCTCGCGGGTGTGCTCGGCAAAGCGCTCGCGCCGGGTCAGCGCTTCGGCATCCAGAACTTCGTACAGCTCGAAAGCCAGATTGCGGGAACTGAGCAGTGACTCGGACATGACGGCGCACCTTGGCTGGAAATGAGTCCAGTCTAGGTGGCTGAAAAGGCGTGGGGTAGCAAGATTGATTTGGGTGATGACCAGGGGTGGTCGACGGGTATTTGCGCTGATCGAGCGGTTGAATCCCATGTCACGATGCCTGCTGGCACCGCCCGCTCGTGGAGCGGATGGCACCATCCAATCCGACTGTAGATAGCCTCTCCCGCGACCCGAACGGGCTTCGGATCGCAGGAGCGCTATTCGGCTCTCAGTCAGCCGATCGTCATCAGGCTCGCATTCCCGCCGGCCGCTGCGGTGTTGACGCTCAATGCACGTTCGATGACCAGGCGTTCCAGCGGGATGTTGGTCTCGCCGTGGGACAGCCCGTTGACACCGACGATGGCACCGTTGCGTTGAGCCACTTGCTGACAGATAGCGCGCAACTGATCCGAATCGCCATGATGCAGAACGGCGTCGATGACGACTTCATCCTTGTTCCAGTCAGGGACCAGCCTGATGCGTGCCTGGACTTCTTTTGGCAGACGGGCGCGTAACGGCTTGCTGATCTCCGTTTCCGGCCAGACCGCAGAGCTGCCCACCGCCAGCACGGCAGCCAGTTGGATCAACAGGTCGGTTTCATCGTCAGCCAGGCACAACACATGTTCACGCGGCAGGATGGCGTAGCTGTTGCGCTCGCCGGTCGGTCCTGCCAACTGACGGGTGATGCCGCTCTGCGACTGCTCGGCGTACTGGTTGCACAGGACGTCCAGTTGAGCGTTCTGCTGGCTGGTCGCCCAAGCCTTGAGCGCCTGCAGCGGCTTGATCATGGTTTCGCGCAGACGAACGTCCGGTGTCGAGAGGGCATCACTGCGCACGAACGATTTCTCGATAGCGTCCTGTGGACGGGTCGACAGCAGGCGGTACAGGTACAAAGGACCACCGGCTTTCGGACCTGTCCCGGACAGGCCTTCGCCGCCGAACGGTTGCACACCCACCACCGCGCCGACAATGTTGCGGTTGACGTAGACGTTGCCGGCATTGACGTTGTCGATGACCTTGGCGATGGTCTCGTCGATGCGCGTGTGCACGCCCAGCGTCAGACCATAACCGGATGCGTTGATCTGCGCGATCAACTGGTCCAGTTCCTTGCGCTTGTAGCGCACCACATGCAGCACCGGGCCAAAAATCTCGCGTTGCAGCTCGTCGAAGCTTTCCAGTTCGATCAGCGTCGGCATTACGTAGGTGCCGCGCTTGAGTTCGGCACTGTCGGCGATAGCCATCTGATACACCGTACGGCCTTTGTCGCGCATGGCCTGGATGTGTTTTTCGATACCGGATTTGGCCTCGGCGTCGATCACCGGGCCGATGTCCACGGACAGGCGCTCAGGATTGCCCAGACGGTTTTCGGCCATGGCACCCTTGAGCATTTCGATGACGCGGTCTGCGGAGTCTTCCTGCAGACACAGTACGCGCAGGGCCGAGCAGCGCTGACCGGCGCTGTCGAACGCCGAGGACACGACGTCGATCACCACCTGTTCGGTCAGGGCCGAGGAATCGACGATCATTGCGTTCTGGCCGCCGGTTTCGGCGATCAGCGGGATAGGGCGACCTTGCGAATCCAGGCGACCGGCCACATTGCGTTGCAGCAGGCGAGCCACTTCGGTGGAGCCGGTGAACATCACACCTTTGACGCGCTCGTCGCCGACCAGCCCGGCGCCGACGGTTTCACCACGGCCTGGCAGCAGTTGCACAACGCCTTCAGGGATGCCGGCCTCCAGCAGCAGGCGTACGGCCTGAGCGGCGATCAGCGGGGTCTGTTCGGCAGGCTTGGCCAGCACCGGGTTGCCCGCGGCCAGCGCAGCTGCTACCTGACCGCTGAAGATCGCCAGCGGGAAGTTCCATGGACTGATGCAGACCACCGGACCCAGCGGGCGGTGGGCATCGTTGGTGAAATTATTGCGTGCCTGCACTGCGTAATAACGCAGAAAGTCTACGGCTTCGCGCACTTCAGCAATGGCGTTGGCGAAGGTCTTGCCCGCTTCGCGGACCAGCAGGCCCATCAGTGGCTGAATCTCGCCTTCCATGAGGTCGGCGGCACGCTCCAGAATGGCCGCACGCTCGGCGGGCGGAGTGGCCTGCCAGATCGGGCCTGCACTCAGGGCGCACTGAATGGCGTTGTCGACGTCCTGCTCGGTAGCTTCCTGCACATGGCCGACCACATCACGCGAGTCCGAAGGGTTAAGCGCGGCATTCGCCACGTCGTCGCTGGCCGGGCAGCCGAGCATCGGGGCGGCTTTCCAGTCATTGTGCGCAGTGGCCAGCAAGGCAGAGGACAGCGACGCCAGACGGTGTTCGTTGGCCATGTCGATGCCGCTGGAGTTGGCGCGTTCGCTGCCGTACAGGTCGCGAGGCAGCGGGATGCGCGGATGAGGCAGGCCGAAACCGCCTTCCTGCGTGGCCATGCGCTCTATCTGGTTGACCGGATCGGCCACCAGTTCCTGAATGGAAATGGTGTGGTCGGCGATGCGGTTGACGAATGACGTGTTGGCGCCGTTTTCCAGCAGACGACGCACCAGATAGGCCAGCAGTGTTTCGTGGGTGCCGACCGGTGCGTACACACGGCAAGGACGGTTCAGCTTGCCATCGGCGACTTTACCTACGACCTGCTCGTACAGCGGCTCACCCATGCCGTGCAGGCACTGGAACTCGTATTGGCCGGGGTAATAATTCTGACCGGCAATTTGGTAGATCGCCGCCAGGGTGTGTGCGTTGTGCGTGGCGAACTGCGGGTAGATGACTTCCGGTGCGGCGAGCAGCTTGCGGGCGCAGGCGATGTATGAAACATCGGTGTACACCTTGCGGGTATAGACCGGATAGCCTTCCAGCCCTTCGACTTGTGCACGCTTGATTTCGCTGTCCCAGTAGGCGCCTTTCACCAGGCGGATCATCAGGCGGTGACGGCTGCGACGGGCCAGGTCGATCACGTAGTCGATCACATACGGGCAACGCTTCTGGTAGGCCTGAATCACAAAGCCGATGCCGTTCCAGCCGGTCAGTTGCGGCTCGAAACACAGACGTTCGAGCAGGTCGAGCGACAGCTCCAGTCGGTCGGCTTCTTCGGCATCGATGTTCAGACCAATGTCGTACTGTTTGGCCAGCAGGGTCAGCGACAACAGGCGCGGATACAGTTCTTCCATCACGCGCTCGTACTGGGCGCGGCTGTAGCGAGGGTGCAGCGCCGACAGCTTGATGGAGATGCCCGGTCCTTCATAGATGCCGCGACCGTGGGATGCCTTGCCGATTGAGTGGATCGCCTGTTCGTAAGACGCCAGGTATTTCTGCGCATCGTGCTCGGTCAGCGCGGCCTCACCCAGCATGTCGTAGGAATAGCGGAAGCCCTTGGCCTCGAAACGGCTGGCGTTGGCCAGCGCTTCGCCGATGGTTTCACCGGTGACGAACTGCTCGCCCATCAGACGCATTGCCATGTCCACGCCCTTGCGGATCATCGGCTCGCCGCTTTTGCCGATGATGCGGCTCAACGACGAGGTCAGACCCGCTTCGTTGTGCGTGGCGACCAGTTTGCCGGTCAGCAACAGACCCCAGGTGGCCGCGTTGACGAACAGCGAAGGGCTGTTGCCCAGATGTGGCTGCCAGTTACCGTTGCTGATCTTGTCGCGAATCAGCGCATCGCGGGTGCCTTTGTCAGGGATACGCAGCAGCGCTTCGGCCAGGCACATCAGTGCCACGCCTTCCTGCGACGACAGCGAAAACTCCTGCAGCAGACCCTGAACGATGCCGGCCCGGCCCCCGGCGCTCTTCTGGTTACGCAGCTTTTCAGCAATGGACGCAGCCAGTTTGTTCGCGGCTTCGGCCATCGGCACCGGCAGGCGGGCCTGCTCCAGGAGCATCGGCACTACTTCTGGCTCAGGGCGGCGATAAGCAGCGGTGATGGCTGCGCGTAGCACCGATTGTGGCTGAATGCTTTCGGCGAAATCGAGGAAACACTGCAGCCCGGCGTCGTCTGCCAGCTCGCCACGGTCTTCGTTGTCCTTGCTCGACGAACCGTTGAGCTCCAGCAGGGTTGCACCACTCTCCAGCTTTTCCAGGTAATTGAAGATCGCCTGTTTGATCAACCAGTGTGGGGTCCGGTCTATGGAATGGGCGGCTGCTTTCAATCGCTCGCGGGTCGGGTCGTCAAGCTTGACGCCCAGAGTGGTGGTGGCCATGTGTTGTCCTCATTGTAGCCACTGCGCAGGTGGCGTCGGCTTTGACGCAGATTAGCCTCGCTCATGTATAAGGTGCAACCGGGTGCAACCCTTTTTTCAGAATATTTCACGATGAGTCGACAGGCTTTTCCTGAAAATCCGCTTAATGCTCTCTCGGGGTGCGGTTTTGTTTGAATCAGGCTCGTTTGTCGCCCCAAAATAGGGCGCCAAAGCATGAAAGACCGGTTTTTGATGACGGGTGCAACTTGCTGGGTGAAAGTGGTTGCACCTTGTTCAAGTTGTTTAATAGGATTCGTTCTCACGGTGCAACCGTAGTCATTGGCTGTCGGTTTCCATGCAAACGGGCAGTCAGCGCGGTGTCGGGTGCAAAGGCATGGGTGGGCTGGATTTCAGTTGTCATCCCCCTTGGTCATCAGGTGCCAAATAAAAACAATGCCAAGGCAGAACTCATGAGTGTCAGTAACCCTACCTTGATCACGTTTGTGATCTACATCGCGGCAATGGTCCTGATTGGACTTATGGCCTATCGCTCGACCAACAACCTTTCGGATTACATTCTCGGCGGACGCAGTCTGGGCAGTGTGGTGACAGCTTTGTCAGCCGGTGCCTCGGACATGAGCGGATGGCTGCTGATGGGTTTGCCGGGCGCCATCTATATGTCGGGGCTGTCGGAGAGCTGGATCGCCATCGGCCTGATCATCGGTGCCTACCTGAACTGGCTGTTCGTGGCCGGGCGCCTGCGCGTCCAGACCGAGCACAACGGTGATGCGCTGACCCTGCCGGACTACTTCAGCAGCCGTTTCGAAGACAACAGCGGTCTGCTGCGGATCATCTCGGCCATCGTGATTCTGGTGTTCTTCACTATCTATTGCGCATCGGGCATCGTTGCCGGAGCGCGTCTGTTCGAAAGCACCTTCGGCATGTCCTACGAAACGGCGTTGTGGGCCGGTGCAGCGGCGACCATTGCCTACACCTTCGTTGGCGGTTTCCTCGCGGTGAGCTGGACAGATACCGTACAGGCCACGCTGATGATCTTCGCGCTGATCCTGACGCCGATCATCGTGCTGCTGGCCACCGGAGGCGTGGACACCACATTCCTGGCCATCGAAGCGAAAGATCCGACCAGCTTCGACATGTTCAAGAACACCACCTTCATTGGCATCATCTCGCTGCTGGCCTGGGGCCTTGGCTACTTCGGGCAGCCGCACATCCTGGCGCGTTTCATGGCGGCAGATTCGGTCAAGTCGATCGCCAACGCCCGTCGCATCTCGATGGCCTGGATGATCCTGTGCCTGGGCGGTACGGTTGCGGTGGGTTTCTTCGGCATCGCCTACTTCTCTGCAAACCCCGATGTTGCAGGCCCGGTGACCGAAAACCCTGAGCGAGTGTTCATCGAGCTGGCGAAACTGCTGTTCAACCCTTGGGTCGCAGGCGTGCTGCTGTCGGCCATTCTCGCGGCGGTCATGAGTACGCTGAGCTGCCAGCTGCTGGTGTGCTCCAGTGCGCTGACCGAAGACTTCTATAAGGCCTACCTGCGCAAAGGAGCTTCGCAGCTGGAACTGGTCTGGGTCGGTCGTGCGATGGTGCTGCTGATTGCGGTGATTTCCATTCTGCTGGCGTCCAATCCGGGAAACCGCGTGCTGGGTCTGGTGAGCTACGCGTGGGCAGGCTTCGGTGCTGCGTTCGGTCCCGTAGTGCTGATTTCGGTGTTGTGGAAAGGCATGACACGCAACGGCGCGCTGGCTGGTGTGATCGTGGGTGCCGTTACCGTGGTGCTCTGGAAGCAATTCAGCACCTCGGGGCTTTACGAAATCATCCCCGGTTTCATCTTCGCCAGCATCGCCATCGTGCTCTTCAGCTTGATCGGCAAAGGCGCTTCAGCGTCCATGCAGGCGCGTTTCCTGGCCGCCGAAAAGGATTTTAAGGCCAATCGCTGACAGCCAAGGGCTTTACAGCGCTGCAAAGACAACGGCCCGTACTCTGAGGAGTGCGGGCCGTTTTTCGTTTGCGGTAACGCGTGTGGTTCAGGTTTTGTTGTGATCGATATCGAGGTTGTAGAACGTAGCCTTGCCACCTTCGCTGCTGAACCCGCTGTGGTCTTGAACGTAAACCCCTGCCTTGAAATACAGTGGCTTGTCGCGCCAGCTCGAGCTGATCTGCGTGTTCCAGTTCACATCCCGCGCGCTGACGCTTAACTGGCCGCTGCGGCTGAGGTGAATGATGTATTTAAATTTCTCGTTGAGCGGCACGCCTTCGGCGATCTTGTAGACCTTGCTTTCGTCATCGTCAAAGCGCTTGCGCACCTTGACCACGATGTCGCCCGCCTTGTCGTCATCCTTGTACTGATACTCGACCTTGAGCATAGGTTCGGTGCTTTCATAAGCATGGATCTGGCCGATGACGATTTTGCCGGACGAGGGGACCTGATTGACTTCCAGTTTCGCATTCAAAAAATTGTCGGCATCCGGGTACATCCAGTTACGCAAAGTGCCGTCAGGCCACGTTTCCCGAAACTCGCTGCGCGGGTATTTGGCGTTTTCTGTCTTTGTTCCTGTAACAGGAGCCCAAAAGAAAATGGATTTGGAACCTGATCCGAAGTATTTGCTGTCATAACCCTTTACCAATTGAGAGGTCTCAATGGTTCTGGGCGGAACATCCATCGGAATGCTCAGTTGCCACGCTGTGAAATCTATCATTTTTGGTCCATCCAGATGTCTGCGCCTGCCTGCGGGAGGCCTCTAGTCAGAGGGTTTCAGCGTGGCTTTATACGGGTTGTAGGACAATTTGTTAATGCAAAATTGTCAGTTGGATGACGTCAAAGTGCTGTCACATTTCCTGCAGGGCACTGTGCATAGGGGCTGTAGGAAATGACCGTTAGTCGGGTAGGTTGATGTTTGGTGATGGCAAACGGCTGGCTTGCTTCTGCTTTTTTCAAGACGCGGCTAGAGTTGATTTCATACGTATGACGGTCTTCCTGAATTTCAGGCGTCGTGCCACAGATAGAGAAGCAGCATGGAATGCGTGCAATCCGGGCCAGCAGATGGCTCCTCAGTGTTACTGGTTGTAGATGACTATCCGGAAAATCTGGTAACGATGTGCGCTGTTCTGCAAAGGACCGACTGGCGCATTGTCACTGCCAGTTCAGGTATCGAGGCGCTCACTATTCTGCTGGAGCAGGAAGTGGACCTTGTGTTACTGGATGTACAGATGCCCGGAATGGATGGCTTTGAAGTTGCTCGCCTCATGCGCGGCAGTCAGCGCACGCGCCTGACGCCGATCATCTTTCTCACGGCCAACGAGCAGAGCAAGGATGCGGTCCAGAAGGGCTATGCCAGCGGCGCGACGGATTACCTGTTCAAACCTTTCGATCCGAACATTCTCAAGCCCAAGGTTCAGGCCCTTCTGGAACAGCAACGCAATCGCCGTGCGTTGCAGGCCCTGTCACAAGAGCTGGAAGCGGCTCGTGCCTTTAATGCCTCGGTGCTGGCCAACGTGGCCGAAGGCATTCTGGTCGTCGACGAAAGCGGGATCATCAGCTTCGCCAACCCGGCCATCTGCTTTCTACTTAATGCCACTGTCGAACAGCTGTGCGGCACGCGGGTACTGGATTACATTCAGGAACCCCAGGTCGGTAACTGGCTGGATTCGGGTTTCTACAAACACTATCGCAGAGCCGACACCTACCGGGTCCACGACGCCATTCTGCGTACGCCGCTGGGTCGTCAGTTGCCGGTGGCGTTGTCGTGCGCGGCGTTGCCCGCCGAACAGAAAGCCATGGTGCTGACCATTCTCGATATGTCGGTAGTGCGTGATCTGTATCAACAGCTGGAAAAGCAGGCGGTCACGGATGCCCTGACCGGTTTGCTCAATCGGCGCGGCTTCTACCAGGCCGTCGAGGGCATGCTCGGTCGCAATGATCAGGTCGGCAAATGCCTTGTGGTGCTGTACATGGACCTCGACGGTTTCAAACAGATCAATGATGCGCTGGGTCATGACGCGGGTGACCAGGTGTTGCTGTGGGTGGCCGAGCAGCTCAGAGAGAGCATGCGCCCGTACGATATTCTGGCGCGCATCGGCGGCGACGAGTTCACAGTGGTCATCGACGGGCTCGACTATCCCGAGCAGGCCGCCAAGATCGCCGAGAAACTGATTGAGCGCGTCTCGGGGCGCCGGCATGTGGACGGCGTGGAGATCAGCCTTGGTGCCAGCGTCGGGATTGCCACCTATCCGGATTGCGGCGCCAACCTCGACGGCTTGTTGCGCGCTGCCGACATCGCCATGTATGAGGCCAAACGGGCCGGGCGTCAGCAATACAGGTTCTACGACCAGAACATGAACGGGCGTGCACGCTCGCGGCTGATGCTGGAAGAAAGTGTGCGCACTGCCATCGACGGCAAGGATTTTTCGGTGGTCTATCAGCCGCAGATTCATGTCGAGGATGGTCGGCTGCGGGGCTTCGAGGCATTGCTGCGCTGGCAGCATCCTGCGGTGGGTGACGTGCCGCCCGCGCTGTTCATCCCGCTGCTGGAAGAGACGCGGCTGATCAACAAGCTGGGCAGCTGGATCTTCGATCAGGGCGCAGAGCAACGACAGGTCTGGAGCAGTGTGTTCGCCTCGGATGTGGTGCTGAGTGTCTGTGTCAGCCCGACGCAGTTCTGCATGCCCAATCTGGTCCCCGAGTTGAAGCGCGCCATGGACCGCTTCGACCTCAAGCCGGGCCAACTGGAAGTGGAGATTACTGAAAGTTCGCTGGTGCACAACCTGACCCACAGCCACAAACAGTTGGGCCAACTGCATGACATCGGCGTGCGGGTTGCGCTGGACGACTTCGGTACTGGCGAGTGCTCGCTGTCGCATCTGCGTAACCTGCAACTGGATACCCTGAAGCTCGACAGGCATTTCGTGGCCAACATTTTGGGTTCGCCACGCGAGGCCGCCCTGGCCCGAAGCATCATCGACCTGTGTCGCAACCTCGACATGCTGATCATTGCGGAAGGCGTCGAGACTCACGAGCAATATCAGTGGCTGGCCAACAGCGGTTGCCAGATCGTGCAGGGCTTTTACATTGCTCATCCGCTGCTGGCGGAGGAAGCGCTGCACTTTCCGGCGCAGTTCGAGTTGTCAGGCTTGAAACGGGGCTGAGTGTTGTAGACTGGCGTCCTTTTACGCCCGTGCCCCGACTTCATGACCGCGTCCAGCCACGCTCCGCTTAAATACCTGCAGGCCTACCCTCAGGCCTTGCAGGACCAGGTGCATCAACTGATTGCGCAGGGTCGGCTCGCCGATTACCTGCAGCAGCGCTATCCGGCGCGTCATCAGGTGCAGAGCGACAAAGCCCTGTATGCCTACGCGCTGGCCATCAAGCAGGATCATCTGCGCAATGCGCCTAACATCGACAAGGTCCTATTCGATAATCGTCTGGACCTGACCCATCGCGCGCTGGGCTTGCATACTAAAATTTCAAGAGTGCAGGGCGGCAAGCTCAAGGCCAAGAATGAGATTCGCGTGGCGTCGCTGTTCAAGGAAGCGCCGCCCGAGTTTTTGCAGATGATCGTGGTTCATGAGCTGGCGCACTTCCGAGAGTCGGATCACAACAAGGCGTTCTACAAGCTGTGTGAACACATGCTGCCCGGCTACCACCAACTGGAATTCGATTTGCGCGTCTACCTGACGTACCGCGACCTGTCCGCCTCCGGATCGATCACCTGAACCACGCATTGAAGGATACGACGATGGAGGTCAGCAAGACCAAAAGCAGTTTCTACCGCCGCTTGTATGTGGCGTATCTGATCGACTGCCAGCTCGCCAGCAGCGTGCCCGAGCTGATGACCATGACCGGCATGCCGCGCCGCACGGCTCAAGACACCATTTGCGCGTTGGCGGATCTGGACATCATCTGCGAATTCGAACAGCAGGAAGGAGCCCGCAACCGTTCCGGGCATTACCGGATCATCAACTGGGGCGCCATCGATCGCGACTGGATCACCCATCACCTCACCGCCATCAAGGTCGTGCTGGGGTATCCGTGAATTGACAGGCTGAATGGGGGATTTTTGGTGTTCGCACCGGCCTCTTCGCGGACAAGTCCGCTCCTACGGTTCCGGCGTGCTTCAGAGCATCAAGGGTTGTTCGGGCATATTTGCGTGGGAGCCAACTTGTCCGCGAACGCTTTATCGAAACGCCGCATTTCCAGCGTCTGCACGGGCATTTCGCGGACAAGTCCGCTCCTACGGTTCCGGCGTGCTTCAGAGCATCAAGGGTTGTCCGGGCAGATTTGCGTGGGAGCCAACTGTCCGCGAAGAAACGGGTATGACCGACCTTAATAGGGTTTCTGGCAGGCGGGTTTCGCGAACGAGTTCGTTCCCAAAACAACTCACCGCACCCCGACCGAACTGTCGCTAAGCGGACTTCATCAGTCCCGCGCACGCCGTCTTGTACGCCTCATGCTGATACTTGTTCAGTGTGCCGGGCAGGGCGAAGTCGTGTTTTTTGTTTTGGGCGTTAATGGTCTGGGGCGAGATCAGCGCCACGTCGCAATCGGACAGCAGCTGGAGCACCGTCTCAATCTTGAACGTGGTCGGGCCGCCAGCGAATTCGCCTTTCTTGCTGCGTTTCTTGATTGCGACATGGCTGATGCCGTTCTCGCGCACGAAGCTGGCGATCTGGGTTGCGAAGGCTTTGACGTTGACAGACTCGTCGTCGTCCTCCAACGCAATCTTTTTGGTTGCCAGTGGCAGGTGAGCGATGCCGCCTTGCTGACGCGTGGCCAGAGCAAAGATGGCTTCACTGCCTTTGATTTCTACACCGCAAATGATCATGAGAAAACCTGATGACGTGGTTCATAAAAGAAACAGGTTATCTCATCGCCGGGGTTATTCCTGCGCAATCGACTCCAGATACTCCGACCGCTCATCACTCATGCGCGCCACACAGTCATTTTCGCTGACGGTGAAGGCCTTGCTGCCTGCCGCAGAAGGAAACACTTCGACTGCACAATCGGCATCACGCAGCTTTTCCCAGGCCTGCTGAGCGGTCTTGAGCTTACTGGTGAAGTCGTTGAATTGTGTCTTGTTGGCGACGAACTGCGACTGAACCCGTTGCAACAGGTTCTGGAAGTTCTCCTTGAGCAGTTCTTCGGCCGTGTGCCGGCTGTAAGCCGAGCATTCCAGGGTCTGATTGTCACCGTCGACGCCGTCGCACGGCGTGCTTTCGGGGTTCTGAGCGGCCTGTGCACCGGTCATGACTGTCGCCATCAAGGCCAACGTCAGAAAAATCGTTTTCATTGAGTCGCTCCGATCCATTGATGCGATGAATTCTGTCTCAAGCGCGTGACAATGAACAGGTTTACAGCACCGTGTGACGAGGCGCTGTCACCCTTTGTCGTTTCTTGACGCTTTCGGCAAGCCCCTTGTCGTTTTTGCACCCGGCTCGCCCGACCCTCCGGCATATGCTGACCCCATTAGCGCCGACAGCCGATTCGGTGCGCACGAACCTAAAAGGGGACAGCCTGATGAGCCCAGCCGAATTGCACGCCGACAGCATCGTTATTGACGGGCTGATCATCGCCAAATGGAATCGCGAGTTGTTTGAAGACATGCGCAAGGGCGGCCTGACCATGGCCAACTGCACCGTGTCGGTATGGGAAGGCTTTCAGGCCACTATCAACAGCATCTGCACCAGCCAGAAACTGATGCGCGAAAACAGCGACCTGGTGATGCCGGTTCACACCACCGCCGACATCCGCAAGGCCAAGGAACTGGGCAAGACCGGCATCCTGTTCGGCTTCCAGAACGCCCATGCCTACGAAGACCAGATCGGTTACGTGGAGATCTTCAAGAAGCTGGGCGTCGGCATCGTGCAGATGTGCTACAACACCCAGAACCTGGTCGGCACCGGATGCTATGAACGCGACGGCGGTTTGTCGGGCTTCGGTCGCGAAATCGTGGCGGAAATGAACCGTGTCGGCGTGATGTGCGACCTGTCCCACGTTGGGTCCAAGACCTCCGAAGAAGTCATCCTCGAATCGAAAAAACCGGTTTGCTACTCCCATTGTCTGCCGTCCGGCCTCAAAGAACATCCGCGTAACAAGTCTGACGCTGAACTGAAGTTCATTGCCGATCATGGCGGCTTCGTGGGCGTGACCATGTTCGCGCCGTTTCTGGCCAAGGGCATCGAGTCGACCATCGACGATTACGCCGAAGCCATCGAATACGTCATGAACATCGTTGGCGAAGACGCCATCGGCATCGGCACCGATTTCACCCAGGGTCACGGGCAGGACTTCTTCGAGTACCTGACCCACGACAAGGGCTATGCCCGCCGCCTGACCAACTTCGGCAAGATCATCAACCCGCTGGGGATCCGTACTGTCGGTGAGTTTCCCAACCTGACCGAAACCCTGCTCAAGCGCGGCCATTCCGAACGCGTGGTGCGCAAGATCATGGGCGAGAACTGGGTCAACGTTCTGGCCGACGTCTGGGGCGAATAAGCCGCCAGCCACACCTAATCCCCTTGCACACTCACTGCCCTGTGGCGGTGGGTGTAACCCGAATCATCTGGAGTTTGTCACCCATGGCCAAAATCGCCCCGCAACTGCCCATCGAAGTCGACAGCGAAACCGGTGTCTGGACCTCTGACGCACTGCCGATGCTCTACGTGCCGCGCCACTTTTTCGTCAACAACCACATGGGCATCGAAGAGGTGCTGGGCGCCGACGCCTACGCCGAGATTCTCTACAAGGCCGGCTACAAATCGGCCTGGCACTGGTGCGAGAAAGAAGCCGAGTGTCACGGCATCGAAGGCGTCGCGGTATTCGAGCACTACATGAAGCGCCTGTCGCAACGGGGCTGGGGCCTGTTCAAGATTCAGGACATCGATCTCGAAAAAGGCACGGCCAGCGTCAAGCTTGAGCATTCCTGCTTCGTGTACGTCTACGGCAAGGTCGGGCGTAAGGTCGACTACATGTTCACCGGCTGGTTCGCCGGTGCAATGGATCAGATTCTGGCCGCCAGCGGCAGTTCGATCCGCACGGTGGCCGAGCAGGTCTATGGTGGTTCGGAAGAAGGCCATGACGACGGACTCTTTGTCGTCAAGCCGCTGTAAATCGAGGATCGCGTTATGGCTTTCGAAGCGATGTTCCAGCCGATTCAGATCGGCAAGCTCACCATCCGCAACCGCGTGCTCAGCACTGCGCATGCCGAGGTCTACGCCACCGACGGCGGGATGACCACCGACCGTTACGTGAAGTACTACGAAGAGAAAGCCAAGGGCGGTATCGGTCTGGCGATCTGCGGCGGCTCGTCCAGTGTCGCGATCGACAGCCCGCAAGGCTGGTGGAAATCGGTCAACCTGGCCACCGACCGGATCATCCCGCATTTCCAGAATCTGGCCGACGCCATGCACAAGCACGGCGCCAAGATCATGATCCAGATTACCCATATGGGTCGTCGCTCGCGCTGGGACGGTGATCACTGGCCGACCCTGATGTCGCCATCGGGCATCCGCGAGCCGGTGCACCGCGCCACCTGCAAAACCATCGAGCCCGAGGAAATCTGGCGGGTGATCGGTAACTACGCCAGCGCTGCAGCACGTGCCAAGGCCGGTGGCCTGGATGGCGTGGAACTGTCAGCCGTGCACCAGCACATGATCGACCAGTTCTGGAGCCCGCGGGTCAACAAACGTACCGATGAGTGGGGCGGCAGCTTCGAGAACCGCATGCGCTTCGGCCTGGAAGTCATCAAGGCCGTGCGCAAGGAAGTCGGTCCTGACTTCTGCGTGGGCCTGCGTATCTGCGGTGATGAGTTTCACCCCGATGGTCTGAGCCACGAGGACATGAAACAGATCGCCAAGTACTACGACGACACCGGCATGATCGACTTCATTGGCGTGGTCGGCTCGGGTTGCGACACTCACAACACCCTCGCCAACGTGATCCCCAACATGAGTTATCCACCGGAGCCGTTTCTGCATCTGGCTGCCGGTATCAAGGAAGTGGTCAAGGCACCGGTGCTGCATGCGCAGAACATCAAGGACCCGAACCAGGCCACGCGCATTCTGGAAGGCGGCTATGTCGACATGGTCGGCATGACCCGCGCGCACATCGCTGACCCGCACCTGATTGCCAAGATCAAGATGGGCCAGATCGATCAGATCAAGCAGTGCGTCGGCGCCAACTACTGCATCGACCGCCAGTATCAGGGGCTGGACGTGCTGTGCATCCAGAACGCGGCCACGTCGCGGGAATACATGGGGGTGCCGCACATCATCGAAAAATCCACCGGGCCGAAACGCAAGGTGGTGATCGTGGGTGCCGGTCCTGCCGGCATGGAAGCGGCGCGCGTGTCGGCCGAACGTGGGCATGACGTCACGCTGTTCGAGAAAAAGGAGTTCATCGGCGGGCAGATCACCACGGCGTCGAAAGCACCGCAACGTGACCAGATCGCCGGTATCACCCGCTGGTTCCAGTTGGAACTGGCGCGCCTGAAAGTCGATCTGCGTCTGGGTACGGCAGCTGATGCCGCAACCATTCTCGACCTGCGTCCCGATATCGTGGTGCTGGCGGTGGGCGGTCATCCATTTCTGGAGCAGAACGAACACTGGGGCGCGGCGGAAGGACTGGTGGTCAGCAGTTGGGACGTACTGGACGGCAAGGTTGCGCCGGGCAAGAACGTGCTGGTCTACGACACCATCTGCGAATTCACCGGCATGTCCGTGGCCGACTTCCTGGCCGACAAGGGCAGCCAGGTCGAGATCGTCACCGATGACATCAAGCCGGGCGTGGCGATTGGCGGCACTTCGTTCCCGACCTACTACCGCAGCATGTACCCCAAGGAAGTGATCATGACCGGCGACATGATGCTGGAGAAGGTCTATCGCGAGGGTGACAAGCTGGTGGCTGTGCTGGAGAACGAATACACCGGGGCCAAGGAAGAGCGAGTGGTCGATCAGGTGGTGGTGGAGAACGGTGTGCGTCCTGACGAGGCGATCTACTACGCGCTCAAGGAAGGCTCGCGCAACAAGGGCCAGATCGACATCGACGCGCTGTTCGCCATCCAGCCGCAACCGTCGTTGAGTCAGCCGGGCGATGGTTACCTGCTGTTCCGGATCGGCGATTGCGTGGCGCAACGCAATACCCACGCGGCGATCTATGACGGCTTGCGCCTGTGCAAGGATTTTTGAAAGCCATCCTGTGGAGGCGCACGGTCTTGTGGGAGTGAGCAGGTTCGCTCCCACTGAATCCGTTGCGGCAATCAGACGATTTGGCCTGCAAGACCGCTTGGCTTTCGGGAGCTTCAGATGCTAGACACTCTTCTTCCCATCCTGCTGTTCAGCGCTCTGGCCCTTGCGGTGCTGGGCGCGATGCGGCGGGTAAAAATGTGGCGCAACGGGCGGGCCTCCGACGTCGACTGGCTAGGCGGGCTGCTGGCCATGCCCAAGCGTTACATGGTCGATCTGCACCATGTGGTCGCCCGTGACAAATACATCGCCAACACCCACGTCGCCACGGCAGGCGGTGCGGTAGCGTCCATCATTCTGGCGATTCTGGTGCATGGCTTCGGTCTGCATAACCGCCTGCTCGGCTACGCGTTGCTGTTGATGACGGCCGTCATGTTTGTGGGTGCGATCTTCGTTTATCGACGTCGCCTGAACCCGCCCGCTCGCCTGTCCAAAGGACCGTGGATGCGCCTGCCGAAAAGCCTGATGGCGTTTTCCGCGAGCTTCTTCGTGGTCACGCTGCCGGTGGCGGGCATCCTGCCCGAACACTTCGGCGGCTGGGTGCTGGTCGTGATCCTGGGGCTGGGTGTGCTGTGGGGCGTGAGCGAGCTGTTCTTCGGCATGACTTGGGGCGGGCCAATGAAGCACGCTTTTGCCGGTGCGCTGCATCTGGCCTGGCACCGTCGCGCCGAGCGCTTCGGCGGTGGTCGCTCCACCGGTCTCAAGCCACTGGACCTCAAGGATACGAGCGCGCCGCTGGGTGTGGAAAAGCCTGCGGATTTCACCTGGAATCAATTGCTGGGTTTTGACGCCTGCGTCCAGTGCGGCAAGTGCGAAGCTGCATGCCCGGCGTTCGCGGCAGGCCAGCCGCTCAATCCAAAAAAACTCATTCAGGACATGGTGGTCGGTCTGGCAGGTGGCACCGATGCGCGCTTTGCGGGCAGTCCGTACCCGTCGCTGGACGGCAAGGGCAGGCCGATCGGCGAGCATGGCGGCAACCCGCATCAGCCGATCGTCAACGGTCTGGTGGATGCTGAAACGCTATGGTCGTGCACCACCTGCCGGGCGTGCGTCGAGGAATGCCCGATGATGATCGAGCACGTTGATGCCATCGTCGATATGCGCCGTCACCTTACTCTGGAAAAGGGCGCTACCCCGAACAAGGGTGCCGAGGTGCTGGACAACCTGATCGCCACCGATAATCCCGGCGGGTTCGCCCCCGGTGGACGAATGAACTGGGCGGCGGATCTGAACCTGACGCTGATGAGCGAGAAAAAGACCGCGGACGTGCTGTTTTGGGTCGGCGACGGCGCCTTCGACATGCGTAATCAGCGCACCCTGCGCGCATTCGTCAAAGTCCTGAAAGCCGCAGGCGTCGACTTTGCCGTACTGGGGCTTGAGGAGCGCGACAGCGGTGATGTGGCGCGTCGTCTTGGCGATGAGGCGACTTTTCAGATGCTGGCCAGGCGCAATATTCAGACCCTCGCCAAGTACCGCTTCACGCGCATCGTGACCTGCGATCCGCACAGCTTTCATGTACTGAAAAATGAGTACGGCGCGTTCGGTGGCGAGTATCAGGTGCAGCATCACAGCACTTACATGGCCGAATTGATTCACAGCGGTTCCGTCAGATTGGGCCAGCACAAAGGCACCCGCGTGACCTATCACGATCCGTGTTACCTGGGGCGCTATAACGGGGAATACGAAGCGCCGCGTGAGGTGCTGCGTGCGTTGGGTATCGAGATCAAGGAAATGCAGCGCTCCGGTTTCCGTTCGCGCTGCTGCGGTGGCGGTGGCGGCGCGCCGATCACTGACATTCCCGGCAGACAGCGTATCCCCGACATGCGCATGGACGACATTCGCGAAACCGGTGCCGAGCTGGTGGCGGTGGGTTGTCCACAATGCACCGCGATGCTCGAAGGGGTGGTCGAGCCGAGGCCGTTGATCAAGGACATCGCCGAACTGGTCGCCGATGCGTTGCTGGATGACGAAGTTATCCCCAGCAAGACCGTTCCGGCAAAGCGCGAACCTGCGGAGGTGCACTGATGAGCGACATCATTCGTCGTGACCCACGTGCCGAGTGGATCGCCCGTAACCGTTTGCATCCCTTGCATGCGGCCATGCAGCCTGCGCAAACCCGGTGGATGGGGCCTAACGGGCTGATACGCAAGAACGTGCACGGTCTGGGCTTCATCGGTCCGAACGGCATCAAGCGGATCGACCGCAGCGGCGCGCAGCAGGGCGGAGCGGCCAGGCGTTCGGCTGCGGCGGAAGTGCAATTGCCGCTGCATCAGGTCGTGGAGCCTGTGTTTTACATCTGCGTGGTGCCGGACATGGTCGGCGGCCGCCTGAGCAGCCACGACCGCGACCTGCTGGGGCTGGCTCGTCAAATGGCGGGCGCTGAAGGCGCGGTGCTGGCCGTGGTGTTCGGTGAACACAAGGAAACCGCATTCGAGACCGCAGGCGTAGACCGTTTGTTGATACTGGATGGCATCGAGTTCAGCGGTTATTCACCGGAGCAGCGTGTGCAGGGCTTGCGTGCTGTGGATAACCAGTTCAATCCCCGGCATTGGTTGCTGCCTGACAGCCGCTCGGGCGGCGCAGAATTGGGTCGGCGCTTTGCCGCCAGTATCGGCGAGCGTCCCGCGACACGGGTCTGGCAGGTCAAGGATGAACATTGCATCGGCCGCGCTGGTGCAGGACAGCAAGATCTGGTGCGGCCATTGTCGAGGTTGATTCTGGCTGCCGCCGAATGTGCCGAGCCGGTCAGCGAAACCCGTCACGAGGCGTTGCCTGTGGAGTTATCCACAACTGTGGCGCGTAGTCTGTCGCGGATCGAAGATCTCGGGGCGGTCAGCGTCAACCCGGCAGTTATCCCCATGGCCGAAGCCGAGTTCATTCTGTCGGGCGGCAATGGGGTCAAGGACTGGGCACTGTTTCATCGAACCGCCGCTGCACTCGGCGCGACCGAAGGAGCATCGCGGGTCGCTGTGGATGACGGCTTCATGGGGCGCGAGCGTCAGGTCGGCGCCAGTGGCACCTGGGTCACGGCACGAGTCTATGTGGCTGTGGGTATCTCGGGTGCCATTCAGCACCTTCAGGGCATTGGCGCCTGTGACAAGGTCGTGGCGGTCAATCTGGATCCGGGCTGCGACATGGTCAAACGCGCCGACCTGTCGGTGATCGGCGAGAGCGCAGCCATTCTCGATGCGCTGATCGCAGCGGTCGAGGCCTGGCGCAATGGGGAGAAGCGCGATGCAGCCTGATCAAAGTAAGGTGTCGATGGATAAGTCGGACGTGCAGATCATCAGTCTGGTCTCCGTTGGCGCGCATCCGACATCCGGTCGGCCACGCCGTGCTGAGCAGGATGCGCGAGCGGTCGAACTCGGCTTGCAACTGGCTGGGGATAACTTGCAGGTGCTGCACGCGGGCGATGCCCAGGAGCCGGCACTGCGGGCTTATCTGGGCATGGGACTGAGCGAGCTGCATGTCCTCCAGCAACCGCAGGGCGCCGATGCGCTGGTCGCCCTGACCGACTACATCCGCGATTCTGCCGCGCAAGTGGTGCTGACCGGCAGCCAGGCCGAAACCGGCGAAGGATCGGGCATGCTGCCATTCCTGCTCGCTGAACGGCTCGGCTGGCCGATGGTGAACGGGCTTGCCGAGGTTGAGTCGCTGAACGAGGGCTCGGCGCTCGTTCTGCAGGCGCTACCGCGGGGCCAGCGTCGTCGCTTGAAAGTGCGTCTGCCGTTTCTCGCGACGGTAGACAATGCCGCACCCAAACCGCGTCAAAGCGCCTACGGACCCGCGCAGCGCGGTGTGCTGGGCGTCGAAGAGGTCGAGGTCGTGGTTGACGACTTACTCACAGACCAGGCGCTGCAGCCCGCGAAGTCCAGACCCAAGCGTCTAAAAGTCATCAAAGCCAAAAGCGGTGCCGACCGTATGAAGGCAGCAACGGCCAAGGCCAGTGGCGGCGGCGGGCAGGTGCTCAAAGGCGTTAGCCCGGAAGAGGGCGCTGCTGCGATCCTCAAATTGCTGATCGAAGAAGGCGTAGTGCGCTAATCCACAGCGTGGCGGGCAGTTACGCACAATCCCTGTGCATCTGCCTGTGGATAACATGTTCGCGCCTTGGTAAAGCCCTTGTAAACCGGACCTTACAAGCGTGCGGTCAAAAAGTGATCAGCTAAGTTACGGTTTTAGCTGGTTTTTTACCTGTGAATAACATCAGGTTGTCCACCGCCTGGAATTGGGATTACCCACAATCTCTGTTGGCGTATCTGTGGACAAGTTGTTCGTGATCGTTTGCAAGCCTTTAAATTAAAGGTTTTCAGTCTTTTGTGCAAAAAATGATCAATCTGCTTGCTGGTCGCTCGAAACCAGGTCACAGCTACTCAATCGTGTCGTTAAGACAGTTTTCCACAGGTGAAGCACTCCACGACATCAAGTTGTACCCAAACTCTGTTGGCGCTTCTGTGGATAACATGTTCGTGACCGTCTGTACGTCAAGTGAGGACTGGCTTCCAGAGGTTTGATCAAATAATGTACAGCCAGATCAGGAAAAGAGCCCAGAATGAAGCGCCATTTTTAACCGTGTTTTGAGGCTTTCGGAATGACTTATCCATGCCGTTAGCGCATCGTGCTGTGGATAAGTCATTTCCCCGTATATCTACGGCCTGCCTTAAGCACGGCTCCACAATCCGGTTGCCCTGTCGGGTGTCCAGCTTTCTTCGGATGCGTGGGCGTGCGTGCATTCATAAGCCGCTTGCTGATAACTCACGTTATCGCCCTTGTCATAGTGAACATGCGCTGCCCATTCCGCTGCGCTGCCGCCTTCTTCTTCAGTCACCACTTCCAGCACGTCACTGATCTGGGAAAACTGTCCAGTAGCATCCTGAGCCGCGACAAAGTATTCATAGGCTGTGTCGGGTTGCACGTCTGCCGCATCGGTATAGGTTGTCGCTGGGGAGTCGGTAGTGCCCGCCTCATCGCCGTCACGATACACATGATACGTGCTGATTTCGGAACCGATAGACGGGTCCCAGGCGAGCGAAACGCTGCCGGCCGTGACGGCGGTAGCGCGCAGATTACGAGGGGGCGTCAGATCTTCACCTTCCCCGCCTTCTGCCTGTGTACTTACACGCAGTTCTGCAGACAGTTCGGAAGCATTGCCCGCCGTATCGATCGCCTTGATCCGGTATGTGTAAGTAGAGCCAGGTTCAAGCCCGCTGTCTGTGAAAGGGGGATGGCTCACCGGTTGCTCCAATGCCGCGCCATTTCGATGGAGCACATACTGGAGCACTGGCAACGGGCCTGTCGACAGCGACCAGGTGAGCGTCACCGATGTGCTGGTCTGTTCGGACGAAGCCAGATGCTTGGGTACGGTCGGTTTGTCCGGCACTGGCGGTTCACCTTCGGTGAGGTATCCATAGCGTGTGACGAATTCCCAGTTGTAAGGGGTGCCGTTCTTGTCTTTCCCGTCATCCCAGTTGATGGACCAGGTCATCAGGCCACGAATCGGGTTTCCGTCGGATTTAAGCGATTCCAGTGCGCGGTTGACATCGCCCGCATCAATAACGTAACCCGTGGCAGCTGCATCATTGTTAGTAGGCAGGCCGATGGCGAGACGATTGGCTGGAATGCTGGAAAACCCACGCGTGCCATTGATCAGGCTGTCGGTGAGGTAATAAAGAAACTCTTCTTTAAAACCATCATCATTTTGAGGAATCCACAGTTCTAGCTCATCAACCCATGTGCCATCAACCCCCTTGGTTATAATACTGTGGCGCAATGAAGTCGTACTCGTCTTGCAGCGCCGAAATATACTTCAGGTAAGGACCGTTCTCCCTGAGATAAGGAAACTCGGGTGCCATACTGATAATGAAATGTTTGCCTTCGGCTTTGTAATGTTCGCGGACCAGTTTCAACGCGGCGGGCAAGACCGTCGCATTATCGGCAGCCGTGATGGCCGATTGTTCCAGGTCAATATCCAGTCCATCGAAACCGTACGATTCAACCAGCCTGCATATCTCGGCGGCCAGCGCTGTTTCCTGACCCGCAGTGAGCTCGATGTGCGCATCCGCCCCGCCCAGCGAAATCAGTACCGCGCGGCCCTGTGCGTTCAATTGAGCGACTTGGGCCCGGAAATCTGCATCGGTGCCTTTGTAAGGTTTGAAGGTCGGAATGCCGCTGCCTTTCATGAAGGCCACCGCCACGACGTTGTACGCTTTTGGAATATCGCTCAGGGCCAGTTCTTTGAACATCCCTTGTTGGTAACCCTGACCCGGTTCAGAACCCCAGTTATGCCAGAAGCCCATCAGAATATTCTTGCCCTGGATATCGGGCATGTCAGAGGCTGCATCTGCGGCGGACTTTCTATGACGGTTGATATATTTTGTTATATGGCTTTTAAACAGGCGAGTGGTAAACATGGTTGCGATCCATTTATTGATCCAGTGGCGACAGCAATGGGCCGTCGGGTTTCCATTCCGTTGGAAACGTCCATTAAGCTTAGTGGGTATTTCGAGGGAGTATGCCGGAGGGAGAGGCGCAACATGCTTTTTGATGGCTCAGCGACGAGTGGCCGATACGGTTGCCAGCATCTTTAAAGTAGAAAGGAATATGGATGAGTTAATCGCGGGTCATACCACTGTGCAAAAGGTGTTAACGCGTAGTTCTGATTTGCCTGATGCTTATCGCAATCCCCGGCGACGCTCAGAAGTTGTAGTGAACGTCGCCGGGTAAGTGCCCTATGCACTCATTCGTGATTCACCGCCACGCCTTTCAAATAGGGCGCAGGTTCGGCGCCCAGGTTCTCCAGCATACGCGAGCTGTACCAATCGACGAAGTTGACCACGCCGAACTCGTAGGTCTTGGAGTAAGGGCCTGGCTGATAAGCGGTTGAGTTGATGCCGCGCTGGTTTTCCTCGGCCAGACGACGGTCCTGATCGTTGGTGGCATCCCAGACCTGACGCATGCGCTCCACGTCGTAATCCACGCCTTCCACCGCGTCCTTGTGCACGATCCATTTGGTGGTGACCATGGTTTCCTGCGCGCTGATCGGCCACACGGTGAACACGATGATGTGATCGCCCATGCAGTGGTTCCACGAATGCGGCAGGTGAAGGATGCGCATCGAGCCCAGGTCCGGGTTCTGGATGCGGCCCATCAGCTTCTTGCAGCCGACCTTACCGTCCAGGGTCATCGACACGGTGCCTTTGAGCAGCGGCATGCGCACGATTCGGTTACGCAGACCGAAGCTGGCATGAGCGTAGGGGATCTTCTCGGCTTCCCACGCGGCGGCGGAGGCGGCCACGTGATCCTTGAAGGCCTGATCGGCGCGCGGGTCGGTGACGTCGTCCCATTCCAGCAGGGTCTTGAGCAGTTCGGGGTGCGAGGCGTTGCAGTGGTAGCACTCGCGGTTGTTTTCGAGGACCAGCTTCCAGTTGGCCTTTTCCATCAAGGTGGTTTGCACCGCCACCTTGGTGTTCTCCATGTCGTAGGGTTCCATGTAATGACGCAATGTCGACAGGAACTCGTCGATGGCCGGCGGGTTCTCCGCCAGGCTGATGAAGATGTAACCGCCTGCGGTTTTCACGTTCACAGGCTTAAGGCCGAACTGCTTCATGTCGAAGTCGTCGCCCATTTCCGTGCCGGCGTACAGCAGGCGACCGTCCAGTTCGTAGGTCCACTGGTGATAGTGACAGACCAGTTTGGCCACCTTGCCTTTCTCTGCGGTGCACAGGCGTGAGCCGCGATGGCGGCACACGTTGTGAAAGGCATTGACCACGCCGTCCGGGCCGCGTACCACCAGAATCGGGTTCTTGCCGATCTGCAGCGTCAGGTAGTTGCCCTTGGCCGGGATTTCACAGGTCATCCCCGCAATCAGCCACTCCTTCTGGAAAATCTCCTGCATGTCGATTTCGAACAGCCGATCATCACTGTAGAAAGGCTGCGGCAACGAATACGTGCGCTCACGATTCTGCAGCATCTCGGCAGTGGCCTTGCGTGCAGGTTCCAGCGGGTCGCCCAGGCTCAAGGTTGCGGTGACGTCCATCGTTAAAATCCCTCATGACCGCGTCGTTGGCGGCCTGCGAATGTGGCTGATACGGTTGTTGTCGCGTTGCACGCAGGGCGACCGATGCGTCATCCATGCTTGATTACCTTTAGTGGCGAGTGTGGAGGCGGGCGCGGAGCGAACCTTATCCATGGGCGACATGGCCGAATCCGTTCCCGACGCGAAAGCCCTTGTCCCTTGGGGCTGGTCGCCGTAAGTACGTGAATGTCGTTGATGGATAAGTGGCCGTGTCGTGCGTTGAGCAGAATCCGCAGCATAAGAGGCCGACAGTCGGCCGTGGAGATCATGTATGTCCCAAAGTTTCCTCAGCCCGGTCACGACCCAGACATGGGCCAACGGGCGTCACCTGGTTCGAGTCGTCAAAGTCATCCAGGAAACCTGGGATGTGCGCACGTTCTGCTTCATGGCCGACCAGCCGATCCTGTTCTTTTTCAAGCCCGGGCAGTTCGTGACCCTTGAGCTGGAAATCGACGGTGTGCCGATCATGCGCTCTTACACCATCTCCAGCTCGCCGTCAGTGCCTTACAGTTTTTCGATTACCGTCAAGCGCGTGCCGGGCGGCAAGGTGTCCAATTACCTGCACGATACGCTGCATGAAGGTCAGGAGCTGGCGGTGCACGGGCCGGTCGGCCTGTTCAACGCCATCGATTTTCCGAACCCGAAGATTCTCTACCTCAGCGGCGGCGTCGGCATTACGCCAGTGATGTCGATGGCACGCTGGTTCTATGACACCAATGCCAACGTCGACATGGTGTTCGTGCACAGCGCCCGTTCGCCAAAAGACATCATCTATCACCGCGAGCTGGAACACATGGCGTCGCGGATCGACAACTTCAGCCTGCACCTGGTCTGCGAAAAGCACGGGCTGGGCGAGCCATGGGCCGGGTATCGCGGTTACCTGAACCAGAAAATGCTCGAGCTGATGGCGCCGGATTTCATGGACCGCGAGGTGTTCTGCTGCGGCCCGACACCGTACATGACCGCGGTCAAACGCCTGTTGCAGGAAAACGGCTTCAACATGGCGCAGTACCACGAGGAGTCGTTCGGTGCGACGCCGCCCGAAGCCCGCGCCGACGCGGTCGAACAGGCCGAGATCGCCGCCGATGCGCCGGACATCGACATTGCCGATCTGCATCAGGTGGAGTTCACCGACACCGGCAAGAGCATTCGCGTGGGGCCGGGCGAAACCGTCCACGCCGCCGCGGCCAAGCTGGGCCTGATGATCCCCAAGGCCTGCGGCATGGGCATCTGTGGCACCTGCAAGGTGATGAAACTCAGCGGCGAAGTGGAAATGGAGCACAATGGCGGCATCACCGACGACGACGTTGCAGAAGGCTACATCCTGTCCTGCTGCAGCGTGCCGAAAGGGGACGTGCGAATCGAGTATTGAGCCTCGCGTGGGTGACGCAGGTCAGCCCTGCATCACCTGCCGGATATCGGCGGCCAGCTCGCGGACACGGTCTTCTTCGGTGTCCCACGAGCACATGAAGCGTGCGCCGCCGTTGCCGATGAAGGTGTAGAAACGCCAGCCTCTGGCGGTCAGTGCCGCAATCGCCGCTTCTGACAGTTGCAGGAACACGCCGTTGGCCTGCACCGGAAACATCAGTTCCACACCCGGGATGTCTTTGACCAGATCGGCCAGCAGCTGGGCGCAGTGATTGGCGTGGCGGGCATGTTTGAGCCAGGCGTCGTTTTCCAGCAGACCGACCCACGGCGCTGACAGAAAGCGCATCTTCGAAGCCAGTTGCCCGGCCTGCTTGCAGCGATAGTCGAAGTCTTCGGCCAGGTCATGGTTGAAGAACAGAATCGCCTCGCCCACCGCCATGCCGTTTTTAGTGCCGCCGAAGCACAGCACATCGACGCCCGACTTCCAGGTCAGCTCGGCGGGCGAACATTCCAGAAACGCGCAGGCATTGGAGAAACGCGCACCGTCCATGTGCAGGTGCAGGCCCAGCTCCTTGCAGGTAGCGCTGATCGCCTTCAACTCGTCGGGCTGGTAGACGCCGCCCACTTCCGTGGCCTGGGTCAGGGTCACGACGCGAGGTTTGGGGTAATGAATGTCCTGACGCTTGAGCGCCACTTCGCGGATCGATTCCGGCGTCAGCTTGCCGCCTGCACTGCGGGCGGTCAGCAGCTTGGAGCCGTTGGAGAAGAATTCCGGTGCGCCGCACTCATCGGTTTCGACGTGGGCGGTTTCCGAACAGATGACACTGTGGTAACTCTGGCACAGCGATGACAACGCCAACGAGTTGGCCGCCGTACCGTTGAAGGCAAAGAACACTTCGCAGTCGGTTTCGAACAAACGCCGGAAATCATCCGACGCTCGCGCAGTCCATTGATCGTCGCCGTAGGCACGCTGATGACCCTTGTTCGCCTGCTCCATGGCTGCCCAGGCTTCTGGGCAGATACCGGAATAGTTGTCGCTGGCGAACTGTTGGCTTTGGTCTGTCATGGCCGATTCCTTGTGGGCTTATGGCGCCCACTGTATCGAAAAACCGGTGGCGCGGTCATGTATTGCCTGCGAAACACGCTGACCTGTTCGGGAGTGATATGGACCTTTCCAACCCGCCTTTTCTGCCGGGACGCAACAAGGCGCTGGACCTGCTCAAGTGGCTGGCGATATTGAGCATGGTGCTCGACCACCTGCGGTACGTGGGCTGGTCGGTGAACGAACTGTATGTGCCGGGCCGCTTTGCGTTCCCCTTTTTCTGTCTGGCCATCGCGACCAATCTTTCACGACGCAGCGCCGCGTTGACTGCCCCACGTGTGCACTGGCGCTATCTCGTCTGGCTGTTGGCCTTCGCGGTGCTGTCGGAGATCCCTTATCGGCTGTTCATGCTGGATGCGGGGGTGCTGAACGTAATGCCGACCTTGCTATTGGGCTTGCTGATCACTCAGGGCTGGCAGCATCGAACCCCTGTAACGCGGGTGATGGCGATTGTCGCGTTGCTGCTGGGGCTGATGTTTCAGAAATATCTGATGTTCGGCATCGCGGGCGTGTTGTTGCCGCTGGTGTTTCTCTGGGTGCTGAACAGGTCGCTCGGTTATGCGGTTTTTCCGGCAGTGTTCTGCCTGGCGGGCAATGCCTGGCCCGAGATGTTTGCCGGTGCGGCGTGGGGGGATCCGATTTCCATCGGGTCGTTGATCGCTTGTCTGATCGCGCCGCTGCTGGGTCTTGCGTTGCTGCGCACCAAGCCGCGCTTCAAGGTACTGCCGATGCGACGTTGGGCGTACGCGATCTACCCGCTGCATTTTCTGACGTTGCTGGTGTTGCGTGAAGTGTTGCAGGTGCTTTGAGTCGTCGTGACGACCCAGGTGACAGTGAGCTTGCGCGCATATGTCGGTAAACCTGCAAAACGTGCCGCGTCTGAAAGGCAGCTTTCGCGAGCAAACTCGCTTGTGTCTTTGATCAA
>NZ_MUIO01000010.1 GCF_002087235.1 Pseudomonas floridensis | reverse complement strand
CGCTGTCGCCATGCAGCAAGGCACCGGTCGTAACCATTTCGGTGTACAACAGCGCATGTTTGGAGAGCAGGCGCAGGAAGTACCGGCAGTGGTGGTCTGTCCAATCCATCATCGGCGCAACGGAGAAGCGGCGGGACAGTGCGGGCCTTGTGGGACGGGGGTTTGGGGCAATATCTGGTTGCATATTTATCAGTCGATTTTTAGCACTTTCGGGCTGTTTTTGGCCGTTTTTTTGGGCTCGGTGCTAAAATTTAGCACCGAAAAAAAACTTTTAGCACCGAAGGAACGAGATGGGAACGATCACCCAAAGGAAGAACAAAAAGGGTGGAATCAAGTACACCGCACAAATCAGGCTCAAGCGCGCAGGAAAGGTAGTTTATCAGGAAGCACAGAGCTTTGAGCGCAAGCAGGTCGCTCAGGCGTGGCTCAAGCGTCGGGAAAGTGAACTGGCCGAGCCAGGCGCCATAGAAAGGGCGAACCATAAGGGCGCAACGGTTACTCAGATGATTGATCGCTACCTCATCGAATACGAAAACCTGCGGCCCCTCGGCAAAACCAAAAGGGCCACTCTCACCGCCATAGGCAAGACGTGGCTCGGCTCAATTCCCGACATCAAGCTCTCCAGCCAGAACCTTGTCGAGTACGCCCAATGGCGTATGAGCAAGGAAGGCGGCGGCGTGCAGGCTCAGACCGTTGGCAATGACCTGGCCCACCTTGGCGCTGTTCTGTCGGTTGCCGGGCCTGCCTGGGGCTACGCGGTCAACACCCAGGCCATGAGCGATGCACGGAAAGTGCTGCGCAAGCTGGGCATGGCCAGCAAGAGCCGCGAGCGTAACCGTCGCCCGACCCTCGACGAGCTGGACAAACTGTTGAATCACTACGTCGACATGCAAAAGCGTCGTAAGGCCGAGATCCATATGCCCAAGGTCATCGCGTTCGCCATCTTCTCCACTCGTCGTCAGGAAGAAATCACACGGATACGCTGGGCGGATCTGGATCCCACACGTCAGGCGGTGCTGGTCCGGGACATGAAGAACCCAGGTCAGAAAATCGGTAACGATGTGTGGTGTCATCTGCCTGATGAGGCTTGGCAGATCTTGCATACGATGCCCAAAACCGCGGACGTCATCTTTCCCTACAACGCCAGGTCCGTATCGGCGTCATTCACGCGGGCATGCCTAATGGTCGGCATTGAGGATCTACACTTCCATGACCTTCGTCACGACGGAGTCAGCCGACTGTTCGAAATGGCCTGGGACATTCCGAGGGTATCCAGCGTATCCGGGCATCGAGACTGGAACTCGCTGCGGCGTTATACCCACCTAAGGGGCAACGTTGATCCTTACAAGGCCTGGGATTGGTTACCAAAGCTCCTTTCATAACGGCCATGGGACTGCCAACCTGCAGGGACTTTTCCGACAAGGTTTGCAGGAACACGCTCAAACTTTGCGCGTACTTTTCTCATAACCAGTCATTCACGCAGAATCTCCCGTTTGAAAATTACACGTTTCAGTATGTGTAATTTCTTTAAAATCACTTAGTTAGTACAGCACTGAAAAGAATTATTACTTCTAAAGAGCTGCCCGACAGGCCTGACAACTAAAAAAACCAGTCTTATAAGCAAAAGAAGCCATATTGACTGCAATGCAATAACAATAAATCCTTAACACAACGGAGCGTCACTGATAACGCTTCTAAAATCTTGAATTCGTAACACACCCGAATCCAGCGCCATGGATTCGGTAAGGATCTTTGCTTGTCCAACCAATTAGAAACTACGATTCAAAAAATCAGTTACCGATCCGCCACTTTGGTCATCACTGAACACGATAACGTGCCTTATGTCGATATGCAGCCAATTGTCGAAGGTATGGGCTTAAGCTGGAGACATCATAAGAAGATGCTCAAACATGATGGGATTTCGTTCTCCCCATACATCGGTGAGGCAGCCGAAGATCGAGGCCACAACTCAGCGATCTACATGCCGCTCATCAAACTTCACAGCTGGCTGATGGGGCTGAAGCAGGAACGTTATGCCAAGCGGATGCGTGATGAGATATCCGCTTGGCAAAACGACTGCGTCGACCAACTCTGGACCAACTGGAGATACGCGCGAGTTCAAAGAGAGGTTGCGATTTCAACCGTCAATGCCAGCTATCACGGCAAGCGCTTTCGCTTTCGAAGAATTGGAAATGAGTGGTGGTACGCGGCGTCGGACGTCGCGTCTGCACTGGGCATTCGCAACACAGCCCATCTACTCAAAACCCTCCCCCAATCTACGTGCATAAGGTTGCAGATCGGCCAACAGCAACTACATGCAATAAATCAGGCAGGGCTTGAAAAGGCGTATCTGATAGCCCCGCCATTCGGGTCAGAGAGTCTTCGTATGTGGCTCTCACATCTGCAGCAGGATCATGCAAATCAAGGCATGCCTCCTGAGCTTTTTATCTGCAAAGACAGCGCTGATGCTACGCTCGATTACCTATCCCGCTGCAGACAGTCCTTAAGAGACGCCGGAGCATTGGTGGTTGAATGGGACGAGGCACTGGCTCAGCGCATAGCCACCAGCGCTGCGTCAATGTTGATCAGGAATCGCAGATGGCTACTGACGCTGAACGACCATGGTGAGCCCCATTTATCTTTAGTCCCCCATGATGCTGGTGTCTTTACTTCAGAAGGTCTGGTGAAATGGGTTAGGGACCCTGCCGGAGCCAGAGTAGAAGTATTGACTGGTATTCTGTCGGCTATTGGTGAGCGACTCAGTTGCGGTGCGGATTGAGCGTTTTCTGCACCCTGAAATTTGCCCGCAATTTTTCGAGCTTTACCCGCCGAGATTCGTAAAGTAAATTCATGCGTAAATGTAGCAATTTTTATCCACCAAAACACTCAAGGAATGAATAAATGGTCAGCGTAGAAGAGCGGTTTGCAGAAATTGAGCGTCGCCTAGCCCTCCTAGAAGCCAGAAACCTGCCTTCTCTCACAATAGGAAATGACAGAACTGAGCCAAGGGAGTCGCGCGAAGCATTTATAGCCTTGACCGTCACAAACAAACGCTTCGACCCTACAAACGCTGACCTAGGTGTTTATGAGGACCACATTTGGTTCGACTGCGCATATACATTAAAAATAGCGGCAAAGCCTACTCGTGCGGTCAAGGGAGAGCTTCAATTCTCAGACCTGTTTGGCGAAGTAAAATTTAAACTACAGCTCACTATTAACGAGCAGCTCAAGCCGGGCGTGCCCCTTGTGCAGCGCGGCATTGGCTTCAGTTATAACCAGTTCATTGGCGAGCATCAATGGATGTTGATCACGGAGACAAAAGACATGACCTATGCATTCAAGGTTTCGAACGTCATCTATACGGACGGCACCACAGAATTGTTTTCCTGATGGGGCTAATCGGCTTTGACCACCCATAACTGATCCAGCCTAGTCGTATAACTTTGACTCATCATATCCCGCCGCATTGCCCACTCGGGATCGGCGGGAACACTCCCGGCCCTAAGCGTCCCCCTGCCCCAGCGCGCATTGATCTCGTCCAGTACGCCCATCACTTTCTCGGCTGCAGCGGGCTGCGAAGCCGCGAACAGGTCATCGGTGAATTCGCCGGGCTGACGCAGATCGAGCAGCAAGACCTCTGCCTTGCTGTATTTGAACCCTGGGCGGAATAGTCGATTCACTGCTTCGGTTGCGGCCTTGGTCATCAGGCGCACATCGTTGGTGGGATACGGCAGTTCGACCAATGCACCGTTGGCGTATTTGGCTTCTTCCGGGTTGAACATGCCGGTGCGGATGCTGACGCGGATTTTCTTGCACAGCGAGTTCTGCGCACGGAGCTTTTCCGCGGCTCGCTGGACGTAGGTGGCCACCGCTTCTTTGATCGGCTCGATGGTGGTCAATCGCTGGCCAAACATACGGCTGCTGCAGATCTCCTGCTTCGGCGGTTCAGCCTCGCCCAGTTCCAGGCATGGCGTACCGGCCATCTCACCTGCGGTCTTTTCGATCACCACGCTGAACCGGTCGCGCAGGGTCCGCGGATCCGCCTTGGACAAGTCCATTGCCGTGCGGATGCTCATCGCTTCCAGGTGGGCTTTCATCTTCTTGCCGACACCCCACACTTCGGACACCGCCGTATTGCGCAGCACCCAGTTGCGTTTGTGCAGGTCGCAGATGTCGACGACACCACCCGTATGGGTCTGCAGTCGCTTGGCCGTGTGGTTGGCCAGCTTGGCCAGCGTCTTGGTGGGGCCGATTCCCACGCCGACGGGAATGCCGGTGCATTTCAGGACTGCAGCACGGATCTGGCGACCCAACTCCGTCAGATCACCTGGCATGCCGGTCAAGTCTGCGAAGGCCTCATCGATGCTGTACACCTCTGTTGCGGGCACCATTGACTCGATGATCGACATCACGCGTTCACTCATATTGCCGTAAAGCGCATAGTTACTACTGAACGCGACCACGCCGTTCTGGCGCAGAACGTCCTTGATCTGGAAGTACGGCGCGCCCATTTTTACGAACGGCTTGGCGTCGTAACTACGGGCGATGACGCAGCCGTCATTATTGCTGAGCACCACGATAGGCGTCCTTGCCAGGTCCGGCCGAAATGCGCGCTCGCAACTGGCGTAGAAGCAATTACAGTCGATCAGCGCGAAGACCTTCTCAAGGCCTGCCATGATCGCGCACGCTGTATCTCACCACACCCAAGATGGCCAGCTCATCACCTTCCATAACGTGTCGCGGCGGATACTTCGTGTTTTCGGACTGCAGGATCACGACTTCATTGCGCACGTGCAGACGCTTGCAGACGGCCTCAGCATTCAGGGCAGCAATCACGATATCGCCGTGCTCGGCATTGAGGCTTCGGTCAACAATCGCAAGGTCGCCGCTGTGAATCCCTGCCCCCTGCATGCTCTCACCTTGGACCGTCACCAGATACACATGGGGTGCGCGCACGTTAAACAGCTCATCGAGCGAGATGTTCTTCTCGATGTGATCTGCAGCCGGGCTCGGGAAGCCAGCGGAGACCAACGACGAAAACCAGGGAAGCTTCGCGCCGCCCTCTGCCAGAGTGCCAATGTAGGTAATGCTCATGATCCGCGCCTTCTTGGATGATTGACTGTATGCATATACAGTTAACTCTTTGACCTGCACGCGGTCAATCGTACAGGCAGGCCTTTTCGACGAGTGACATTACGGGTGACATCATGTGCGGACGCTACTCGATCTACGAATCCATGGACCATTACCTCAGGGAGCTTGCGCCAGAGCAGTTGGTCATCAACGGCTATGATCTCTGGCCGATCGAGCGATACAACGTCGCCCCAACCACCAAAGTCGAGATCATCCGACCTACTGAAGAAGGCTTGAGCGTCGACAAGGTGCGCTGGGGATGGGAGCCGTTCTGGGCGAAAGGAAAACGTCCGGCACCGATCAACGCACGCGTCGAAACCGTCATGACCGGGAAGTTTTTCAAGCAACTCTGGCCAAACGGCCGAGCACTGGCCCCGGCGAACGGGTGGTTTGAATGGGTGAAGGATCCGGACGACCCGAAGAAGAAACAGCCCTACTACATCCGCCTCAAGAGCCAGAAGCCGATGTTCTTTGCGGCATTGGCTGAGGTTCATGCTGGCCTTGAACCGCATGAGGGGGATGGGTTCGTGATCATCACGGCTGAGAGTGATTCAGGGATGGTGGACATTCATGACCGCAGGCCGGTCGTGTTGTCGCCGGAGGATGCGCGCGAGTGGGTTGAGCCTGGGTTGTCGGCTGCTCGAGCGGAGGAGATCGCTCGACAGGCGTGTCGGCCTGTTGAGGATTTTGAGTGGTTTGAGGTTGGTAAGGCGGTGGGAAATGTGAGGAATCAAGGCTCGGAATTAATTGCTTCTCTTCACTCTAAGCCTAAATGAGGTTTCCATAGCGTCAGAGAGCAACGCACTATAGGAGCGCGAATGAACGTGCATGCGTATTAAGTTGCTGCCTGACATACTCAACGTACTCAAGAGATGACAACCTCCGAAAACTTATAAGTTGGCTCGTTCATCGAAGAGCTCATAGCCAAATTAAAGCCATTGAGCAGAAAATTATATATAATGACCTGTCACAGCAATTCATCAGCACTAGAACAGTGTATATTTTAATACAGACCATCAAAAGCAACTAAAGCAACTAAAGCAGATACAAACACTTTAAGTGTCCAACCGCTCTAAAAGTAGCTTCGGCTAAGCTCTCACAATCAGCATTGACAAACAAACCATTCCAACTCCTTCACCCCACATCTAACTCCGAGCTAGTCACACAGTTTTTTTGCCAACCCTTCCAGATTAACAGCTACCTGTTTGGACATTGCGCCCCAGTCTCTATAAACTCGCACGGACGACCGCTTTAGCTTTGGCATATCCGGCAGACTCTTCATCCGCTGATTCATTGAGCAAACTGCTTTATTAACGATAAATATATTTTTATATCGATCAGGATAATTCGGCACATACTTAGCATCAATGAAACCTCTATTGGCATTCCGCCCTAACACCAAGACATTGGAAGACCAACAATTATGCTCAAACTCTGACGCGGCTTTCAGTTCTCCAGCATTGAAATCCTTGATGAATTTATCAGAATCACCAATGAGTCTTTGGAATAAGTCATAGCTTATTATACAGACATCCAAATCTGACCCTTCACCAAACGGCTCACCATACTTCTTAGGCGCTAGAGAAAAACCTAATCTGCCACTTCCAACTAGACTAACATCCTTTACTCCGACATTTAGCGATTGCGCCAGTGTCATTCTTAAAACCTGATAAGCTGTTGGTGATTTTACAAATGCCATTGGTATACCCTCGCTCAACCAAAGCTCAGCAAGGCATTGACGCTCGTTGTCGCCCGATAGCTTCAGTGCTTTCGCGAAGGCAGTGGCGTCAGGGTGATATATAAGACCATCTAGTACCTTATTAAACTTCATCCCTAGACTTCCTTATTTTTAAAAGCATTAAACCTGAGCACTAAATATGCTTCCCTACGTCTTATTTGATCAAATCTTCTTTCACTAACACGAGATGGTTCAGGGTATTTCAAACGTGCAACCGCCATCGTCGCCAGATCTAAATCACCTATGTGGAAAAGCATCTTTTTATCTATAAATTTATCGAACCCCTCCATTCCTGTACCATAATAAGCCATAGACAAATAAACCCTTAGAAATATAGATCGATCCAACGCTTTGGACACATGGTAAGCGACAAAAATCTCCTCAACCTTTCGTCGAATAGTTCTTTCATATCTACCGGTTATAATTCGTACTAGCTGTTGAATAACAGTACTACCACCTTGAGAACGTCCTGCCGCTGTGAATGCTATAGATCTTAAGATGGCCAAAATATCAAAACCAGGATGACTCCAGAATCTTTTATCTTCCGCGACTACAAGCATTTTTTGAACGATAAGCGAAGGTAAGACTCTGGAGCATCCAATCTCACTATCTACCTCCCTGATCTTTATTACAACCATTTCTACCCGACCCAAAAGATCATAATAGAGACTTACCACCTTCTCAAAACGCAATCTAACACTTGAAAAAAAAGCAACAACCTTAGACTTCATCTAGCTTTATTCCCTACGGACTGACAGAGCCTTATCGCGACCACCATACAATATCCACACTATTGAAATCTATATCCCAAAGTAGGCCACGAACTAAAATTAAAGCTTCACATTATAGAGAAAAACAATGTAAGGATTTTGCAAATCGAATACAACCCAACTATCAAACACTTGCTCGCACTCCGCCACTCAGACCACCATAAAACTCACAACCAAGAGATAGGACCAACTGAGAATGTAGATTTTTTCAACAGACAACCATTGCACCAACTAAAAACCTTCTGAAAAAACCTAAAACCAAATAGCGCTAGACTTAATAATTTAGAAGCTTCTAAATCTGGCTGTGCCGTATTAAAGCCTGGTTTACTGCGTGCGGCCCCAGCAACTGCTAGTAGCCATTAAGCTACTGACATCATTTTGATATTGCAAGCTAAATCTTTAGACCTCACTAGGTGAAATCAAGTTACTGGGAAGGTCACCACCTTAGGCCAGATTGTGCAGGAAGAATCAAGAAGGCGGGTCGAGCAAGACGCTTATACATGATGCAGTCTCAGATCTAAGTATTGATGGTTGCTAACTGGGTTAGCTCCGTGGATCGTGCCGTTGTGAACCTACAGGAGCTGCCCCAGCGTGTCAGGTGACCAACTCAATACAATCAACTCCCGGCTGCTACCACCCCCACCCTGCCGCTGATTCGGCGTCGTATACCGAATATCCAGCGTCTCGAAATGAAACCCCTCAAACACCCGTCGAATATCCGGATGGTCGTTGATACTGACCATCACCCTGCCCTTGCACCTGCGCATGAATTCGGCCATCCGATCGTAATTCTCAAACGGAAAATCCATGCCATACCCAGCCGTCTGCCAATACGGCGGATCCATGTAATGGAACGTATGAGGCCGGTCGTAGCGCTCAGCGCATTCAAGCCATGGCAGATTTTCCACGTAGGTACCGGACAACCGCTGCCAAGCGGCGGACAGGTTCTCCTCGATCCGCAGCAGGTTGATGGCAGGGCCGGTGGTGGCGGTGCCGAATGTCTGGCCGCTGACTTTGCCTGCAAAGGCATGATGCTGCAGGTAGAAGAATCGGGCGGCGCGCTGGATGTCAGTGAGGGTTTCGGGGCGGGTCATTTTTTGCCATTCGAAGACCTGGCGCGAGCTGATGGCCCATTTGAACTGGCGGATGAATTCTTCGAGGTGGTTTTGCACGACGCGGTACAGCGTGACCAGATCGCCGTTGATGTCGTTGAGGACTTCGACGGGTGCTGCCTGGGGACGCATGAAGTAGAGGGCCGCACCGCCTGCGAACACTTCGACATAGCATTCGTGGGGTGGGAACAGGGGAATGAGTCGGTCGGCCAGACGGCGCTTGCCGCCCATCCACGGGATAATAGGTTGATTCATTTTGTGAGCAAGCCCTCGAAAGAGAAAAAGAGGCGCTAGAATCCGCTCGCTTTGTGCACGAAGCGGGAGCCTTGGCTGGACTTGCAGGTAGGTTCTGCGGGTACGGCGACAAGCCGGGATGTTGGCGCATCCTGGCTTGTCGCTCTTTTCACGGTGCTGCGGTCACGTCCATGACGTAGGCCTGACAGGCCTTCAATGCGATCAGTCCTTGATCGCCGTCGTCGGTGATCCCGACAATTCGTTGAGCATGCGCCCGGTCAAGTTCGGCTCGCGTGGCTCCATGAACCACGCTGCCGGTGCCGGGACTGGTAGGCACTGGGTAATGACCGGAACGGGCGCTGTCGAGTAAGACTGACAACCGCACATCAGCAGTGGCCATCCGATCACGCAAACGAGCGTGGTTGTTTTGTGCATCTCTCATCTCCTTGTAATGAGCTTCATTGCTCTCCTGCAGGCGCAGCTCTAACGCTCGCCGTTGTGCCTGTTGGTTGCTTTGCAGCGCGATCAAAGTGGCTGACGATTGCTGACGCTCTCGCTGGAATGCTTCGGCCTGTTCGGCCAGCTCCCGGCCGAAGCTGTTTGCCTGCCACTGCCAGGCAATGGTGCCGCTCACACCGGAGCCAATCAGCATGGCCAACAGAGGCAACTGCCAGTGCAAAGCGCTCATGCCAGAACCTCGAGGGCTCGCTCGTAAAGCGTCTCCCGATCAGCCAGGCCATTGGTTCCGCCGTTGATGGCTTTGGTGATCCTCAGGAACTCGCCGTTGTCCACGAGCGAGTTGAGCCCACGGCTGCTCCAGAACCACGCTGCGGACATCGCCGCGTGCGCTGGCTGCTCCAGCAGTTCAGGCTGCCCGATCAGATCCAGCGCCAGTGCCTCGCCGCATCCTCGGTAGTTGTCGAACCCGGTTATGTGGATCAGGCCCCTGCCCCGATACCGCTGACCATCCCCATCGGCCTGGGGAGTGTTGCCCAGGCGGGCAGCGAGGCGGCCGGTGTCGTATCGGGCGAGATAGTCAGCCCCGCCCAGTTCTCGCAGGTGACGGAGTTGGCTGGACTCATGCCCGATCTGGGCGAGGAACGCGGCAATGCGCAGCCGGGTGACGATCTGATACCGGCCCATCGCGGTGTTGAGCACAGGAACAAAAACGCCCGCGACAGGGCGGGCGTTGGGGAGAATGTGCAGCAGTTGCTGCCGAGTGATAGACATGAAGCTTTGCTCCAGACGAAAAAAAACCGCGCCAGGCGGTCGAATGAGCGGGGGCAGATTTATGCAGATGAGCAGGCAGTGCTACACGGGCTCATGACGTGATTCGCTCAGGTCATCGACCTGTTGCTTCAGCTCTTTGATCGCGGCGATCAAGTACGGAATGATGCCGGTGTAATTGACGCGCCAGATCGGATCTTCCAGTTTCTTTTTTCCGCCCGGCGTAACGACGATCGGCAACACCTTGTACAGCTCTTGGGCAATCATCCCAGCTTCATGGAAAGTATATTCCTCATCCTCGATCATCGATCGGCGGTCATACTCGACCGGGCGGATCTTGAGAATTTTCTCCAGCCCGTTGGTAATCTCCACATCGTTGATTTTCAGGCGTCTATCGGAAGCCTGCGAAACCGAGCCTGGGACGGACAGGTTTCCTTCAAATGAGTAGTACATACCTGGGCCGGTGGCGGTGTTGTCTATATTGATTGTTCTCCAGCTGAAACCGCCTCGACCGTGACCTTTGTTGCAGATGAAATTGCCTTCGCCCGTCCCCCCGCTTTCGTTCCACCCCAAATAAAGGCCTTGCCCGGTATTGATGTTACTAACGACGCCTTGCGCGGCTTTAAGAGAGGCAAACGCAGGCGTCACTGTGCTGTTGAGCAGCCCCAGCGTCTTGAGCACGTCTGTAGTTGTTTTACAGCCAGTACCGCCCTGCTGAATACTCAAAGGGGTGCTCAGACCATTGAGCGCCGTAATATCCTGATTACTGCCTGCTTTCGCAGCCTCGAGTAGTTCGCGAGCGTTGGCCGCCGTTGTAGCACCCGTTCCACCTTGCGATACGCTCAGCGGCGTAGTGAGCGCCTCCAGTGATGTGATGTCACTGTTCTTTCCGTTGCGAGCTTTGGTTGCGTATAGCTCGGTGAAATTCTCGTTGCACTTCACGTTTGCGCTGCGATTGGTGTCGCCGCCCATGCCGTTGGGCATCTCGCCCAGATTGATCATCTGTTGAGCCATGATGTCTCCTTGTGGTCGCGCCGTTGCGCAACATTCAGTTGTAGTAGCGATGCGGTGGGAACTTGCAAACGGGAATGCCGAAGCATGTGCCGTTGGTGCCTTGGTAGTACCAATAACCGCCGCCGGTGACCTGTGCCGATATCTTCAATGAAGGGACGTTGTTTTCGAGCAGGATCAGCCCGACGAAGTCGGCCCCATCGGCGAACCAGGAGACACCGCGGTCAATCGCTGAAGCACACACGAAGTCATCCGGATCGATGACGACATTGCTGGAGTAGATATCCACTTGCGCGCCGACGACTTTCTCCCAGTGCTTGGCGAACTTGTGATAGCGGACGACCCTGTCATCCGATGAAAAGACCGGACGGCCCGCAGCATCGAACAGGTTCAGTCCAAAAGGCTGAGCACTGGGCTGATCCGCGAACTTGCAGACTACAAACTCCATCAGGTAATTCTGCAGTGCGCCGCCGCGCACGGCGGACGTCACCGCGAAACCGGTCCAGCGGCCCGGCCCTCCAAGCAGAGTGATATAGATCCCGAGCGATGAGTGCACGCCACTGACGTGCCTGAGGAATACCTGAGGAGGTTCACTGGTGTAGATGGGCTTGAGAAACACGACAGAGCCGTACCCTTCCCTGTCGTTGTAACGTGATTCGATCCTGAATGAGCCCCGTTCCGAAAACACCATGACCTTGTGGTCGTTATCGATAACCAGCGAGCCGTAATTGTTCACTACGGCCAGACCATATTTCGGCATTACAAAACCCTTAGTACTTCCACGGAGCACTCAACGGTGTGGGATATCCACTCATCCGCATAATTGTTGCCGACGCCCGCACGACGCCTTCGATTGACGTAGGTATAAATACCTATCCTGGAGCCGCCAATATCGTAGTAAGTCGGTGCATAGCCCCAGGCGTCGGGATGACCAGGCTGCGGATAACTGGCGTAGGCTCTCGGGGTGATCATCACGAAACATCGAGCCGGGTCGTAGCCGGGCACGTCCATCAAGATGAAATCGTTTCTGACCCCCACGCCAGAGGCGCGCTCGGCCGGGACGACCATATGTGCGAGCCTCTGCAGGGTGAAGTCGCCCATCCCCAGCGTTTGTGTGGCATTGCCGTCAAACACATTTAATCCAAACTCAGGCACTTAAATCTCCCAATTGCACTCGCAACACGTTGTTGGAATCGAACACCTTGACCGCACGATGGGTGATGGTCAGCCTGCCGCCGCCCGGTACGGCGCCGTTGAACTCCATCAGCCCGGCCTTATCCAGCCGCCACCCACGCACCCCCGGCACGTAGTCGTTGGACTGTATGAAGTTGCCGATCATGGCGTTGGTAATCCACCCGGTACCAATCAGCGCCTGACTGATGAAGGTCTGGCCGTTCTGCACCACAAAGGGCGCAGTGGCCGGGCCGCCATTGATGGTATTCACCACGGCAAAGCGATCTGCGCTGACCAGGAACTGGCTCTGCAGGCCAGCATCAGTGTTCTCAATGCTCAGCCCGACCCCGGCTGCGACGTACTGACCGTATTGGTTGACCTGCAGCTTCACCGACCACATGGCCGAGGCCTTGCCCTCCAGATCCACAACGGCCTGACTGACCTGCTGCACGACCGCCGTAGTGTCCTTGACCTGCACCTGGACCGTATCGACGCGTTTGCCGACAGCGATGCCGTCCTCGATCCGCGCCGACTGTTCGGACCAGACGCCGACAAAGGCGCGGGAGTCGCCGGCATTGCCGCCTTCATCACCGGCCATTGGCGGGTTCAGTTCTGCGAACACGCCGTCGATGCGCTCCGAGATCGCTTCAACCTCGCCGCTCACGATCTGCAGGCGACCGTTCACCGAGCCCGGCAAGTCGGCTGGGCCGTCGATCAGATCGATACGGTCAGAGAGGTGCTCGCCAAGAGCCGACTCGCCGATCTGACCGGCGAAATAGTCGTCATAGTCATCCGTATCTACGCTTGACTGGCCGTCGACACCGACACCTTGCGGATACCACTCGCCCTGATTTCCAGTGCGGTCGACCAACCGCGCCCAGTAATAAAATCTGGCACCTGCAGCCAGCCCATTGATGTCATGGCTGGACTGCGGATAGGCGAAGTCGGACAGTTTCTTCGCGTCCTCCCGATTCGGCGTCGAGCTCTGCCAGATCTCGGTTCGCTGGGTATCTTCTGCCCCAGGAGGAAAGCCCCATTGCAGGCTGATACCGAACACCTTGCTGGTTGTTCGCAGAAACGACACCACGGGTGGCGGCGTTGTCTTGCCGCCCAGCATGACCTCTACGCTGTTGCCCCACAGCGATGCCACATCCATGACATTGAGTGCGCTGACGCGAGCCACATAGCGCCCCGCGTAGATGTTCTCGACCTCGACGCCCAGGCTTCCGGTGCGCGGTAGACGAATCCAGTTGCCATTGTCCTTGCGCCACTCGACGTTGTACGCCACCGCACCGTCTACGGCGGGCCAACTGATGCGCATGGTGGTGATCGCGATGCCTTGGGAGATGACGCTTCGTGATGTGATCTCGATGCCTTTCGGCACCGGCATTACGCCGGGCGGTATGATCGTGATCGGTTGGGGATCAATACGGGCACCTTGATCAATCGCGTCATATTTCCTCGGCTCGTGCTGCACGGCGGTGATCGTGAACTGGTGCAGCCCTTGGGGATCGATGGTCTGCACGCGATAACGCATCACCGCCAGATCGGCACTTTCTACCGACCAACTGCACTCCGCTTCCGGCACCTCTGAATAGGCCGCCATTACCGTGACCTTGCGACCTTCGACGGATTTGACGATGCGCCCTTCCGACTTGCCGCTGGGCAGGTTCACGATCAATCGATCCTCGGGCTTGATGTCGACGTCGGCATCCAGCGTGATGACGCGATTGGTTGCAGCGCCGATCCGGCCGCCATTGAGCTTCCCTGAAAACAGCTCGTCAGCAATGCAGATGATTTGTCCGGGTTCAACGTTGCGACCTTCCATACCCGTCGTGAAGGTCACCGACCAGCTTTCAAACTCCTCCGACTTGAGCACCCACAGACCGTGCCGGATGGCCTGCCCTTCGCAGGTGCAGGCGAAAGCCGAAACATCGATCTGCCGATGGCCGAGCACGCCGATCAACTCATCATTGGTGACAGGCGCCTGTTCTGTTTTGAAATCGTTGTCCGGGTTGTCCCACGAGACCTTGGCGCGTGTGTGACGATCCGGCCAGGCAGCAGCACCGTATTCAAATTCACCAATGATGTTTGAGCGGGTGAACACATAGCCGTCATCGTTGCCCGGAATGTCGGCGATCAGTGTGACCTGAGAGCCGTTCCAGCAGCTGTTGCCATGGAACACGCTGGCCAGATCCGAGAGCAGCGCATACCCCTCAATCTGATCCTGCAGGTACACGTTGGTGGTCATGCGCGGCTCAAGACCGCCCTTGCCGTTGGACACCATCACATCGCAGTAGCGACCGATCTCATAGAGTGTCCAGCGATCCACCATATCCGCCGTGATACGCCGCCCGAGCCCATACCGGCGATGCAACAGCAGGTCATACCAGACCCAGGCCGGGTTATTCGAATAGGCAACCTTGAAGCTGCCGTCCCAGTTACCCACGTACACGCGACTTTCAGGGTCGTAATTGCTCGGTACCCGAATGATCCGACCCCGAGCGCGCAGGCTGAACTTTGGAATGTTCTGAAACTGCGAGGCATCGAACTGCAATGCGGCCACCGCCAGATTCGGGTAGCGAAGCTTTGCGTCGATGACTTCGGTCAGGCCGCTGATACGCATCACGTCAGCGATGTTGCTGTCGTGCCTGTTCGGCGTCAGCCGCCGTACACGTATCAACGCACTGGAAAAGCCTTCAGGCAGATCGACCCGGTGACTGCGTTCGTACTCGCTGGTGCCCTTATCATTGACCGAGGCGCTCAGGTACGGAAGAAAGCTACCTCCGTCCACGGATAGATCGATGGCGTAATCAATGCGATACCCGACCTGATCACCGTTACTGCGCAGTTCCCAGAGCTGCGGCCATGACAGTCGGATTCGCACAGCGGATAACTGCCCGTTATTGATGGCACGGGTCCATGCATTGTCTGACGTCAGCTCGACAGGCAAGCCCTGTGTAATCTCGTTTTCCACGGCGGGAAAACCCGGCATGTAATCCTGATCGACGGTGCCTGGCCGAAAGTCCCAGCGACTGCCAGGGAAGTTTTCGCTGCCGTCCGGCGCTATCAGCGGGGTACCGTCGAGCTTGACGGAGCGCAAACCGTTAACCGGTCCGACTATCGGGCCTTCGCTGAGGAAATAAAGAAGCTTGGCGGTTGCAATCGATAACGCCGTATCGGGAGCCTTGTAGGGCTGATAAGGCTTTTTCTGGCCGCTTTTGAAGCCTGCCACGCGGGCAGCCTTCGGCCTGCGCCGAGGTCGTGAAACCGATGCATATGCGTGTTGGGTCATGAGTTGTCTCTACTGCTGATCTTCTGCGTAGATGCCTGCAGAACCTAAAGCGCCGCCGATGTCTCGTTCACCATAAAGCAGCGGTTTGCAACGGCCTTGGGCGGTGGTGGTGACAGCACCACCAAAGGCATAGGACGGCTTGTTGCCGTCCTCTTCCTGATTCAAAAGGCCCGGCGGCGACGGAGACAGCAGCGTGGCAACACCACCGAGCAGTAACCCTGCCCCGGCCGCAACAAGCGCATAGTTGCCGGTAAAAAGTCCGACACCTACCAGGACTGCACCCGCAATGGTGGCCAGCAATCCGCCCAGCTTGCTGCCGATGACGATGGGTGCGATCCGAATTGATTCTGCAGATCTGTAGCGCATTGGCAGCTCGTCCTCGGAGAGGTTCTGCCTGCCGCGAAAGACGGCAAAGGTGAGGCCGCGCTCCTCGGCCAACCTCAGGAATCGTCTGAAGCCTGGGACCATCACGCACAAGGCATGCACGGCCTCGGCACCGGAGCGCACGGCCAATCGGTGTAAGCGTCCGAACCGTGCACCCAACACCCCGTACAAGCGGACGTCGATTACAGGTGGTGAATCATTACCATACCTTAAAGTCATGCTGGCTCCGGTGCGCGCTCGTGACGAAGCACCAGGCGTGTGCATTCAGCCCACATCCCGCCGTAAACGTCCCGGCTCGATGATTTGTTGTAACGGTGGTGCAGAAAAGTGCCATTTACCGGATGCAATGAAGGCTCGCTTTTGAGCAATCCGTCGCCCAGATAGATGCCCGCGTGATTGGGTGCGTCGGCCTGGATCTGCATCACTAACATGTCGCCTTTGCGAAGGTCGCTCACTGGATAAAACCCCGCTTGCTGGTAGTAACGCTCATACAGGCTTTCCCCGCTATTCCACCAGCCGTCACGTCGCGGAAAATTGGGCAGCTCCAGCTCCCACTCCCTCAGATAGAAATCCCGGCACAAGGCATAGCAATCCAGCAGCCCGTGCGCAAAGGAACGCCCGATCAGGGGAGCCTGATACCCACACGGCTCGAATTGCACCACTTCGCCGGAAGGCCAGCTGGTGATCAGCCACGGAAGGTCGTGAAGCTCACAGCTGACGCGGTCTGCCATGCTCGGTTGCGCAGATGTGTCCGGATGGCTGTGAACGATGGCAAGCAACTCGCCTACGTCCTCGGCGTCGGCCAGATCTTCAGGATTCAGAATGAAGTGTTCGCTGGGTGTCAGTGCGTCGTTCCGGCAAGGCCAGTAGCGTGCGCGTGCCTTATCGCGGATCACGACACCACAGGCCTCTTTGGGATACTCACCTGCAGCGTGTAGGTGGATCTGCTTCAGTACGGTTTTGCTTACATGTCTCATACCAGTGACGCTCCCGGCGCGCCGCCGAAGGGCAAGGGGTTACCTTTCCCATGGCGCTTTTCACAATCACTGATGCGTCCGCCGCAACGGTCCTTGGACGGATCGTCCACCGGGTTACCGTCCAGATCGAACATCAAAGGCCCGGTGTAGTTGCAGTCAGGCCCGCGATACTCCCCCCACAGGCACCATTCGCAGCGGTTGGATATCTGTCCGGCTGGCAGCTTCTGGCCTTTGACCGCAGTAGGCGGAGCCAGGGCGAATACCACTTCGTCACGCGCGATCCGCGTCGGTTGATTGATGTAAGCAATGTCCAGCCGCTCATGCGTACTGGCATCTGGATTCCCGCCGGGGAAATTGGCAGCATCCAGATAGCGGGCGTAAGTCTGGTGAACGATGACCCGAATGCCGCACAGATGCTGGAATTGCACGCAGAGTGCCGTGACCAGACCGTCCAGGTTGCCGATTTTCAGAACCGGCGCCGAGGTATTGCCATCCACCCCACGGCCAAAACCAGCAATTTCGAATGGTCTGGGTTCGTAGTGGTGGCCCTGCCAGATAATGGCCGTGCTTTGCTGATGCGCGTGATAACGCAGCGTTCCCATGCCTCTCGCCTCACCGTCCAGCTCAATCAACTGGACCAAAGCGCCAGGCTCAAGCTTTTGATCGTCAACCGTGATCATGTACCTGCCTCTGGATGGAAAACCTGCTGGAAGTTTGTGGAGAGCGTGTAGCGCCGCTTTCCATGCGGCTGCAGTTGCCAGCCGCCCGCAGTGATGAACGTCCCCTGCTCACTCAACGGTGGTGTCCAGAGAAAATGCTGTGAGCCCTTGTGGCGGATGAAGAAATCCTGAATAGGCTTCAGGTAGGTCTCCGTGCCCGTGAATGACACCGTCCAGCTCGATGCCAGATTATTGATGCCCACCGAAAGCCGCTGGCTGTAGCCATTGCCGAAGCGCGATTCAAGGATGTTGGGTTGGGTGTCACCGCTGGAGCTGGTGCGGGGTGACCAGGTGAATACTTCCGTCATGACTTACTCTTAAAATCGGGACATCAGGCATCCGCTTCCCTAGGGATAAAACGGTTGATAAATTTAATTCCTTACATTAGGGTAAGGAGAATCATCTAATCGAGGAAAAACGACTATGGCCACAGCCACGCTTACATCCAAAGGACAGGTAACAATTCCTGCTCAAGTCCGTGTATCACTTGGTCTTGATACGGGTGACCGGATCGAGTTCGTCGAGCTACCAGACGGGAAATTCGCGATTATGGCGGCCACACATTCGGTCCAGGACCTCAAAGGTCTGGTCCGTAAGCCAGCGAAAAAAGTCAGTATCGAGGACATGAATAACGCCATCGCTGCACAAGGATCCAAAGCCATATGATCGGTCTGGATACCAATGTGCTGGTGCGTTACGTTGCCCAGGATGACCCGAAGCAATCGCCGAAAGCATCAGCACTGATCGAGTCCTTTACGATAAACAGTCCGGGATTTGTAACTGCCGTGTCTGTGGTCGAACTGGTATGGGTGCTCCAGTCCTGCTACGAAAGTACAAAGAGCGAAATCATCCTGGTGCTGGAGACGCTGCTTCGGACCCGCGAACTCAAAATTGAGAACGCAGATGTGGTCTGGCAGGCGCTTCGCCTCTTTTCGGATTCCAAAGCCGACTTTGCCGACTGCCTGATCGAGCGAAGCGCCAAAGCAGCCGGGTGCGACTATGTGGTGTCATTCGATAGCAAAGCGATCAAAACTACTGGCATGCAGGCCGTAGGCTGACTGAGCCTACCCCGCCCTGCGATTATTCGGATCCAGCAAACCGTTCTGCCCTTTCTCGGCCACGATCACCCCGCGTGCGACTTTGGGCATTTCGGCACGTAAAGTGGCCAGCAGGGCTTGCCCCAGCGCTTCATAGCCTTGAGTTGAATCGACCGATGCGTCTGAACCATCGCGCTTGATGGTGATGTTGATTTGCGGTGAGCTGCTGGCCTGACCGGCTGGCATGGGCGAACGACTGAGGAAGTCCTTCAGATCCCGATTGGTTCGCCCGTCCACCACCCGCTCGCCCTTCTGCAGCAACCAAGTGCCTTCTTTCGGAATGCTGTCGATGCCGTCGTGCGCCATACCTGCCAAGGTCATGCCTGCAACCATGCCCGCATTGGCGTAGCCCGCTGCGAGCAGAGCTGCGCCGACGGGAATGCCACCCAGCACGGTCATTTCGGCAGGTGCTTTAGCAGCTGCGATCTGCGCATTCATGATGATCGAGGCGACGGCAAAGGCCTTCTGCGCCATGAACAGCACTTTGTAAGCGCTGGACTGCTCGCCTGCGATCTTGCCGACCATATCGGCTGCCTGTCCTGAGAGCTCGCTGAACGTACTGAACATCGCCACCTTGTAAGCGCCCTGAATATCCCCCAGTCGCTTCTGGTTGGTCTGGTTAATCTCGAACACACGGTCCAGATATTCCTGTTCGCCGCTAAGCTTTTGCGCGTGCAGCTCCGCTTGCAAGGCAAGCTGTTTTTCATGCCAGGTCTTGAGCCTGGCCTCGGCTTCGGCCGCTTTGACGATCTCGCCTATGGACCCGCCGACCGAGGCATCCAGCCCACCGTATTCAGGTGCATCCTTGATCGAAGCTTTTGAGATCGATTCAGCGCCTTGCCGGTACTGCTCTGATGACAACCCTCCCTGCTTACGCAGGTTTTCCAGCTCTTCGTAACGTTTACGGGTAGCGACCAGCAGGCTCTCTTCCTGCTTCTGCACGCCCGCCATCAGCTCCTTGAAAGCCTTTTGGGTGTTGAGGTGATCGACTGCGACAGCGGCACGTTCCAGCTCAGCTTTCTTGGCCTTGTCCAGTTGGCTCAGCGTGCCCTTGCGTGTATCGAACTCGATGCGTGCCAGCTCGGTCTTTCGGCCATGCACGTCAGCCTGCTCTTGGAGGGTCTTAAGCGTTCGGCTGTAGTTGTCTTCCAGCTGTCGTGCCTGGCGCTCTGCAGCAGCGCTTGCCTCTTTTGCCTTACGAGCGGCCTCTTCACGTGCTTTTTGTTCGGCTTGGGTAACATCCAAAAGCCTGGCAGCTGCCTTGGCCTGATCGAGCAGCGCATTGCCCTCAGGCGTTTGGCCAAGCTTGTCTTTGTCGGCCTGACGCTTGATAGCTCCCAGTTCGGACGGATCCTTAAGCTTGGCGGTCTGGTCATTGAGCGCCTCGATGCGCTTTTGCCATTCTTTGGTCAAGGATGCATTGGGTGGCTGGATCATGTTCAAGCCAACACCCAGTCCCTGCGCACTGGTCTGGGCCTGGAGCATGATGCCGTTGAGCTCGGTCATCTGGGTGCGGGCAGCATGAACGCGATCAACCGTTGCCTGATACTCTGCAGCCAACCCCTGCAGCCGATCCTTGAGTGCCTCGGTCGGCTTGACTGCATCGATCAGCCACTGAGTGGACGTATCAATGTCGATGCCGCCCTTGATACCCCGTCCGAAATTCCCGGCTGCAGCAGCGCGTTGGTAGCTGGACGCCTCGAAGTTCTGCCCGCCTCGATAGTTGCCAGTGGGGCCTTGGGCAATGGCCTGCATGTCGCGGACAATCTCGGCAGCTTTCTGCTGAGCCTGCTTTTGCTCCTGTTCCAGTTTGCTAAGTATTGGACGCTGCTGAGCAGCACCGAGCGCCTCCCATTCCTTTCGCAGGTCAGCAATTGGTTTTTTCAGGTCCACGACCGCATCGCTGGCCTTGGTCGCGTTGTCACGGAACAAGAGAAAGCTTGCGGCAGTGGTCGCAACCATCACGCCTAGCCCGACTGGACCACCGACAAACCCCATCAGCCCACGGGTTGCATTGCCCAGCACCGAGGTCGCACGGGCGTTGGCAATCTGGGCCGCTGTATGTGCCTGTGTCGCCTGCAGGTCAGCCAGCCGAGCCTGGCGCAGCCGGGAAAGCGCTGCAGTATACTGATCGGTGCCTCGAGTCAGCGCGACCTGCGCCCGAGCGGCTGCCACTTCTGCAGCCGCTTTGCGCGCCAGTGTCGATGTAGCGTCGAGCTGAGCACGGGCGCGACCAATCTCGGCAGATTGCGCAGCCCGGGACGCAGCCACCTGCGCAACCATCGATTCCGTGACGCTGGCAATTTTGCGACCGAACACACCGACGGCTGCACCTGCCAGCACCCGGACCAGCGTGTCGATGTTCTCTGACGCGAACATGATGATTTTGACCAGGCCCTGCGTAGTGCCTGTTGCACCGTCCACGTCGCCCACCCAGCGCTGGAATGCATTACCCATCGCTGTCACTGCGGCGCTGACCGGGCTGGGCATCTCCGCGTATTCCTTGCGAAGCAGCTCCAACTGACCAATGAGTGCAGGCACAACCTTCTCGGTCGTCAGCACCCCATCGTTGGCCATGCCTTTGAGCTCGCGCCGCGCCACACCCATGCCGGTCGCCAAGGCCCGCATAATGCGGTCACCGTTTGCGTTCACCGATACGAAGTCGTTGCCGCGCAATACGCCTTGTGCAAGCGCCTGGGCGAACTGGGTGATTACTGAGGATGCCTCGGCCGCATTGGTACCGGATATCTGCAGGCCGAGCGCGATAGCCTCAGTCAGCTTGAGTATGTCTGCCGAGCTGTAGCCGTATTCACGCATGGACGCTGCGGAACGACTGAACAAGACGGCGTTGTCGCGAAATGCGGTACCGGTGAGTTGACTGAGATCGAACAGGACCTTCTGGTTATGCGCGAAGTCTTCGGTTGTGGTCGATGCCTGCTTCAGGCGGGCATTGACCATATTCCAGGCATCGGCCTGGGCCAGCACATTGCCAACGGCCAATGCCCCGGCCATCGCGCTGACATAGGCGCCAACCGAGCTGGCCAACGACGACATGGCAGCACTCTGCGCATTGATCGCCGCCTGTTGCGAACGCCATCCTGCTGTTGCTTGGCGGTTTCCCTCGCTGACGGTACGAAAGTAGTTCTGCCCCATCCGCGACGCACGCGCCATCTCGCGCTGATACGCGCCGGTTTCGGCTGAAACGCTGACGATCAACGAGCGAAGGGTACTGCCAGACATTCACTTTTCTCCAGGCGAAAAAAAACCCGCCGGAGCGGGCTTAATAGACGATTTAACCAATGCTGCTATTCGCCGGAGTGCGGCACGAACTGCAAACAACCCGCGTATTTAGAGCTGAAGAGCGGCCTGAGCGCGCATCTTTTCCTGCAGCTCTGAAACCGATAAAGGAGGATTGGACGTATGCAGCATGGCATGGCAATTCGGGCAGACCGGCACCAGGTCCTTGCGTGCATTAAGCTCGTATTCCTCTCGGATGGTCGCCAGAGGCTTCTTGTGATGGACATGGATGAATTTCTTGCCGATCTCACCGTAAAGCTTCTCGAAATTCATCGTGCACACAGCACAGTCGTAACCGTGCTTGCTTAAACACTCTTCGCGGGCTTTCGCGTTGCGTTCATAAAGATTGACGGTGACCTGTCTGATAGCCCCCTCGATATAGGGCGGACCCGGTGGTAACTCATCCGGAAACACCTTGTCCGCAGGGACTCTTTCACGTCGGGCGTAAGGCGCAATCCCATCAAGACGAGCTCTGGCTTCTGCAATTTCAACGTCCGTAAAAAGCGAAGCAAACTCGGGTCTGACGACCAGAGATTCCATGCTTATATCCACCCGACCTGCATCCACCAGAGCCTGAAAGCCTTTTTGGATCGAATCGTTTTTCCGCTTTTCCAGCGCGGTGCGGGCATAGTTCAAGCCACCGTGTTTCTTCACGCCCCGCAGGAAGTAATTGGCCCAGTAACCAACTTCCGTTCCAGCGTGTTGGTATATGTCCAGCATTTGATGATGAAAATCTTCCTCGACGGACATCCCTTCTCTCCATGACAAGCAACCTGGATCGATAGTAGCGCTTTGACACCTATAGGTGTGCTTTCAGCTGTCATATCGAGCTGCGCTGTAGGAAGGTCGCACGCAGTAATTTCAAGACGTTTCACTCGCGTGTATGAGGAACGCCTTGAAAGCGGACTCACCTACAGTCGCCTCCTCGTCATCGTTAAGTGATGGTAGCTCTGTAGCGCCCCACTGCGGCAACACGTCCAGCGCAGAAACCTTCGCGCCCTGAGATTGAAACGCAGCGGCGGCAATGATGGATGCCTGAACATCCCCCCTCACGTCGCTGATTGGCGACTCGCGATTGAAGGCCATCCATAACAACAATTCTTCCGCGCTCATGCGCTCCCGCAGATCCTGCAAAGTCATGCCCAGGCGGAGGGCCAGAGCCAGCGTGAACGCCAGCTCCGGCTCCTCCTTCAGCCGTTTCCCGCTTCGGCTACAGGGTCTGGGGCACCGGCACCCGCTTCGATGCCGCTCAGCTCGAAAGCTTTTGCCACCAGACGGTCATGCACGGGACTGAATGCTAATGCCACTTCATCGACGTCAGCGTCATCGAAGACTCTGGCGCAGTGCTGATCAAACAGAGTCCTAACCAGAACGAACGCGAAAATGTACGACGAGTTGAACTCGACCGAAGGTTCGTCGGAATCGGGGTTTCCGCCCTCGTCCATCGTGGGACGCGCCGAGAGACCAGCGGCAAGCCGCGCCTCTTCCAGCACTTCCAGTGAGCGGGTGCGGTAGCCGAGCCAATCGCCTGCACTGAGCGCTCGCACCGTGACGCTTGCATCACCCCATTCCGGAACCACAACGGTTTCGTGTTTGAAATTGCGCAACGGATCAAGGGCCAGAGCGCGCAGATCAGAGTTAGCGGACTTTGCTCGCGCCACGGGTGCCTCCTTCTACCGAGCCGATATCGAAAGACACTGAGCCGGTGATGCGCACGTTGAATGTGCCGTTTACAGTTCCATTGGGTGCAGCGTCCCAGGTGAATTGGGTCACCAGGCCTAGAAAGCTGGAGGTGCTGCCGTCCACGAACCCGGCCTTGAAGGCACGCGGTTCACCATCGTCCCGCGCAGTGCGCAGCACGGTCTGGGCTTCGTCATCGGCTTTCCAGTTACCGCTCATGCTGAAGGTGCCGTTGTCCGCCAGGCCGACGGTAAACTCTTTGGCCTCACTGGCAAGGGTGGTGACTTCAATTTCGTCGGATTGACCGCCCTGAAACTGCGGTTGCTTGATCGTTACCGAAAGATCGCTCCATTCAAGACTTTCATCTTTGGGATCGAGCGTCGTCGTTTTGGAAACGCTGAGGGCCGTGCCTTGCGTTTTGACGAACTTGGCTTTGGTTGCTTGGTTGGCCACGGGGCCTCCTATGGTTGCAGCATGAATTCCCAGCTCACCCGGTACAGGCGGGTGTCCGATTCGTAATCGTCAGGTAGCCGTTGGGCATCGCTGACGGAAAAGCCAGGGCCTGGCTCAGCCAAGGCGTTGAACGCCTCAGCCCCCAGCTTGATGGCTTCAAGACGCGTGTTGGCCCAGCAATCGACCTGCAGTGTCGCCGTCTGCGAACCGTCCCAGCCGGACAGCACCCAGCCGGTGACGGTCCCGGCCGACAGCCAGGTAATTCGGGGAATGTCTGCATCAGGTGGCGCAATGTCAGGAAACACGCGCCCGCCTGCCAGCGCGCCGAGGCGTGCAGCAATCTGTGTTTCGATCATGAATTACCTGCGAATGGCGTTATCGATAGCGCTGGCCAGCGCGGTACGCACCGCACCTTCAATCTGCGGCAGGTTGCCGTCCCATGTGGGACGTATGAACGGACGTGCCCGCATTTTCGAAGTGCCCAGCTCCAGAAACTTCCAGTAGAACGGCGAAGCGTATTCGACATTCAGGCGCTTGCCTGGGCGGCTTCCGCGCTTGAGTGCTCGCGTTGTTTTGCCCGTCGGACGTCTGACGCGGATACCCGCCGTTGCCCCGCCCGGTGCATCACTTTGGCGGGCACGGGTCGCGACGATGTTTTTCTGCAGCTTACGGGTCCGGACAGGTGCCGCCTGCCGAGCCTTGTCACGGGCGAGCCGCGCACCGGCCACCACGGCTTTTTGCATGACCTTGTCACCAGTAGCCTTGGACAGGCGCTCAAAATCAGATGCCAAGTCATCCAGGCCTATGACATTCATGGAGATCTCAGGCATCAGGTTTCACCGTTTTGCACATCAGTTGTTGCCGGTTGAGCGTCTGGCTGAAGAGCGGAGCCTCTATCTCATACAGGCTGTCCCGGTATCCGATTCGCATACCTGCTGTAACCTTCATCGGGCGCGACCAGATCTCGGCGGTGATTTGCGCATTTTCTTGCGCTGCAGACAGCCACACACGACCGCTGACCGCGTTGATGTCACCCCAAAACTTGCGTACTTCGACCCATACGTCCTGCCATCCACCCAGCTCATCGCGCACCCGCTCGTTCCGATACAGCGTGCAGCGATGCCTCAGCTTGCCTGCACGCATATCAAAACCTCGGCGGAACCGTGATGTCGGCGAGCAATGAGTCGAGAAATGAGCCCGGCAGCTTGGCAAGGCTCACTCCAGCAACCAGTGTTTCGCGTTGCTCGTGAGCAGTGGCGGCATGCATCAGCAGCCACAAACGCACACCGGGATACAACTCAAGGTCGGTGCCAGCGCGATACCTGATCAACAGATCACCCGCCGGGCGACCCATCGGGAAAAACAGACGCGTTTCACACCCGTCCTGCTGCAGGCGGGTTTGAACATCCAGTACCTGTCTGGCACCGTCTGCTGTTACGCCTGCGACGTCGATAATCTCATTGGCCTGCCCTATGTCCAGAACATGGCCAGAGGCAAAACCGGCTGGCCAGATCTCTTCATATTCAGCTGCGCGAACAGCCGCACCGGACAGCGCTTCGGCCTGCTGAGTGACGCCGGGAATGATGACCTGCTCGATCAGTTCAACCTGCAGGTCCTCGGTGTCCAGACGACACTGACGGGCCACCTCCTCCAGGGTCAAAACCGGATCACCGGTGTATGCGATCCGTCGGGCCATGGTCAGGGTTTCTCGTCAGTGTCAGGTTTGTCGACCGGATCTGACTTGGTTTCGTCGCTGGGTTTCGGAGCAGGTTTTGATGCCTTGCGAGATTTTTTACCGGCTTCGGCTGCATAGCCGCTTTCCACCAGCGCATCTGCAGTGCCTTGCGGGAAACCTGCAGTTTCTCCGGCAGCGTAGCCACGCCAGTTCTTGGTGAAGGTCACGATTTGCTTGGACATTTTGATTTCCAGAATTCAAATACAAAAAGGCCCGGCGAACCGAGCCTGCTCATGGCACGACTTACAGGCCATAGCCCCAGACGACCTGCGTCAGGACCGCGATGGACTCCACATGGCGAGGGCCAAAGTCGTGCTTGGCGATGACTCGTACCAATGTCTGATCACGCTGGAAAGCGCTGACGACATTGCCGTTGTTATCCTTGTAAGTGGCTTCTTTACTGAAATCGATAACCATGGCGTCGTCTTCGCCGATGAAGCAATCACCGAAGTCCGCGAAGTAGATTTCCGATTCGTTGCCATCTTCGCCCAGGTTAGTCGGCACCTGCGTAGTAGTCGCTACGGGGAAGCCTTTCAAGAGATTTATGTCCAGCTCGGGATAGGCTTTATTGCCGTTGCCGTCGCGTAGCGCACTCAGCCAGCGCTTGGTGCGCGGCGCCATGATGAATCCCGGCATGATCACGCCGGAATTGGCTTCCTCCAGGCGCAGAATCACCGACGACAGCGCCATGTCAACGATCTGCAGCTCCTTGTCGGGTGGGCAGACGATCACGTTGAACGCCGGTGCCCAGAAACGCAGGCCTTTGGGCAGGTTGCCGGTGCCTGCACCGCGAATGAACGACAAGTCCTCTGCCGCTCCGACCGAGGCGGTCAGGTCATTAACAACCAACCGATCCACGTTCGGGTTTGTACCTGCATAGCTCAACAAGTCGTTGCTGATGGGCACCAGTGCCGCGAGTTTTTTGGACGACAGCTTGAGGTCGTCGAACTGCAGATCAGTCGCTGGCATGTCCTCGTCACTGCCAATGTAGCCGACCACCGCGCCGCCCTTGATACGCGGCACCGTGAGGTTGCCGTTCACCAGCGGCAGCGATACGGCTCCCAGTTTGCGGACCACCGACCTGGGCCGCAGCAACTCAATCACTTCGCTGGAAAAGCTCTGCGGCACCAGCACACCACCCGCACCCGGCGTCACCGTGCTCAACGCCATGGCGATTTCAGGGTTGCACCCCGCGTCCTGCGCCATTTTGGCCGCTGCGTGCTGGTCACCACGCGTCGCCGCGAGGACGCGGACCATCTGCGCCATGTTCGCGCCCGGCACTGGCCTGGGCGTGAACGGCCCGCTGATTGAGGAAGGCGGGCTGTTGATGCCCTGAGCGCTTTCGTCCACCGGGACTGCGCTCGCGCTGGCCATGCGCTCGGCGGATTCGGCACGGCTGAGCTTATCGGTCAGCGCGGTGAATTGAATACTGAGCTGTTCGAACTGAGCCAGTTGTTCGGCGGTGAGCGAGCTGCCATCCGCTTCGATGCGAGCCAATGCCTGGATCTGCTCGTTGAGTTGCGCGCGTTCGCTGCGCAATTGTGTCACTAACGACATGCTGCCTCCTGGGCAAAAAAAAACCGCCACTTGGGCGGTTGGATGGTGTGGCCGCGAACGCGGTCAGAGTTGTGCGGCGAGTGCGACGGCCGAGGCCTGAACGCTAATGCGCTGTCGCACTCGGTCAGTAGCGAGCAGCTGCTGCCGACTCGTTGAAACGGCACGGGCAAGCTCATCAACTGCCTGTTGCGGTGACTGGAGCCGGTCAGCCAGCCCCATCTCGATAGCCTTGCTCCCTCGATAACAGGCCGCCTGAGTGGCGACGATTTCGCTGGCAGCGCGGCCTCTGTAAGCAGCAACCCGCGCGGTGAACAAGACATAGCTCTCCTGCACGATTTCACTGAGCACCTGCATCGACTGCTCGCTGATCGGCTCGTGCGGGCTGAGGTCGTTCTTGTGATCGCCAGCGAACACGGTGGTGACCTTGACGCCCATGTTCTCGGCCATCTTTGAGCGGTCCATGTGGCTGGCAATCACGCCGATGGAACCCACGCCCGAGGTCTGGCTGACCACCACTTCCGTGCAGGCAGAAGCCAGCAGGTAGCCGCCTGAATAGGCCATGAAGTTGACCAGACCGGTGATCGGCTTGATGAGGCTGGCAGCGCGGATGTCTTCGGCCAGCTCGAAGGCCCCGACCGCGCTGCCGCCGGGGCTGTCGATATCGAGCACAATGCGCTCGACCAGCGGATCGCTGATGGCCCGGTTGAGCTGGCTGCGCAGGTCTTCGTAACTGGTCATGATTTCGCACGCGGCCAGATGGCTGCCCCGGCTGACCAGCACACCGCTCACCGGGATGACGTCGATGCCGGTCTGCAGGATCGACTGACGGCGGCGATCCTGTTCGAGGCTTTCCTGATGCTCGCGGTCATCGTCATCGAACATCAACCGGGGTCCCGCAGCCCCCATGTGGAGATTGGTGATGTTCAGGCTCATGGTCTGGTTGGCCCAGCGCACAGCCAGGTCGAGCATGTCAGGTGTAGTCAGCAACGGCTGATTGAACAGCAGGCTGGCAGCACGCAGGTGTTGTTTCATGCGGCAAGCATCCTGAGGATATCGTCGCGCTGCTGCTCCAGCTGGGCGCGGACGTCTGGGTTTTTCGGGTCGGGCAGCCCGTGGGCCACGTCGGTCATGTTGAGCGGTTGCAGGTAGCTGTCGCCGTTGGCCACGGGAGGCATGTTTTCCAGGCGGCGGATGTCGTTGATCGACAGCCAGCCCCATTGCCGCCCGACGGCGTAGGCGTCGTAACGACTTTTCTGGTCGCCGCGCAGCAGCCCGGACAGGTTGAACTCGATGAAGTAGTCCTTGCGCTCTGCAGGCCGCAGAAAATCACGCATCATCGCCTGCTCGTGACGCTTGACCCACGGCATAAGGGCAAAGATCACGTACTGGATCAGTAATTGCTCAAGGCTGTTGTAGCTGGCCTTTTCCAGGTCGTTAACCATGTGCGGCGGGATTTTGTAGATCCGCGCTATATCCAGGCCGGTCGCCTTCAGGATGCCCAGCAGCTCGGAATCGACGTTGCTCATCGACACCGGCTTGAAGGTCATGCCTTCCTGCAGCATGGCAACTTTCTTCGCGTTATCGATCCCGGCGAACTTCTCTCCCCATTGATCAAGGATCCGATCAATGCTGGCCCGGTCCTTGATCGGCGGCGACTCACGTGGTCGCTCGATCACCCCGCTGACAGCAGTGCCGTTGGCAAACGACTTGCCCGTGTACTGCCGCACTGCCTGGGCCAGCCCGACAGCGTCGGCATGCAGCTCGATGGGCGACAGGCCGGTGTAGTGGTTCTTTGTGTGCCAGCGCACGTGATGGATCAGCCGCATGGGCAACGGATCCTGCCCACCTATGCGATAACAGGGCAGCATGTCTGCGCCCTTGAGCACCACCATGCGGTCGTTGTGCAGCGGGTACAGCGCTTTCACCGAACCGTCGTCATTGCGCTCGATGAAGCTGTACGCGTTACCCCGCACACCGACCGCCAGCTGACTGTATTCCCGATATTCGTAAGGGGTTTGCCATGGGTTGGGCTGATAGCGCAGCACGTCATAGAGCGGATGATGAATGGCTTGCTCGCGCTTGCCCTCGCCAAGACGCCGGTACAGTTCCAGCGGCAGTTGCGCCACGCTCTCCGCGAGCAACGTCACGCAGTTCTGGAACACGGTCAGTGCCATGGCGCTATCCGGCGTTACGCTGACACCCGCGCTGGACCGGCTCGATCCGATCAGGCTCTGCCAGAAACCTGACGAGCCGTCCGAAATCACGCCGTCGCCGGGGCCGAGCTGTTTGCTGAAGAACATGGTCAACCGCTCCCTGAAGCGTGCTTACGCGGTGAACGGGCCGCTGCCCGGTCAGCCAGCAATGACCAGCCGAGCAAACCGAATCCAGCCACAATCAAGGCTGTCGGTGTGTGGATCAGGGCCACCCCGCCGATCAGCAGGCCGAAGCCCAGCAAACCGGCGAGCCAGGCCGCCCAAGCGATGAGATTCATATGCCTGCTCCTTCGTCGTAAATGGATGTGCCGCCGGTGACCTTTCCTGATCCGCTGATGCCGGTGGCCATGATTGCCGCCACGACGCCATCGATGCGGCCGGTGGCCTTCGCCTTGTCTGCCTTGCGGTTGTTCGCCCCATCAGCCGTGATCACCGCGTTGCCAGCGCACCAGGTCATGACCGGGTTGCAGTCGTGACGCAGGGTCTCGACGGTTTCTGTGGTGACCTGCTCACCGGCATCGGGATCAGCGGCAGCCTTGATGCCCAACAACCGCCGTTCAAACTCGTCCACGGCTGGCCCCATCGATTGGAAACCCTGACCGAACTTCACCAGCGGCGGCAAGGTTACGCCGTGTTCGTCCATCAACTGCATGAGGTCTTCGATGCGCCAACGGTCGAACGCGATGCTGCGCACGTCGAAGTAATCGCAGATGGTCTGCATACGACGCAGCACATGCAGTTTGCTGATCGCCCTGCCTGGCGTGGTTTCCAGATCACGCGAACTGATCCACACCGAGTACGGCACCTTGTCCCGTCGCTCGCGCTCGTCGAGCTGGAAATCCGGAATCCAGAAGTACGGCAGCAGTCGCCAGTGCGGATCCTCGTAGGTCGGGTAGAACAGCAGCACGAAGGCCGTGAGGTCGGTGGTACTCGACAGGTCCAGCCCGCCGACGCTGGGCCTGTTGCGCAGCATCGACATCGGGACGCGCTCACCCGCTTCGCTCCAGATGTCCCACGAAATCCACGGCGACGTCGCTTGCGTCCACTCGCAGAAATTCAGGCGGCGCGTGGTTGCTTCCTTGCTGGGCATACCGCGTGCATCTTCGACCTGTTCACGCAGGTACTGCCGACCGGGAATGCCGTCGGTCTGCCCTTCCTGGATGAAGTCGAGGCTGGGATTGACCTTCGCCCAGCAGGCTTCGTCCTTGAACGGATCGTCACCCTTGTCCAGGCTGCAGATGAAGGCGAAAAACGAGTCGTTCTCGATCTCCCCTTTGCATACCCGCACGCCCATTTCGTGGTGCGCCCAGCAAACGGTGTTCTTGTCCGAGCCGCTGTTGGTGATCATCACGATCAGGGCCTGACGACGGCTTTTTGTGCCCGCCCGGACCATGTTCACCACCGTGTCGTTGCGGTGTTCGTGGATCTCGTCCAGCAACGCAACGTGCGGTCGCGGGCCGGACTGGCCTTCGTCGGCGCTGATCGGCTTGAAGAACGAGTCCGTGTTGGAATAGAACAGATTCCAGATCTTCTCGTTGCGGCCAGACATCTCGATGCGGTCGGTCAGCGATGGCGACTGTTTGACCATGGCGACGGCATCGCGGAACAGCACCATCGCCTGATCACGCTTCGTTGCGGCGGCGTATACCTCTGCGCGGGATTCGTTGTCGGCCACCAGCCCCAACAGACCGATACCCGCCGCCAAAGGGCTTTTGCCGGAGCCTTTGGCCGTTTCGATGAAGGCGGTACGAAACCTTCGGTAGCCGTCCTCTCGCTTCCAGCCGAAAAGGCTGCCGACGACGAAGCTCTGCCACGGCGCGAGCACAAACGGTTTGCCTTCGAACTCGCCGCCGTTCAGGCACAACACGTCCTCGAAAAAACCGATGGCGAATTGCGCCGCGGCCAGATCCCACCGAAGACCGCGCTTCGGACCTTGCCGCAGATCTCGCAGATGGCGGCGTGCTGCGCGCCTGACGTCCGGGCCTGCCACCAGTTGCTTGCTGACCACCGCACGGGCGAACTCTGTCGCCCGGTCTTCATCAACTGAAGTACTTGGCGGCGGCGTCTCGTGGCTCATTCGGGATCAATTCACGTTGGGGCGATGTCAGCCTCAACGCACGGCGTGCCAGAGGCGTGAAGCCGAACTGGCGACCGGCTTCATCGGCACGGCGTTGGGCGTCGTTGCGCAGCTTGCGCCAGATCGACATGTCGGTTGCGCCCGACTTGTAAGTCTGGACGTCCCCGGTATTGGCTTTCGTCAGGTTGTTGTTCAGTTCCTGGATCATGCGGGTGAACTTGCGGTATTCGACTGCGGCCTCGCAGTACTGAGCGATGGCCTGGCCGTCCAATCGCGACACCAGTCCAAGCGTGATCAGGTCGGGAATCAGCTCGTCCCACTCTTTCAGCGCTTCCTCGCTGAGCCAATCTGGCCGTGATGGTGCTTCGACCGGCAGCACAGGTTGCTGAACCTCATCCAGCAGTTCCTTGACATTGCGCTTGCTGGGATTGCCGCTCAGTAGATGGACAATCGCGGGCTTGGGCGGTCGGCCTGAATTTCCGTTGCCGGCCATATATTTCCCTCATGTTTGCGTATGTTCAGGCCTCCACCATTCAAGGGGCCACCCCCCATTTTTCCCGCTTATTGCGAGCGGTGAGGGGGACTCGGTCTAGGCGAAATCGAGGCATTACTTTTCCCCCCCCCCCCCGCAAAATGGTTGCTTTTGGGCAGTCCGACCGGCCCGCGCTGTCAGGCGTTCCAGTGGTGTCTGGGGTCGACTGGCCTGCCTGAAGCATCGCAGCCAACCTCGCGCCCAGACTTCTCCAGGCGCTGCTTGTAGGCGTTGTGGCAGTTGCCACACAGGGCCTGCCAGTTGCTGCGATCCCAGAACAACACCATGTCGCCCTTGTGCGGCGTGATGTGGTCAACCACTGCTGCAGGCTCGGCGAGCCCTTGCTGGTAACAGCGCTTGCAAAGTGGATGCTTGCGCAGAAACCCGGCGCGGGCTTGCTGCCAGCGATAGCCGTATGGGCTGGGTTGTTTGAATAGCTTTGCAGTTACATGCATGATGCGGCGCTCGATCAATCAACTGTAAAGGGACGTTCATGGCCGATTCAGCTTCAGGCATGTCGAAAGCGCTTGCCACAACCACATCATTTATCGAAAAAGCAGTGGAGATGAGGCACTTCATGCTTCTCATCTCGTTCATATTGGCGCTCGACTCGTGCCTAGTGATTTTCTATCACAAGAATTTGCTCGGAGCTTTTTCAAAGCTTGATGCGCCAGAGGTAAGTGGTGGTAATGCGCTCGTATTTTTGGGCTTGTTCGCTTTCTTGATGACGCTGCTCTTCCCTGCTTTGAGGCATATGCTTTTGGTCATTCCAACGTATATCTCAATCAGATGGCCAAACAGAAATCATCAGCAGCGAGATCCAGATCTACGTTGGACATCCATCGTGCGGAAGAAGGCTTTGATCGAAAGGGATAAGGTCATGCTTGAGATTCTTGAGAAGAAACAGGCCGCGCATGATGAAGAAATGATCAACATGAATATTGGTTTCGCCATGGCCATGTTGCTAGCTCTCAACTTCCTAGTGTTAGGCGACAATCAGACAATCACACTCAGCCAGACGGCCGCTTTTCTTCATGACACCTTGACCGGCTTTTGGGTTAGCGTACTGGTTAAGTTTTGCTTGGGAGGAGTTGTAATATTCTGCGTACTGCTCGTGTTTCAGTCCCTCACCCCCAACGCTGATGGAGACAGAATTTATCTTCCCGAAAGCGATGAAGAGTGCAAAGCACGCTTGGAAGAAGAGGCTAAACGGCCGGATAAGTAAGACCAGTGCTTTGGCGGCCTGAATATCCAATTCAGGCCTGCACCAAAGATCAAGCCCCCGTACGCTCCAAACCCAGCCGCCGAGCCGCCCATCGCTCATACAACCCAATCGCCACATCCGCCCCCGCCATCGCGGTCAGGCAACCCACCGCCCCAGCCGTCCACATCGAAACCTCCGCCGCGTACAGCAGCATCATGCTCGACAGCCCGCAGACAACACAGGCGCCGGACCTTAGGGCCAGACGGCGCAACAGTGACCAGCCACGCAGCCCCTCCTTGTCGGCCCGCCACATCTCACCGGACACGCCGCCAACCAACGCCAGCGTGATCACCAGCCAGATTGGCATCTCAGCCAGTGTTTGTTGTCCGTCCGCCATGTGCCCCCCATAAACGCAAAAACCCGGCGCGATGGCCGGGTTTGGTATGTGTGGTGTGAGCCGCTTTCTGCGTTCGCACCTATCGAAGATGACTACTTTTTACAGGTGGATTCCGGTGGCAGCAAGCCTGTTTTGCTGCCATGCGTGAATATGTGGTTTATGCAGCACCAACGCCCCGGCAATGTCGGCGAATACAACAAAACGGCTATTCGATTTTAAATCACGATTCCCCTGTCCCAAAGGGCTTGATTGGAGTGGGACGCCTGAGAGCGACGTAAATCAAGGCCTCGCCCCACTGTCCTACTTATTTACTAACTTTCTCGTGTATATAAGTAAATAAAAACACGCGTGCGCGTATCGCGCGCGTACACATGCCCGCTACGCTCACACACGCGGGAGTGAAAAAAAGCAGGACGGTGGGACAAGCCAGAAAACACAAGGCCCGCGCTTGCCCAAAGCTACCCAAGGGCAGCGAGACAAGGCGGGCCAACAGAATGTATCGTTGAATCAAGCGGCCTTCCGCATCAGTAAACCTGCAATGCGCTCATGCGCAAGATGAAGCCGTTTGTAGTAAGTATCTCTGCCGCAACCGCAATGGGTGTATTTCTGCGACTGGAAGCTGTCGTGGTTACAGTACTGTTCTCGCACGACAACCGAAAGCTCCGGTGACAAATGCTTGTTGATGATCAACTCAATATCAGCCGACTCATCAAGCAGCACCCGACTACCTCGCGTTCCCCGTATCAACTCGCCTTTGCACTCTATGAGCATCGCGATCATGTTGCCACCACCAACCGTGCCAGGCGGCGATGGAGAGTGTAAATCTTCAGCCCAAAGTTTCAACATCTCATCGATTCTTTTAATCATCGAAGCACGGCTCCTCGAACACTTCGCGCACCAAAGGCCCTGCTCCGCCCCATCCTTGCGGTTTCTTATAGGCCCATGGCCGCTGACCACTTTTCGCCAAGGCGGCCAGCCTGACACGCCGCCATCCCAAACGATGCATGATCGCTCCCACTCGCATTTGTTCGGGCTTGCCCCAATGACCGAAATCCAGCTTCAGCGCCTGGGCCAACACCTCGCTGCCTTTAGTCGTCTCACCGATCTGTGACTCTTCCAGCCAGGTCAAGATCGGGCCCTCCCACTCATCCACAACAAAGCGCTCGTCCTGCGCCTCCGCAAACATCCCTGACTCTTCGCGGTCAACCCACCAGATATCTCCGGACAGGTAGCAAAACATCGCTTCGGCCCACAGTTGATCACGAATTACACGCAGCTTTTCAGTGTCGACCTTTGTGCATGCGACAGGCCAGTAGCGCCGGTTGCCGGTTGCGTCTTTGAGGTATTCGTCCTGATTGGTCGTACCTACGAACACACACTGGCGTGGCACGTCAGCTGTTCTGCGTCCGTAGCTTTCGCGATAGGTGTCAGTGGATGCTGAGAAAAACTGCTTGGCCTTTGTCGACTCGGCCTTGTTAAAGCTATCCAGCTCGCCGAGCTCGACAATCCACTTGCCTCTTATTGCCTGAAATCCGTCTTTGTCGCCCAGTGCGAAAGGCGTGTCCATGAACCACGGACCGCCAAGAATACTCATAGCTGTAGACTTACCCGCGCCTTGGGCACCCTCAAGAATCAGCACCGAGTCAGCCTTGCAACCTGGCTTCATGACACGGGCTACCGCCGAGATCATCCAGCGTTTTGCGACTCTGGTTGCATACTCACTGCGTACGACACCCATGATATCGATCAACCAGTTCGCGAGTCGTGGCACTCGATCCCACTCCAGCCCATGCAGGTAATCACGCACCGGGTGAAAAGCATTGTCATGCGCTACCACGCTCACCGCCTCGAACACGTGTGATGCCTTCACCCTAAAGTTGTACTGCTGGGCCAGCCATTTCATAACACGTGTGTCGTCGATATCAGTCCACTCGCCTGTCTCACCGCCATAGGGTGCGGCCCGTAACTTGACGATCTTCGAGCTGAACGCGCTGTAGCTGATGACACCTCTCCAGCGCTCGTCGTTACCCAGGATCAGCTCTACGTTGGACATATGAGCGATCAACGCACCGTTCTCGTTTCGAGCTAATTGGTCACGCCAGCCGCCCGCAGCAGGGGGCTTGATCAGCACACGAACCTGACGACGAACAGCCTCGAGTCCCTCGGCACAGTGAAGGTCGTTGAAGTCGGTCCACTTATCATGGCGCTCGCCTGAAAAGACTGGGGCGACTACCTCCCCACCAACGACCACCGCCGCATCGCACGCCTTTTCCTCACCCGGATTCCAAGGTTCCCCATTCGGGCGTTTCGTTTTCCAGTCATCGTCACGGCAAATGATCAGAGGCCTTCCGGGGAACCGGTCGCGCATGGCCTTGGCAACTTCGCACAGATTCCCAGCGTCAAAGGCGACAGCAACTGTCGCAGAAGTAGCCATATGCAAACTTGCGCCAGTGGCATACCCCTCACAGATCAGCACCGGCTCTCCCGGCTCAGGGTGAGGCCCGATCAGGTGGAAGGCCCCCTGTTTGGACATGCCATAAGGCCAATAGGATTTGTCGCGACCTGTTTTCTCCTGCTGAACGGGAAAGATCACCTGCAGGCCAACAATCTGGTCTCGAACATTTCTCATCGGCACCAAAACCGCTCCCGTACGCGGAGCGTATCGAACGCCGAAGCCGATAATTTGCTTTCGATCCAGATAGTCACTTTTACCTTTCTCAGGCATGCGCTGGAATAACGCAGCAGCGCGGGTGGCAGCGCGGCGCGCAGCATTAGCCGCCACCTGGGCCGCCTTGCGCTTGGCCTCTTCCTGTCTGGCGCGCATGACTTCACGCTCGTCCGCACTCAACTGCCCAGGTTTGACCTTGATCTTGCGCGACTCACCAGATCGCCAGTCACCGAAGCTACCAAAGATCAGCGTCTTACCCTTGGCCGTAACGTACTCATGTACGACGTACCATCCGTTCTTTTCCTTGCCTTTGTCCTGCTGGGTTTTGCAACGAGTCAGCGAGCCAAAAATCAAGGGCTGCTCAGGCTCAAGCCCATAATCCGCAAACTGATTAAGCACATCATCGAGCATGCTGAAGCCTCCTCAGCTCATCGAACGACTGGCATTCGAAGCACTGGGTACAGCCTGGCACCGCCAGTCGGCGTCCATCCGGAATGGCGCCGTCGCACGACTCACAGAACAGCAATGAATGCCCAGGAACAACCGCACGAGCAGACAAGGCAGCAAGTGCACGATCAATCCGTTCCTGGACGAGGTCATTTGCAAAATCGGCAGCATCAGCCACGGGCCACCCCCTTCGTCGTCTGGTTGACGTAGGTGGCACGGTTGAACATCCCGAGCAGGCCCTGAATGCAGCGGAAGATCTGGAAGCGTATCTCTGCAAGCTCACGGTCGGAGACACGGCCATCACCAATGAGCTCTGCCCAGGTTTCAGACAGATCCGCGACTTGATGAAAGTACTTGGCGATGCCGACCGTAAGGGTCTCCGGCATGTCATCGGTGTAAGCGTCAGCCAGGTCCTGCCAGATGGTGTCCCCCACCAACGCATGAACGGCATCAAGAATTCGACGATCTTTCGTCAGCTCCAGGATCTCGCAGAACTCCTGGATGTTGACGATGTGGCTAGGGTGCGTCGGCGAGAGTTTGTGCTGCAGCGTACTCTGGCTTCGGCCTGTGGTGGCGGCGATTGCAGCAGCTCCGCCGGGGTATTCCCGTGCGGCGTGATAGAGCGCCAGATCGAGAGGCAAAACCTCACGTTTGGCGTGTTCGATAGGTACTGCGGTGCGGCTCATGGCATTGATCCCTGAAAGATGCCAGTGCCACGCGACCCCGAGTGGTGGTAAATTTGTCGCGTGGCTTGGAGAGGCCCAAAAAGCCGGTCAGATCCTCAAGATCGAAACCGGCACCGTGCCGAGGCGACCGATCCGTCGTTCACCTGTGGCGCAACAGCTGCTCAATCTGTGGTGGAGAAGGCAGCAACTCCAAGGCATCCGTGCCTTGAACAAAGCGCGATGAAGGTAGGTGGCTTTGCATATGGTGTGCCCGCCTACGTTTATCGCGTCCCAACAGCGCTGTGGTGGTGCGTGTTGGGTGGAACTGGGCGGCCTTTGGGTCGCCTTTTTCTTTCACGTCCATCAGGAAGGGATTCCGTCACACCATAATGTTCGAGAACTTCGGCGAGACTCACACACCCATCGCTTTCCCGAAACAACGCTTTGATCAACGAGACGCTAGGATCCTTGGTGGCATACCTCACATGGATGCGGAGATAACTGACAGATATTCGACAGCGCAAGGCATAGGTTTCCAACGCAGTTGCACTCAAGCTGCTGATGTAATTTTTGAGCTTCATGTCATGCTCCTGTCCTTAGGTGAACCTAAAAATAACCTATTGGGTAATCTATTGCAATACCCATAAGGAAATTCACCTTCAGGGTTAAGACACCCACAATAGATTCATGAAAATATCAGAAACCAGATTGCAGAATTTCCGCAGAGTGCTGGCGGACAAAAAACTCAGGCTCGTTGACGTCGCTGACGCGCTCGGCAAGGCGCCCGCTCAAGTCAGTTCATTTGGAGGCAAAAATCCTACAAAAGGTATAGGAGATCAGATAGCAAGGGAGTTTGAGAAGGCTTTTGGGTTGCATAGGGGTTACCTCGACATGCCACATGGCGTGGGAGAGTTGAACACCACCACTGTGCTAAGTCATACGGGCAGGAGGCTGCCTGTTATTACTCCTAACATGGCTGTCGAGTGGCATGATTCAGGGCGTCTGGCTGACACCCGTGATGTTTGCGAATGGATTGAAGCTCCAGGCCCAGTGGGCGCTCAAGCGTTCGTTCTCGTTGTGGAAGGGATAAGCATGGAGCCTAAATTATCAAACGGAGATAAGGTCGTTATCGATCCCGCGCTGGAGGCCTTACCTGGTCAAATTATAGCTTTGATGAGGACTCAAGACAAAGCCGTAATATTGAGACAGCTCATGATGGAAGGAAACGAACAGTATCTACTAGCGCTCAACCCAAATTGGCCAGAGCGCATTTTGAAGATGACAAATGACTGGAGTATCTGCGGAAGAGCAAGGTGGAAAATTTCCGATCTTTAATTCGTTTCTCCTACCAAGCTTTCAATATCCACATTGTGGATAGTTGTTTTAACTCTTAACGACAGGAAATGCGTCTTCAGCAATTGTTTTTGAAGCCTTTGGATTTCAGGTGAAGAAAGCGGCGACCTAGTACATACTATATAGCCAAACCTTTTACTCGGCTTTTTACTTAGCGCATCTGCTGAAGCACAAATTTGTTTAACACCCTCACCGACATCCGCACCTTTTAATTCGATAAAAATTTCAGTGCCTGACTCTTCATCTATTAAGAGCCAATCACACCTCTTACCGGCCACCACCATACAACCATCAACCTTGACTCTAACCAACCGCCGTCTCGTAGCGTTTCTTACGTTAAGAACTGAGCGGCGCTCCTCAAATTTTTCGATTGAATTGCTTGTCGACACTGAGCAATGGTCTGTCATCAGATAAGATCCATGTTCATTCGATCTTGTGCTACAGCTTCGATCTCAAGAAGCTTCTCGAATCTTGAAGCAAAATATTCAGAAACACCATCAATAGCGTGCGCCTGAATAAGGCTATATTCAGTATCAAGTATAGAAGTTACGCCACCTTCATTAACAGCATATGCAGCCAGATCATCAAACTCTATGAGCTGATCTTTTGGGACAATCTTATAAATTTCTAGAAGTTCTTTTTCGTTTGCAACTGATGCAGCGTTTCTGGCCTGAACAAGGTTGTTTAGCGCGGTAAGTATGTAAGGGCTATGTGTCGTGATAACAAACACTCCGTCGTTCCCTGGGGCATTGTAAGCCGCCGCAATCAGCGAGACTACCTGCCCTTGGGCGAAAGGAAATAGATGAGCTTCAGGCTCTTCGATTACGAAGCTTCGGGTGTAGGCTGCAGAGGATAGATAAGGCCAAATAGATAACACAATGGCCATTGGCAAAGCTTCTTGCTGTCCAGAACTAGCATGTGAAAGATTAACTCGACCACGCGCACCTACAATCCAGTCCTCGCCTTTTAGATGCTCATGAGAACCACACAATAAATCCTCAACTATCTTATCTACACCTTTGGGCCGAGTCCTAGCAGCTTGCCTAGTAATGCCCCCAGTACGAGTATTCTCGTATATAGCTCCAAACTCTTTAATAAAGTAATCAATTGGTATACTTGACGCAATAAAAGAGAACAGACTTTTCTGAAGGTTAGCAAAAAAAGAACGGCCAGCAGGTACATATATTGTCTGCTCGAGCTTATCTCTTAACAAGCTCGAAGCTATTGCTTGGTGAACATAGCTTATCGCGACAGGCCCCCTGGCTATGCTGCCACCAGCTCGCAAGCTAGTATCAAATTCTGACCGAACCGTCTTCCTAGCAGCGACAAGTGCTTTACCTATGCTTGATGTGTAAGTTACAGAAAACTTAAATCTAAAACCAACTTTTTCATTTTCTATTAAAATTTTATAGCTTGGAGTGTCATACACAATGAGGAAGGCTTTACCCTCCCAAGCGTAAGGTGGAAATATTCTTTCAAAACGATCTTTAGCACTTGAATCAAACTGCCGCTTAGTACGCTCCTCGATCGCACTCTCTAAAATACCAAGTGGAAACTCCTTAAAATAGTATACCAACTTAGATAATATACTTTTACCTTGCGCTTGGGGACCTATGAAGATGTTTATCCGCTTTAGTTCTAATGTTGCTTTTTTGATCGAAAGGAAATTACTTACACTCAACCGCTCCAATTTCTACCCCTCCGTTTGTAGATAAAGTAAGAAGATTAGGGACTACCATGCCTCATAGCAATAGCTTTTTGACATTGCGGAATCGGTACAGGCTCGGAGTGAGAATACCTTTAAGGTTATTATTTGGTTGACAAGCAAACCCTGAAGGTTATTATTGATTCACTCTCCACCACAGAGCGAATTACATACATGCACACCACAGCAACGCTGCACGTCCACCCAAGGGTCCGAGACCCTATCCGCGTCTTTGAAGTGCGCCACCAGGCCATGATGGCTGGCTGCGCCTTCGTGGTCAGCAAGCCAAAGCTACAAAGAATACGCCCCCCCGCACCTTTTGATCCGAATGACGGAGGACGTGCGGCATGAGCAAGCTCAAACTGGATGCCAACACCTTGGCTTTGCTCAAGGCTCAGGTCAGATTGACCGAAACCTTCAATCACACAATACGTTCGTTGCGAGGAGACTCCGTCCCATTCCGCCTGAACGTCGAGCGCACCTCAGATGAGACTCGGTTCATTGTTGCCATGGGTGGGCAGCGAGACTCTTTGACCCTGCCAAACACCAAGGCAATGCACCTTAAATTGGCGGCTTTCATTGAGGAGATTGCCAACGGCCAAGCCATATCAAACCTGCAGTCGAGCCTAGAGGCTTTGCGGCGGCCTGGTACAGGTCCAAACAACCTCGACGAGCAGACGAGCCAGAAGATCTTCAATCTCGTGCGCAGAGGTGGATCTCACATCCTGGATGTTGGCCTTGAGCTGCCGATACACGTCGCCATGCACCGCAACAGAACTCGCAGTGCTGTGACAACCGTGATGAGCATCGGCGTGAAACGCCCCCGCACCAAGTGCTTCACAGTGGCGGGAACCGATGCAGAGATTTACAAGCAAATCATCGAGTCCATCAACCACCTGATCAGCGTTGCGAGTCCTGCAGCGCACGCGGCATAGGGGGGAGCATGGAACGAACTCTTGCCCAGGCCGCACGACAGCTTGGCATCAGCCGCCCGAAGCTGATCGCCATAATGCGTGACAAGGCCTTGCTCAATGAGCGCAACCTGCCCGCCTACCCTACCCGCGACCGCGAATACCTTCGGATTAGGGACAGCAACTGGTTTCACCACCAGCTCGGCATGCAGTACAGCCAATCGACCCGAGTGAAACAGCCCGGCATTCGATGGTTGGCCGATCAGTTGGGCCTGCAACTGCCGGACATACCGGCAGACAGCCGTGACGTGGCCTAGGGAATACGCTCGCCAGATCATTGCCATGCGCACACGCGAGGAGCGCAACGCCGCGCTCCTCGAAGTGCCCGAGCACCTGCGCGAGTTGACAAAACGTCACTGCCTGAACGCATGGCATCACCCGAAAAAACGACAAAGGATTGCGAAGCCAGACCCATGAATCACTCGAATCAGAACCCGCTGCGCCTGATGCCAGCACCCGACGCGGCCACCATCGAGCTGCTTTACCGCACGTTCGGCGACGTGCTGATACCCCTTGAAAAGCTGCGCGTGCAGTACTTCCGAAACCTCAACGAGCGGTCGTTTGCCGCCGAGATCGAGAGCGGCCGGATCCAGTTGCCGGTCACCACGCTCGACAGCAGCCGCAAGGCTCCCAAGTTCGCTCACATCCGTCACGTTGCAGCGTTGATCGATATCAACGCGTACAAAGCGGACGAAAAACTGTCGAGGCTCGACGTCCCAAGCGACGAGCTCGACAACTGACCCTGGCCGCCACCACCGGCCGCGACTCACAAAAGGTGCACACCATGGATACCACCCAAGCCCTCTCGCTCGTCTTCATCCTCTGCTGGGCAGTCGTGCTGCTCTGGATCGGTTATCGATACGGACATAGCGATGGCCAGCAGAAAGGCAAACAGGTTGCTGTAGTTGAGCATGAGGAATCACTCAACGAACTGACCCGCAGAATGGGCGAGGTCCGCCTGCTCAACCGGCGACTGCTTGATCATTTCGACCTGCTTGAATCCAGGCTGCTCAACCTGGAAGCCCCCGAAGAGAAAACGCCGGCATGTCGTCTGATGGAGCGCGCTTCATGAGCCGGACTGTGAACATCTCGAGTGCCACTCATACCTACAGCACTCACTTGCAAGGCAGGGGGCCACGTGAATGAGCTGGCTCTTTTCGCAGGCGCTGGTGGCGGAATACTCGGCTCCCACCTGCTCGGCTGGCGCACGATCTGCGCCGTTGAACGTGATGCATACGCCGCACAGGTTCTCGCGCAACGACAAAACGATGGTGCCCTCTCGCCTTTCCCGATTTGGTCTGACGTCCGAGCCTTTGACGGAACGCCATGGCGAGGACTTGTTGACGTTGTATCGGGCGGCTTTCCGTGCCAGGACATATCAGCAGCCGGATCCGGACAAGGCATCGAAGGGAGCCGCTCCGGACTCTGGAAAGAAATGGCTCGAATCATCGGTGAGGTTCGATGCCGCTACGTGCTCGTGGAAAACTCACCGCTGCTTGTGGGACGAGGACTTGCCGTGGTCCTCGGTGACCTTGCCGCTATGGGGTATGACGCGCACTGGTGTCGTCTATCAGCGGCAGACTGCAGAGCGCCACATCAGCGCGACCGCATCTGGCTTGTGGCCTACCCCGACCGTGAACGGCAACCACAACCAGCCGGGCAGCAGCAAAACAGCCGGATGGGGCCTGAGCAGCGCCGCGAAGCAATGGATGCACCCACCACGCCCGAGCCAACGCAAAGGTCGGGCGATCTGGCCGACGCCAGTCGCGTCGATAGCAAAAGGATCATCCCCAAACGCCTTGACCCGACGCAGCGGCAGAAGCCGCGCAAAGGATCGCCTGGATCATGCGGTCATGGCTTCAGACCATGGCCACCTGAACCCGGAATGGGTCGAGTGGCTCATGGGATGGCCCATCGGATGGACCGACTTAAAGCCCTTGGAAATGGACAAGTTCCGCGAGTGGCAGCGACAGCATTCGATTTCTTGCACGACGGATGAACGCGGCGCGGCTTGAGGCTTTGCCCTAATTTGATTTACAGGAGAAGATACGTAATGAACACACTGTTTTTATTGATGGCCCAGTACAATGGCATGGCTGTAATACCGCTAGATAAAGTTTGCAAGGACTACATGAATCTGTCGGTTGAAAAATTTAAACGAAAACAGATTTCGGGAGAAATCGATATTTTAGTTACGAGACTTGGCCCCCAGAGCCAAAAGGCGGGGCTGGGAATCCATTTAAAAGATTTAGCAAATTACATTGATCGTCAACGTCTAATCGCTGAAAGAGAGCATAACCAGCTAATGGGTCGATTAGAGTAAAGAACATAACTACATAGAGTGAACGGAGGGGGCTGAATGTAGACAAAGCCACCCTCTCCACTCTTACAATTCAGAAACGTTCCAAGCAGACTAGCTCAGACCCATTATCATCTAAAATCGAAGTCAAGAAACAGCAAAACTCCAATGCAAAACATCCCGCAGTTAAGTTGCGGGACGTGGAAATAGAGGAGTCCAAGTCCCGACCTTCGCGCGGTACAATATTGGCAAAGAATTGTTTGGGCATGTTTCAGGAAGCACCAGCAAAAGCCCCTGATTTTTATAGCCCAGCGGATTTTTGTAAAGACTTGAACCTAGGCGAAGACAAAGCGCTTTAGCTTTGTGCATTTCCTCATCCGTCTCCCAGAACCCTTTCCCTTGATTAGGAAAAGCGTAGGACGAGTCGGACAAAACCTCGCAAAGATGTAGTTCGTAAGTCACACCAGACTTCTCAAGAATGTTTTTTACTTTTTTCTCACCATCCTCAGTGCCGACCAATGTGATAACCAAGATGGGTACCTTCGACTCGATTAACTGAGATGCCAAGCTATCAAGCAGCTCAGACAGTCCGCCAGAAAGTGTGTCACCACTACCAATCACGTCATCTACAATTATGATTGCCTTAGGAAGCTCATCGTCTTTAGCACCCGCGAGCCGCTTCCCTATCGAAGCGGGCTCAACAATAGTTTGAGTGGATAGCGAATTGATCTTTGCATAGGTTCGAGCATATTGCAGGCCACTCTTGCCGACATCGTCAACAAACGTGATTAAAACATCCTGACGCCTATCTCTACGGTGAGTAATAGTCGAAACGCCTATAACCGGCCTTACCACACGAGCATGAGCTATTTTCAAAAGCTCGTCTACTTGTAAGGAGCTTAAAAACCTGACATTTTCTAGGATAGTGAATAGCAATCGCTGATTTAAAATATCGGATTCTTGATCCAGCCAGGCTCTTATTTGCTCACCGTCAATTTTTTGAGCCCTGTAAATTGGCCATTTCAAGACTAATTTTTGAATATCCTTGGCAGTAACATGGGCTTTATCTTCTGCTGCACGGATCCCCTCCTCGAGTTCATCACCCAATGTACTCGTAACCAGCTTGTTAAGTCCATATTCAGTCAGCCAACGCTCAAACAACGGTACAGTAAAATGTAATTCACCATTTCGCTCGTATAGAATCTCGCGCCTTTGGAAGTCAGCAATCAACGGTGTAATTTCGGGTTCTAGCAAGTGAGCACTAACCGCTCTCGCTTTGACTTCTTCTTCTTTCCGCTTGTGCTCACGCAAGGATCTCCCTATCCCTACAAGCAACCTCAGCCGCTTCAACTCTGCAACTTCAGCGTGCTCTCTCTCGAAATTTAAACCATCCTTCCACAAATGCGCAAAAGCGTTTGTATCCAGTTCGGATAATAGAACAGACAAACCTCCGGATACATCCGACGCAATAATTTCAGTATCCCGCTCAGCGATGGCGATGCTTACAATCTTCGAACAAAGAAGCTTAGTATAATAGGGATGCCCATGAGTTAAAGTAAAAATTAAATTAATGGCCTCATCATCCCAGTTCAGCTGACCATCAACAGGTTGAGTGATCAGTTCAAGGTATTCTGCCCACTCATTACTTCTAGAAAAAAAATCCAAGGTTTCTCTTGAGAATTTATTGAGCTGATCTCCTTGCGCTCCGATTATAAACGGCATTTTTTCGCCACCCACAAGGATGAAGGCAAGGTTCTTTCTAGCCGCTAAGGTGCGCAAATTAGCAAAGAAGGTTTCCGCGATTGGACCGGACCGGTACATTTCCGGATGGATCTCATCGAACTCATCAAGAATCACTACGAACCTTTTTTCAGGATGTCGGAATTCGAGTTTCTTAGCAGTGAGATTGAGATCGGCTAGTGATTCTCTAAAGTCAGCAGCGACGACGTCACTTGCAGGCATGTAGTTGAGTAAAAAGTTCTGGATATTTTCACCTAGGGATTTAAGCGTCCCTTGGGGCGTAGTTGAGCAATACTCACCATACTCCAAATACAAACTATGAAAATCAGACCGATCACGTTCTAGATAGTTAACAACCGCTTTTGCAAGAGACGTTTTCCCTATCCTTTTCTGGCCGGTCACGTACGTTGAAGTCATAGGGTGCTTCAAAAGCTTGTTCGCAATTGCTTTTACTTTAGCACTACGACCTACAAACATATCGCCTTCAGCAACTTCAAGGCTGTAGGGTTCTAACGATTCCAACAACGACCAGTCCACAGCCTCATTCTGACCTTCTACCACTAAATCAAATATCTCACTGCGACATGTGCCAAACAACTCTCGCCAACTTATGTCTACAGTCATTTCGACCCTACTGGAAGGCTCGACGATACAGGCTCTTAGACACACCGCAAACTTACCTGGAGGCACATCTCCACAGCGAAGTCTGTCGTTATCCAAAATAATAGTAGACTCAGATCCACAATCGATCTCTACAACAACCTCAACCGCGGTACTAGGGCCATTGTTAACTAGGGGCAAGATAATGTTGACAAAGCGATCAACTTGATGCAATGGATAGCGCTTTTCAGCAGCCCTCGGCGGTTTTCGAATCGGCTCGATTACAGAGGCAAGTCGTTCAGACGCAGTAGTTTTAACTATTTCAACCGCTTCACAGACAGCATCCAGAAATGGGAGAGCAAATTTCTCGGTAAAAAAAGACTCTGAGCTTCTCGCTAAGAACAAACTTTCCTCTAAGGTACGTCCGAGCTCGTCTAAATTTAGTTTATAATCTGACCCACTGCTATTTACAACAGCATCTACGCCTTCAACAATAGCTTCCAGCTTTGTTTTTATGGGCACATAGTTGAAAGGTTGGAGATAGCCTTGAAAAGTGTTGTGCCTCAAGCATTTTAGAATTATTGACTTCTGTGAGGCGATCTCATTTAACGTGCCCGTCACTTCACTCAACGCTGCATAGTGAGCACATATAGTGCCGTGCAAAGCTTTGATTATATTGATCTTTTCATAATTCTGCTGCTTATCAACTCGGCAGTGTTTCATCAATTCAGGCGTATGCGACTCGACAATAGTTAGAATCTTACGAATGATGACGTTGTGCTCATCATCAATTGGCAATAAACCATCCACCGCCATACTGCGAATTAATAGAATTGCGACTATGCGGTGATTGGAAGTGGCAGACTCTACTTCTCCCAAAACTCGTTCAAGGTTAGCGCCTGAATAAACTCCAGAAAAACTACAAATCTCCGCAATCGCACTTACAAGCGCATCCCTCGCATCAGAGTAAATATTTGCGGAGTGATGCCCTTCGCCCACTTTTCGAATTTCTTCTTCCAAGGCGAAAAGCCCGAGATAGCTTGCCCCTTGGCACACAATTGACTTGGCTGGAGCTGGGACTTTGACTTCCATTTCACTTCCCCAAAAGTGACCGCATTCTCACTCAATGTGCCAAAATAGCCTATAGCCATCATTAGGTCTACCATACCAGCAAAATTTCCGATTACCCGTAAGGTTGAATGTCTTCAGTTCGTTGGCAGACGCGTGTACACGACTTAGAAATTTTTGTGGGGCACGAACGAGCTCTGGGAACCCTAGGTAGCTGTCAGACAGACAATGGGCTTTTCGGAAAGCTTTGCGCATCAAATCAGAAGTCTTGGACGAAGGGTTCACAGAACTCCGGCTAGGTGATTAACGGTGGGAGGGATGTAGACTGTGATCCACATCCTAAAAAAATGCTAAAACATCGTATAGACCCAATATAACCAACTGATTTTAATATACTTTTTTTCTAGTCAGGTCCAATCCATCATCGGCG
>NZ_MUIO01000001.1 GCF_002087235.1 Pseudomonas floridensis | reverse complement strand
TTAAGTGAACAGCATTAGGCTATCTGGCGGGCATTACGCAGGGCATCGCATTGGGCGTTCCGGCCGGACTGGCCGCACTGTTCGCTGACCTGCTGCCGATCGGCATGGCGCTGCTGGCGACGCTGTTTCTGGGCCAGCGTCTGAGCTGGAAGCTCTGGGCGGGGCTGATCATCGGCCTGTTTGGGGTAATGATTGCGATGCAGGGCGCACTGGCCTGGGGCAAGGCGCCCTTATGGGCGTATGGTCTGCCGCTGCTCGGCATGCTGTCACTGGCTGTTGCCACACTCTGGCGCAAACAGCGACGCGGCTCGCAAACCCTGGGGCTGCTTCCCAATTTGTGGCTGCAATGTTGCGTGTCGGGCATTGTCTTTGCTGTTGTCGAGGGCATGCAAGGCGGCCTTTCGCCGCTCCCGACACGCGGATTCGCGCTGAGCGTGCTGTGGACTGCCGGACTGTCGACGTTGGGTGGCTACGGGCTGTACTGGCTGTGCCTGCGCCGCGCCACGGCCACACGCGTGGCCAGCGTTCTCTACCTGAGCCCGCCGGTCACCCTGCTTTTGGCCTGGCTGATGTTCAACGAGCCGCTGTCATGGCAAATGGCGTGCGGCATGCTGGTGTCGGGACTGGGGATCTGGGTGGTGGTGCGGGCGGAGGCACGGGAGGCTGAAACTCGCGCGACAGACCCGGCGAGCTGAAGGCAGGAGAGCTTGCGATGTTGCCGCACGCCCTCCCGAGGTTTCAGATACGGAAACGCGCGACCATGTTCTGCAGGTCGCTGCCCAGGCGAGCCAGCTCCACGGTCGATGCCGCACTCTGCTCGGTCGCCGCAGCGGACTGATCGGCGATGTCCCGCACGCTGAGCACACTGCGGTTGATTTCGTCGGTCACTGCGCTCTGCTCTTCGGCCGAAGCGGAAATCTGCTGACTCATCTGTTCGATGGTGCCGATAGACTGGTTGATCTCCACCAGCGCCTGCTCGGCCTGGCGCGCCAGCACCACGGTGCCCTCGGTGCGTTGCAGGCTGGCGTCCATCAAACCGGATGCCGCGCCCGTGCCCTGCTGCAAGGCCTGGATCAAGGCTTCGATTTCAGTGGTGGAGTTCTGGGTGCGCTGCGCCAGTGAACGCACTTCATCGGCCACCACGGCGAAACCCCGGCCCTGCTCACCGGCACGCGCTGCCTCGATGGCGGCATTGAGCGCCAGCAGATTGGTCTGCTCGGCAACCGCCTTGATCACATCGATCACACTGCCGATCTTGTTGCTGTCCTCGGTCAGGCGCTGCATGGCCTCACCCAGTTGCTTGACTTCACCGGCCAACTGACCGATTTCCCGGGTCGCATGCTGCACCACGCTGCTGCCATGAGCGGCACGTTCGCTGGCCTGTTTGGCGGCTCTGGACGCATCTTCAGTGTTGCGCGCAACTTCCTGCACGGTCGACGCCATCTGGTTCATGGCGGTGGCCACCTGATCGACTTCGTGCTTCTGCTGCGCCACTCCGGCGCTGGTCTGCTCGCTTCCGGCCGACAGTTCTTCGGCGGCGGTGGCGATCTGGGTGATGCCGTTACCGATACCGCCGATCAGGCCGCGCAGCGCAACGGTCATGTGCTGCATGGTGTTTTGCAGCAGGCCCAGTTCATCCTGACGCGGGGTGCCCGTGTCGTGGGTCAGGTCGCCCTCGGCAATGCGGCGTGCGGCAATGACCGTATCGTTCAATGGCACGGTGATCTGTCGGGTGATGATCACGGCGGCGAGCACCCCGATCAGCAGCACGACCAGCGCAACGCTCAGCAACTGAACCACGGCGGTGTTCTGCTCGCGCCTGGCACTGACCACCTGCGCCTGCGCCAACTCATCGGCACGCGCCGCGGTGGCGATCGATTGCTGTTGCAGCGAAGTGCGCACCTGTTCGGTCTGCTGCAGCATTTCCGAAATGGAGGCCATCAGCACTTTGTATTGCTTGAGCGCGTTCAGTGCAGTATCCACCGCACCGTTGGCCTCGACCGGCAACTGGCTGCGTGCGGCAGCCACCTGAGCGATCAGCGCGTCGGCGGCATTGAAGGTCGCCTGGCGGTTGTCGGCGGACGGAATGCTCAGATAACGGCGGAAAACCAGGCGGAAATTGGTCATGCCATTGCGCAGATCACCGGCAATCTTGACTTGCCGGATGCCTGTTTCACTTGGCTCACGCAAGGTGTCGTCGATGGTTTTCTGCAGCAGATTTTCGAAGGTCGCACTGACGTCGTCCGAGACCTTGATAATCGGTTTGAGGGCGTCATCGACTTTCTGGTTGATGCCGACCAATTGGTCGAACGTCTGCTTCAGACCCCCAACCTGCTCTTTGATGTCCTTGAGCCTGGCCAGGTTGCTTGACACGACGAACACACCCAGGCCGCGTTCGACGCTGCCGCTCAAAGTGTCCAGCGCACTGGCATAGGCTTGAACCCCGGCAGCGCTTGGCGCGGAGGCGTAGGCTTGTGCGGCAATCCGCGCACTGAGTACGTCATCCTTGATTTCGGCGACCTTGCCACTCTTGCTCAGGCGCTCGATCAGCAGATTGGTGCTCGAATAGCCAATCGCCGTGACCGTCAATACCCCCAGCAAAATAGCGGCAAAGCCCAGTCCCAGTTTTTTGCTGACTTTCAAGTTGTCCAACCATTTCGCGCTCATAGCGTGTGCCTTCGATTTTCCGGAATGTCCGTGAATCGGCGCAGCGCTGGCTAACTTGATAGAGAACTTGATTGGAATAACTGATCAATCGATAGATATTTCCCACAGCCCAGTGTTTACGGGCCCTGATCGCAGATTAAGATTTATTTAAATTAGCAGGAAGAACTTTTTCGGATGACCGGTAGTGGTCGCACAGCGGTGCAGGGTCAGTTCCATCCAGCCCGGCACCTGATGCACCTGCGCGTTCCTGATGGCCGCTGAAAGGATCGGCATCGAACTGCACCCGCTCAGCACACTGACCCCGGCCTGGCGGGCACGCTCGTCGAATGAGCGAATGATTGATGGCACTCCCCGGACACCGCGCAGTCCGTTGATGACCATCCACTCGTCCACGGCGGAGTCTTCATGATCACTGTTCATCACCTCAACAACTCACGTTCGCAGCGCATTCTCTGGCTGCTGGAAGAACTCGGACTGCCCTACGAGATCAAGCGCTACGAGCGCGATGCGAAGACCAACCTTGCGCCGCCCGAGCTCAAGGCTGTTCACCCACTGGGTAAATCGCCGGTGATACAGGACGGCCCTCACGTGGTGATCGAATCCGGCGCCATCATCGATTACCTGATCCGCCGCCATGGCGAAGGCCGCCTGCAACCTGACCCTGCCAGTGCCACCTATGACGAATACGTGCAGTGGCTGCACTTCGCCGAAGGCTCGGCCATGCTGCCGCTGATGCTCGACCTGTACGTTGGCCGCCTGGGCGATGCAGGTGCGCCGTTGCATCCGCGCATCGAATCGGAAGTGGCCAATTACCTGGGCTACCTGAACGAGGCGCTCGGACTGACGCCGTATCTGGTGGGCGAGGAACTGACCGGCGCGGACATCCAGATGAGCTTCATCGGCGAAATCGCCAAGGCGCGTGGCAAGCTGCAGCCGTATCCGAATCTGGCAGCCTGGATCGAGAAATTCCAGGCACGTCCGGCGTATCGCAAGGCGCTGGAACAGGGCGGCGAGTACTCGTTCGCCAAATAGGCCTTGCAGCTGGATCGCCGTACGCAGTGACGCATAAAGCCGTCACTGCCGTTTCACGAGCGCGTGGGCCGGGTGACCGATCCGCGTCTATGCTTGGCTTGTCTGTTCAAGCAAATCCGTTCTGGATGACCGAACAGTTACCAGGCCGACAACGTGAAATATTCGACATTCGCTGCAGTCTCGTTGTGTCTGTTGCTCTGCGCTCACGCCAAGGCCGCGCACTATCAGGTCGTTACCGAAGAATGGGCCCCCTACAACTACCAGGCCTGCGCGATACAGCGCGAGAACAGAACCATGGTGACAAAAACTGTCCCTGTGGCTGTGTAACGTCATCTGCGTACCCATCGTGACCCATCGTGGAAGACACCTCATGAAACGCATTCAGTACAGCAAATACGGGGGCCCGGAGTTGATGCGGGTCGCAGACTTCGAGCTGTCCGCACCTGGAGAAGGTGAAGTGGCAGTGCACGTCCGGTTCGCCGCCATCAATCCGATCGACTGGAAACTGCGCCTCGGGCTGATGAAGATTGTCACCGGCAAAGCTTTTCCCCGCGCAATGGGCATGGACTTTTCGGGCACGGTCATCGCGGTGGGCCCGCAGGTCACCCGGCTCAAGGTCGGTGATGCGGTGTTCGGTCTGGCACGATTCAAGGAAAGCGGCGCATTCGCCCAGGCAGTGGTGACCAAGGAAAGCTTTCTGGCGAAAAAGCCCGACTCACTCTCATTCGAGGACGCCGCCTGTATCGGCACGCCGGGGATCACCGCCTGGAACGGCCTGATCGACAAAGCGAAGCTGCAAGCAGGTCAGCATGTGTTCATCAATGGCTGCTCGGGAGCGGTTGGCGAAGCCGGGGTGCAGATTGCGCGGTCGTTCGGTGCGACCGTCTCGGGCAGTTGCAGCGCCAAAGACATTGCCAGAGCCAGGGCTTTGGGTGTACAGACTGTCTACGACTACCGGACAACACCCGCCTCGGCGATCACCACCCGCTTCGATGTGGTGCTCGACACCGCCGCCACGCTGAGCGTATCGACAGGCGTGGCGATGTTGCGACCGCGCGGTGTGTTTCTGGACCTGAACCCCGGTCCCGGCAAATTCATCCGGGCGCTCTTCGATCGCAGGCTCAAACCCGTCATCGGTTCGCCCCGCGTCGAGATTCTGGATAAGCTGGCCGACGCCGCCAGCAGGGGTAAATTCAGGATACCCGTGGGCGAAGTGGTTGCGCTGGACGATGCGATCAAACTGATCACCGAGCTTGAGCAAGGCCGCAAAACCGGCGGCAAAGGCGTCATCACGATGGAGTAGGCATGGCCAGAAGTCATCGATTGTTCGAACTGATGCAAGTGTTTCGCCGGCACCGCATGACGGTGTCGGGCGAGGCGCTTGCGCGGGAGCTTGGCGTGTCACTGCGCACCATACGCCGCGACGTGGCGACCTTGCAGGGCATGGGCGCCGACATCGACGGTGAACCGGGGCTGGGTTACCTTCTCAAGCCGGGGTTCGTGCTGCCGCCACTGTCATTCACCGAAGAAGAAATCCAGGCGCTGGTCATCGGCGCTCAATGGGTCAGTCGGCAGACCGACGACAAGTTTGCCTTCGCCGTCAAAAATGCACTGGCCAAGATCAACGCCGTGCTCCCTGCCGACATGCGCCCGACTCTGGATGATGAAAGCTTCTACATCAGCAGGCCGCTTATCGCCCCCACGTCCATCGACCTGAGCGAAATACGCCGGGCCCTGCGCGATCAATACAAACTAAGCATCACGCTATGCATCGAGCACGCGCCTCTCGACCCGCAGATTGTCTGGCCGATCATGCTCGGCTTCATCGAAGCCAGCCGGTACGTCGTGGCGTGGTGCGAGTCAGACAGCCAGTACCGCACGATCAGCATTGCAGACATCGCCAGCGCACACGTACTTGAAGAACGTTACACCCGCAACCGACGCCAGTTGATCAAAGAGTGGCGCGCCTCGGGAACGTTACCCTGCAACGCACGCGGCGAGGCCTGCTGACCCATCCGGCCAACAGCGCAATCCCCCATCAGGTTGCTCCGACCCTTTTGGGATCGCCGGTTTTTGCACGGCTCATTACTGCCCTTCCCAACGCCTGAACAGCGCGCTGGCGTTGACCCCGCCGAAGCCGAACCCGTTCGAGAGCGCGTGGGTGATCGGCATCTTGCGAGCAGTCAGGGCCACCAGGTCCAGCCCTTCGGCCGCTTCGTCGGGATGGTTCAGGTTCAGCGTGGGCGGTACAATCTGGTCGCGCAATGCCAGGACGGTGAACACTGCTTCGATCCCGCCCGCCGCGCCCAGCAAATGCCCGGTAGCCGACTTTGTGGAACTGATCGCGACCTTGCCGCCGGTACGAAACACCGCCTGAATCGCGGCGAGTTCACCCTTGTCACCGACCTGAGTCGAGGTGGCGTGGGCGTTAATGTGTTGCACGTCACGCGCCTCGACATTGGCCTGACGCAAGGCCTGCTCCATGGCCCGACGAGCGCCGTTGCCGTCCTCAGGTCCGGCCGTGAGGTGGTGGGCGTCGGCGCTGGTGCCGTAACCCACCAGTTCGGCGATGGGTGTCGCGCCCCTGGCCAGCGCATGCTCCAGTGATTCGATCACCAGCAGCCCAGCACCTTCGGCCATGACGAACCCGTCACGGTCCCGATCGAACGGACGCGACGCCTCTTGGGGCCGGTCGGCAAAGCCGGTGGACAATGCACGCGCGGCGGCAAAGCAGCCCAGGGTCACACGATCGATCGCAGCCTCCGTCCCGCCGCATATTGCGATGTCTGCCTCGCCACTACGGATCAAACGAGCCGCATCACCAATCGCTTGCACACCCGCCGCGCAAGCCGTCACCGGTGCGCCGAGCGGACCTCTGAATCGGTAGCGGATCGAGAGGTGTCCCGCCGCCATGTTGGCCAGAAAGGACGGCGCGGTGAACGGCGACAAGCGACGCGGCCCCCGTGTGTCAGTGGTGCGCACTGCATCGGCAATGACTCCGAACCCGCCGACACCCGAGGCGATGATCGTCGCCGTGCGCTGCTGCGCTTCTTCGGTCTCAGGATGCCAGCCCGCCTGCGCCAATGCTTCGTGCGCAGCGACCAGCGCAAACTCGATGAAACGGTCCATCTTCTTGCGTTCTTTCGGGGCGATGAACCGGTCCGGGTCATAACCCGCGACCGGATCTTGCGCCAGCGTCGGCACCTGGCCTGCGACTGAAACTCCCGTGCCCTCACTGAGCACATCGGCAAGCGGACCAATACCCGATTGACCCTCGAGCAACCTGCGCCACACTTCTTCGGCCCCGCAGCCCAGCGGCCCGACCAGCCCACAGCCGGTCACAACGATGCGTTTCTGTCCTTGTGGATTAACCATCATCAGGTCCTCTTCGTAGACGAGTCAGTGGAAGCGTGGGGTGCAGTCTGCGGTCCTTGATCGGGACGGATTTTGTACCAGATGGAATACATCGCCGGCAGAAACACCAGGGTCATTACCGTGCCGCCCAGCGTGCCACCGATCAGGGTGTAGGCCAGCGTGCCCCAGAACACTGAATGGGTGAGCGGTATGAAGGCCAAAATGGCGGCCAGCGCCGTGAGCAGCACCGGACGGGCTCGCTGCACGGTGGCTTCCACCACGGCATGGAAGGGGTCCAGCCCTTCCTTTTCGTTCTGATCGATCTGCCCGATCAGGATAAGGGTGTTGCGCATCAGAATGCCGGACAGCGCGATCAGCCCCACCAGAGCATTGATACCAAACGGCTGATTGAACAGCAGCAGGGTCGGCACCACGCCAATCAGCCCCAGTGGCGCGGTCATGAACACCATGACCATTGCCGACATCGAGCGCACCTGCAGGATGATGATCAGCAAAGTGACCGCGATCATGATCGGGAACAGCGGCAGCAACGCCACGGTGGCTTTAGCCGATTCCTCGATGGAACCGGCCTGGTCGATGCGGTAACCGGCGGGCAGGTTGTCGATGATCGGCTGCAATTCCTTGATGATCTTCGACGACACGTCGGGCGGTTGCAGGTGTTCGGCAATGTCGCCACGCACGGTGATGGTCGGCACGCGGTCGCGACGGCGCAGCACCGGATCTTCCATGCGCACGCCGACTTCACCGATCTGCGAGAGCGGAACGCGCTGCCCGCCTGAGCCCACCAGGGTGAAGCCTGCGATCTTCGACGGGTCGAGACGGACATCACCGGCGGCCCTGCCCACCACATCCACTGAGCGAATGTCTTCGCGCACCGACGTGATGGCCACCCCGGACAGCAGGAACTGCAATTGCTGGGCGACGGCGCTGGACGTCAGGCCGACCGCCTGCAAGCGGTCCTGATCGGGCGAGAAATGCAGCGTCGGCATGCGCGAGCCCCAGTCCGTGTTGACGGTGCGCATCATCGGACTGTCTTGCATGACGGTCTGCACGTGCTGCGCGATCGCACGCAGCTTGTCAGGGTCAGGCCCGGCAATGCGGTAAGCCACCGGGAACGGCGAATAGGGCCCGAACACCAACTGTGTCACACGCACCCGCGCTTCGGGGGCCAGCCCTTGAGCAACCGCTTCACGGAGGCTGAGTTTGAGCGCCTCACGCGCTTCCTGGCTGTCGGTCAGCACCACGATTTTGGCGAACGACGGATCGGGCAACTCGGGCGCCATGGCCAGATAGAAACGTGGCGACCCCTGGCCGATGTAAGCCGTCACGATCTTCGCGGCGTCCTGCTTTTGCAGCCAGGCTTCGACCCTGGCCGTCGTGGCACTGGTCTGCTCGATGGAAGTGCCGTACGGCATCTGCACTTCAATCAACACCTCCGGGCGATCGGAGGTCGGGAAGAACTGCTTCTTGACCAACCCCATCCCCAGCACCGCCACGACAAACGTTGCGATCACTACGACAGCCACCAGCCATTTGCGGGCGATGACGCGGGCCAGAGTCCGGCGAAAGCGGTTGTAGTGCGGCGTGTCGTAGATCGCGGCGTGGCCGCCTTCGACCGGCTTGATGTCCGGCAGCAACTTCACGCCCAGATACGGCGTGAAAACCACGGCGACGATCCAGGAAGCAATCAGCGCAATGCCGACGATCCAGAACATGTTGCTGGTGTACTCGCCCGCCGTGGACTGGGCAAAGCCGTTGGGCATGAAACCGACCGCCGTAACCAGCGTACCGGCGAGCATGGGCGCGGCGGTGTGGCTCCAGGCGTAGGCCGACGCCTTGATGCGGTCGTAGCCCTCCTCCATTTTCACCACCATCATTTCGATGGCGATGATAGCGTCATCCACCAACAGGCCCAGCGCCAGAATCAACGAACCCAGGGTGATGCGGTCGAAGTTCTTGCCGGTGGCTTCCATGACCACGAACACGATCGCCAGGGTCAGCGGCACTGCCGCGGCAACGACCACACCGACGCGCCAGCCCATGCTGAGAAAGCAGACCAGCATCACCACCAGCAGCGCGACGAAGAACTTGATCATGAACTCATCGACCGATGAGGCGATGTTCACCGCCTGGTCTGTGACCTTGGACAGGGTCATGCCCAGCGGCATGCCTGCGTTGATACTGGCGGTCTCGGCATCCAGCGCTTTGCCGAGGTCAAGACCGTTCCAGCCATCACGCATCACGACGCCGAGCAGCAACGCGGGCTCGCCCTGATTGCGAACCAGAAACGTCGCCGGATCTTCATAACCACGCTCCACGACCGCGACATCCGACAGTTTGAGGGTCCTGGACTGCACTACAATCGGCGTGTTGCGAATCTTCTCGAGCGTGTCGAGCGCGCCATCCAGGCGCAGAAAGACCTCAGGCCCGTGGGTCTCGATGGACCCGGCAGGCGTCAGCACGTTCTGGGTGTTGAGCGCGGTGAAAATGTCCTGCGGCGCGATACCCAGCGTCGCCAGTCGTTCGTGAGAGAACGAGACGAAGATGCGCTCGGTCTGTTCACCGACGATATTGAGCTTCTTCACGCCCGGTACGTGCAGCAGCCGCTGCCGTAGCGCTTCGGCATCGCGTACCAGCAGACGCTGAGGTTCACCCTTGGCTTTCAACGCGAACAGCGCAAAGGTCACGTCCGAAAACTCATCGTTGATCATCGGTCCGATGACGCCTGCAGGCAGGGTCTTCGCGGCATCGCCAAGCTTCTTTCGCGCTTGATAGAACTCTTCCTGCACTTGGGAAGGCGGCGTTTTATCCAGCAGTGACACCATGGTGAACGCGAGTCCCGGCCGGGTGTAGGTCTCGCTGCGGTCATACCATTTGAGCTCCTGCATGCGCTTTTCGAGCGGCTCGGCGACCTGATCCTGCATCTCCTGCGCCGTGGCCCCCGGCCATGCGGAAATGATGGTCATCTGCTTGACCGTGAACGGTGGGTCTTCCGCACGCCCGAGCTTGAAGAACGACAGCGTGCCGGCCACACCGATCAGGAAAATCAGAAACAGCGTGATGGAGCGCTCGCGAACGGCCAGTGCCGACAGATTGAAACGTCCACTGCTCATGGTCGCGCTCCGGCAATACCGCCACGCGGCGGCAACACCAGCACCTCTTCACCGTCGTGCAGCAAATGCGCACCGAGCGCCACGACCTGTTCGCCAGGCTGCACGCCGCCGCTGACACGGGCCGAATCGTCGCTCAGACCCAGCAATTGCACACCGCGCCAAGCGACTTTGGCGGGCGTGCCCGCGATCACCCATACGCCTGGACCTTGCCCTGAGTCATGGAGGGCGCCGATGGGCACCGCAAGTGTTCCTCGGGAAAGTCTGCTGTCATCGATGTCCAGGGTGATCGTCGAACCCAGCGGTGCTAAGGCGTTGGCACCGTCGAGCACATAGCGGGCTTCGAAGGTCCGGGTCAGCGGATCGGCGGAATCGGAGAGCAGCCGCAGCCTGGCTGCAATAGCGTCAGCATCGCTGCCGTACATTCTGGCCCGGGCCGGTGCGCCAATGGCAGGGCGCAGTGTTTCGGGCAAATGAACGATGGCCTCGCGCTGCCCGGCCCTGGCCAGACGGACAACTGGCTGGCCTGCGCTGACAACCTGACCGGGCTCTGCCAAGGTTTCCATCACCACACCGTCGGCATCGGCCAGCAGCACCGCATACCCGGTGGCGTTGCGAGCCACCGCGGCCTGGGCCTGCGCCGCGCTGAGTTCGGCCTTTGCCGTATCGGCCAGGGATTTGATCCGGTCATAAGCCGACGCAGAAATCGCCCCGGCAGCCACCAGATCGCGATTACGCGCTTCGTCATCCGCCGTTTGTCTGGCCCGGGCTACGGCTGCCGCCACCGCCTGCTGCTGTGCCTGAGCCTGCAGACCGAGGTCTACAGGGTCCAGACGCATCAATGGCTGGCCGCGCCTGACGGTCTGACCGGTATCGACCAGCCGCTCCAGCACCTTGCCGGACACGCGGAACCCCAGATCGCTCTGGACACGCGCCACCACCACGCCGGTGAACGAGCGCGCCGTGTCATCAGCGCTCGCTACCGTAGCGCTTCTGACCAGCGGAGGCTGATTGCGAGGATCGCGCACGCTCGACGAGTCGCCGCACGCGGTCAAAACCAAAGGCAGTACGCAAACCGCAAGGGTTGCAGGTGTGAGCCGGAGCATGGGATCCCTAACCTGAAAAGTGAGCAGGAATCCGATTCTCTATATAGTGACCAAATTAGTCAATAGTCACAAACTCATGGCGCAAGACTTCTCAGGATCAATGCGGACAGATGGACGGGGGCCGTAGGAACGATGTCGAGGTTGTACTGCAACTGCACCGGACTGATGTAGGGACGCATGACCAGATGAATGGCCTGGACGGTTTCGTCCAGGGGTGTCTTGCGCTCGAACTCGCCGGACTCACGTCCTTCGAGAACGATCTGCTGGATCAGCTCGCGCAGACGGGCGTCGTGCGCAATAGCCGACGGCCATTTGTCTCGCGTCGCCACGGCAGCTATGTCATGCAGCTTGCGGTCATGAAAAAACAGATCGCTGCCTGCCTCCACGACCGCGCGAAACAGGCGTCGCAGCTTCTCCGACGCTGTCGGCGCGTCCGTGAGTGCCGCGTTGACGATGGTCATGATCATGGCCAGTCGGTTGGAACAGATCACCTCGCCAATGGCCTGTTTGGAATCGAAGAATTTGTAGATGTAGGCCTTGGAAAAACCGATGGCCTTGGCAAGGTCGGACACCGTGGTTTTCTCGAAACCGTAATGGCCGAAGTGCTCGGTGGCCGCTTCCACGACCTGATCGCGAACACTGTGGTCGGAGGGCCCGCGCGATGGGCTCGTATCGATATGTTTTGTCATGTTTTCAGCTTAGCTCCGCAAGCCTTGATTGACAACAAGTGACCAAATCGTAATATAGTCACAAACTTGATCGAATCAAGGAATTTCAATGCGCCCGCTCTATACGTACGCACTGGTTGTGAGTGCCAGCCTGATGGCGGGCTGCGCCGTAGGTCCGGATTACCACCGGCCAGATGCTCCATTGGCGGACCGTTATGTGGCCCGACCTGACGCGAATCCGGATTCTACAGGGGCTGCCGCCTTGAATGCTGACTGGTGGAAGCGTTTCGACGATCCCGTGCTGAATGACCTCGTCTGCCGTGCACTTGCACAGAACCTCAGTCTCGCCCAGGCCAGCGCTCAGTTGGCCCAGGCGCGTGCCGGGCTGAATACCGCGACCGCCGCTTTGTTGCCTTCTGGCAACCTCAACGGGCAGGCGGCCCGGGCCTATCAGTCCGTAGAAACGCCACTCGGCCAGGTGCTGAATGCAACGCCGGGATTTGACCGTTATGGCAACGGTTACGAAGCCAACCTCAATGCCGCCTGGGAACTGGATGTGTTCGGCGGGCTGCGGCGTGGACGGGAAGCGGCTCTGGCCGAGTATCAGGCGTCAGACGCCGGCGTGGCAGCCACCCGTTTAGCGGTGGCAGCGCAGACCGCAGACCTCTACATCACCCTTCGAGGGTTGCAGACGCGGCTGGACATCGCGCAGAAACAGGTCGCTACCCGGCAGGACCTGCTGGCAAAGGTGCGCATGCTCTACGACAGGGGCCTGTCGCCCGAATACGAATTGCGTCAGACAGAGGGCGAGCTCGCGCAAGTGCAGGCCACGGTGCCGGTGCTTCAGTCAGGTCTCGATGCAGCCATGAACGCGCTCGATGTCATGCTCGGTGCTCCACCCGGCAGCAATCGGACGGTGCTGGCCCACTCCCGGGCTATCCCCCTGCCGCCACCGCTCACGGCCACCGGCACGCCAGCCGACCTGCTTCGCCGGCGACCAGACCTGATCGTTGCCGAACGTCGTCTCGCCGCCTCCAGCGCCCGGATTGGCGTGGCGGTCAGCGAGTATTACCCGAAGGTTTCATTGAGTGCGTTGCTGGGCAGCGCCACGGCGGTGTCGAGCGGCAACTTGTTCAGTAACGGCGCGAGTCAGTCGTCAGGTGTACTGGGACTGCGCTGGAGACTGTTTGATTTCGGTCGCGTCAACGCGCAGATCAATCAGGCCAGAGGTGCCGAAGCCGAAGCCCTCGCCGCTTATCGCCAATCCGTGCTGCGTGCCACCGAAGATGTCGAAAACGCCCTCTCTGCGCTGACCAACCGCACAACGCAAACCGCGATCCTGAGTAGGGGCGAAACGGCTCTGACCACCGCACGACAGTCGTCCTTCGCGGGCTACCAGAATGGCGCTGTCAGCCTGATCGACGTGCTGCGCGCCGACGAAACTGTGCTTCAGACGTCTGATGCACGGGCCCAGGCCCAAACTGAAGCCTCGCGCGCCGCAGTCGCGGCCTTCAAGGCGCTGGGCGGCGGCTGGCAGTCATCGGACGTCAAGGTGGCTGACCGATAGGTTGCTTGCGCATGGAGTTTCGAAACGTGACGCCAGACCCGGCATCACGTTCTGGCCTGTGTCTCAACCGGTTAACGGTCGTTACGCAGGATCGAGAAGTTCAACGCGGCTGCAACGCACAACCAGAGAAGATACGGAAACAGCATCAGTCCGGTCAGCACATCCAGGCGCAACGCCATGATGAGCATGGCCGCCACGACGATCCACAACATCGCGATGATCACCATGCCGGCAAGCAGCTTGTGGGCGCCGAAGAACACCGGCGTCCACAACGTGTTCAGCGCGATCTGCGCGGCCCACAACGCGAGCACCGGCTGGCTGCCGGGTATCAGGCTCAGGCGGTAGCCCGCCCACGCGAGCAACAGATAGATAACCGTCCACGCCACCGGGAACAACCAGTTCGGCGGGGTGAAGCTTGGTTTGACCAGCTTTTCGTACCATTGGCCCGGCTTGAATATAATGCCGGTGCTTGCCGCAGCCGCGCAGGCGAGAAGAAAAATGAAAAAGGTCATCGTCTGTCCTTGAGAGAGATCAGTCATCTGGTGCTATACGTTGATGCCCCGCATAGCGATACGAGGGCATCCGCAATAAAACGCCAGCCGTTCTTCACTGACCCGATCGTCCGTTTATAAATTCAATGCGTCAGCGCAATTCCAACACCTGAGTTCGCCGCACGTCGCGATGCGTCAATCGCACACGGCCGCAGGGCTAGAATAAACTGCCCCGCGGCGGCTAGCTGTGGGGCAATGGACGGGCGTGCTTCGCGCATTCGGCCGCGTTGTCGAAGAAGACGGGAAGCCACGACCCGCACTGTCACTCACTCGACCACCGCCAACAGTAATCAGGTCATTCGTACCCGTGCCGACGGTGGCCCTCTCGCAGGAGGGTAGGTCATGAACGAGGTAAAACTTCACGAAGTCATGGGCAAGCTGGTGTCCGACATGGGTGCCGCCGCCATGATGGCCAATCTGGTACTCGGCGATGAGCTGGGCTTTTACAAAGCCATGGCGGACAGTCGACCGGTCACTGCGCAGGAACTGGCCGACAGGGTTCAATGCAATCCGCGACTGGTTCAGGAATGGCTCAGTGCTCATGTCGCGTCGGGGTATATCGAGCATCGCGACGGACAGTTCGTGCTACCCGAAGAGCAGGCCCTGGTGCTGGCCATCGAGGACTCGCCGGTGTACGCGGCAGGTGGCGCAATGGTGGTGGCGTCGATGTTTCACGACAAGGACAAACTGGTAGCCGCCATGCGCGGTGATGGCGCGCTGCCCTGGGGCGAGCATCACCCGTGCATGTTCAGCGGAACCGAGCGCTTCTTCCGACCCGGCTACAGAACCTATCTGGTGTCGCAATGGCTGCCGGCGCTGCAAGGCGTGGTGGACAAGCTCAACGCGGGTGCCCGTGTGGCTGACATCGGCTGTGGGCACGGGGCGTCCACCCTGGTCATGGCCCAGGCGTTTCCAGCATCAAACTTTACCGGTTTCGATTACCACGCGCCGTCCATTGCCACCGCAAAACAGCGCGCCGAAGCAAGCGGCGTCGGCGCGCGTGTCAGCTTCGCCGAAGGCACCGCCAAGGACTTTCCCGGCGACGGTTACGACCTGATCTGTTACTTCGACTGCCTGCACGACATGGGCGACCCGGTGGGCGCAGCGCAACATGCCCTGGAATCCTTGGACGACGACGGCACGGTGCTGCTCGTGGAGCCTTACGCCAATGACTCGCTCGACGAGAACATGACCTCGGTCGGCCGATTGTTCTATGCCGCTTCGACGTTTATCTGCACACCGAACTCGTTGTCCCAGGAAGTCGGTCTGGGACTGGGCGCGCAAGCTGGCGAGGCAAGGCTGCGCAAGGTGTTTGAAGAGGCAGGCTTCAGTCATTTTCGTCGGGCCACGGAGACGCCCTTCAATCTGATTCTGGAGGCCCGCAAGTGAGCGCCGGTCGGCCCGGCGCTGATCGACGTCAATGCCGGGCCGATCACAGGCTTTCAACTGCCGCCCTGCCCTTCGAGCCACGCACAGAACAGTTGCACTGTCTCATCGGTAAGCCTCTCGGTCGGGACATAGGCGCAATAGCTGCGCGACTTGATCCGGGGCTCGGTGAAGGGCGTCACCAGCCGTCCGCTCTGCAAATCGGCGGCGACCAGCGCGCTCGGCCCCATGGCGATGCCCAGGCCGTCGATGGCGGCCTGCAACGTCAGGTAGAAATGATCGAACACCACGCCCGCGGCCGGCTGCATGTCAGGTATACCGGCACTGGCCTGCCAGTCCGGCCATAGCCTGGGAAGGCTTGAGGTGTGCAGCAGCGTGTGGTGCCTCAGGTCTTCAGGAACATGCAGCGGCAGCCGTTGCAGCAGCGCCGGGCTGCACACTGGTAACCGGTCTTCACTGAGAAAGGCTCGGGTCGAATAACCATAGAGCGTGTCGGGCCCGCCGCGAATGATGATGTCGTAGGGCTCTTTCAGACTTTCCACCGGCTTGTTGGACGTGTGCACCTGCACGTCGATGCCGGGATAGCTGGCGCGAAACGCCTCGAGCCTGGGCACAAGCCAGCGCAGCGTGAACGTGGCCAGCGCGTTGACCAGCAGCGTACGCGGCGCCGGATCGGGTAAACCGAAGCGCGTCGTCGCCAGCGCAATCTGTTCCAGCAACGGGCTGATGTCAGTCAGGTACGCCCTGGCTGCCGCTGTCAGCAGCACCCGCCGGTTGTGCCGTTCGAACAGGGCAGCGCCGAGCCAGTCCTCGAGTAATCGCACGCTTTGACTGATCGCCCCGGACGTGACATGGAGTTCAGTGGCGGCTTCCTTGAAACTGCCCAGCCGTCCTGCAGCCTCGAAGGCGCGCAGGGCGTTGAGCGGGGGCAATTCTCGTTTCATTCGCAATAGCTACGCTAACGTGAGCGACCAATTTATCTGGTTTGTCAGGCGCTACCAAGACAGATAATTTGCCGCCCACAGGAATACTGCCGACGCATTCTGTCCTACGGCGGCTCACGCGCGCTCATTCGGGAAATAACCATGTTCAGTTACGCTGGCGGTCTTGTTCTTCTTGCGGCCGTTCTGCATGCCGGCTGGAACGCCATGCTGCATGGCAACCGCGACCGTCATCTGTCCATGGCCTGGATGAGCCTGCTGATTGCGAGTGTGTCGACCGTGGCGGTCCTGATGCTGCCCTTGCCGGCGGCCGGTGCCTGGCCCTACATCCTCGCATCGGGGCTGGTGCACATCGTCTACAACCTCAGTCTGGTACGTTCGTATCGACGCGGCGATCTGGCGGTGGCCTATTCGATTGCCCGAGGCTCCTCGCCGTTGCTGGTCACCCTGGGCGCCGCAGTGTTCGCTCACGAGGGCATCAGCGCATTGCAGGGCTTGGGGATCGGCATGATCTCGGGCGGGATTCTCATGCTCGCGCTGCTGGACCGGCACGTGTCCCGCGCCGATGTACTGGCTGCATTGACCACCGGTGTGCTGATCGCGCTTTACACGGTGATCGACGGTATTGGCGTGCGTCAGTCGGACGGTCAGGCACTGGCCTATACCGCGTGGATGTTTCTGTCCTACTGGGCGATGCCGCTGCTGTTCGTGGCCAGCCGCGGGTTCAAGGTTCTGGCGGTTTCGCTCAGGACCCAGCCCCTGGCCGTCGGTTCATCGATGATCGGCGGTCTGGTGTCCATCGCCGCATACGGCATTGTGATCTGGGCGATGCAATCAGGTGCCATGGGTGGCGTGTCGGCATTGCGTGAAACCAGCGTAGTATTTGCCGCACTGATCGGGCGATTGTTTCTGGGTCAGGCCATGACCACCAGGCGCTGGGCGGTGTGTGCGCTGGTCGCGACCGGCGCAGTCTGCCTGGGGCTTTGACTCAACTCATGCCAGCAACGCATTGATCCAGCGAATCTGTCGGACCACATCCTGCACTTTGCTTTCAGGAACTGGCAGTTGCGCTCGGGCAAAGTTGTCCAGGGTCTTCTGCCGTTGAATCAGCCTGCGCCGCCACTTGGCCAGAAACGCCGGGCTTCTGGCCTGCAGATGCAAGGGCCCGAAATACAACTCTTCAGCGCTATATGTCACCGGGCCGCTGCGCTCGGCGACGATGATTTCATAATCAAAACGGTTTTCGTGCAGCACGTCTTCGTGGACGATGCGATAAGCGTTGTCCATCAACCATCGGCGCAGGGGCTGCTCGCCGCCGTTGGGCTGCATGATCAACACCTCGCCGCCGTTCAGACGTGCCTTGCCCTCGTCGAGAATGTCGCGGATCGTCTCGCCTCCCATGCCGCAAAGGCTGATCGCGTTGATCGCATCCTGTGCCTCGATTGCCGCCAGACCGTTGGCCAGACGCACGCTGATCCGATCCTCAAAGCCGTACTCGCGCACCACACGTCGGGCCGACTGAAACGGCGCCACCGCCACCTCCCCGGCCACCGCGGCGGTGATTACGCCACGGCGCATCAATGCCACCGGCAGGTAGCCGTGATCCGAGCCGACATCGGCCAGCCGCGCTCCGACCGGCACCAGCGCCGCCACGCGCTCAAGGCGCATGGACAATGTCTGTTCGTTCAACGGCAACCCCTTTTCATCGAGAACGTCCGGCACCTCAGGCCGGATCGGGGCGCGATTCTGTCGGGCAACGGCGTGCATTTCAATCGGATATTAAAGTCTTGCGGTACCGACACCTGTAATCGAGCCGATTAGAGCACATAGCCACGTCGTGCAAACCGTACCCATGACGCTCTCACCACAGCGGAAACGTGTAGCTCACGATCAGTACTCTGGATGACATAAGCCAGATCGGTATTGGCGAGTTAGGGAAAGTGATCGTCACCGCTGATCCGCTGGTAGGCGACAGGACGCATCGACCGGATGATGACCCGGCCGTGCGTAATAACCTGAAAAGAGAAGACGCTTACTTAATCAACTGTCTGTCTTGATACGTCCGATCATGAACTTTGCGTTCAGATAACTTCCGGACTGTTCGGTGATCTGCAAGTAACCTGCGCAAGGGGCGAAGATCGATGTTTCCATCTTCATCGCTTCCATCACCGCAATGACTTGTCCTGCTTCCACCGATTCACCGTCTTTGGCGACCCAACTGTGCAGATTGCCCGCGACCGGGGTCATGACGGCCTGTGGATCGACCGCCTCGACCGGCGCGGTTTCAACGGCCGCCTCGCCGCCACCCAGACTGACGCCGCGCAACAGCGCCGCTGGCAGACCCAGTTCGTGGCGTTTGCCGTCGATCTCGACGAAGGTGCGTAGCACGCCCGGATCGGCCGGCGCGGCACTGCGCGGGGCGATAGTGATCTGTTCCGCGAAGTCGGTTTCGATCCAGCGCGTATGCACGGCGAACGTGTTGGCCGCGGTGAAATCGTCGTGCGCCATCACTGCGCGGTGGAACGGCAGCACCGTGGCCACGCCGTCGACATTGAACTCGGCCAGTGCACGACGCGCACGACGGATCGCCTGTTCACGCGTGGCGCCGGTGACGATCAGCTTGGCGATCATCGAATCGAAGTTGGGCGATACACGCGAGCCCTGCTCGACACCTGTTTCCAGACGGACACCCGGACCGGACGGTGGCTGGAACACATCGATGGTGCCCGGCGTCGGCAGGAAGCCATTGCCGGCGTCTTCGGCGTTGATGCGGAATTCGAAGCTATGGCCACGCGGAACCGGTGTGCCTTCAAACGACAGCGGCAGGCCGTCGGCGACCCGTAATTGTTCGATCACCAGATCGATACCACTGGTTTCTTCGGTAACCGGGTGCTCGACCTGCAAGCGGGTATTCACTTCCAGGAACGACAACGTGCCGTCGGCGCTGAGCAGGAACTCCACCGTGCCCGCGCCGACGTAGCCAGCCTCGGCACAGATGTCACGCGCTGAATCATGGATGCGCTGACGCAGGGCATCGTCCAGATAGGGCGCAGGCGCTTCTTCGATCAGCTTCTGATTACGGCGCTGCAATGAGCAGTCGCGCGTACCGGCGACCACGACGCGTCCGTGACGGTCGGCGATGATCTGCGCTTCGATGTGTCGGGGCTTGTCCAGAAAGCGCTCGACGAAGCACTCGCCACGCCCGAACGCGACAACCGCCTCGCGCACCGCCGACTCGTACAATTCGCTGACTTCATCGAGTTTCCACGCCACCTTCAAACCGCGACCACCGCCGCCGAACGCCGCCTTGATCGCGATCGGCAGTCCGAATTGCTCGGCGAACGCGACCACTTCACGGGCATCGTTCACCGGGCCTTCGGTCCCGGCCACCAGTGGCGCGCCGACTTTCTGGGCAATACGTCTGGCCTGCACCTTGTCACCCAGTGCATCGATAGTGCTCGGGTCCGGGCCGATCCAGGTCAGTCCGGCAGCGATCACGGCGCGGGCGAAATCGGCTCGCTCGGAGAGAAATCCGTAACCGGGGTGAACGGCGTCGGCACCGGCGCGCGCAGCCACCGCCAGCAATTTTTCGATGTTCAGGTAACTGTCGGCAGGACGTTCGCCGTTCAGCGCGTACGCCTCATCAGCCTGGCACACATGCAGCGCATCGATGTCGGCATCGGCATACACCGCCACCGAGGCCACACCATAGTCGCGGCAGGCGCGGGCGATACGGATGGCAATTTCGCCACGGTTGGCAATCAGAACCTTTTTCATGGGTGATGGGTCTCGTCTGAAAGAGCTGGGTCCACGGGCTCGAAAGCGCCCAATGGATTGAAACGAATACGCGAATTGATCGGGATCTGACCCGCAAGGTCCAGGTGGTGAGGCGCGACGACCGCGATCACCGGATAGCCACCGGTCAGCGGGTGATCCGCCAGAAACAGCACCGGCTGACCGTTGGGCGGCACCTGAATAGCGCCGACGGCGGTGCCCTCGCTGGGCAGCTCGCCATGAACGGCACGTTCCAGCGCCTGATCACCCGCCAGCCGCATACCGATGCGGTTCGACTGCGGCGTGACCTGCCAGGTCTGCCCGGCCAGCACGGCCAGCGCATCGGCCGTGAACCAGTCACTGCGCGGCCCCATCACCACGTCCAGCACGATGACCTGATCAGAAACGGGCATGTCGAACGGTGGTTGCTCGCTGAGCGACACCGAAGCGCCGCCCGGCTTGTGATGGAAACCCAGTCGATCACCTACCGTCAGCGGCGCAGGCCCCACTTGAGCGAGCGTGTCGGTGGACAGACTGCCGAGCACCGGTTCCTGTGTGAAACCACCGCGAATCGCCAGGTAATTGCGCAATCCGGCCGAAGGCGAGTCGATGCTCACCTGATCCCCGTCATGCAGCACGAACGGCGTATACAGCGCCGGCCGCAGCCGCCGACCTTCTGCGGTACGCACCTCGACCGCGGCGGTCGCGCCCGTGACCGCCGCGACCGTCTGGCCGTGACAGGTGAAGTCGAGCCCGCCCATCAAGACTTCCAGACAGGCCGTCGCCGGATCGTTGCCTACCGCTCGGTTGGCGGCACGCAGCGCGCCGCGGTCCATGGCGCCAGAGGCTGAAACGCCCTGCCCTGCGCGGCCGGGGCGTCCAAGATCCTGAAACAGGGTCTGCAGCCCAGATGACAGCACCTCCAGAAAGTTCTCGCTAGCCTCGTCACGCTGACGTACCGGTGCAGGCACCAGGACTTTTTCGCTGGCCGCAGGACCGGCATCCACAAAACGCACACGGTAACCCGGTTGCAGCAGCGCAGGCTCGTCGCGTTCCAGATCCCACATGCGGGCCTCAGTGATGCCGATGATCTGCCAGCCGCCGGGGCTGGCCTGCGGGTAGACGCCACTGAAACCGCCCGCCAGCGCAACGGCACCGGCCGGAATCCGGGTGCGCGGTGTACTGCGGCGCGACACCACGAACTCTGGACCACCGCTCAGGTAAGCAAAGCCCGGTGCAAAGCCACAGAAGGCCACCTTGTAATCACTGCCGGTGTGACGGCGGATCACCTCTTCGGGACTGATCTCCAGCTCACGAGCCACATCGTGCAGGTCTTCGCCGTTGTAGTGCACCGGAATTTCAATCAACTTGCCGGCTTCACGCACCTTGCCGTGCACATCACGCGTGGCGATCTGCGCCGCCAGCGCTTCACGGCTGACCGCACCGGGCCGAAAATGCACCAGCACCGTCCGGGCTGCAGGAACGAGTTCCTCCACGCCGTGGATGGGCTGCTGCTGCAACGAGTCGAACAGGGCGAGAGTCTCGTCCAGATTCGCCAATTCAACCAGGAGCGCGTCCAGGCTGACCGGGTAGAAACGCATGTTCCTCTCCTATACGTGATAGTGGCTGTCAGGCACATCGGTGATGAACATGTAGCCCGGCGCATGGGAAATCGCGAACGGCACCCCCGAGGCCATGACCACCGCCTGCGGGGTCACGCCACAGGCCCAGAACACCGGAATTTCCCCCGGCCGGACGGTCACGGCATCGCCGAAGTCCGGACGCGAAATATCTTCGATCCCCAGCAAGCCTGGCTCGCCCACATGCACAGGCGCGCCGTGGACGCTGGGGTAACGCGCGGTGATTTTCGCCGCATCGGCCACGCGACTGGCCGCAATGGGCCGCATCGACACTACCATTTCTCCCTGCAGGCGACCGGCAGGTCGGCAGGCCCGGTTGCTGCGGTACATCGGCACATTGCAGCCCTCGCTGATGTGGCGCACGTCGATACCCGCTTCTCGCAAACCGGTTTCGAACGTGAAACTGCAGCCGATCAGAAAGCTGACCAGATCCGTATGCTCGGTCCACAGGTCGCGGACATCGGTCACTTCATCGGCCAGCTTGCCGTCACGCCAGACACGATACAGCGGGATGTCGGTACGCAGGTCGGCGCCTTCGGCCAGAACGGTGCTGTAGCTGCCCGGCTCGGTCACATCCAGGATCGGACAGGCCTGAGGGTTGCGCTGGGCGAACAACAGAAAGTCATAGGCCCAGTTACGCGGCAGGGAAATCATGTTGGCCTGGGTCAACCCGGGCGCATGGCCAGCGGTCGGTGACACGGTACCTGCCCGGTACAAGGCGCGGGCGGCAATGGCGGCCTGGCGCGCATCGTTCAAAGCACTCATGGTTGACCTCGGGTAAAGGCATGGATGTCGACCCCTGCTTCAAGCAGGCGTCGTTTGAGGGCGTGGGCGATGTTGACGGCGCCGGGGCTGTCGCCATGCACGCAGATCGAGTCGGCTTCCAGCGCGATCAGGCTGCCATCCTCAGCCTCGATGACGCCGTCACGCACCAGACGCAGCATGCGCTCGGTGATCAGCTCGACATCGTGCAGCACCGCGCCGGGCCGCGAGCGCGAGACCAGCGTGCCCTGGGCGGTGTAGGCCCGGTCCGCAAAGGCTTCGGACACGCAGGTCAGACCTGCATCACGGGCCCAGCCGAGCAATTTCGAATTGGCGAGGCAGACCAGCTTGAGCTGCGGGTCGATGCGCAGGATCGCCTGGATCACTGCCGCAGCCTGAACAGGGTCGCCTGCGATGGTGTTGTACAGCGCACCATGAGGCTTGACGTAAGTCACTTGGGTCCCGGCGGCGCGGGCCAGGCCCTGAAGCGCGCCGATCTGATAAATCACATCGGCTGTAAGCTGCCCGGCAGGCACGTCCATATTGCGTCGACCGAAGCCGACCAGGTCCGGATACGCCACATGGGCGCCGACGGCCACATTACGAGCGGCAGCGGCTTCAAGCGTGCGCAGTATTCCAGCCGGATCACCGGCATGAAAGCCGCACGCCACGTTGGCGCTGCTGACGACTTCAAGAATCGCGGCATCGTCGCCCATGCTCCAGGCGCCGAAGCTCTCTCCAAGGTCGCTGTTAAGGTCAATTGCACGCATCAGAAAATCTCCTTTGGATCAGGCCGCGCCGATGAAGGCAAAGATGGCGCCTGCCGATTTGTAAGCCATGAACCACGACAGCAGACAGGTCAGCACGCCCAGCACCAGCAGCCAGCGAGGGTAGTGGTAGCCGTCCATTAGGTCCGAACGCCGCCAGCCCACGTACATGAAAATACTCAGGCCCAGCGGCAGGATAAGGCCGTTGAAACCACCTGCGAACACCAGCAGTGCCGCTGGCGGCTTGCCGATCATCAGATACACCGCCATGCAGATGACGATGAAAACCACGGTGGCGAGGTGACGAGCGCGCTCAGTGATCTTCTTGGAAAACACCGTTATGAAGGACATCGATGTATAAGACGCGCCGATCACACTGCTGATACCCGCGGCCCATAACACCAGACCGAACATCATCATGCCGATGTTACCTGCTGCCGCCTGGAAGGCTTGACCGGCAGGGTTTGCGCCCTTGCCAGACACGTCGATCACCACACCGCTGGCCACCACACCCAGAATAGCGAGAAACAATATGTAGCGAGCGATACCCGTGACCAGGATACCGGTCAGTGCAGCGCGGGATACGGCCTGAATGTTTTCCACGCCAACGGTGCCACGGTCAAGCAGACGGTGAGCGCCTGCATAGGTGATGTAACCGCCTACCGTGCCGCCCACAATGGTCGTAATCGAGGCAAAGTCGATGAAGTCAGGCCACACCGACTGACGCAGGGCCTCGCCCAGCGGAGGATGGGTAGCGAAGCATGCGAACACGATCAGGCATATTTTCAGAATGCCCAGCCCCATCATGATCCGGTCCATCGCCACCCCTGCGCGATGAGACGAGAAGATCGCAATGGCGAGCAGCGCACTCAAGGCGCCCCCCCATTTAGGATCAAGGCCGGTCAGCGCATTCAAACCCAGACCTGCACCGGCAATGTTACCCAGCATGAACACCAGGCCACCGCACAGCACCAACACCGTCAGCAAGTAGCCGCTGCCCGGAATAGCAGCATTGGCCAGATCGGCCGCGCGCATTTTGGTCAGCGACACGATACGCCAGACGTTCAGCTGAACAACGAAGTCGATCAGGATCGACGCCAGAATGCCGAACGCAAACGCAGCACCCAGCGTTGCGGTAAAGGTCGCCGTCTGAGTAAGGAAGCCTGGACCGATGGCAGACGTCGCCATCATGAATATCGCGGCGATCAACGAAGCGCGCCGGGCTTTTGTGAACTCTTGAGTGGTCTGTGTCACGGCAACATTCCTACGGTGAGTGATACCCGGACAGAGCAATGTGCGTGCCAAGGCTCAACCAATCGGTCTCGGATGTAGGCAAATGACGGACTTATTGTTGAACAATCCTATCTTCATTGATCACTTAATTGCACCACATTGTTACCCCAGCACCCATTTACGCTACGTAATGAAGCACTCACCGCGCTTCTTTCTTGCCACGCACTAAGCTCTCAGGGAATATCGTCGCGGCTTTTACCATCCTGGATCTCCTATGAAAGACGCAGCACCCTCTTCTCTCCCACGTACGCTCGGAGAATCCATCACTCAGGAAATCCGCAGGATGCTGGTCGAAGGCGAACTGGTTCCCGGCCAGCGTCTGTCGGAAGCGGCATTGGCGGAAAATCTGGATATTTCCCGCAATACATTGAGAGAAGCGTTCCGGGTTCTGACCCGGGAGGGGTTGCTCAAGCACGAACCCAATCGCGGCGTGACCGTGGCTGAACCCGACATGGCCTCGATCATCGACATCTACCGCGTGCGCCGCTTCATCGAATGCAATGCCATCGCTCAAGGCTACCCGCAGCACCCCGGAGCGCTGCACATGCGCGAGGCCGTCGAAGCCGGCGTCCGGGCGCGTGAAGCCAAAGACTGGGTGGCCGTGGGTACCGCCAACATGATGTTCCACCAGGGCATTGTCGAACTGGCAGACAGCCCGCGTCTGGTGGTGTTCTACGGACAAATATCGGCTGAATTGCGCCTGGCTTTCGGCTTGCTCAACGCCCCCGAATTCCTGCACCTGCCCTACATCCATATGAACGCCGAGATTCTCGAATGCGTGGAAGCCGGACAGCCCGACAAGGCGACCGAGATGCTTGAAGCCTACCTGGTGCAATCGGAGCGTACTGTGCTGGCGGCTTATGAGCGCAGCCTGAAGCGCTAAATTCCTTCCCAAACCCGCATCACTCAACACTTGGGTCAACCACGCCATGTTGGCGGCAAACGCCTTGACCTCGCTTGTGCGCGCATATGCCCGCAATCGTCCCGTCATGACCTTCGGAAAGCGAATAGCCCCGGCGTGGTGAATCCGATAACCAGTGCATTCAGGTCTCCGCACGAAGGTGCGGACATGATGGCGGGTGCTGTTCGCCGGTGAGTGAAAAAACTCCAAAAAAACATCATTTAATTACTGTTGTTAATCGTGATGCTGCCGATAAAGGCCTCAACATTTTTAAACAAAGGGAATTGAGAGATGTCTTTTCACGCACTTCGCTCCTTGGCGGCACTGACTCTGCTGGCCTGTCTGGCCCTCACCGGCTGTGCCCACGTTCAACCTCCAGTGGCGCTGGATCATCAGTTCTGGGACGGCAAAGAGCAGACCATCGGCGTCGCGATTACCGTCATACCGCAGCCCGTGCTGGCATTGACGGGTACCCAGGGATTGCTGGACCTGGCGGTCAATACCAGCGTCAACAGCAGCCTGCGCGGCAATGTCGAAAAGTGGCAGGTCAAAGACCTCAACACACTGCCTGACGCTATAGTCGCCAAACTGAAAGCGAAAGGTTACAAGGCAAAGCGCATCAACGAACCGGTCGACCTGAATACCTACAAGGAAGTCAGCTTCCGTGAAGGCTATACAATCCGCGACCTGTCATCGATCAAGACAACCTACGGCGTCGATCGTCTGCTGCTCATCAATGTTCAGGGCACGGGCGCCACGCGCAGCTACTACAGTGTGGTGCCGACCAGCGTGCCAATGGCGCAAATCATCGGGCAAGGCATGATTGTCGATCTCAATGACAGCAAGCTGATGTGGTTCAAAGCCTTCACTGTCGTACAAGCTGCACAAGGCGAGTGGGATGAGCCGAACTATCCAAACCTCACCAACGCCTTCTATCAGGCGATGGACACGAGCCGCCAGCAAATGTTGGGCGCGTTCGAACAGCGAGACGCACATTGATTTCGGCCATGGCACTGGCCCTGCTCTCACTGGCCGGTTGCGCGCAGAAACCTGCGCCGCCAGCGGGTTTCAAATCGCAAAGCGCCGTCGTCTATGTGCAGACCCACGGCGTCAAAGTTGACCTGCAACTGCCGCCCACATTCGTCGGTGCGAGCACCGTCATCGACCCCGAAGCTGCGAAAAAAGCCGCGTCGTCCAGCTACAACCTCGTATCGAGTTCCGGCGCGGGTGCAGGAGTCGCGGGTGTGCTGGTTGCCAGCCTGATCAACACTCAAATGGGCAGCGGCAGCCTGCAACGAGATGCCGAAAATGCAGCCGTCAAGGAGTCACAGCCACTGGCCACCCTGCTGGCCGGGGTGCAACTGCAAGAACGTTTGCAACAGCGTTTTCAGCAGGCCTCACAGGCAGCGGGCATCAAACAAGGCACCGGCACCATCAGCGCCCGCCTGATGGTAGAGCCCAAGCTGATGCTGACTTCGGATCGCGGCAGCTTTGTACTGATCAACCAGGTACAGGTGCAGGACATAGCAGGGTCGGTGTTGTACCGCATGCGTATCGAAGTCACGAGTCAACCGATCCGACGCTGCGGCAAGCTGTGCATCGATGACGGCACCCTCGACTTGCCCCTAGTCACCGCCGCCCTCGACGAGTGCATCGATGAATCGATGCGCTTGCTGGCTGCAGACATGACGCTCCCTGATCCACCGGCCGCGGCTCAGGAAACACTGAGGTATGTGCTGGATGGTCAGCGTGTGGTGGAACGTGGCTATCAGCTGGCAGGCAGCGGGAATTACTCGCGGTATCGGAATTTGTATGGTGCGGTTAAAGCCGTACCCGTGCCGTTCGAGGACGCATTGACGCAAGCGCAGTTGGCGGAGGTTTATGGGCGGTAGTAGCTTTTTATAACGCCGCCCTGAGAAAAACATATCTGAATCGCCAAGTCGACAGAGTTCCAGGCATTCGAATGGCCACGCATCAACTACTGCTGACACCATCAAAACCGAATCAGGGATATCAAGATGCTGACCACCCCTTTTCCAGGATTTCTCTGAAAAGTCGCCTTGTTTAAGCAGGTCCTGCGCCACCTTCATCTTCGTTTGCGAAAAGACGGTTTCATCGATCTGGACCCTGGATGGTCGATTCCACGTCAATCCGGGCCACCCGGGCAGCCAACGGCGCTGGAAAAAAGGGCCTGCAACTTGGCCTGCCTCGGCTGTTTGACGGGCCTCAGTATAAAAAACGCAACGTTATTGAGCGGTTGTTCAGCTGGCTCAAGGAAAAACGTCGGATCTGTACGCGTTACGACAAGCTGGCAAGTAGCTTTAAAGCGATGGTCACACTGGCTTGCATCGAAAGATGCATGCGGGCTGACTTTTCAGACGAACCCTAAATCTTTTTGCCCACCGTGTTGTGGGCTGGGCGTTGTCGGGAAAAACCGGAAGCGGACTTGGTCATCAAGGCCTTGGACACGGCTTACGAGCAGCGAGGGAAGCCTTAAGGTGTGTTGTTCCACTCTGACCAAGGCTCGCAATGTGGAAGCCGGAGTTATTTTTTGAGATTGGGTCAAGCACGGTTGCTCAGGTTCGCCAAGGATGTTCAGGGACAGGCGAAATGGAACTCTTTTTTGCCCGGTTGCCACACAGCGTTGATTTTGCGGGTGATTTGGCCCGCATCCACAAGGTCGGAGAGGATCAGCATATGGTGGGTATCAATAGAGCGGGGCCATCGGGCGCTTATCTTGGCGGACACATAGAGCCCGAACCAGCGCCGGGTCGCGCGCACGGATCCAGCAGCGGTGCAAGCTCCTCGAACAGCCCGCACGTCCCGTCGTCTCCATCGGATGCGCCTGCATCGCCACCGCCAGCCGGACGTGAGAGGCTCCCGCGGTCCAGGCCACTCTCGCGCCAAACCAGAGAGTGGCTGGAGCAGGGTATGCCTACAGCAGAGGATGCCGTAGTGCGCCGCAGGCCGCAGGCGCCTGCCGATCCCGCCACGCCGCGTGCACATGCAGAGCGAAGAAATACGCGGCAGGAACATGCCGACGCCGCAGCGCCGCATGCGCAAACAGAGACAAGACGCACGCCGCAGACACCTGCTTATGCCCGTGCACCGCAGCATCAAGGGGCGACGGCTCACGCCGAGAGCATCGTTCAGCAACTGGTCGGAGCGGGCGCTGATCTTGCCCATACTCGCACGATGCTGCGCAATGCCATGAATGGCAACGGAGTGGCTTTTTCTCGAGCCGAGCAAACTATATTTCTCCAGCATTTCCCCAATATGCCAATGACTGGAATAAGCCCCAACTCGGAACTCGCTGTCGAGCTCCGTGGGGCTCTACGTCGGGCTGTTCGCCAGCAGGCGGCTGAAGCACCTGCACGGGCACCGACACCAGCAAGGTCGCCGACGCCAGCACCGGCCAGTCCTGCGGCGGCATCATCGGCCAGCAGCCAGCGTTCATTATTTGGACGGTTCGCCCGCTTGATGGCACCTAATCAAGGACGTTCGTCGACCGCATCTAATGCGTCTACCTCTCGCACGCCTGTAGACAGAAGCCCCCCACGCGTCAATCAGGTGCCCACCCGACCTGACAGGGTTGCGATGCGTAATCGTGGCAATAGCGATGCCGATGCCGCGCTGCGGCACCTGGATCAACAGGGTGTCAATATGGGGCGCCTGCACACGGCCCTTGGCGCCCACATAATGCATGGTCGAGCGCTACCCGAGGATCTGAGGCGCGCACTGAGAAGTGCAGGGATTCGTCCATACAATGAAACGTCGCTGAGCCTTATGGACCATCCGCTGCTGAACCTGAATATTGCGCTGAACCGAAGGTTGGGGCCGCGCCCCCTGGTTGCTCAAGAGCCTCGCCCAGCCGTCCCAATGGGACCTGCGAGCTCACCCAGGCGACCACGCGACACGCGTGCGGCAACATTGCCGGTAATGCCGGAGCGTGAGGATCACGAGAGCAATGTTTCTTACGGAATGCGCTTGCTTGATCTGAACCCGGGGGTAAGGGTACAGACGATTGTTGATGCCTTCATAGCCGAACCAGCGCGTCGGCCTGACGTCGTCGCGCAAATGAGAGAACTCCGTGCAGCCGCCAAAGCTATATCTTCACAATTCAGTCAGTTGCGTACAATCTCCAAGGCCGATGCGGCATCCGAAGAGCTGGGTTTCAAGGATGCGGCAGATCATCATCCGGACGACGCGACGCATTGTCTTTTTGGTGAACCATTGTCGTTGGGCAATAAGGGTCAGCGGGTAATCGGCCTGGCGGCCAAGTCGACGGACACGTCGCAGTCTTACAGCCAAGAGGGAAATAAGGAGCTGGTGTTCATGGATATGAAAAAACTTGCCCAATTCCTGGCAGGCAAGCCCGAGCATCCGATGAACAGAGAAAGACTTGACGCTGAAACTATCGCCAAGTACGCCTTTAGAATCGCTCCTGACCGCGCAGCCCGCTAAAGCCCGGTAGATTGGCACCGACAGGGCGTGCCTGCGTGGAAGCTCCCCGAGTCGTGGCCCTTGCACCTGCGCAAGGGATCAGTCCATGCGCTCGGGGTGGCGCGCTCGCAATTAACGGTTCGAATCAAGCCATCGGTATCGCCCAAAGTACGGCGAAGCAGACCTGAATGACGTAGAGCTGGTCACTGAAATTCAGCAAGAGGTCAGCGAACTACCCAGCTATGCATACCGTCGCGTCTGGGGACTGCTGCGTCGTGCCCGCGATCAATGTGAAACGGGTTTACCGGGTCATGCTTGACCACAACCTTGTGTTTGAACGCCGAATCGAGCAGCCCGGCGTGCCGCGTCGGCATGTAGGCCGTATTGCGGTGAAAACCAGCCATACACGCTTTAAAAGACAGAAAACGCCCCAGATAACTTCCAAAGAGCTGACCCACTCGGCAAATCAACCACCCATCACCCCACTCACCCACGTCCTCGCATGCGCCAGCACCTTTCCCGCCATCGCCGTCTGAAAGTGAACGAACCCGTGCGGTGAATCCGGCAGCAGGTGCATTTCGACCTCGGCCACGGCCCTCCAGCGCTCGGCCATTTGCAGGGTGTCGTCCAGCAGCGGATCGATGTCGCCGACAAACATCAGCGCGGGCGGCAGACCGTTGAGGTCGCCGTACAAGGGTGACAGCGGCGGTTGCTGGCGCTGTTGGTCGGTCAGACCCGGCGTCAGCAGGCGCAGGGCGTCGACCATGCCGGGACCGTCAAGGACCAGGGTTTCGGGTCCGGCTGCGCGCACGCTGGGCGATCCGGTGAGGTCGTAGACGCCGTAATAGAGCAGCGCACCTTTTATGCGTAGCAGCAACTCGGGCTTTTCCTTCAACTTCAGCAAGGTGGCTGCGGCGAGGTGACCGCCAGCCGATTCGCCGACGATGATCACCGGCAGGCCGGCAAACTCCGTGCAGTCATTGCCCAGCAGCCAGCAGGCCGCCGAGAAGCAGTCGTCCATCAGACCTTCGACCGGCGTGGAGACGGCAAGCCGGTAATCCACCGAGACCACGGCCACGTCACACTCATTGACCATTGCGACGTTGAGGTCGTCGTTCATCTGTGCATTGCCGATCACCCAGCCGCCGCCGTGCAAATCGAGCACGACGCCTTTCGGTTTGCCGTTGGGCCTGATGATGCGCACGGACACGGGTACATTATTGGCGCTGACGATTTTCTTTTCCGCGCGCAGGCCGTGTCGGGTGAGTTTGCCCGCACCGCCGATCTGGCTGACGCGCAACAGTGACTGAATCAGAACGGGCATGACGCGGTTGCGGACCTTGAAGCGGGGAAACCGGGCGAGCTTCTGATTGAACTGGCGCGCCTGTGCCCGCTCCTGCTCGCTGAAAGACAAAGGTTGTTTTTTGTCCAAGGGGTTACGCTCCTGTCAGGCCGGTAGCCGCTGTGATGGGTGACGTTGCGCGCTGCGCTGATGAATAGAGTCGCGCCACGCCATGGCGTTCATTGCATGAAATGACAGAGCGATCTTGCCTTGCGCACTGTTAAAGGCTGATGTACTGATTCAGTGATTGATCATTCCCCCCGCGCCGGGTACAAAACCCCGTGCCTTTCTGATCGTGCAAGGAGCAATGGATGCTTGAGTTGAACACTGAACGGCTTTACCTGCGCACGCTGGTCGACACGGACTGGCCGTTGTTTCTCAGGCTTCATCGTGAGCCGCAGACCATGCAGTATGTGTTCGGAGAAATCGGCGAAGAGATGATCCGCAAGGGTTTCGATCATCGACTGCCGGCCTGGACACCGCAGTCGGATCACTGGCTGTGCCTGGTAGTAATCGACACGCTGAGCGGGCAGGAGCTGGGCGTCAGCGGCTTTCGCATCATGTCCCCGGGTCATGCCGAGGTGGGTTGTCTGTTGTTGCCCGAGCATCAAGGCAAGGGTTATGGCACCGAGTCGCGCCTGGCAATTATCGATTACGCCGCCGCCATCGGCCTGGACTCGCTGGAGTCCACTGTGACCGATGGCAATATCGCCTCGTGCAAAGTGCTGGAGAAATGCGGCTTCAGCTTCGAGCAGCGCGTGCCGCAGGCTTATCAGATTGGTGATCAATGGTTTGACGACCTGATTTATACATTGCCGCTGGAGCCAGTGCGCAGTGCTGCCAGGCCATCGTCCTGATCGCTCGCCTACCCGTCGAACAAACGCTTTCTGGTGGGAGCGAGGTCGTGGGAGCCAACTTGTTCGCGAAAAAGGTGTATCTAAGAGGTCGTTAAAAACAGTTGGCTCACTCCCACGAAATCTTTTTGCTCCGGGACACGCGTTCAAGCCTGCGGCCGCGAACCCAGAATCGTGATGCGTTCTCCATAGCGAGAATGCGGAAAGTAGTCCCAGACCGCGTGATGCTGGGTGCAGCGGTTGTCCCAGAACACCAGCGTGTTCGGTGCCCAGCGCACTCGGCAACTGAGAATCGGCTCACGGGCGACCAGGTCGAACAGCATGTTCAGCAGGGTCTGACTCTCGCCGCCTGACAGCTGCACGATATGCGACGTGAACCCCGAGTTGACGAACAGTGTCGGCCTGCCGGTTTCAGGGTGGCGCACCACCACCGGGTGCTCGCTCTTGGGCAGGTTGGCGGGCGGTTTGAAGCCTTTCCAGGGTATTTCGCCATCATGAATGGCGGTCAGTCCGGCAAGGAACTGCTGCATGATCGGTGACAGCATCTCGATCGCCAGGTGCATATTGGCGAACAGCGTATCGCCGCCCGTGCCGATGGCCGGGGTTTCCTTGACGTAGAGCATCGACCCCATCGAAGGCTCAAGGTCGGCGGTGCCGTCGGTGTGCCAGGTTTCGCCCGCGACGAAGCGTGACTGGGCGTTGGCACGGACCACTACCAGTTCGGGATCATCGCCATCGATGCTGTCCACCGGCAAGGTGCGCAACTTACCGAACAGTCGACCAAACGCCTTGTGCTGCTCCACGCTCAGGTGCTGATCGCGAAACACCAGCACATGATTCTCCAGAAACGCCCGGCGGATCTCACCCAGTTGCTCGTTGCCCAAAGGCTGCGATAAGTCCACACCGCTCACCTCGGCGCCAATGATCGGCGTCAGCCGGTCAATGCCGATGCTGCGGTACGGCGCGTGCGTAGCGGACGCAATGCGCTCGATGGCCTTGAGTGCCAGTTGATCCATGTTCCCTCACCCTCTGATTGTCGTATCCGGCGGCCGAGCCGATCACTGCGACCGATCACTCGTGCGTAACGAACGCGGACGCATGTCCGTCCAGTGTTCGGCGATGTAATCCAGACAGGTTTGTCGTTCACCGCACACACCTGCCAGGCTCCATCCTGACGCCATCGCCTTGCCTGAAGGCCAGATGGCGTATTGGCCCTCCTTGTTGATCACCACGTCGAACTGCGCCCCGGCATCTTCCATGTCGCTCTCCTCACATCTGCTCAATCAAGTCGGTGTTGATCATTTCGGCGATGGCTTGCACCCACGGACTGGCGACCATGCCGTAATGATCGGTGTCCAGCGGCTGCCAGCTCTGCAACTGCGGTAACAAGGCCTGCCACGCTGCCTTGAGCGCTGGCATTTGCCAATTGTTGCCCATGCCGTAGGGATTGGGTCGTGTAGCGATGAACAGTCGCGTCGCGGTCGCGGGCAGTTGCGTGGGCCGATGATCCGCCATGCTGGCCATGTTGTTCTGACAGCAGACGATCAGCCGTTGCAGGTAGCGCGATGTGTCGTCGTTGGCCATCTCGCCGGGCCGACGCGCGGAGAACTCGCGCTGGAAGACTTCGCGAACCTGCTGCTCGTCAATCTGCGCCAGCTCGGCTCCGGCATCCGGCGCGGGCGGGTCGATCAGATACAGCGTCGGCTGTATCAAACCCGAGTCCTGCGTCAGACCGCACATGGCCTGCGCAACCCAGGCGCCAAACGACCAACCAGCCAGTCGCCAGTTCGTGCGTTCGGCATGGGCGGCATGCACCGCCTGCACGTAAAGTCGCGCGCGCTCAGCCAGGCTGATGGCAGGCAGCTCGGGCAAACGCAGCGCCGGGTCGGCAATCACCCGCACGCCGAGGTCCGGATGCAATGCCGACACCAGTTCACGATACGCCTGAACATCGCCACCGACCGGGTGCACCAGGTAAAGCCAGTCGTGCCCTGCCCCCGCGTGCCACTCATCGATACGTACCGCATCGTCCCAGGCGTTCTGCGTAGTGGCCGTCGGATCGCAATCATCATCCTGCACCAGCGCCAGCACCTCGCGCAGGCTGACCTTATGGCTGAACCGCGACAGTTCGATCACCACACCGGTGGCCGTTTGAAGTTCATCGATCAGGTCCAGCAAGGTCAGCGAATCGGCACCCAGCTCGTAGAGCGAATCATCTTCGTCCAGCGCCGTTACGCCCAGCCACTTGCACAGACAATCATGCAGACGGGTCTTCAGGTCCGCGCCCTGCCCGTTCACCGTCGAGGCCTCAAGGGCAGATTGCGCCACAGTCGGTCCCGCGCCATGACGCACCGGATAGAAACGCCGTGCCGTGTCGATGGGGGTCGTCGAGATCAGTAGTTGTGGCAGTTGAGCATTGAGCGCGATGTCGAAGACATGACAGCCCTCTTGCGCCGACATACCCACGGCCAGGTGTTGCAGGTGCGTGGCATCGCCTGCCGACGCGTGCGTGGCCATGCCGGAGTCGCGCCAGATGTCCCAATTGATGCCCAATCGCACGCAGTCGCTCGTCGTAGTCGGGTGGTAGTGGGTAAAGCCGTCCAGCACACCGCTGGCCGCCGCATAGTCCAGGTGGCCCGCACCGCCAAACATCGACGCCATTGACGAGCAGTACAGCACGAATCTGGGCGTCATCTGCTGGATCAGCTCCTCGACCGCCAGCATGCCAAGGGTCTTGGCGGCCATTGCGTCGGCCAGAGCGTTCGCATCGCGATGACGGATCAGACTGCCCGCGCCGACCCCGGCAGCGTGGATGATGCCGTCGAAGCGGCCATAGCGACCACGCAGCTGTTCAAGCACCCTCGGCCAGCCTGCGCGGTCGGCCATATCGGCCTGAAGCATATCGATGCGCGAGCGGTAAGCCGTCAGAGCATCTGGGCATTCGCCACGACGCGACAGCAACACCACTCGCCGCTGGCTGTCGCGCAACAGGTGCTCGCACAACGTGCTGCCGATGCCACCGCTGCCTCCCAGCACCAGAACTACCCCGTCCTGTGCCAGCAGATCCGCCTCGACCTTCGGCGTGGCCATCGGACTGGCCTGCACGCTTGGCTGCCACAGGTAATCGTCGCGAATCGCCATGCGCCGGGGTGCCGCTTCGGGGTCAGACAGCAGCGCCGCCAGCGCCTGAGGGCGAGCGGCGAGTTGCGGACCGTCGAGGTCCAGCCAATGACAACGCACCGGATACTCCTGAGGAACGACCTCAGTGACACCCGCCAGCGCCGCCAACTCGGGACGTTTCACGTCGCCGTTGACTGGACAGGCCTGCCACGACAGCAACCACAGCCGCAACGAGAGACTGCGCGGCACCTGGCCCCAGCCCTGCAATAAAGCGCTGATCGTGTCCAGACATGCCCACTGCGCGGCCGCCAGGCTTTGCTCGTTGACCTGGCCGGAGACCGACAGCGGCAGCGCATGCAACCAGTCCAGCGTCTGCGGGGCCGGCTCGCTGTCGGTCGCTGCACTCACGGTCTCAAGCAAGCGGCCCAGCGCCTGAGTGTCCAGCGGGTCCAGCCCGTAGCAATCAGGACCAAGCCGCTGGAAGCCGTTGCCCGCGCGGACCTCGACCACGCGCCGGTAAACGCCCTGCAGGCAATCACGCAGTGTCTCGTCGAGACCGTCATGGCTGCAGACCAGCAACAGATCACGACGCTGAGCGGCACTGCGTGAACTCATGCGCCGCACTCGCTGCCACTGTCGCTGATAAAACCAGTCCGCGATTGGCTGGCGTTCAATGCCAGGTTCGGACGCGACGCTGCTCTGAAAACGATAAGTCTGCAGATCGAAAGCCGAGGGCGGCAGGTCCCAGGGCGGCGGTGCCGAGCGCGACGGTCCGTCAATCGTTGCTCCGTCATACCAGGCCTCGAGCAGCGCTTGCGGCGAATGCTCACCACTGTTCAAACGCACCGTCGAGGGCGTGACCTCCTTGATCGATGCGCTCTGCAAACACACAGGCCCATCCATCGGACAGACCATCGCCATGCGCCAGCGCAAGGCGCGCCGACCGGATTGCAGGTGACGCAGCAATGCCGTGCGCTGCTCGGGAAAGTCGTTCAACCGGCCTTGAATGACGGCCATGTCCCGCTCCAGCGCCGAGCGGCTGTGCGCCGACAGCAGCAGGCAGGTCGTCTTGTCTGGCGTCATCTGCACGGGTGATCGAGCCGCGCCGACAATCACATGGGCGTTGGTGCCACCAATGCCGAAACTGCTGACCCCGGCCAACCGCCGACGGCCTTCAGGCCAGGGTCGGGACGTCGTGGGAATGTAGAACGGCGAGTCCTTGAGCTCGATCTGCGGGTTGATCCGTGAGAATCCCAGGTTGGGCGGAATCACCCCGTGAAACACCGCAAGCGTTGCCCGGATCAGTCCGACCACACCCGCCGCGGCGCCCAGATGACCGATCTGGCTCTTGACCGAAGCCAGCGCGCACTCCGACTCAGGCGCAGGACCAAACGCCTTGCTCAGCGCCGCGACCTCGACCGGGTCGCCCAGCAGCGTGCCGGTGCCGTGCGCTTCGATATAACCCATGTCGGCCCCGGCGACGCCGGCCTTGCGCATGGCTTCGCGAATGACCGCATTCTGCCCCGCGACCGACGGCGCGGTGTAGCTCATCTTGCTGCGCCCGTCATTGTTCAGCGCCGTGGCTTCGACCACCGCGTAGATCCGGTCACCGTCAGCCTCGGCACGGGCCAGCGGTTTAAGCACTACAACGCCATAGCCACTGGCGCCGATGGTGCCGCTGGCGTCCTCGCTGAATGGTCGACACAGGCCGTCACGGGAAAAGATGTGCTGGGAGCGGTGACGATAACCTTCTGTGAGCGTCGGATCGACCAGCACGCCTGCCGCCAGCATCACGTCACTGTCGCCCTGGCGCAGCATGGCGCTGGCCAGATGCACCGCGATCAGCGAACTGCCGCACGCCGCCTGCACGCTCATGGCCGGACCGGTGAGGTCCAGATGGTAAGCGACCTTGGTGGCGAGAAAGTCCTTGTCATGATGCAGCGCCATCTGAAACCCGTCCGGCAGATCGCCATCGCTGCTGTCGCGCAGCATCTGCTGGAAGTAAGTGGTTTCGCCGCAGCTGGCAATCAACCCGATACGCGGCCCCTCGGCGCCAGGCGTGATCGCGGCATGCTGCAACGCCTGCACGCAGGCCATCAGCAGATGCCGCTGCTGCGGGTCCATCAAGCGTGCTTCCTGACGGCTGATGCCGAAATACTCGGGGTCAAAATCCAGCAGGCCGTTCAACTGACTGCGCGCACCCACCTGCCCTTCAGCGGCGGCGAACTGCTCGATGCCCAGTCGATTGCCTTGAACCATCGTCCAGAATTCGGCCAGATTCTGCGCACCGGCCACATTGACGGTCATGCCGATGATGGCCATCGGTTGCTCACGGGCATCGACACTCTGCGCATGCCGGGCCGAAGTCGAAGACGACGCGCTCAAATGCCGCGCCAGACGGCGCACGCTGACGTGCTCGAACAGGTCAGACATCGACACCGGTTGTGACAATTCCTGATGATAGCGAGCGTGCAATCGCATGAGGCCAAGGCTGGTGGCACCCGCTTCGAAGAAGGTCTGATCCACCTCGATGGGGTGACCGATCACCGCCAGGAACAGCTCGCTCAGTTGCTGTTCCAGCGGGTTCAATTGCCCGGTCGCAGGAACGGTGCTCTGACGTGGCAGCGGTGTGCCCAGCCCGTTCAATGCCCGTCGATCGATCTTGCCGCTCGGTGTACGTGGCCAGACGTCTATCCGCCGGTATTCATCGATTCGCACATGGGCCGGCAGGTGCAGCGCAACCTGACGGTCGAGAGCCTGTGGATCGGGCGGCGAACCTTCCAGTTGCAGGCAGGCGGTCAAGCGTTGCGATTCGCCGTGAATCGTTACCACCGCGTTGACCACCGATGGCGCCTGCATCAGCGCCGCTTCGATCTGCCCCAGTTCCAGACGCTGGCCGCTGATTTTGACCTGCTGATCGTCGCGGCCCAGGTAATGCAGCAAACCGGCAGCGTCGGTGCAGGCCAGGTCGCCGGTGCGGTAGAACAACGCAAGCGTGCCGTCCGCTTGTGGCAGTTCGACAAAACGCGTGGCGTTCAACCCCGGGTCGGCGAGGTAGCAGCGAGAAATCATCGGTCCGGCCACCAGTAAGTAGCCGCGACTGCCCGCAGGCACCGGCCGGTCGAACTCATCCACCAGCAGCAACCGTGCATTGCTCACCGCCCGCCCGATGGGCGCACGCAACGGCCAGTCCTCAACCGCTGCTGGCAGGTTCCAGGCACTGACCACGTGGGTTTCGGTCGGGCCGTAATGGTTGAACAGCCGTGCCTGGGGCATGCCGCCGAACCAGTCGCGCAATGCATCGCTGCACAGCAATTGCTCGCCAGCGGTGATCACCTCACGCAAAGCCTGCGGATACAGGCGCTGGCTGACGGCGGTTTGCGCCAGATGCTGAAGGGCAACGCCAGGCAGAAATACGCGCTCGACGCGCGCGGCCAGCAGATAATCCAGCAACGCCTGGGCATCCTGCCGCCAGCGCGGTTCGATCAGGTGGTAGGTGCCGCCGCCACACAGCGTGCTGAAAATTTCCTGAAACGACACGTCAAACGACAGCATGGAGAATTGCAACGTCACGGATCTGGCGGGCAACCGGCCTTCAGTGCGTTGCCAGTGCAGCAGGTTGCATAACGTGATATCCGGCACTTGCACACCTTTGGGCGTGCCGGTGGAACCCGAGGTGAACAAGGTATACAGCGGCCGTTCCCCCTTGTGAGGCGGACGCTGGAACGGTTGCAGCGGTGCATCATCAAGGTCGATCCGGTGGCGAACACATGACTCGACGGCCAGTCCGTCCAGTGCCGCTTCGGTCGCCGTGCTGAACAGCAGACACTGGGGCTGCGCCTGCTGCAGCACCTGGCGTTGCACGGCCAACGGATAACCGGGGTCCAGCGGCACAGCGGTCAGGTTGAGTTTGGCCAGCGCCAGCAAGGCGACGATATGCTCGACCGACGCGTCCAGATACACCACGACCTGCAGCGGCGCGTCGTCTTGCCTGCGCAGCAATGGGTGTCGGTCCAGCAGAAGCGTGGCCAGATTATCCGCCTGCGCGTTCAGCTCGGCATAGTTCAGGCGGCACTGACCGGCAACCAGCGCGATGGTGTCCGGCGTGCTCTGCGCCTGATGCTCGAACCAGTCGGCCAAGGTCGTGAACGGTGGCTCGGCGTTCTCGCCAAGACTGGCCGGTGGCAGACCGCAACGGTAGGGCTGGAGCACGTCATCAAGGGTTGCAGCCGGACGCTCCAGCAGCAGATCCAGACCCCGCTGGAACACGGCGTTGATCGCGCTGATCTGCGTCACGTCGAAATGGCTGCACTGATATTCCCACCAGCACTCCAGTTGCGCGCCGCCATCGACCATCAGCAGGGTCAGCGGGCACTTGGCCTGCAACGCGTCGGCAAATTCCAGAGTGGCGCGCAGGCCAGTGTCAGCCAATCGGGCGTAATCGGTGTTTTCCAGCACGAACATGAAATCGAACAGGGCCGAGGTCGATGACAACCGCAGGTCTTCCACCAGATCGGCGAGAACCACATCCTGCAACGCCAGTACGTCACGCACCCGCTCCGTTTGACGACGCAACTGCACGGTCAGCACCACGTCGTGATCGAACGCAGTGGGGATCAGCACGGTATTGGCGAACATGCCCAGCGCGTTTTCGAACACTGCCAATGGGCGATTGGAAACCGGGCTGGCGATGCTGGGTCGCGTGCACCCGGTCAGGGCATAAACGCTCCAGGCGTAAACACTGAACAGCACTTCGAAGCGCGTGAAGCGATGCTGACTGCAAAACCGGTCCAGCGCTGCGCTGCGTACCACGCCCAGTGGCTGCCGGTAGAGGCTGGCCTGCGGGCCCGGCGCACGCACCGGTTGCAGCGCAGGCGACGGCGCGTCCAGCCGCCGATGCACGCCAGCCAGCGCCCGACGCTGATCACGGTACGCAGGCGCGATACGCCATTGGCGCTGCCACTGGGCAAACTCGAGCGTGGTCGGGCCGGGCAACGGATCGGCCGCTACCCGCCCCTGCACGGTGGCGTCGTAAAGTTGTGCCAAATCCTCGAACAACAGGTTCATCGACCAGCCGTCGGTAATGATGTGGTGCAGATTGATCAGCAGCCGACAGCTGCCATCGGCGAACGGCAACAGCCAGGCCCGAAACAGGCTCGGCGTTGCCAGATCGAACGGTGTGTCGAAAACCAGCGTCGCGAAACTGCGCCAGTTTTGCTCAGTGAAATGTCCGGGGGCAAAGCTGCGGCAGGACGCGGCCTGGTCGGCCACCACCTGATGCAACCCGTCCGCCGCAGACTCGAACGCCATGCGCAAGGCCGGATGCCGGGCCACAAGACGCCCGATGGCATCACTCAACGCCTGCACATCAATCCCTGCCGCCAAGTGCAGGATGATCGGCACGTTGTAGGCGGTGCTGTCCGGCGTGCGCTGTTGCAACAACCACAGCCGACTTTGTTCGGCTGTCGCAGGCTGACGCCGGGAGGTGCCGACGGCGGGTGCGGCCGGGTACGTGGACGCCGGGTTCTGCTCGCTGTTCAGGCGCTCGGCGAGCGTCTCGAATGACTCGCTCAGCAGCGCAGCCATGGGGATTTCCCTCTGCCAATGCGTGCGGATGATCGAGCGCAGGCGCAGGGCTTTCAGCGAATCGCCGCCACTGCCCAGCCAATCATCCTGCGCACCCAGCGCAGGGTGCGACAACAGCGCGCGAGCCTGACCGAGCAACCAGTTCAGAGCGGGTGATTGCGTGTCGTCACAGGCGGTGTCAACGTCAGGCCGCCAGGCTGGCGGCGCCTCGGCCAACAAAGTGACAGGGTCGATCTTGCCGTTGGCGGTCAACGGCAGACGTTCGACCAGATGCAACCGGTGCGGACGCATCCAGGGTGCCAGCTGCGTGCGCAGGTGGGCGTCGAATTCGCGGTAATCCAGCGGGTGGCGCGGCACGATGAAGGCCAGCAACTGATGATCTTCGGCCGCATGGCGGCGCGTGCCCACGTATACCTGCGCCACGCCCGGATGCTCCAGCAGGCGCTGCTCGATTTCGCCCGGTTCGATACGAAAGCCACGGACTTTGACCTGCCGGTCCATGCGGCCCAGGTACTCGATCAACCCGTCGCCATTGACGCGCACCAGATCGCCGGTGCGGTAATACCGCTGCTCAGCGCCATCAAAGCCGTGCAGACGAACGAAACTGCGCGAAGTTTCTTCAGGGCGATGACGGTAGCCGCGCGCGACCCCGCTGCCGCTCAGGTACAACTCGCCAGCTTCACCGGGCGCGACCGGGTATTGCCGGTCATCCAGCACACGCACGCCGGTGTCCGGCAACGGCCAGCCGATGGGCACCGCATCCCCTTCGAAATCGCGGGCAATCGGGTAGCTCAAGGCGAATGTCGTGCATTCGGTCGGCCCATAGACATTGAAAATCCGGCAGTCACTGTCAGGGTTGGCGCGGTACCAGGCGCGAACGGCGGCAGCACTGACCTGCTCGCCGCCGATCAGCACCTGACGCAGGCTGGCGAAGCAGGCCGGATATTCGGCGCTCAGGGTGTTGAACAGCGATACGGTCATGAACAGCGTGGTGACGCGTTGCCTCTGGAGCACCTCAGCGAGGCGCCGGGCATCCTGCAGGTCTGCGTCGGCGATCATCACGCAGCAAGCGCCGTTGAGCAGTGGAGCCCACAACTCGAAACTGCACGCATCGAACGCCGGGTTGGACAGGCAGGCAAACCGGTCTGCCGGTCGAATCGTCAGGTAGCCGTCGGGCTCGACAAGCCGCAACAGAGCTCGCTCGCCAACCTCCACCGCCTTCGGCGTGCCCGTGGTGCCCGAGGTGTAGAACAGGAACATCACCTCGGCGAACGTATCGGCAATCGATTGCCGAGGCGGGTCCGGGTAATCCAGCAGCACGTCGACGGCAACGTGCCAGAGTGACGGCGACCCGCCCGCCTCTTCCGTCAAGGTCACCTGCCCGACACAACCGGCGTCGGCCAGCATCAGTTCCCGGCGCTTGAACGGGCTGGCAGCGTCCAGCGGCACCACCACCGCGCCGGTTTTCAAAGCGCCGAGCATCGTCGCGACCCATTGCCAGCAACGCGGCATACACAGCGCGAGCGATTCGCCGGGTTTCACACCTCGCGCCTTGAGTCCGTTTGCTATGCGCTCGCTGGCGCTGTCCAGTTCGGCGTAACTCAACTGTCGCTGCAGGTCGATCACCGCCAGCGCCTGCGCCGTGTCGCGCACTTGCTCGGCGAAGCGTCCCAGTAAAGTTCTCGGGCTGTTCGTGTTGTGCTCGTGGGTATCCATCATTTCGCCTCCTGCGCATCGAAACGTTGCAGTTCGCGCCTGAGCGTCTGCGAAACTCGATGCACCTCGGCGCTTTCCAGCATGTCCCAGTGCCCGCCATGCACCAGGCGGGCCTGATAGCCATTGCCTGCGCGACGCCGCCAGAATCCGCGCAGCTCGTGCAACTGTTGACGGCTGAAGCCTTCTCGGGCCTGGACCAGCACGATCCGGCCCGCCTGCGGCAGGCATTCGTAAGCCGCCATGGCCAGGCGATTGTGGTTGTAGAGGTGGAAATAACGCTCGACCTGCGCGTCTTCGATGCCCGGATACATGCCGTTGAAACGCACCAGCTTGTCGCGGAATTCGGCCATGTCCACGGTGCCGATCTGCTGCCGAAAACCGGGGTCGTCAGAGCCCTGGGTGTCGAGCAGCACCAACGTCACCCGCCGATGCCCCGCCGCCGTCAGCCGCCGGGCCATTTCATAGGCGACCAGCCCGCCGAACGACAGGCCGGTGAGGATCAGCGGCTGCGAAGTCAGCGGTTCGATCAAGC